>JBKAGN010000036.1:0-34138 GCA_046290415.1 Hyphomicrobiales bacterium
CCCGCCGCCCGCAAGCGAAAACCGGATGACACCATTGGGGGGACAATCCGGGCCACAAGGACTGGGCGCGCGCGCCACTGCCTTGCGAACGCCACATTTCATCCAAGTTTCGTGCCAGATTCAGATTCTTGCTGTAAGGCACTGAGAAATAGGGAAAAATTGAATCGGCCTAGGTGGCCGGCTGCTCGACCCCTGCCCAATCGTTAAGAATCGGTAAGACATGCCTATTTATTGTGCAGGTTGCAGTGCAACAACGTGCCTAAGAAATAAGCAAACTGTGAAGAGGCCGGGATTGATCCCACGAAATGCTCAACGCTTGGGCTTATTGGGGCGGATCAGGCCCTCTTGCGCGGTTGAGGCGACCAAATTGCCGGCACGATTGTAGATCGCACCGCGCGCAAAACCCCTGGCGCCATGCGCCGAGGGGGCGTCCTGGGCGTAAAGCAGCCAGTCTTCAATCCTAAAAGGTCTATGGAACCACATGGCGTGATCCAGGCTCGCCGCCTGGATAGCGCGCGAGAAGATCGACAGGCCATGGGGAAAGAGCGCCGTGTCGAGGAGGGTCATATCGGAGGCGTAGGCGAGGATCGCGGCATGGACTCGCGGATCGTCGGCAAACGGCTCGGGCACAGGCGCCGTGGAGCGAAGCCAGACACATTGTTCGGCCGGTTGGGGTTCGTCGGAGGTGTAGTGCTCAAAGCTGGTTGGGCGTAGTTCCAGCGGGCGCTCGCGCTCCCAATATTTGCGGATCGGCTCCGGTGCGACCTGCATGAACGTGGCTTTCATGTCGGATTCATCGGCCAGCTCTTCTGGCGGCGGGACGTCCGGCATCGCGCTTTGATGGTCGAACACATCATCCTCGACGATGTGAAACGAGCAGGACATGGAAAAGATCGCCTGGCCATGTTGGATTGCCACGATCCGGCGGGTGGTGAACGAGTGCCCATCCCTGATCCGATCGACTTCGTAGATAATGGGGATCGACGGATCGCCCGGGCGCATGAAATAACCGTGCAGCGAATGGGGGTGCCGGTCGGTATCAACCGTTTTGCAGGCGGCCATAAGTGCCTGGCCAATCACCTGGCCGCCAAAAACACGCTGCCAGCCGGCGTCCGGTGAGATGCCGCGAAAGAGGTTGTGTTCCAAGATTTCTAGATCGAGCACGCGCATCAGCGCCTGCATCGACACCTGACCCTTGCTGGGCGCCATCGCAAAATCCTCTTTTGTCGCCGATCACCGGTCGGGTGAGACAGTGTGCGTGCTTGTGTTTTGATGCCGTTGGATCATGTTGGCGGCACCACAACAAGCTTGAGACCGATCTGATGGCCCGCGCCTTCCTTTCATCCGTCCCTGAAACCGTCGATGTGCTGATTGCCGGCGGGGGCTATGTCGGTCTTTCGCTGGCTTTGGCGCTGAAGGTTGGTGCCAAAGACTTGACCGTGGCGGTGGTCGATCTGCGCGAGCCGGCACAAGCCGACAAGGATGGCCGGGCGTCCGCAATTGCCAGCGCGGCGCGTACCATGTTGACGACCTTGGGCGCCTGGCAGGGCTTTGCCGAAGAGGCGCAGCCGATCAACCAGATGATCATCACTGATTCAGAAACGCGTGACCCCGTGCGTCCGGTGTTTTTGACCTTCGATGCCGAAACCAAGGACGGTGAGCCTTTTGCCCACATGGTGCCGAACGGCGCGATGACCAAAAGCCTGCGGGCAAGGTGTCTGGAAGAAGGGGTGATCATCGAAGCGCCGCAGACGGTGGATGATTTCCATGCTGACACAGGCCATGTGGACATAACATTGGGTGATAAGCGGCAGGTGACGGCGCGCCTGCTGGTGGCTTGCGATGGTGTTCGCTCGCGTCTACGGGACCTGGCGGGTATCGATACCGTCGGATGGATGTACGGCCAGTCAGGCATTGTCTGCACCGTTAGCCATGAACGCGACCATGAGGGCATTGCCTACGAACACTTTTTGCCCGCTGGCCCGTTCGCCTCACTGCCTCTGCCCGGCAAACGCTCGTCCATTGTTTGGACGGAAAAGACCGCAACCGCCGACGCTCTGGTCAACGGTGATGAGTTTACCTTCATGCTGGAATTGGAACGCCGGTTCGGCGCGCAGTTCGGCGACTTGAAACTGGAAAGCCGCCGCGTGGCCTTTCCGCTCGGGTTGAAGCTGGCGCGCTCTTTCATTGCGCCGCGCCTGGCGCTCGCCGGCGACTCCGCGCACGGTATGCATCCGATTGCCGGTCAGGGCCTCAATATGGGGTTGCGCGATGTGGCCGCGCTTGCCGAAGCGGTGGTCGATGCGGCCCGGCTTGGGCTCGACATTGGATCAGACGATGTCTTGGAGCGCTATCAGCGCTGGCGCCGGTTCGATACTGCGCAGATGGGCGTGGTGACGGACGTGTTCAACCGGCTTTTTTCCAACGATATGGCGCCTGTGCGTATGGCGCGCTCGTTCGGATTGGGCATCGTGGACCGGCTTCCGGCGCTCAAGCGCTATTTCATCGATGAAGCCGCCGGGATTAGCAAGGACCGGCCAAGGTTGATGAGCGGAAAGGCGATCTAGGCTTCCGGAAGCCCAAGCCAATCAATGGTCGTCATCTCAGGACCTGATCCGGGGATCCGGCTACAAACCTGTGTAAAGCCCAGGTTTCTTGGAGCACAAACACGAAGAGCTGGATGGCAGGGTCAAGCCCGGCCATGACGGGATTGGGGCGGCCTTCGGCGCCCGGCATGACCACCGAGCGCGATCACTTGCTGCTTTTGTGCTTGGCAATCTCCGCATCATCCAGCTCACGCGCTTCCTCGATCAGCATGATCGGAATGGAATCGCGGATCGGATAGGCGACCTTGGCGGCGTAGGAGATCAGGTCCTGCCTGTCGTGATCATAATGCAGGACCGATTTCGTCACCGGGCACACCAGGATGTCCAGCAGCTTGCGATCGATGGTCAGGCGCTTGGGCGCGGCGGGGGTTGGTTCAGCCATGCAAGATACTTCTCCTGCCAAACTGCCTATTGCAAGGCGGAACGGTCGCCATCGCTGTCGCGGGCGAGCGACAGTTCGGTGATGGCGATCAGCGTGTCAGCGCGGGCACGCAAATCATCGGCTTCCAACAGGGCCTGTTTTTCTGGCGGGCCATAGGGGCTCATCATGCATAGCGCATTCACCAGCGCTTCGTTGGACGCTTTTTCAACGCCCGACCAATCGGCCTCCAGATCATTGGCTTCCAGATAGGCTTTGAACGTCGTCAGCAGCGTGTCGCGATCGACCAGTTTCTCTCCGGCGCCCTGCTCAAAGTCCTGCGCAAACTGGTCGGTGGTCACGCGGCACATGCGAAACGGGGTGATGGCCGTCTCTTCTTCTTCGATTTTGAAGCGGCAGACGCCGGTCAGCGTCATCAGATAGCGGCCGTCATCGGTTTCCTGGAACGCTGAAATCCTGCCAAGGCAGCCGACCTCGCAGAGCGGTGGCGTATCCGGATCAAGACCCAACACCGGCGAGCCGTCACGCTCGAATTTTGGCTGCACCATCCCGATCATGCGCTCATGGCCAAGGGCGTAGTCGACCATGGCCAAATAGCGCGGTTCGAAGATGTTCAGCGGCATTTGCCCGCGCGGCAGCAACAGAGCTGACGATAACGGAAACACTGGGATGACCGCCGGTATGCGTTGCGCAAGATTGCTGTGCAATGATGCCATAGTGTCCTGCAGGGCCTTCTGGCCACTTAAGGCCGGATGTGGCGCGTGTGGCCGCGCTTCTTACGAGAACAGGACCCGGGACAATTTCTTTCGACCGGCAATGCTGGCCGGGTCGGTGGGGCCCCAGGCTTCAAACAGGCGCAGCAATTCTTTGCGGGCGCCGTCATCTTCCCATGACCTATCGCGCTGAACGATCTCGACAAGGGCCGCGGCGGCCGCTTCGCGATGGTTTTTGGCATTGTGAATGAGGGCAAGGTCAAACCGCGCCCGATGATCGTCGGGATTGACCTCAAGCCGGGCCGCCAGTTCCTCAGCATCACCAAGGGCCGCAGCCTTTTCGGCCAGATCAAGGGACGTCTGTGCCGCCTGAATGGCCGGATCGGCCTTCATGTCCTCGGTAAGGCTGGCGAGCGCCTGGCGCGCCGTCTCCAGTTCGCCGGCCGCCACATAGACCTTCAACATACCGGCCATGGCCGCAGCATTTTCCGGTTCGAGCTGCAGAACCTGCGCGAAGAGGGTCGCCGCGCTTTGCAGGTCGTTGGCGGCCAAAGCTTCGTCGGCTTTTTCCAGCATCTGGTCCGATTGGCTTGGACCTTGCGGGCCGATCAGCTTGTCGATGAAGGCTTGGACTTGAGCTTCAGGCTGTGCCCCTTGGAAGCCATCGGCTGGACGGCCATCGACAAAGGCGAACACAGCCGGGATTGATTGCACACCCATTTGCCCGGCCACTTCGGGGTGCTCGTCAATGTTCATTTTGGCCAAGCGTACCTTGCCGCCAGCCTTGGCGATCACCTTTTCCAGCGTTGGCGTAAGCTGTTTGCAGGGGCCGCACCAGGGCGCCCAGAAGTCCACCAGGACCGGCCGGGTCTTGGATTCCTCGATGACCTCTTTCATGAAGTCAGCGGTTGTGATGTCGATGACATCACCGGTGGTCGTCTGGGAGTTTGATGGCGGCGTTCCGCCGGTTCCGATCAACATGAGATATCCTTACGCGAAACGGTGTCTTGCCATTTCAGATGGGCCTTGTTCGGCCTTCTACAAGGCGGCTCAGGCGCTGTCGACCAGATCGCTTTCAAGGTCAACGATCTGGACCTCGTGGCCGGTCCTTTCAACGAAGGCGAGCAAATCATCGCGAGCAATCGACGTGGTGGCCGTGTTCTCCAGCGGATGGACGTTGATGATCGCAGCGTTCATCAAAGTCGCGTCGAGCACGAACGTGACCGTGTGATCGACATCGTTGATGATGGCGAGCGCGGTGACGGACCCTGGCGTTACGCCAAGGTGAGCTTCCATGAGGTCGGCATTGCCAAAAGAAAGCCTGCCGCAGCCAAGCTTCTTGTGCAGGTTTTTCAAGTTCACCTGCGTGGCGTGGTCCGCCGTCACCAGGAACAGCGCGCCCTTTTTGTCTTTCAGGAAGAGGTTTTTGGTATGCGCGCCCTCCACCTCGAGATGTACCTTGGTGGATTGCTCGACTGTAAACAACGGTTCGTGATCGACCGTTTTGGTCTCAATTCCCCAGGAATCGAGCTGGGCGAGCAGGCTTTGGCGGGTGTGATGCGCAGCGGTCATGGAACGTTTCTTGTCGAAAATCTGGGCTGAAAGACCTGTTTCCCTAACCAGCGCCGCTGTGCGCGACAACCCTTGTCCTGCAGGCGGGCAAATCGGGGCTCGATGGGCACACAAACATGGTTGCAAAAGCCGATCTGTTGATGCATAGAAGCGCCTCGCAGACGGCAATGCCCTCATCGAGGGATGCCCCTTGGCCGTCTCATGAGCGGGTGTAGCTCAGGGGTAGAGCACAACCTTGCCAAGGTTGGGGTCGTGGGTTCAAATCCCATCGCCCGCTCCATTTTTCTCCTTCAAGACGATCGCGACTGAATGTCGGCGTTTCCTGTCGCGTTGGCGGCCTTAACCGGTCTTTTATCATTCGCCGAGATTGCCTGCCGACACCGTCGCCATTTTGCCGTTCTTTAAGGTCGTTTCATTAAAAGCCAGGCTCCCCAAAGGAGCCAAACATGACCAAGGCGCTCGCCACCAAGCCAATCTTTATCAAACTCTCGGTGCTCGGTGTTGTCGCCGTCGGCATGATCCTGTGGTCGCTGTTTTGGTTGACCGGGCGGATCAACGAGATTGAGCGTGAGGCGACCCGCGATCTTGTCGAGCTGATGGTCACCGAAACCGTCGATCGGGTGCAGGCCTCAACCAACGATTACGCGTTTTGGTCGCTGGCGTATGAGGTGGTCGAAGCGAACGACGTGGAGGCAATTTACGAGCATATGGGCTCAGGTGCGCTCGAAAGTGAGCTGTTTGATCAGCTCATCATACTTTCGCAAGACCAGGAGGTTCTGCATCTCTTTGATGCGACCGAACAGATTGCCGCCCCATCGCAGTTCGATGTCGCCAGCCTACAACCGTTCCTGATGGCACTGGCGAACCATGAGCCCTCGGCTCATGTATCCGTCGCCGGTGTTGGTGCGGTGAATGGTGTGCACGGCGCGATCACGACGGCATGGATCACGCCCGATTATGTCGATCCATCACTCGCCGAAAACCTTCCGATCCTGGTTGGAATCGTTCAGTTCGGTGAGGATGAGCTGCAGGCCATCGAACGCATGACGCACGGCAGCGGTTACGCCATTCGCCCAACCGTTGAGCCCCTCGATCCTCCAACGCTTGCCCTGCCAGGCCCCGATGGCGCGCCGGTCGCTCAGCTGGTTTGGACGCCGCACGATCTCGGCACCATGCTGCGCACCGACGTTTTGCCGTTCATTCTGCTGGTGTGCGCTGGCATCTTCGCCATTTGCCTGTCAGCCGCGCGGTATTTCCACGAGCAAGCCATGATGCTGGAACGCGCCCATCAGGTGGCCAAAACAGACCAGCTGACCGGGCTTCTCAACCGATCCGGGCTCGATGGTGTCCTGGCCAAGTCGGGCGTTCGTTCAGCCATCGCCGCGGGGCATGTGGCGGTTCTTTATCTTGATCTCAACGATTTCAAAGCGCTCAACGATACCCATGGACACAAGGATGGCGACCGGGCGCTGAAGGTGACAGCCCAGCGCCTGCAGGGTGCCGTGCGATCCAGCGATCATGTCGTGCGTCTTGGTGGCGATGAATTTGTCTGCCTGGTGGTGGACGAGGATGCTCAGGCAGCGGCAAATTTGGTCGCCGACCGCATTCGCGAAACCTGCAATCACCCTATCCGCTTTGCCGACCATGAAGCCCTGCTGCAGCCCTCCATTGGGGTGGCGGTAGGCAAGCCCGGCATCGATTGGGACACGCTGCTCAGCCAGTCCGATGCTGCAATGTATTTTGCCAAGCGAACGAAGTTCGATGGTCCGATGCTGTTCTCCAAAGAGGTCATGGAGGCGCTCCGCAGCCGGGACAACAAAGCCGGCCAGGCCAAAGAGAACGTTGCTGCGGCGGCCTAATGCAAACCTCGTCAGGCGAGCAGCGCTTTGGCTTCATCGGTGCTGAGCGGTGCCGGTCGCGCGCAACGTGTCGATGGCGTGATGAACGTTCCTGTCTCGCCGGATTTCAGGATCGACCCCATCACATCGACCGCATGAAGCGCCAGATCGAAGGCGCAGCGATGCGGGCGGTTTTCCTGGATGGCGGCGGCCATATCGGCCAGACCTGCCGCGCGGTAATTGGCTTGGGGCTGGCCACCATGCACTTCCTGCTCGACACCAAAGGGATGGTCGCCGTCGGGCAGAACGACGACCTCGCCTGAGGGATCGACCTTCTGCACCGCGCCACCGAAAAAATTCGGATCGGGGATATAGAGCGAGCCATCGGTGCCATAAAGTTCCATCGGCTCGTGGCGATGAGCCCAAACATCCCAGCTTGCCGAGAGCGTGATCGATGCCCCCTGTTCAAACGCCAAAAGCGCATGGATCGTGGTCGGCGTATCGACTGGAATGGTCTCGCCAGCGCGCGGCTGCGACGTGATGGTGCGATGGGTGCTGGCTGCCGTGGTGAGCGCGGCCACCTGTTTCACCGGCCCCAGAAGCTGCAGCAAATTGGTGATGTAATAGGGTCCAAGATCAAGAATCGGCCCAGCGCCCGGCTGGTAGAAGAAATCCGGGTTCGGATGCCAATGCTCCATGCCGTGGCTCATCACATGGCAGGTGCCCGACGCGATGCGGCCAACGGCGCCTTCATCGATGGCTTTGCGTGCTGTCTGGTGGGCGCCGCCTAGAAAGGTGTCCGGCGCCGACCCAATGCGCAGCCCAGTACTCTCGCACAGTGCGCGCAGGTCCTCACCCTCGGCCAAGGAGAGTACAAAAGGTTTTTCCGAATAGGCGTGTTTGCCGGCTTCCAAAATGCTGCGGGTCACGCTGGCATGGGCGGTGGGGATGGTCAGATTGACGATGATTGCGACCGACGGATCAGCCAGGAGCTCGTCAATGCGCATCGCCGGAACGCCGAACTCTCTGGCCCGTGCCTCCGCAGCGGCTGGATTGATGTCGGCAACGCCGCGCACGTCGATGGTGCGAAACAAGGGTGCAAGCCCCAAATAGGTGGTCGAAATGCTGCCGCAGCCAATGATGCCGACGCCGAGGCGCTTCAGGGCCGTTGTCGTCATGGAATCATCCTTGGTCGCTCAGGCAGTGTCGAATGTGCGCAGCGCCGCCAAGGATGTGCTGGCAAAACGGCGATCATCGGCCGGGTTGTCATGTTCGACGACCAGCGACGGCACATTGAGCGCCTTCAACTTGGCGTAGAGGCCAGGCCAATCCATGATGCCCTGACCGACATCGGCCCAGCCATCCTCATCCATCTTTTGGCCGGTCGGAGCGATGTCTTTGATGTGGGCTGCGGCAACCCGCGATCCATAGCGGTCGAGCCATGCCGCCGGATCCTGGCCGGCGATGTGGGCCCAGGCCATATCGAACTCCAGCATGACATGATCGCTGGCGTCCAGGATCAACGCCATCGGGAACTCGCCGCTCGGCTGCTGGTGAAATTCAAAAGCGTGATTGTGCCAGCCGAAGGTCAGGCCGGCATCGGCAATCGGTTTGCCGATCTCTGCGAGCTTTTGGCCAAAGCCTCGCCAACCGCCCGCGTCATTGGGCCGGTCTTCCGGTGCCAGGAAGGGCGCAAAAACCGATGTCATGGAGAAGCGCTCGGCGATCGCGATCACAGCGCTCGGTTCGGCCTCGATCAGAGCCAGATCGAAATGCCCGGTCGGCATGGTCAGCCCCGTGGCCGCCAGCCCCGCTTCCAGGTCGTTGAGGACCTCATCGTCGGTGAACAGCGCGCCATAGCCTTCCACCGCGTCGTAGCCGATCTCGGCCAGCATGCCGAGCGTGGCGCTTAGTGGGCCAAACTGGCGT
The DNA here is from genome assembly GCA_046290415.1 of Hyphomicrobiales bacterium. GTDB lineage: Bacteria > Pseudomonadota > Alphaproteobacteria > Rhizobiales > MH13 > MH13. The sequence goes on from JBKAGN010000036.1 coordinate 9,038, forward strand.
GAACTGTAGAGTTGATAAGCGAATTGGGTCATGCGCTTCTTTGCCGATTGTGCGTGGTGATCGACGCGCGGATGATGTTCGCGGCCCCACCGACAGGGTGACCTGTCAGCGAGGAAGAGGCAAGGGGATCGCCAGATGACGATCCCCAATTTTGGTTTTAGGCGGCTTCGCGAATTTTGGTGAGGAACTCGCTCATCGCTTCGCGCATCGACCGCGAGCGCCCATGCAGATCCTGAATGGATGTGCTCATCGTTGCGCTCATCTGACCGGTGCTTGAGGCAGCCTCGCTCATCTCGCCCATTGCGTTGGTCACCGTGGAGGTGCCGTTTGCGGCCTCGGAGACGTTGCGGGCGATTTCTGCGGTAGCCGCGTTCTGCTGCTCGGTGGCAGCTGCCATGGCCGATGTGCGCTCGGCAATGTCTTTGACCATGTCAGCCACTGATGCGGTGGCGTCGATGGAATCATCGGCTGCCAGTTTCATCTCCGAAATCTGAGCGTCGATTTCTTCGGTCGCTTTGCCGGTCTGTTCGGCCAAGGCCTTCACCTCGGAGGCCACAACCGCAAAGCCTTTGCCGGCTTCACCGGCGCGCGCTGCCTCGATGGTGGCATTGAGCGCCAGAAGGTTGGTCTGCTCAGCAATGTCGGTGATCAGCTTGGTGACGTCACCGATGCGCGCAACCACTTCTTGCAGACGGCTTACCGACTGGTTGGAGCGATCGACGCCGCCTGCGGCATCGCCGGCCGCCGATGACACGCCGGTCACCTGCTGGTTCAGCTCAGCGATCGATGCCGTCAGTTCCTCGGTGGCGCTGGCCACGGTGTTGACGTTGTCGGTCGCATCAGCTGACGCGTTGGCAACGCTTTGCGAGCGTTCGGCGGTTGATTCGGCCAGGCCCGACATCTCGGTGGCCGACGCGTTAAGACGGTCGAACTCTTCGATCATCGATTCAGTGACCGTCAGAACGGTGGATTCAAAGCGTTCGGCCATGTCGTTGAGCACCGCCCGGCGTTCCTGCTCGGCTTTTTCACGTTGGCCGGCCGTTTCTTCTTCCAACGCTGCCGTTCGCAGAAGGTTGTCGCGGAAGATACGCAGCGCATCCGCCATGGTGCCGATTTCATCGCCATGATCGCGGAAGCCGATCTCATGCTCGATCTCACCGTTGGCCAAGCGTTCGGTGGTTGTGGTCAAGCGACGGATGGGCCGCGAGATCAAAATGTAGTGCAGGATGCCGAACAAGGCGGCGAGCAATGTGATGAGCACGCTACCAACGATGGTGACCATGGAGGCGCGTGAAAGAGCGGCCTTCTTTGCTGCCAAAAGCTCGCCGTTGCGCGCTTCGACGTCGGACGCCAGCGCGCTAAAGGCGCCGAACATCGGATCAAGCAGCGCTTCACCCTGGCCAGTTGTTTCCATGGCGCGGGCAAGATCGACGGTCATCGGATCGCGCATCAGCGAGAACTGAACCTCGGCATGGTCGGCGAACCAAGTTTGCCAAGTCGCACGAATTTCTTGCACCCGAGCGGTGAACCGAGTGTCCACATCGGAGGATTCGGCCTCCAATTCATTGAAGATGGCCGTGATGTCGCCTTTCAGCGTTTGGCTGCGATCATCCAGGCTCTGGTCGCCGGTCATAACAAAGGTGCGCGCGGCAAGGACCTGGTCGAGAATATCGTTGCGCAGATCCTCCATATCGCGGGCGAAGTCGTTGACCTCCATGAACTGTTCGGCGGTCTGTCGAGATTCCTGAATGCTGAGGATCGAGACCGTGCCGGCTGTCGCCGCAATTAGGGCGAGCCCGACAAAGGCAAAACCGGCTTTCTTGGAAATGGAAAGATTGGAAATCATGATGTCAGGTCCTGTCGGTTAGCTGCCGGCGCCGCGGCGCTGGAGTTCGGTCAGGTTCACTTCAACGGTGGCGGCGCCGATGGCCTGCGTTCCGTCTTCATTGGGGATGCTGAGGTTGAGCTGCGCTCGCCAAATGCGGCGGTCCTCATCCCATTCAGCTTCATCGATGAAGACCGCGTCCGGACCGTTGGGGAAGGTGTTCTGAAATTTGGCCTCGTCTCCTTGCCAATAATCGCCGGTGACGGCGCTTTGGCCAACGTTCAGGCCATTCGCGTCGACTACGAAAATCTCGGTGAAAAGACCGAGGGCGCCGGCCTGGACGCGTGTGAGATAGGTCGATAACGGGCTCGACAGCGTCGAGGCGATCAACGGTTTGTCGGCCTGTTCGCGCTCGGCGCGCCACTGCTGATCGAGTGTTTCGATGGCAGCGTCGTCCAGTGTTCCGCGCGCCGCGTTTTGCGCCTCGACGGACATGCCGACGATCGGATTGGCCAGCCAGTCGCGGGTCTCCGCGATGAAAGCAGCGCTGATCAGCCGCTCAGGATTGGGCGCGATGCCCGGATCGTTGGCGAAGGCCACGCTGCTCGACTGCGCCAAACTGGCCACGAGGAGGGCTGACGCCCAGACTACGGATTGTCGTTTCATTGGTTTCCCTACCCAGACTAACTCGCCCAATTGGTAAGGACTTATCCGATAGGGAGTATTACGAACGCGTTAAGTGCAGGAACTCTCATGTATTCGCGTTAAAGTTGCAGGCGCGTGACTTCACCGCACGACAGATGTTGCCCGGTGCACAGTTTAAAGGGAGGATTTAGGCGCGTTCTACTGCCCTATCCTCGACCGCCGTAACGTCACCGACGCCGGCCAAGGCTGAGGCATCAAGGCTCGCCGCACGGTTGAAATGTCGGGGGTCTTTCATTGCCCGGAACCAGCTGAAAACCTTTCAAAGTAGATCGCCGATCAGGTGCGATTGTCGCGCGTTGGCGCTGCCGCGATGAACAGACAGCGCGAGCTCTCCATCAGCGTTTCGAGATCGACAAGCGATACGCGCGTCCCGGGCACGCGCTTCAGGCAGCCATGGATCGTGGGTGCTGACCTTTCGGTCAAAGGGCGGAGGCAAGCGGTGGACTTCGCGCACGATTGAGCCATAGCCGACAAAGCCAATGGATGCGCCAAAGAGCGTCATGCCCTCGCTGTCGTCAACTGGCTTGCGCGGGATCATGGACAGCCGGAGCCCGATGGCGCAATTTGATGTGAGGCGTCCGACGCAACTGGATTTGAGGCGTACCAAGGGAGTGAGCGTGGCGGTCAGTGGCACGGTTGAGGCATGGCGAGAAACGGCTGGCGGACGCCAGCGCGTGGCCCTTGATGTCCCCGAGGAAGTGCCGCTTGAGCTGCGTTTCAACGGTACCGCCTACGCCACGATGATGGTTTCGCCGGATGATTTGCACGACTTCGTGCTTGGGTTTTCGCTGACCGAAGCGATCGTCGACGATTCCAGCGCGATCAAGGATTTGTCAGTGCGTGAGGCAGAGGGCGGCCTGGTCGCGCAGGTGACGCTCCATGGTACGGAGTATGCCGCTTTGCTGCGTCGTGAACAGCAGGCCGGCCAACGCACGGTTCCGGGGCGGTCGGGCTGCGGGATTTGCGGCGTGCGCACGCTGGATGAGGCGCGGCGGGCTTTGCCGTTGGCGCCGGCGGGCTTGGCCTTGTCTTTCGATGTCATGGGTAAGGCGCTTGGCGCCCTGCACCAGGCGAACACCGCCAAGGGCGCCCATGCTGCGGCCTTTTGCTCAACGGATGGCACGATCATGGTGCTGCGCGAAGATGTCGGTCGGCACAACGCGCTTGATAAATTGATCGGGGCTCTGATGGGTTTGCCAGAACCGCCCGATCCGGCTGAAGGCTTTTGCCTGCTCACCAGCCGTTGTTCCTATGAAATGGTCCAGAAGGCCGTACGCGCCGGATTTTCCACGCTCGTGGCGATGGCTTCGCCGACCGGTTTGGCGCTACGGGTGGCTGACGAGGCGGGGCTCACCGTGATCGCGCTCGCCCGCCAGGATGGCATGGTTCAGTTCACCGAGGCGCGGCAAGGTCCGCAGGAGATTGCCGTATGAGCGAGAAGAAATCGGATGGTCGACCGCCTGAAGGTGTCCGCCCTTATGACGCGCCTGCCGGTGGATGGGGATCACTGCGCTCGGTGGCCAAGTCGCTGCGCAAGGAGCAACGGATCGCCGAAGGCGCGGCTACGCTGCTCAAGACCAACCAACCCGATGGGTTCGATTGTCCCGGTTGCGCCTGGCCTGACCCCAAACACACGTCCAGCTTTGAGTTTTGTGAGAACGGCGCCAAGGCCGTGGTCTGGGAAGCAACAGCCAAGCGGGTTGATCCGGCGTTCTTTGCCGCACACACCGTCGCGGAGCTTTGGGCGAAATCCGATCATTGGCTCGAAGCGCAGGGCCGCGTCACCCATCCGATGCGGTACGATGCGGCTGCCGATCGCTACGTGCCGGTGGAGTGGGGCGAGGCCTTTTCGGCCATCGGCGCGCAGCTTGCCGCCCTGCCCGACCCGAACATGGTCGAATTCTACGCGTCCGGCCGCACGTCCAATGAGGCGGCGTTTCTCTACCAGCTTTTTGTGCGCCTCTATGGCACGAACAACTTTCCCGACTGCTCCAACCTCTGCCACGAACCGACATCGGTTGGCCTGCCGCAGTCCATCGGCGTCGGCAAAGGCACGGTGAGCCTTGAGGATTTCGAGCACACCGATCTCATCCTTTCCATCGGTCACAATCCAGGCACCAACCACCCGCGCATGCTGGGCACGCTACGCGATGCGGTGAAGCGCGGGGCGACGATCCTGGTGTTCAATCCGATGAAGGAGCGGGGGCTGGAAAAGTTCCAGTCACCGCAGCACATTGCCGAGATGGCGACGGGGCAATCGACCGATCTGGCCCAGACTTTCTATCAGGTGAAGATCGGCGGCGATGCGGCGGCCATCAAAGGCATCATCAAGGCAATGATTGCCTTGGATGAGGCTGGTGAGGACGCATTGGACCGCGTCTTTATCGAGGAGCACACCGAAGGGTTTGAGGCACTGGCATCGGATGCCGAGGCCGCGCCCTGGGACGCGATCGAAAAAGCCTCTGGTCTGACCCGCGAGGCGATGGAAGAGGTTGCTGCGATCTATGCGCGATCCAAGGCGACGATCATCTGCTACGGCATGGGCGTTACCCAGCACCGGTCCGGTTCGAAGAATGTCCAGCAGATCGCCAATCTGCTGCTTTTGAAGGGGAATATGGGCCGGCCCGGCGCCGGCATCTGCCCCTTGCGCGGGCATTCGAATGTTCAGGGCGACCGGACGGTTGGAATCAATGAAAAACCGCCTGAATCCTTGCTCGACAGCATGGAGCAGGTTTTTGGCTTCAAGCCGCCACGCGTGCATGGCCATTCGGTGGTGGAAAGCATCGAAGCGATGGTCGATGGCCGGGCAAAGGCCGCGATCTGCCTTGGCGGCAATCTGGCGATCGCCTCGCCCAGCCCGCAGGATTGCATCGAGGGGTTTCGCAAGCTCGATCTGGCGGTGCACATCACCACAAAGCTCAACCGCTCGCATCTGCTGATTGGGCAAGGTGAGGGGGCTGCGAGTTACCTTCTGCCGTGCCTGGGGCGCACCGAAAAAGATGTTCAGGCAAGCGGCGAGCAGAGCGTAACCGTGGAAGATTCCATGTCGATGGTGCACGCCTCGAAGGGCTTTCTCGATCCGGCTTCACCGCATCTGCGCTCCGAGCCCGCCATCGTTGCCGGGATTGCCAAAGCGACAGTCGGCGAGGCGCATGTCGACTGGGATGCGATGGTCGGCGACTACAATCTGATCCGCGACAAGATCGAGGCGGTTTTTCCGATCTTTGAAGATTTCAACCGCCGCATTCAGGATCCCGGCGGCTTTCTTCTGCCCAATCCTGCTGCTTCACGCGTCTGGAACACGCCATCAGGCAAAGCGCTGTTTTTGCCCTTCCCTGGTTTGGAAGAAGATGTGGTGCTCGATGATCCCGATGTGCTGAAGCTCACCACGGTGCGCAGCCACGATCAGTACAACACCACGATCTATGGGCTCGATGATCGCTATCGCGGCATCTTTGGACGGCGTGACATTTTGTTCATGAATGCCAAGGACATCAAACGCTTAGGCTTTGCTGAGGGGGATCGCGTCGATCTGGTCAACGCCATGGACGACGCCCGCGCCGTCTACGCGCTCACCCTTGTGGCTTACGATCTGCCCAAGGGATGCTGCGCGTCGTACTATCCGGAAACCCAGCCGCTGATCGCGCTTGATCATCGCGATGAACCCAGCCGCACGCCTTCGTTCAAGTCGATCCCGATTCGCGTGCGTCCCGCGTCGAACGATGCCCCAAAGCATATGAGCGTTGGCCGTGACGGGTTGGTCGGTATGCCGGACTGAACGGCGTTAGAAATTGATCTTCAGGGCGGCGCTCAGCGCAAACACCCAGTCATTGCCGAAGGTCGCGGTGTAGCCGAGCGGATTGGGATTTCCATTGGCCAATATGTCCGTTGAATAGGAGCCAGATGTCATGAGGCCAGCCGACCCACCGACAACCAGTTGGGCATAACCATTTGGGTTGTAGACGGCATTGAGCGCGCCGACCCAAGTGTCCGTTTGTGGGGTGAAGCCATTGGTCGCCCCCTGATCCCAGGTCAGACTGCCGGTCAGAGCCAACTGCTCATTGAACTGGTGGACAGCACCTGCCGTTACCGTCCAGCTGTCATGCCATTGCAGCTCCAATCCACTGACTTGGCCTAACCCAGGTGATGTCAGGATCATTGCATCAGCGACACTCCAGTCGGTCCAACGGATTGAACCGAACGCCAACCAGCCTGTTGCCACACCCGACTGGACCTCCAACTCGAGCGATCGTGGCATGGAAATCGAACCGCTCGTTCTGACGGCGCCGCCGAAAATCGGTGACGTGAAGGTGCCTTCCATGTCGTAATCGACTTGGGAGTTGTAGATCAAGCTCGCCCGCAAGGCGTATTCTGGAATCTCGTAGGCAAGGCCAACCCGCCACCCCCAGCTCCAATCATCGACATCCGTGAAAGATTGCGTTCCGCCACCATTCACCACCGCCTGCGTGAGCTCAAAACGGGCATGTTGGTACGACAGGCCGCCAAGGAAGCTGACTTGTCCGGTTTCGACTTGATGGGTTCCGGCGCAGGTTAGCCCATAATCCTGGGACGAAAAATGTTGTTCGATTACGGCCTCAGCGGCGAACCACTCAGGACCATAATTGGCATGGCCCTCCCAAGGCTGGCGGAAGGACGCCATACACCGAAGATGATCGCCGGCACGACCGATGGCGCTGGCGCGAAAGACCGTGAAGGCTTCAGCCTCCGGCGCAGCTGTGTTTCCAGCAGCAACCAAGGCGAGCAGGTTGCCTGTGCCTGCGCCCGCACTGGGCGCAACATTGCTGAGATCGCGATCGGGCATGATATGGCGTACTTGCGTTTCCACCGCCACGGTCTGGCTGGTGATGAAGAGTGCGTCCCAGTCGCGTTCGCCCGTGTCGTAGCCTCCGGCCATGGCTGGTGACTGAGCAAAGGCAAGCCCCAGGGCCAAACCCCACGCCATTGCAGCAACGCTTTTCGCGCTCGTCATTGTTTTCCGCCCCCCAATACGCCCCTTGAATCTTCTCGATGGGAACCATGGGTATTTGCCTGACCCCGGACCCATCGGTCCCAAGGGTGCGCGAGCAAGCCGGGCGAACGATTGAGATTCGTCAACCAGACCGTGCAAGGGCCGACAATTGCAACGGCTCGCCAGCCTTCGCCATGAAGGCGATGGGCTGCTGGGTATGCTGCGGTAGGCGTTGCCAGTTAGGCGTGGCTGACCATAAGCCCCTCGCGGATGAGGCGTTTGACCAGCACCAGTTTGCCATCGTCGTCCAGATGGCCGGGTAGGTCACGGATCTTGAACCGCTGGTTTGTCAGGCAGGTCTCTAGCGCCGGTTTGGTGTGGGCTGGCAGGAAAATCTCCGCCCCCTGACAGCTGATCTGCACCTTCTGCGTGCCTTCGCGGTCGGTGCGATCCTGAAGCTGGAAGATCAGTTGCGGCTGGGCGCCAACTTCTGAGTCAGCGGTCAGTTCGGCCAGGCGCGCGAGCTGGCGCATCTGACCAGGCACACGCGGCACACGATTGCTGATGAACTCGGAGCGAATGTCATTCACAAGGTCTGGCAAGCTTGCTTCGCTTTGAAGGCGTTGGAGAAGGTCGGCGAAGGTCGCTTCCATGGCGCTCATGTCGAAATCGCCGCGGGCATGGCCTGGAGGCAGAGAGGCACGGAATGCCGGGTCGCGGTGCGCGACTGCCACCACCGCCTCGGTGACCAAGTCCGCCCAGCTGCGGGTCAACAGACCGGTGGTGATGTGCAGTGAGGTTTGATCGGTCGCCACGGCATCATGGGTCAGGCCGCGCGGCACATAGCACATGTCGCCAGGTTCCAGCACGAACCGGTCGGTGACCTCACCGATTGGCGTTTCTTCCCGATTGAAGGCTTGGGTCGCCAGCGGCAGTTCCACCGGATGATCGTAGATCCGCCATTCCTTGGTGCCTTCGACCTGCAAAACCAGCACATCGTGGCTGTCATAGTGGGAGGGAAAGCCCTGGCTGTTGGCTGGCGTGAGATAGATGTTGGTTTGGATGCGCGAGGAAAAGACGTTTTCCAGGGCCCGGCAGAAGCGCGCCAGTGTGGGCAGGCGCTCCTGCAGACTGGACAAAATGATCGTCGCGCCATCGGCAAACAGTTGGTTGACCCGCACAGCATCAATAAAGCCGGATTCATAGGCGAAATCGGCCGGCGTTATGCTTGCATTGGCTTGCACCACATTCACCTCAGGGGTGCTGAGGCCCATGGTTGTCACCACGCGATCAATGTCGTCCACGGAGACAAGCTGGCTGTAGTAGGTGGGATCGTTTCGGTGCACGACCACGTGCTTTTTCTCAAAGCTTTCGTCGAAAAAGGCTTGGCGTTTGAGCGGCGCTATCGACCAGTCGAAATCCAGCGTTGCGTGTTCCATCGCAGTCCCCGATCTTCTTTTTGTTTTTCCGGCGTTTAGGGGTAGCGCCTTGACCAGGCCGATGCAACGTCACGCTGCATAGCCCTGCATTGACGCTTTGCGGTAGACGGGCGTACTGTTGCGCGCGAGGGCATTCGCGATTGCGTTAGATTTGGGGGAGCCAAATATGGCTGACAAAACAAAGAAAAAAACCGACACACTCGTCGAGTCGGACATCACGACCAAACGTGGTGTTGGGCGACGCGCTTTCCTGGGCATCATGGCCGCTGGTTCGGCTGGCGCCGTGCTTGCGCCAACACAGGCTGCCGCCGCCGACGCCGATGGCCGGCCATGGCAGGATGCAGGCGGTTGTCCACGCGGCCCCATTCAGCAGGGCGCAACGGACAATGATCTTGGAACCGGCTCCGATCCAGCTGGCGGTGGCCGGCATGGCTCAGGTTTGACCGACTCCGATCCAAGCGATTGGGCTAACAATGGGCGCGGCGCGCCTTACTGTTAAGTCTCCGCTTCGACATATTGATTTATTGAACACCCGTCTAACCTAAGGCTGCGGTGCCGGAAGGCGCAGGGGCCCTGCTATGCCCGTCAGGGTGCATCTGAGGATTTCCAATGAGTGATACACCAAAAAAGCAAACCAAAATGCTGGGCGATAGCGACATCACGACCAAGCGCTCTCTGGGACGCCGGACCTTTTTGGGCATTATGGCGGCTGGGTCTGTGGGCGCGACGCTGATGCCAACCCAGGCTGCGGCAGCCGATGTCGACAATGGCACCTGGACGGATTCAGGCAGCTGCCCGCGCGGTGATGGCGGCGTCTACACCAATTTGACCGACTCCGATAATGGCAACATCACTGATGCTTCCGGCTATGGGCGTGGAGCGCCGTACTGCTGAGGCCGAGCGTCTCCAGCTTATGAGCAAAGGCGCGGGCGACCGCGCCTTTTTTATTCCCGATGAAGAACCGTGTCGCCAAGAAACGAGGACAGCATTTTCGGCTTGAAGGCGGCGGCAATGGCCTGCGGATCGTAGCCGTCGCGAACCCATTGCATGAAAGTCTGCCCCTTGGGCACGCCGTCACGCACATAGGTCTCGACCATGGCGTCCAAAATACCGGTTTTGGAGCCTTTGATATGGCCATATTTCAGCGTCATCTGACCAAGCGCGCGCTCATGATCATTGTGCAGGATGAGAAAATAGAGCGCGCTGCCGAGGCTTGCCCGGTCGGCGCCTGCCTTACAGTGAATGACCGCCGGATAGGCGATAGATTTCAACAACGTTTCAAGCTTCTCCAGCTGGGCAACGTCAGGCAGCGCGCGTGACCGCAACTGCAGTCCCTCAAAGGCGATTCCGGCTTGCTCGGCCGCCTCAACCTCCAGCGGGTAGGAGCCATATTGCATGCCGCCGCGCAGATTGATGATCGTCTTCACGCCCATGCGCTGCCATTGGCGCACCTGATGCGGCAGCGGCTGCGAGGAGCGGTAGAGCTGGTCGTCCACCTTGTGGAAGTTGGTGTAGACGTAGCGGATGAAGCCATGATCCATCGCCAGCATGTCGAACCAGGCATGCAGCCGCCGTCGCCAACCGATCAGCGGCGGCTGGAAGTAGGCCGTGCGCGCTTCCAGGCGGGATGGGAAGACGCGGCGGTAAAGGGCTTTGAGGGTCGGTGGCACGCGGGCCCGCTGCTCGTCGGTGGAAGACGGCCCGTTCCTATCCATGTGTGTGGCCGAAGGCAATTGCTGCGACGCGATGCAACGCGGGCTTCGATGAAAGCGCCGTGCTTGTCGGCTGCGAATCGCGTGAATTCGGTCCGAATCGGGCGGGTGGAACGAATCGCGACTCCAAAGGTGGTTGCGGCTTTGTTCGCACTTTGATTCATACTTGGACTCATCATCATTCCGTTTGACGGTATGATTCCTCCTTTTGTTCTCGGCAGTTAGCAAGATTGAACGCCGGTTAACGAGCTTCCTCTCGCTGGGGCGCCGGCGTTTACACACTGGTCATATTGCCTGACCGAGCTTTGGGCATTGTTGCACCGCCGTTACAATTGCGCGGCGGCATGGAAGCGATGCCTTGATCCAAAATGGGACAGGCCAGCGCTTCGGTCCCATGGTCGCTGCCCAGTCAAGAAAGACACGGTATGGTCGTTGGTTTGGCGATCATGGCCATCGGCCAACCAATGGCCGCCCGTCCGGCGTTAACCTTTTGCAACGTAAACTGTCGCGCGCGTTAGGTCAGTGTTTCAGCTTTGTTCTTCAAAGGGCGCGACTCAGAACGTTTTTGGAGTCAACGGGCAACGCCAAAAACTTTCATTCGCCCAGAGCTTCCCGCACTGATCTTGCAGCAACAAGGGGCTATCCCCACTTCGAATGCCGGTTGTCGTATGGGATTCACACAGGATCTGCAGGATTCGCGGCAGTACCAGCCATTGATTTGGTTCGTCCAGGTCATCACCATGGGGAGGGAGGGAGATCGAATGCCGCGCTTGTTCACTGGATTGGAGTTGCCGCGTGTGGTGGCCGATCAACTCGCTCTGCTTCAGGGCGGCCTGCACGGCGCGCGGTGGATCGACCGGGACAATTTCCACATCACGCTGCGATTTATCGGCGATGTTGATCACACGATCGCCCGCGAAGTTGTGTCGGCGCTGGATCGTGTGCGCCACGGGCCCATAACGCTGACGCTTGATGGCCTGGGGTCGTTTGGTGGCAACAAGCCGCATTCGGTGTTCGTGCGCATCGCGCCAACGCAGGAGCTGGCGGATCTGCAGGGCGAGCAGGAGCGCATCATGCAGCGCCTGGGTCTTAAGCCCGAACGGCGCACGTTCATCCCCCACATCACGCTGGCCCGGTGCCGCGGCTTGCAGCCCGGCGCCGTGGCCCATTGGCTGTCGCTGCGCGGCGGTATCATGAACCTTTCTTTCGAGGTCGATCGCTTCGTTCTCTACTCTTCGCGAGACTCGGTGGGTGGCGGGCCCTATGTGGTGGAAGAAGACTATCCCCTTGTTGCCTGACCCTCTTTGCCTGAAGGAGTGCCCATGCCCCGCCTATCTGACGCTGATCGATCCGCCGCCCTTGCCAAGCTGGAGGGCTGGAGCCTGGTTGAAGGCCGTGAGGCCCTAGAGAAGCGCTTCGTGTTCAAAAACTTCGTCGAAGCGTTCGGCTTCATGACCAAAGCGGCGCTTGAGGCGGAAAAGGCGGACCATCATCCTGAATGGTCCAATGTCTACAAAACCGTCGATGTCACGCTCACCACTCATGATGCGGGCGGTGTCACGGAGAAGGATATCGCGCTTGCCAAGGCGTTCGATGCCTGCGCCTAGACGTTGCGATTGTCTTCGAGCGTCCCCACATACCGCCCCGACCTGGAAATCAAGAGGACCCTTTGATGAGCGCTGAGACCGCCTCCACCACCGCGAATGATGATCCGAGCAGGGCCGGCGTCGATGGCGATGTGCTCGGCGAGGATGAACGCACGCAATTCGACAAAGATGAGGCGCGGGTGCGTCGCGACTTCTGGGTGACGGTGCGCAAGGCGGCCGGCAGTATCCCGTTTATGGATGAGTTGGTGGCGGCCTATTATTGCGCGCTCGACCGCGAAACGCCGACCCGCGTGCGCGCCACGCTTTTAGGCGCGCTTGGCTATTTCGTGCTGCCGCTGGACGGTATTCCGGACTTCATCCTGGGCCTTGGTTTCACCGATGATGCGGCAGTGATCATGGGCGTTTTGGCGCTTATGCGTGCCCACATCACCGATGAGCATCGCGAAGCGGCCCGCAAAGCGCTGTTGAAGGATCAGGCGTAGGCGGCGCACCTCCTCACCTATCGTCATCCCGGCCTTGAGCCGGGATCTGGCACACCCTCTGATTGGGACCGATCCTTCATAGCCTCCGGCTTCCGAGATGACAGCGATGGCGCAGTTGTTTTTTGTCCCAAGCCTTCGGCCCAACCGCAATTGTTTTTTCTGCTCTGGGCCTTCGGCCCAACCGCGCAACAAGAAAGGGGCTGACCAATGTGGTCAGCCCCCCGCGTTTTTTGTCCAGGATCAAACCTGTTTCGACGGCATACCCAACCGGGCGCGCCGCCAATGGTGTGGATTAGCGCGCTCTCAGAGGCTGCTCTGACCCGCTCGCTTCACCACCAGTTCTAACCTGGCCATAAAAATCGCTCGACATCAGTCACCTCCTTTCGGTTGTTGAAAACAAGAAGAGAGTGGTGCCGAATCAACGCGTTGGCAAGGGAGAAAATACCGTGGAACTGATGCAAGATGAGTCACCGGACCGCTTGGTTTGTGTGCAGGTGACCTATGCCGATGCCAAGCAGGCGCGTGCCGTTGCTAAAGAGGTCGTCGAAAAACGCCTCGCAGCCTGCGTTCAGCAGGTGCGCATCTCATCCACCTATGTCTGGGATGGTGCGGTGGAGGAAGAAGCCGAGCATCTGCTCACCGCTAAAACCACGATGCTGCGTGCCCGTGACTTGGAAGCGTTCATCCGCACCAATCATCCCTATGACGAGCCGGAGTTCTTGGTCCTTCCAGCGAAAGCGGCAAGTGAAGGCTATGCGAAATGGGTGCGCGAGAGCGTGGCGTAACCGCTAGCATTGATCGTTCCCGTCGCGCGGCTTGGGTAAGCCTGATCCGGCTTCGAGCCTATCGGTCGGGATCGTGAGCAGCGCGACAAACACCGAAAAGACAAACAGATTGGTCGCCCATTGGAGGGTCGAGCCGCCGCCAATGAACACCAGCATCATGATCCCCAGCATGCAGGTGGCCAATCCCCCTGGCAGGCCCATGTCGCGAATGCGCTTGGCCATGATATTGCCGCATGCCGCTACCGACATGCCAAGCAACGTAACCGATAACCAAAGGCTGGCACTGTCCCAGGGCAGGGCGTCGTAGGTGCGCCCGGCGCTTGATGCATAACTTGATTCCAACGCGGCAGCGCTGCCGATGGTGGCAAGAAAGACGAAGCTGAAGAGATAGGTCGCTGCCATGGCAACCGCGAATAAGAAGACAAAGGGTAGGGGCGTCAGCCGCCCCCTGCTCCACTGCGTGAACAGGCCTGCAAGTGTCGCGGTAACCACGGGATGCATGGGTCGTACCCCCTGCTGATCATGATTGGCAGCAGTGCCAATAGACCCATGAAGGTATGGCGCAACTATTGTGCGTCAACTCGTTGCTTGCGGTGGACCATAGCGGACCGCCATGCCAGCGGCGTCATCATTGCTGATGAAAGACCGGTTTCCCATGTACTGCGCCTGATCTGCGTAGGCAGGTTGAGCCATGATAGTTGGGCTGATGCCGTCCTTGGAGGCATCGCGAGGCCCATAATGCATCAACGACTTGAAGTCATAGTCTGAGTAGCTCACGACGTTTCGAATTTTGAAATTCACCTCGTAGCCGGGAGCAATATTGCCCTCAATGATGTCGACATAAATGTCACGATCTTTGCGGCAGTGTTCGTGATCCAGCCCTAAGGAGTGGCCGATCTCATGGACGATCACGAACTTTTTGTGCCATTCGGCAATGCGCAGGTTCTGTTTTCTCCCACTGTAGCCAACCGTGGCACTGTTGCCGATCCCATTTTGAACCAAAACATAGCCAACTTCATTGGTTCTCCGCTGAAATGACACATTGGCAACCTTGCCCCACTCTTGTGCAGCTTCGACGAAATTCTGTTGGTTGGCGGGGCTGACATCGTTGGCAAAATCATAAATCAAAATGCCAGACGGCCATCGGTTTCCGCTGAAACCGCGCGTGCGGACGTCATCGAGGAAAAACTCCATGCAATCGAGGAACAAGACATCTTCTTCCTCTTGAGTTTCAGCCATTGCTTGCGCGCGAGATGCAGTGAGGATTTCTACCAACAGTTCTTCTTCGGGTGGCTGTAAGCTTTGGCGCTCAGCTTCATCATTTGCATCAGGAAAAAACGTGGCCATAGACTTTTCCTACTTATGCATTCGGGGTGACATCTATATCGTTTATCTCGATCAATGGATTATACTGTATTTTGACTCAACAAAAAAGGCGGGCACTGGGCCCGCCTTCGGTATTGTGTGCTCTGAACCTATAGTCAGCTCTTGTTCTGCCGGTTGTCGATCAGATCGGTGACAACACCCGGATCGGCAAGCGTTGAGGTGTCGCCCAAATTGTCGAACGAGTCCTCGGCGATCTTGCGCAAGATGCGACGCATGATCTTGCCCGAGCGCGTTTTCGGCAGACCCGGTGCGAACTGGATCAGATCCGGCGAGGCGATCGGCCCGATCTCCTGACGCACCCATTTGACCAGCTCCTTGCGCAGATCATCCGATGGCTCTTCGCCCTCCATCAGCGTGACGTAGACATAAATGCCCTGGCCCTTGAGGTCGTGCGGATAACCGACGACGGCAGCCTCGGAGACCTTTGGATGCGCCACCAGCGCTGACTCCACCTCAGCTGTGCCCATGCGGTGACCGGAGACGTTGATCACATCATCGACGCGGCCGGTGATCCAATAGTAGCCGTCTTCGTCGCGGCGGCAGCCATCGCCGGTGAAGTACATGCCCTTGTAGGTGGAGAAATAGGTCTGCACGAAGCGCTCATGGTCGCCATAGACGGTGCGCATCTGCCCCGGCCATGAGTCGGTGATCACGAGATTGCCTTCGGTCGCGCCTTCAAGGATCTGCCCTTCGGCATCGACCAGGGCCGGTTGCACGCCAAAGAAGGGCCGTGTTGCTGAGCCGGGCTTGAGCGCCGTCGCGCCGGGCAATGGCGTGATCAAAATGCCGCCGGTCTCGGTCTGCCACCAGGTGTCAACGATCGGGCAGCGGCCTTCGCCGACCACATTGTAGTACCAGGACCAGGCTTCGGGATTGATCGGCTCACCCACGGATCCGAGGATGCGCAAGGTTGAGCGGTCGGTCTTCTTCACATGTTCTTCGCCAGCGCCCATCAGCGAGCGGATGGCGGTTGGCGCGGTGTAGAAGATGTTCACCTTGTGCTTGTCCACCACGTCCCAGAAACGGGAAGGCGAGGGATAGGTTGGCACGCCTTCGAACATCAGCGTGGTCGCGCCGTTCGCCAGTGGCCCATAGACGATGTAGCTGTGGCCGGTGACCCAGCCGACGTCGGCGGTGCACCAGTAAACGTCGCCGTCCTGATAATCGAAGACATATTGGTGCGTCATTGCGGCGTAGGTCAGATAGCCGCCAGTCGTGTGCAGCACACCTTTTGGCTGGCCGGTAGAGCCGGAGGTGTAGAGGATGAACAGCGGATCTTCGGCGTTCATTTCTTCCGGTTCGACGAAGTCCGGCGCATTTTCGGCGGCCTCGTGGTACCAGATGTCGCGACCGTCCCGCATGGCGACATCACCGCCGGTGCGCTTGACCACAACGATGGCGTCGACCGGCGCTGACTCGGCGGCTTTGTCGACATTGGCTTTCAGCGGCACCTTGCGGCCGCCGCGCAGGCCTTCATCGGCTGTCACGACCACCTTGGAAGAACAGCCTTCAATGCGCTGGGCCAGCGAGTCTGGAGAGAACCCGCCGAAGACGATGGAATGCACCGCGCCCAAACGGGCACAGGCGAGCATCGCATAGGCCGCTTCGGGGATCATGGGCAGATAAAGGGTGACGCGATCACCTTTTTTGACGCCAGCGTTTTTCAGAACGCCAGCCATGGTGTTCACGTGCTGGCCGAGTTCCTTGTAGGTGATCTCCAGGTGCTCGTTCGGGTCATCACCTTCCCAGATGATCGCGACCTGGTCGCCGCGCGTGGCGATGTGGCGGTCCACACAGTTGGCCGATACGTTGAGCGTGCCGTCCTCGAACCATTTGATCGAGACATTGTGCGGATCGTAGCTGGTGTTCTTCACCTTGGTGTAGGGCTTGATCCAGTCGAGCCGCTTTCCGTGTTCGCCCCAGAAGCCCTCGGGGTCCTTCACCGACTGCTCGTACATCTCCAGATATTTGTCATTGTCGATCAAGGCGGCCGATGCGACGGCATCGGGCACGGGATAAACTTCACTCATGTTGGCGTTCCCTTTGTGCGTTCCCCTCAGACAAGCCGATTTGATGTGTCGGTCGGCCCGCTGAAAAATGGTGTCATCTGACGTGCGCTGCTCTTCTTGGTGAGGGCTTGGCGGCATCACTGCCCTGTTTTCTAAGCCCAAGCACCGCAGTGCAGCAAGACAAGGCGCCTTGCCCTTTGGTTGAGTGAAAAGGCGCAGAATGCGGTTTTGCGGCGTTGATGCGCATCAAAGCGCGACCATGGTCTAAGGCTGGCAGGCTGCCGCGCGGCACGGGCAAGGGGTTTACCCAACCAGGCCGATGAAAAAGCGCAGGCCTTCGCCCTTGCCGCCATAGGCGCGCACGAAAAGAAAGCCTTGCAGGCGGCCACGCACGATCTGATCGGTCAAATCCTCGAGTTGGTCGGCGCAGACGAGCGAGAAATCGCCTTCTGAGATATGCTGGCGGCGTGCGCGGCTGGTGAAATAGGTTTCGCCCTGGAACGGCCGAAACGAGCCATCATCGAGATAGCTGCCGTCGATAACGCCGCGCTCATGATGGTTGAATCGGTCCTGCTGCAGAATCGCCCGAAAATCGGTCAGTTGCACGCCACGGCTGTTGGTGAGGTCCTCGGCGGTGATGTCGGTGACGTATTCGACAAGGATGCCGTTCGTCGGCAGGTCCTCTGACCAGCGCACGCAGTTTTGCGCGTGAGCAGGCCCTGCAAGCGGTGTCAAAACAAGGCCGGCCAAAGCGACCAAAGCCACCATCAGATAATGGCGCACAACTTCTCCCCCATTTTTGCCCCAAAGGTCTGGCCCCTTGGGTCCGCGCAGAGTGTGGGGTTTGCCAGGTCTTCAGGCCATACGTGGCCTTCCGGAGGCCGCCGTCCGATCGCGAGGGATCTGGATATGGACATCTATGTCGATCCCGCCACCGGTACCGATGATGATGCCGACTTTCGTGGGCAGGCCGCCTCCCCCTATCGCAGCCTGGCACGCGCCGCTGAACGCGCGGCCGTGGTCGAGCTGGCGTCCGGTTTGCCGCCCGGCAGTTTTCTTGGCACCATCTTCGCTGCTGCCGGCACCTATGCTCCGCCCGCCGAAGGCTTCCCGATCATCGTGCCGCCCAGTTATGACCTCGTTGGTGCGGGCAGCGAACGCAGCATCATCGAATTCACCGGCGAGACACGCACGACCACCGATCCGACGCCGATCACCTATTGGGGCGGCGAAGCGGTCTATGTGGGCCGGGCCATGCGCGGCCTCACCGTGCGCGCTCGCCCGGCGCCATCCTACACCTGTCGCGGCATGATGGGCGTTTGGGTGCAGAACGATCGCAGCACGGTGGAAGACGTAACCGTTGATTTCGATCGCACCATGAGCGCCCCGCCGGACGAGCGCGGTCGCTACGATCTGAGCTGGATGCTGAACCTGTTTGCGACGAGCATCGATCTGGTTTTGCTTGCCAGCACCTTCCGCGATGGGCGTGGCACCAATTTTGGCGTCGCGCTGCGCGGCTGCACCGGCATGGTGACCCGCTGCACCTTCGAGACCGCGGGACCAAGCTTTGATGGCGATCCGGGTGGCCTTTTGGTTCGGGACATCGCCGTGCGGGGCGCCGGCAGTTGTGAAGTGCGCAATCATGCCAGGCTTGAAGCCTCTCAAATCGGCGACCTCGCCTTCAGCATGTTCACGAACCTATGGGTATCGCGCGAGGGGGCGGTGGTCGGACCGGGCAACATGGTCGAAGCCATCAACATCTTCGCCTATGGCGATGCCGAGATCATCGGCAACACCCTGTCACACGGCTTCACGTTCCAGGTCACGGGCGGTGTGCGCGTGGCTGATAATGACATTGTGCCCTGGGCCGCGCATCGCCTGCTCGAGATCGAGTACAATCCCCTGTTCAGTGGCATTCCTGTCGTCGAACGCAATCGGTTCGTCGCGCCTGAGCGAATTGGCGGCCATTACGTCAATCCGATTGTGGTGCGGGCATCGGCGGATTTCGGAGGCGGGAGCAGCGCTGGCGGCAATGATTTTGGCGCGCTTTTTCAATCATCGAGCGGGGTTGCCAGGAGCACACCCGATGGCATCGAGCGCTGGGGTGTGATTGCGATCGACCCCGATGAGGCGCCCATTTCTGTGATCCGGTTTGACGACAATCTGTGGGACGATCTCTATCCGCTCGACCGGATCGAAACCAGCCGCTTTCAAATCATCACGCCGCCCACCTTTTTGAGCGTTGCCAACCCAATGCCGGCGCCGTGAGGAGGCTCTGATGGACGCACCCAGCCCCCTCTACACCGTTCCGATCATCGCCCACCGTTTGTTTGGCCAACGCTATCGCGGCTTTTCGATCGAACCGGGGTTTCCCGACGATGACAGCCCGTTTCCGCGTCATGACCGCGGCCCTGGATTTGTCGTTCGCGGCACGCTGGATGCCGACGGTCCGCCTGACATCGACCGCAACCATGGCACCAAGCGTAGCTGGCAGGAGATCGACGCGATGTTCGTCGCCGATCCATCGGTTGATGCCAGCGATGGGACGACAGTGAACGATCTTTGGGCATCGAGCGGTGTTCGCTTTGAACTCGTCGAGCGCATCGACGCGCAGACATCCTCGGGCTTGGCGCGGATGCTTCCAGCGGATGCGCGTCTGCGCGACGCCACCATCAACCCGCTGCGCCGACCAGGAGCAATCAATCTCTTTTTGGTGCACGAGATCGATGGGTCGTGGGGCTATGCCCGGCGATCGTTCCCGGCGCGCCCTGATGTCATCCCGCTTGCGGTCGTCGCCGACATGCGCACCCGTACCGCCGATCCGGCCCATCGCTGGCGTCTGAGCTTGATCACCTTGGCTCACGAACTTGGCCATGTGCTTGGCCTTGGTCATGTCGCGTTCGCAGACAATGTGATGCGCGGCCAGGGTACGCTCTCGACGTCCATTGGCCTGCATTTGCCGCAGATTGCGGTTTGCCGGTCGCGGGCAGCCTATCTTTCCGGTGCCGTCGCGCCACCGGCAGGACCGTGATCCGTTGGCGGGCAAGGAGATGCTTTCATGACCCCAGACACGCCGAAGACAGACGGTAATGGCAAGCCCTTTGGCCCGTCGGGTGATGGGATCGCCGCCTTGTTGGATGCGCCGGAGGGCGATGAAGGCGTGATCGCTGAAGCAGCGTTCTATGGTGCGGACGGGTGTGCGACCTTGCTCGATCTGGTCGGCCCGTCCTCCAATCTCGACCCCGAACGCCGGGCGCGCGGGGTTCACCTGCTCGGACGCCTGCAATGCCAGGACCTCTTCAAGCTTGCGCCTGAGCTGATGCAGGAGGGCGTGCTCGGCATCCAGATCAGCCTTGTTTACGCGCTGGTGCAGATCGATCGAGAACAGGCTGAAAAGCTTCTGCTTCCGGTCATCAAGAATGACAAAGCCGATACGCTGCTGCGCGAACATGCCGTTTATGCCGTGCTGGCTGGTGCAGACCGCAATCTGATGGAAATTCTGGTAGAGACTGTTGGTGGCTCGGACGACCGGCGTTTGCGCCGTGAACTGGCCGGTTGGCTCACCGTCGATGTGCCACTCGCTCACCAAAAGCCGGACTGGGATGACTCAGAGCGTGAGGACTGACCGGTCAGTCCGGTGACTGGGGCGGACCCACACGACAGGCGTTCTCTCAAAAGCCCTTGACCTTCCAGCGACTGGAAGCCCTATCTAGGGCACATGGAACGTTCAAATCACTCGTCAGATCACCCGATGCCCGCCATGGAAAAGGCTGCCTCTTGCTGTGGCGGCGCCCAGTCCGTTGCGCCCGCACCGGCCGTGAAGAAGGCTGCAAGCTGCTGCGGCAGCGCGCAAACCACTAGCGATGCCAAGCCAGCCAAGCGCAAGCTGGACCTGTTGCTCTGGGGCTCGGGGCTGACGATCGCGGTGGCCTATGCCGCTTCGTTTTTCCTCGACCACACCGACCTTTGGGGTCTTGGTCATTTCACCCATTCGGTTCGCGACATGATGAACCTGATGTGGTGGGGCATTCTGATCGGCATGGTGGCCGTTGGCCTGATCGACCGGGTGCCGCGCGAGTTCGTGATCGGCGTGATCGGTCGCGATCAAGGGGCCAAAAGTCTGGGCCGGGCGGTGCTTGCCGGGTTTTTCCTCGATCTCTGCAATCACGGCGTCTTGATGGTCGGTGCCAAGCTCTATGAGCGCGGCGCCTCGCTGGGGCAGGTGTTTGCGTTTCTCATTGCCTCGCCGTGGAACTCGCTGTCGCTGACGATCATCATCGGCCTGATGATGGGCTGGGGCTGGATGGTGGTGTTCATCCTTGCCTCGCTGGTGATCGCGTTCGCGACTGGCTTGATCGTCGAGGCGCTGGAGCGCGCCGGCAAGGTGAAGCCGAACGCCAAACGCATCGATCTGCCGGAGAACTTCCATGTCTGGCGCGAGGCGAAGACTGGGATCAAAGCCACGCGCTATGATTGGGCCTTTGCCAAGGATATCGCTCGCCGCTCGGTGACCGCCAGCCGGATGGTGCTGCGCTGGCTGTTCTTTGGCGTCGTGCTTGCCGCGCTCATTCAGGTGACCGTGCCGACGGAGATTTTCGCCACATGGTTCGGGGCAACCTTCCTGGGACTGCTGACAACGCTTGTCGCCGCGACGATCATCGAGGTGTGCTCGGAAGGCTCGGTGCCCATTGCCGCCGATCTGATGACCCGCGCGCAGGCGCCGGGGAACGCCTTCACCTTCCTTATGGCGGGTGCGGCGACCGATTACACCGAGATTCTGGTGCTCAAAGAGGTGACAGGACGCCTGAAAGCCGCCCTGCTCTTGCCGCTCCTCACTGTGCCGCAGGTTGTGGCGATCGGGTGGATGCTGAACGGGGTTTAGCTCACTCCAGATGGATGTTGGTGATCGCGGAGGAATCATCGCCGGCACCATATTCGGCGCGGATCCTGAACCGGGTCACGTTGCGCAGCACATCGGAAAGCTGCTGCGCGCCCCCCGACACCTGCCAGCCAGCCCCGTCACCCAGCGGAATCCTGAAGGTGCGCCAGCCTTGGTCGTGATGTTCCCCGATGTCGAAATAGGCGAGCATGTTGCCATTGTAGAGTTCAACGTCGCCATGGCCGCCCGGATAGTCGCGTGGCCCGCTGTAATCGCCACCTGAACTTTGCTTGTCGAAAACCAGAAAGCGCGCGCTGCGCCAGTCGCCGTGGAACCGGGGCGGTGCTTGGTAATAATCGATACGGCCGTCGCTGGGCGGCGTGAAACGGAGCACACGACCGTCGACCGCTGCGCCTTCTGCGGTGGTGCCCCAGCCATCAACGGTGTGATCGCCGCCCGGAAGGCCGGATTGCCCGCCTTGTGTCGCTGCCGATAGCCGTCTTTCGATCGCCGCGATGTTGGCATCAAGGCTATTCATCACTTGGCTGCGCACCTCGGCGGAGCGTCGCGTTAGCGCGTTGGCGATCATTCCATCGATGATGAAGGTGTCGCCGCTCATCAGATCCCAGATCACTTGCTCTGGCGGGACTTCGCTGCGCATCCAGCTGGGAATGCTGTCTTGGATAATCCTGGCATCGCCTGACATCGCCCACATGAGATAGGCGAACTTGATCGACTCAAAGACGGCATCACGGTCGGTGATCGAGACGATCCCGTCGGCCATCATCCAGACCGGATCAGGTTGAGCCGCCTCGGTATCAACAAGGTACTGGCGCCGGTCGTTGGCATAGCGCTGGAGCCAGCGCAGGTTGTCGGCCTGCTGATTGGCATCGGGTGTTTGAACCGGGGCGGCTGGACCCTTTTGTGCGGCGGCGGGCGTTGTGAAGGCCAACATCAGGGCAAGAACAAGCAGGCGGATCATCAGGGTTCTCCGAGTCATGGGAGGCAGGACCCGAACCATCGAAGACTCGTTTGGGCCCTGACCTCCGGCGCTGAGGCATGTCACGGAGTTTGGATGATTGGCCTGCTGCCCCGTTGACCAAAGTCAGTCTGGTACCGGTGATGGTTTTTGCGGCAACGCTGCCCAGTAAATCGGCTTGCATGATCAAGTATTTGCATGCAGTGCGGAAGCATAGCTTCGCGACCGGTATCGGAAGGACTTTTGTTATGATCAATCCACTTGATGTTTGGGCGCCGATATTTCGTGCGCCGTTCTCAGGCGATGTAACGCAGGCCATTTCGCCGCGCCTGTTTTCGCCTGAGATCAAGGGAAACCGCGAAATTGAATTCAAGATCGAGACCGAAGTTGCAAGCTTCGGCAAGCAGCTTGGAAAGATCATCGAGGCGCTTCGCGAACTCTCCGAGGTGACCGGGCGACCGCTGCCCGCGATCGAGGAAATCTATAACGAGGTCGAGGCGTTGAAAGCCGAGCACAAAGACCGGCTGCGCGAGGAGGCCAAGGACGCTCTCGACAAGCTGAAAGAGGCTGACAGGAAAGCCTGGCAAGACGTGGTCAGAGCTGGCCTGTCGGAGGTCAATGCCGAAGAAAGGGGCTGATCGTCACTTGCCGAGGCCCGCGCTGTCGGTGATCCCAAGCTGGCGGGCCCGGGCATAGGGCCAGAAGACGAGCGCAGCGACAATCGCGGCGAGCACAAAGGGCGCGCCGGGCAAATAGATCGGGGCGTTTTCCAGCGTGAACCAGGCAAACAGCGCCGTCATCACCGGCGGGGCGATGATTTGGACGATGGACGCTGCACTCATCACCGCGCCGTTCAATTCCCCCTGCACATCCTCGCCCACATGGTTGGAGGCCAGCCCCTGAATGCCGCTGCTGGCGAAGCCTGAAAACGCCGAGATGATCATCACCACATAGGCAAGAGCGCCATTGCTCACGACCGCGAAGGCGGCAAAGCAGGCGACCGCAAGGATCGTCGAGCCGATGATCACCCGGTGTTCGCCATAACGCGCCAGAACCACGCGCAGCACGAACCCCTCGCCGATACCGATCATCAGCCCGAACACGGCCAAGGAAAGCCCGACATCGGCCGTCGACCAGCCATACTGCACCGGTGTGAAATAGGCCCACATGACCGGGTAGACGTGACTTGCGAACTCAAACAGCGTGCCGGCGATGATCAGCATCAGCACCGGTTTGATGCCGACAAACTGTTTCAGCGCGCCGACCGGGTTGGCGCGTTTGATCTCGAACTTCCTGCGCTTGGATTTGGCCAGGCTCTCCGGCAGGGCAAAATAGCCGAAGGCGAGATTGGCGAAACATAGCGCCGCTGCAGCCCAGAACGGAAAGCGCGGATCGAGCGCGCCCAAAAGCCCGCCAATCGCCGGGCCGATGACAAACCCGATGCCGAAGGCCATCCCGATGAGGCCGAAATTGGCGGCGCGTTTCTCCTTGGGCGAGATGTCGGCAATGTAGCTGAAGGCGGTCACGTAGCTCGCGCCTGCCATGCCGGCCAGTATCCGTCCGATGAACAGCCATAGGATCGTCGGCGCGAGCGCCATGACGATGTAATCGATGCCGAGCCAGAAAAGGCCCCAGAGCAGGATGGGCCGTCGCCCGAACCGGTCGGACAGATTGCCGAGGATCGGCGCGAAGATGAACTGCATCAGCGCGTAAGCGAACATCAGCCAGCCGCCGATCAGCGCCGCATCGCCCATGAGCGACGAGCCGCCCGTGCTGACCGAAATCTCGCGGATCAGTTCCGGTAGCACCGGTATGATGATGCCGAGCCCGATCACATCCACCGCGACGGTGATCAGGATGAACACCAGCGCCCTTTTGGACGAGGCTGGCCCACCGGCCGGTGGGTTGCTACTGGCTGGCGGCGTCGTTGTGTCGGCAGGTGGTGCGGTGTCGCTCATGGCCCGGTGGCCCTCGACCTTCTCGAACCCAAGGTCAAGCCACCGTGAGCAATACCTGCCAAAAAATCTCTACCGTTTTGGAACGTCAGGCCGACTCACCCGTTGACTGTCCACAAACCGCAACGCGAACCAAAGGAGACGGACATGAAAACCCTTCAAGACGTCTATTATCTGCAGCTTCAAGATGCCCATTCGGCCTGCAAACAGTCGCTGGCCGCGACCACGGAGCTTGGCCGCGCTGCCATGGACAGAAATCTCAGCGAGGCGCTGATCGCTGGCGCCAACGGCATTTCGGATGGCATGGACAAGCTCAAAAGCCTGTGCGCCGAGCACGACCTCAACCCCAATGGTCACCATTGCGGCGGC
>JBKAGN010000037.1:0-33622 GCA_046290415.1 Hyphomicrobiales bacterium
GGCCTGCTCCGATACCTTGGCCGAGATAGATAACAGATGTGTTCATCGCAAGCGTCAGCGCGCTTTGGTCGGGATCGGCTTGCACGAGCGCTTTTTCGATTGCCGGTGACGGCGCGATCAAGGCTGCAGAGGTGAGGAATATAACCAGCGCAACAAACGCTGTGGTGAGAAGTGAACCCTGTACGCCAACAATGAATGCTATGGCCCAAAGCGACAACACGCCAGCTAGTACGGCGTACATAACGCGCATGTTAGGTAGGAGGGCGCGCCGGTCCGCCAGAAGGCTACCGGCCACCAATCCGGCGATTGAGCCGAAGCCGATCGCGGACTGCATCGCGCCAATGGCAGCGCCTTCAAAGCCTGTGGTTTCTGTTATGATCGGACCGAGATAGGCAATCACGGGATAGGCGGCGACAAAGGACACTCCGATCAGGAACAGACCTACCTGGACGATCGGGAGCTTGATCACACCCCAGTCCGCGCGTGGCGCAGTTTCGCTCGGCCGGCTTGACGGCACGCCAAGAGCAATAGCTGGGATCACCGCCAAAGCAACAATGGCAGCGAAAAGGAACGTGGCACGCCAACCGAACACTCCGCCGACCACAGTGCCCAAAGGCACGCCTGCGATGAAGGCGATGGTCAGGCCAGACAGGATGATACCAAGCGCTTGGCCTTGCTTATCAGGCGGCACGAGGCTTGCCCCAATGGCTCCTGCCATCGGCATGACCGCCGCTGATACAACAGCAACGAGAATACGCGCTGCCAAAAAGCCCTCGAACACGGGAAGGAACGCTGTGATTGCGTTGACGATCGCAACACCGGCCAACGACACAATCAAAATGCGCTTACGCTCGAAGCGTGACAGAGCGCTCACCACCAAGGGCGAGGCAATTGCGCTTGTGATCGCGAATGCTGCCAGAAGCTGACCGGCGGTCGCAACGGGGACATTCAGATCACTAGCGAGATTGGCCAGCAACCCTGAAAAAACATAGCTTTGGGTTCCGACCACAAAGGCAGCAAGTGCCAAGAGATAGATAGCATACGGCATCGATCACGCCTTCCCGGTTGCTGGTGCAACCAGCGCTGAAAGGCAGTCGCGCAAACGTTGGCGCATCGAGCCATCGCTGAACGTCGCCTGTTCTGCATCGAAGGTTACGTCCCATGGTCCGACCGACAAATTGCCGCGCAGGTCAGCGCCCATGTAAGGCGCGCTATCAACGGCAGTCGCCAAGACACTTGCTGCGCCCTGGTCACCTGCTGATGCAGACAAGAATAAGGCTGGTTTGTTTTGGTAGACATCAATGTCGATCCGTGATGCCCAATCGAGAATGTTCTTGAAAGCTGCGGTGTATGTGCCGTTGTGCTCGGCAAATGAGGCGATGATGACATCAGCCCGGCCAATGCGATCCATGAACGCTTTGGCTTGAGGCGGAATACCAATCTCTCTTTCGCGATCGACCGAAAAGATCGGCATCTCAAAATCATTAAGATCGAGAAGATCAATCGAGCACTTATCATCAAACACAGCAGCGAGAGTGCTTGCCGCATGAAACGCGAGTTGGCGGTTTATTGAGTTGCGGCTAGTGCTCGCGCCAAAGGCAAGGATCTTCATTTTGGATCTCGATTTACAGAACAGTTTTCACTTTCTTGGCCGACTGTGACATGCTACATTTACGCATGAAAGATACGGGAATGCGCTCTCTATGCGCAAATTTGCGACATAAATGATGGATAATTGGAACGAGATCAAAACCGCTGCAACGGTCGCGCGGCTGCAAACCATCAGCGCTGCTGCTGAGGCGTTGGGTGTGCATCGTGCGACCGTGACTCGTCACATTGATGCGCTTGAGACAGAACTGGGTGCAAAGCTTTTCCAACGGCACGCCCGCGGCTTCACGCCGACAGAACTCGGTCAAGAGCTTTTGCGCATAGCCGACGCCACGGGCACTCAGTTTGGAGAACTTGTGCGGCTTGCTCGCGGTTCAGAAGATGAACTGCATGGCGAGGTCGTGATCACCTGCCTGGATGTGCTTGTTCCTTACATACTGCCAAAAATTGCGCGGTTTCAGAAGGATCATCCTGGTATGGATATCCGCATGATCAGCAGCGATAAGAAGCTCAAGCTCGAATATGGTGAGGCTGATATGGCGTTTCGCATCGGGCCAAAGCCAAGCCATCCCAATAATGTTGTCCTTGATATCGGCTCGCTTGGGATGGGTCTGTTTGCAAGCCAAAGCTATATTGATGCCAACGGTAAACCCAACTCGATCAAGGATTTCGCCCATCACCGCTTTGTCGGGGTGGATGCCTCTGCGCCCGATACACCCTACCTGCGATGGCTTGGTGAAGCGGTTCCAACCCCATCGATCAACGTCAAGGTCAATTCAGTCCTGGCCTTGTGGGAAGCGGTTGGAGCGGGTCTTGGTATTGGGTTTCACCCGCTGAAGAATGCAGCAGACAAGAACCTTGTTTCCGTCTGGCCAGCGCAAGCTGACTGGCATGAAACAATATGGGCGGTCTCTCATATGGATTTGCATCGCACTGCGAAGGTGCAGGCGCTCGCCCGTATCCTAAGATCGACCCAATGATCGACTTATAGCATAAATGCGCATTGAGAGCGCATTTGTTGTCATTGTCAGCTTTCATACAGCATATCATGTTGATCCCAACACGAAGACGTTGGGAGAAAAACATGACCAAAAAGACATATACCCGTCCAATCGTTGTCGCGGGATCAACTGGTAAGCAGGGCGGCGCGGTCGCTCGCCACCTGTTGGCGGGCGGACACACGGTGCGGGCGCTCACCCGCAATCCATCCAAACCTGCCGCTCAGGCCTTGGCCGACGCCGGGGCAGAAGTGGTGGCGGCTGATCTGGAAGACTGCGCGTCACTCGATGCGGCGCTGAAAGGTGCTGCTGGCCTCTACTCGGTGCAGGATTTTCTCGAGGCAGGTGTTGAGGCTGAAGAGCGCCAGGGGCTCAACTTGACTGCTGCGCTGGC
This sequence comes from Hyphomicrobiales bacterium, assembly GCA_046290415.1. GTDB lineage: Bacteria > Pseudomonadota > Alphaproteobacteria > Rhizobiales > MH13 > MH13. The sequence goes on from JBKAGN010000037.1 coordinate 3,001, forward strand.
TGCCTCCGGCATTGAGCATGTCGTCTACACTGGTGCGTCGACGATGGACCGAAACACCGAGGTTCCGCATCTCGACAGCAAGTGGAATGTCGAGATGGCCGTTCGTGCCTCTGGTAAACCGTGGACCGTTTTTCGCCCTGCCGCCTTCATGGACAATTGGGAATGGGACCGCCAGAGCATTTCGGAATCGGGGCTGGTTCGCTACCCGATGCATCCGCAGATGCCCTACGCGCAGATCGCGTGCGACGATATTGGCCGGATGGTCGCGCTCGCGTTCGAGAACCCAGACATCTGGTTGAACAAAGCCGCGCCGATTACCGGCGATGTTTCCACTATGGAAGAGATCACAGCAACACTTGGCCAAGTCCTTGGACGCGAGCTTCGCTATCAGCAACTCACCTGGGACGAGGTTCAGGCCGAGCAGGGCGAAGAGCTCATGCTTATGTATCGCTCATTCGACACTTACGGCATGGATGGCTCGCCCTACTATCTACGGCGCTGGCTTGGCGACATCAGCAGTTTTGAAACCTATCTGCGCAAAGCAGGTTGGGGTCAGTGAGCGAGACGGCTTCAACGATTGCGGGGGTTCTGAGCTTCTGGTTCTGCGATGACACCAAAGCCCATTGGTTTGCGTCAACGCCTGCGTTCGATGCGCGCGTGAAAGACATTTTGGGCCAAACTTATCAGCAGGCCGCCAATGGTGACTTGGTCGATTGGGAAGAAACGCGGGAGGGTCGGCTGGCCCTCTTGATCTTGCTTGATCAAGTGCCGCGTATGATCTTTCGTGGAACGCCAAGAAGCTATGCCAGCGATGATGCGGCATTGGTACTTGCCAAGCGATGTCTTCTGCATGGTGACGATATCGCGTTGCCGAAAGAGGATGAGCGCCGCTCGTTTCTCTATCTGCCGTTCATGCACAGCGAGAACTTGGACGATCAACGCCGCAGCGTTGAATTGCACGAAACCTATGGCCCTGAAGCTGGGCTGAACTGGGCGCGCGGCCACCGCGATACAATCGCCCGCTTCGGTCGTTTTCCGCATCGTAACGCGCGGCTGGGGCGACAAAGTACGGCTTCAGAACTCGACTTCTTGAAAGCAAAGGATAGTGCGTGATGACAACATTTGAGAGTGGTGAAGCGGTTGCACGGGCCTTCTTCGATGCTTGGAACGCTGGCGACGCCGATGCCATTGCAGCTTTGTTTGTGGACGACGCTGACTTCGTCAATGTCGTGGGGTTTTGGTGGCGAAATGCGAAGCAAATTCTCAAGGCCCACGATTATGGCTTCCGGCACATCTTTGGCGATGCCAAGTGCGAGGTCACCGAACTGCGCGTTCGCGAGCTCACACCAGACATCCAGATCGTCCACACCGTCTCAACGCTTGAGGGCCAAACGGCGCCTGATGGCGAAACGGCTGCAGAGCGTGTGGCTGTGATCTCCATGGTCACCCAGCGGCTCTCAGATGGGTTTCGGATCGTGAGCTGTCAGAACACCGACCGGGTTGAAGGTGCCGACACGCACATTGCGGCACCATCTGGCCTGCGCCCGATCAGCTATCAGCAAGGACAGTAGACATGGGGATGCTGATCGACGGCCAATGGGTCTATGAAGATGATGAAGTCGAGGATGGCGCATTCAAGCGCGAGACAACGACATTTCGAAGTTGGGTCACGCGAGACGGATCAGCAGGAGAAACGGGAGAAGCCGGTTTCAAGGCTGAAAGCGGGCGTTATCACCTCTACGTCTCCTATGCGTGTCCGTGGGCGCATCGCGCGATCCTCTATCGATCCCTCAAGGGCCTTGAGGGCCATATAGGTATGTCCGTTGTGTCACCCTATTTGGGTGAGGATAGCTGGTCCTTTGACATCGATGTTGATGGCACCACCGGCGATCCGCTCAACGGGGCTCGATATCTGCGCGACATCTATACCAAAGCCCGCCGCGATATGACGGGTCGCGTCAGTGTTCCGGTACTCTGGGATAAAGAGCACCGGACCATCGTTTCGAATGAAAGTGCTGAGATCATCCGCATGTTCGACGAAGCTTTTGTCGACGTAACGGGCATCGAGGCTGAATACCGTCCGCGTGATCTGATCCCCGATATCAACGAGATCAATTTGCGCGTTTTCCGCACCGTCAACAACGGCGTCTACCGAGCTGGTTTTGCAACAAAGCAGGAGCCGTATGATGAAGCCGTTGCCGAACTGTTTGAGTCTTTGGACTGGCTCGAAGAGGTCCTGTCTCAGCAACCTTACTTGGCGGGCGGGCTTGTTACCGAGGCAGATTGGCGCTTATTCACAACGGCTGTTCGGTTCGATCATGTCTATCACGGCCTATTCAAATGCAACTGGCGCCAGCTTGCAGACTATCCGGCGATCAGTCGATGGATGCGTGATCTTCATGCGCGCCCAGGTGTCGCAGACACTGTCCGCCTTGATCATATCGTTCCGCACTATTGGTGGAGTCTACACTGGATCAATCCAACGAGAATTGTGCCGCGTGGGCCGAGCAACTTTCTATGAGCTAGCAGCTTGATGAGGATTGCGCGTCTGGCTGCGAGGGTGACGAATCCTTGCGGCTTTTGAAACGACCGCTTTCTTCTAGCTTGCGGCCATCGATCAGGCCGCACTTTGAGACCAGTTCGCCCAAGAACCGCCCAACCATAAGGTCGAAGCGGCTTATGTAAGGTTTGAAAATTCGATTGTGTTGCTCTGATCCCGCCAAACGGGTTCGAAGACGCTATCGTTTTATGGAAATGGCGGAGAGACAGGGATTCGAACCCTGGGTACGCAAAGCGCACAACGGTTTTCGAGACCGCCCCGTTCGACCACTCCGGCATCTCTCCGCATCGCTTCGACTGGTGGTCACGCCGAAGCGGGGCTACCGATAGAGCAAACCCAGCGATCAACGCAAGCGCCGATTGGCCGATTTGAGCGCCAGTTTGCTTGACAAGGATCGCCGTTTTGCGCTTATAGCGCTGCAGATGAGAGCGCGGGCCAGTTCCCGCGCCTTTTTTCGTCTGGATCAAGCCTCCCCCCTTTCGGCCTGGGCCAGATGCACATCACCACCCCCGTGGGACTGAACAAGAAGCTTTGGGCGGGTTCGCACCGTTTTCGCGCGCCTGACACCATCGCACCGAACACAAAGGAAAAGACGATGTTCGCAGTCATCAAAACGGGCGGCAAACAATACAAGGTTGCCGCCGATGACGTTATTCAAATTGAAAAGCTCGGGCTTGAGCCGAGCGATCAGGTCGTTTTCGACGACGTTCTGATGGTCGGCAACGATGCCGACGTGACCGTCGGTGCGCCGCTGGTTGAGGGCGCAAGCGTTGTTGGTGAGCTGGTTGAGAACAAGCGCGGCCGGAAGATCATCATCTTCAAGAAGCGCCGCCGCCAGAACTCCCGCCGCAAGAACGGCCATCGCCAAGAGTTTTCGGTGGTCAAGATCACCGACATTCTGACCGGTGGCGCGAAGCCGAAAGCTGCCAAAAAAGCTGCGCCGAAAAAGGCTGCCAAGAAAGAGGCCGCTCCGGCTGAAGCGCCCGCCGAGACGCCGGCCCCGGTTGAAAGCGCGGCGCCTGCCGCTGCTCCGGCTGGGGATCTGCCCGAAGGCGCTTTGTTCGCTGCACCGGAAGGCCCAGCCGATGATCTGAAAAAGATCTCCGGCGTTGGCCCCGTGCTTGAGAAGAAGTTGAACGCGCTGGGCATCACCACCTTTGCGCAGGTTGCGGCCTTCACCGCGGACGACATCGCCAAAGTTGACGATGCGCTGTCCTTCAAAGGCCGCATTGAACGTGATAACTGGCTGGAACAGGCCGCTGAATTCGCCAAAGGCGAATAAGAGGAGATTTGATCCATGGCACATAAAAAAGCAGGCGGTTCATCCCGCAACGGTCGCGATACCGCTGGTCGCCGTCTTGGCGTGAAGAAGTTTGGTGGCGAAGTCGTCGTCGCCGGCAACATCGTCATTCGCCAGCGCGGTACCAAATGGCATCCCGGCGAGAACATGGGAATGGGCAAGGACCACACCCTGTTTGCGCTGACCGATGGTACGGTGTCGTTCGCCAAGAAGCGCGACGGCAACACCTATGTTTCCGTCCTCCCGATGGCCGAAGCTGCCGAATAGGTCGCTTGCCAACCGGTTGCGGCCTTCCTTTGAAGGACCGCGAGGATTTCGAAGGGAGGCGACAGCCTCCCTTTTTTGTTTTGAAAGTTCGACCATGTCCGCCCGTTCCAATCCCAGTGTTTCCTTGCGTCCGTATGCTCTTGAGGATGCAGACCGGCTTGCTGTGCTGTTGAACGATCCCGACGTGACGGCGATGACGGCGTCGATCCCCTATCCCTACGCGCGCTCCGACGCCGAGGCGTTTTTATCCAATGCGCGCAATGAAGAGGGCCGGATCGTTGGCCGGGCCATTATCTTTGATGGCGCGTTGGTCGGTGGTGTTGGCCTCGGTCCGCGCCCCAATGGTCGCGAGGAGCTGGGCTATTGGGTTGGCAAGGCCTATTGGGGGCAGGGCATCGCGACACGCGCCGTGGCGCTATTCTTGGATCTGCTGCGTGAGAAGGGCTTGGAAGGGCCGATCCATGCCGCAACGGTGCGCACCAATGAGGCCTCGCAAAAGGTTCTGCGCTCCAATGGCTTTGTCTTCTCCGGCCAGGGCGAGTGCATCACGCCGGCGCGTGACACGCCCAAACAGCCCTCCAACGACTATGTTCTGGAGGTCCTCTAGATGAAGTTCCTCGACCAGGCGAAGATCTATGTGAAAGCTGGCGACGGCGGGGCGGGCTGCGTGTCGTTCCGGCGCGAAAAATACATCGAGTATGGTGGCCCCAATGGCGGTGACGGCGGGCGTGGCGGCGATGTATGGGCCGAATGCGTGGCCGGCCTCAACACGCTGATCGACTATCGCTACCAGCAGCATTTCAAAGCCAAGAAGGGCATGCACGGCATGGGCCGTGATCGCAATGGCGCCAAGGGCGATGATGTGGTGCTGCGGGTGCCGGCCGGCACGCAGATCATCCACGCCGAGACCGATGAAGTGCTGGCCGATATGACGGAGATCGGCGAGCGCGTGTTGCTGTTAAAAGGCGGCAATGGCGGCTTTGGCAACGCGCATTTCAAATCGTCGACCAACCAGGCGCCGCGCAATGCAAACCCCGGCTTAGAAGGCGAAGAAGCCTGGCTCTGGCTGAAACTGAAACTGATCGCCGATGCCGGGCTGATCGGCCAACCCAATGCCGGCAAGTCGACCTTCCTGGCGGCCACCAGCGCGGCCAAGCCAAAGATCGCCGATTACCCCTTCACCACGCTGCACCCCAATCTGGGTGTGGTTGGTGTGGATGAGCGTGAGTTCGTGCTCGCCGATATTCCCGGCCTCATTGAAGGCGCTTCGGAAGGTGTCGGGCTGGGTGATCGGTTTTTGAGCCATGTGGAGCGCTGCAAGGTGCTGCTGCACCTGGTTGACGGTACGCAAGAGGATGTCGCCGAGGCTTACAGGGTGATCCGCGGTGAGCTCGACGCCTATGGTCATGGGCTGGAAGACAAGCCGGAACTGGTGGCGCTGTCGAAAGCCGATGCGCTGAGCGAAGAGGAACGCGCGGAGAAGTTGGCCGCGCTCGGCAAAGCCTGTGGGCAGCGTCCCATGTTGGTCTCGGCCGCCAGCCGCGAAGGCGTGCCGCAGGTGCTGCGCGCGCTGATGCGGATGATCGACGGCGACTTTGGCCAGGACCCGGAGTATCCTTCGCAGGAGGATGCGCCATGGGCGCCCTAGGTTTTACGCCTCTTGCGAAGCACAAGCGCATCGTCATCAAGATTGGCTCCTCGCTGCTCGTCGACACCGACACCGGGGCTTTGAAGGAAACCTGGTTGTCCTCCCTGGCCGATGATTTGGCAGCACTTGCCAAGCAGGGCGCGGAGATCGTTCTGGTCTCGTCCGGCGCCATCGCCATGGGTCGGGTGATGCTCGGCATGCAGGCCCGCCCTGACAGGCTGGAAGATGCGCAGGCCTCGGCCGCCGTTGGGCAGATTGCGCTGGGCCGCGCCTATGCGCAGGCGCTGGGCGCCCGTGACCTGGTGGCTGGGCAGGTGCTTTTGACGTTGGGTGATACCGAAGCGCGGCGGCGCTATCTCAACGCACGGGCGACCATCAACACGTTGCTGGCGCGAGGCGCCATTCCCGTGGTGAACGAGAATGACACGGTGGCGACCACCGAAATTCGCTATGGCGACAATGATCGGTTGGCGGCACGCGTCGCCTCGATGATCGGCGCCGATGTGCTGGTATTGCTCTCCGATATTGATGGGCTTTACACCGCGCCGCCGAACGCGGACCCGAACGCCGAGCATATTCCGCTTGTTGAAACGTTGACGCCGCAGATCGAAGCGATGGCCGGCGGCGAGGGCTCGAACCTGTCGCGCGGTGGCATGAAGACCAAGGTGGATGCGGCCAAGATGGCCGTGGGCGCGGGGGCGGCGATGGTCATCGCGTCCGGCAAGGTGATGAACCCTTTGCGGGCCATCGATGAGGGCGCGCGTTGCACCTGGTTTGCGCCAGACGGTAACCCTGCCACGGCCCGCAAGCGGTGGATTGCCGGTTCGCTCGACCCCCATGGTGATTTGATCATTGATGAGGGCGCGGCGCGGGCGCTGGCGCAGGGCAAGTCCTTGTTGCCCGCCGGCATCCGTTCGGTGGCTGGGTCTTTTGAGCGCGGCGATGCTGTGCGTATTGTAACGCTGGACGGCCTGGAGGTCGCGCGCGGGCTTGTTGCCTATGACAGTGCGGATGCGCAAAAGATTGCAGGACGCAAGAGCGCTGATATCGAAGCGATTTTGGGCTATGCCGGTCGCAACGCTATGGTCCACAGAGACGACATGGCGCTGACTGGCGCTGGCGTTGTCGCCTCTGCCGGAGCGACAGCGCAAGAAGAGAAGGTTTGAGTCATGGCTTTGTTGGATAGCGACGCGACCGTTGATGTTGCCGAACTCATGCAGGACATGGGCAACCGGGCCCGTGCGGCCTCACGGGTGATTGCGCTGGCCTCGACCGACACGAAGAATGCGGCGCTTGCTGCCATTGCTGCTGGCATTCGGGCGCGGGTTGATGACGTGCTGGCGGCCAATGCGCGCGATCTGGCCGGTATGCGCCAGCGCGATGTGACGGTTGCTTACCAGGAGCGTGCAACGCTGAACCCTGATCGGGTCGAAGCCATTGCCCAGGCCGTGGAAGCCATCGCCGCTCTGCCCGATCCGGTTGGCGATGAAATCGCCGCGTGGGAGCGGCCCAATGGGCTGAAAATATCGCGGGTGCGCACGCCACTTGGCGTCATCGGCATTATCTTTGAGTCTCGCCCCAATGTGACGGTGGACGCGGCGGCGCTGGCGATGAAATCCGGCAATGCCTCGATCCTGCGCGGTGGGTCGGACACGATCGAGACCAATCAGGCGCTTTATGGCGCGATCGCTGATGGCTTGGAGTCGGTTGGTCTGACGGCCGATGTGGTGCAGCTGGTGCCGATCACCGACCGTGCTGCCGTTGGCGCACTGTTGACGGGTCTGGGTGGCACCGTGGATGTGATCGTGCCGCGCGGTGGCAAGTCGCTGGTGGGACGCGTGCAGGATGAGGCGCGGGTGCCGGTGTTTTCGCATTTGGAAGGCGTCTGCCACGTCTATGTCGACAAAGCTGCCGATTTGGCGATGGCGACCGACATCGTTGTGAATGCCAAGATGCGCCGCACCTCGATTTGTGGTGCCGCCGAGACGCTGCTGATTGATCGCGCGGCGGCAGACACTTTCACGGCGCCCTTGGTCAAAGCCTTGCAGGACGCAGGCTGCGAAGTGCGCGGCGATGAAGCTGTGCGCAGCCTGGCAGAGGCTGTGAAACCGGCCACCGAGGACGACTGGTCGACCGAATATGGCGATGCGATCATCACCGTCGGGGTCGTCGACGGCGTGGAGGGTGCGCTCGATCACATCGCGGGCTATGGTTCCTCGCACACCGAAAGCATCGTCACCGAAGATGAAGCCGTGGCGGCCAAATTCCTCAATGAATGCGATTCAGCGATCGTCATGCACAATGCCTCCACCCAGTTCGCCGATGGCGGAGAGTTCGGCATGGGCGCTGAGATCGGCATCGCCACGGGCCGCATGCATGCGCGCGGGCCTGTGGGTCTCGAACAGCTGACCAGCTTCCATTACGTGGTGCGCGGCCAAGGCCAGGTTAGGCCCGCCTAGCTTGCCCGTTCCCGTCTATCCTCATGCCCGCGTGCGGCTGCCCAGTGTCGCGCCCGGGCAATCGGTTGGCCTTTATGGCGGCTCCTTCGATCCGGTGCATGATGGGCATCAGCTCGTCGCCGAGCAGGCGCTGAAACGGCTGAAGCTTGATTGGGTGTGGTGGCTGGTGACGCCCGGCAATCCGCTGAAAAACCATGACCCGGCGCACTCTTTGGAAGCACGCATGCAGGCCGTGCTCGCCGAGGCGCGCCATCCGCGTCGCAAGGTGCTCAGCGTCGAGGATCAGCTAGGCGTGCGCTACACCGCCGATACGGTGGCGATGTTGACCACGATGCGCCCGGATGTGCGGTTTGTCTGGCTGATGGGGGCAGACAATCTGGCCGGCTTTCACCGCTGGAACCAGTGGCGCTCGATCGCCGCCCGTGTGCCCATCGCAGTGATCGATCGGCCAGGCTCGCGCCATGCCGTGCTGTCGGCACCGGCAGCGCAGGCGATGGCGAAAAACCGCCTCGATGGCGAAGATGCATCCCTGCTTTCCCACCTTCAGCCGCCGGTCTGGACCTTCCTGCGCGGGCCGCTTTCGCCGCTCTCGTCCAGTGCGATCCGGGCGGCAAATGGGCCACCAACGGCTTCCAAAACGGTTTGACCGTCTTGAAACGTTAAGAAATCCCCTCCACATTGTGAGTCGTGCGGTGTTCGGTTCGCCCGCACAAGGTATGCAGGTTCGGCCTGTTTCATCCGGCTGACCCTGTGGTTCCTGCTCCCAGAACCCTTGTGAAAGGACTTTTGCCGGTTTGACTCCGCAAAACAATGCCGTTGATACCCTCACCACGGCGCCGCTTGCCACCCGTGCGAACGCATCGGGCGCGAGCATCCTCTCTACGGTCCAAGCTGTTTTGGAAGACTCCAAAGCCGAGGACATCATCACCATCGATCTGGACGGAAAGTCTGCGCTCGCCGACACGATGATCATCGCGTCGGGGCGTTCGCACCGCCATGTCTCGGCTTTGGCCGACCATGTGCAGCGGGCGCTGAAGGACGCCGGTCACGGATCGCCGCGTGTTGAAGGTTTGCCCCATGCCGATTGGGTGCTGATCGACACCGGCGATGTGATCCTGCATCTGTTCCGCCCTGAAGTGCGCAGCTTCTACAATATGGAGAAGCTGTGGGACGACAGCTTCGCTGATAAGCCCAACGCCTAACCGGCAAAGGGCCTGATTGATGGTGCGTTTGCTGGCTGTGGGCCGCATGAAGGCGGGTCCAGAGCGGGAGCTATTTGAGCGCTACTGGGCGCGCGCCACACCGATGGCCAAACAGCTGGGGTTCGGCGCGCTCGACATGGTGGAGCTGCGCGAAAGCCAGCAGGGCTCTGCCGATGCGCGCAAGGCTGCCGAAGCCAATGAATTGCTGGCCAAGCTTCCCGAGGGCGCGGCGCTGATCGCGCTGGACGAACGCGGCAAACCGATCACCACGGGTGACTTTTCTTCAAAGCTTGAAACATTCAAGGACGCTGGCAGGCCAGTCGCGCTGATCATTGGCGGCCCGGACGGGCTGGATAGCAGTGTTCGCAAGCGCGCCGATCTTGTGATCAGTTTCGGCGCCATGACCATGCCCCATCAGTTGGTACGCGTGCTCGCCGCCGAGCAGCTCTACCGCGCCATGACGGTGCTTTCCGGCCACCCCTATCATCGGGTGTGAATGGGCTTGGAGGTGGTTAACGAAAGGTTTAGCGGCTAGACGCTAGGCTCTGCGTTTGAAACTGCGACACCATGGTCCATGCGCGCCTTTCGCCTTCTCCTTGCCAGTCTGCTTGTGATCGCATCGCCCATTGGTGCGGTGGCGCAAGATCGCCTGCAGCCAGGCTTACCGTCTGGCGAGCCGGACAATGATGGTCTGGATCGGTTCGTGCTGCGCGGCTTGGAGCAGCCGGTGGAAACCGGTGGCGAGGACCTTGCCCAGCAAGAGCTGGAGCAGGAACGCGATGTTGCCGCCGATGCGCTGGAGCGGTTGCGCGCTGATTTGAATGCCGCTGAGGCCCGCCAGGAGATGCTGGCCGCCGAACTGGCTGAGATCGACGCTGATGTGGAAGACCTCACCCAGCTCCTGATCCGCACGACCGAGCAAGCCCAAACCATTGCCGCGCGCGTCGATATTCAGCGCCAGCGCATCGGCGTTCTGGATGAAAACGCGCAAGCCCTTGAGGTGTCGCTGCAAGCCCAGCGCGAGCGCATTGCCGTGCTCCTGTCGGCCATGGTGCGCGTGGGTCGCGCGCCGCCGCCGGCGCTCTTCGTCTCGCCCGGTGATGCGCTGCGGTCGGTGCGCTCGGCCATTCTTCTGGGCGTTGCGTTTCCCGAACTGGAGGCCGAATCACGGGTGCTCGCCGACGATTTGGCAGCGCTGGAAGAGGCAAGAACCGAGCTCGATGAGGCGCTTGGCCTGCTGCTTGCCGACGCTGAAGCGCTGGCACAGGAGGAAGAACGCATCGAATTGGTGCTGTTTGAGCGATCACGTCTGCGTGAGGAGAATCAGAGCGTTTTGGAGCGTGAGCGCGAGCGTGCGGCGCTGTTGGCAGGCGAAGCGACCAGCCTTGAAGCGCTGCTCAACGACCTGGAAGGCGAGCTTGATAGCGTGCGCCAGGCGATGGCCGATGCCCAGCGGGCACAGGAAGAAGGCCCGCCTGACGCGGATGAGCGTGAGGCCATTGCAAGCCTGCAGGATACCGGTCGTATGAGCCCGGCCTTTGCCTTCGGATCGGCTCAGGGCATGATCCGTTCCCCCGTTCGTGGGCAAGAAATTATGGCCTTTGGTGACCAAGATCGATTTGGAGAAACCAGCCAAGGGCTCCATATAGCTACACGAGCTGATGCTCGCGTGGTGGCGCCCGCCGATGGCTGGGTGCTCTATGCCGGTCCGTTCCGTGCCTATGGCCAGGTGGTCATTCTGGATGTCGGCGATGGCTACCGGATGATCCTGGCGGGCATGAGCCGCATTAATGTCGCATTGGGGCAGTTTGTCCTGATGGGAGAACCTATCGCCACAATGGGCGAGCGTGGCTCGATCGTGCTTGCCGATGGTTCAACACAAACGCCGCAACCTGTGTTGTTCGTTGAACTGCGCGAGGATGGACGTCCCATTGATTCTTCGTCATGGTGGGCGGACAGCGATGGGGTAACGCAACGGGACAGTCAAAGGACTGACGGATGATGAAAAAGATACCGGTTTTCGTGCTGGGGTTGGCACTGGGGGTCGCTGTGACCTTCGGGGTGACCCACTATCGGCTGGGACCGATTGGTGCGCAGGCGCAGGCCGGAGCGGAAACCTTCAACCAGTTGAAACTGTTCGGTGACGTGTTCGAGCGTGTGCTCAACGATTATGTCGAGCCGCAAGAAGAGTCCGAGCTCATTGAGAATGCGCTCAATGGCATGCTCACCTCGCTCGACCCACATTCAGCCTATCTCGGCCCGGACGCTTTTGAAGACATTCAGGAGCAGACCAGCGGCGAATTCGGTGGCTTGGGTATCCAGGTGACGATGGAAGACGGGTTCGTGAAAGTCGTCTCGCCCATCGATGATACGCCTGCGGCCCGCGCCGGCATTCTAGCCAATGATCTGATCGTCGGCCTGGATGGTGAAGACGTGCAGGGCATGGATCTGAGCGACGCGGTCGACCGCATGCGTGGCATTGTCGGGACGCCGATCACGGTGACGATCCGCCGCGAAGGCGCCGAGGATTTTGACGTCACCTTGCAGCGCGACACCATTCGCATCGCCTCGGTGCGCAGTCGCTTGGAAGGTGAGATCGGCTATTTGCGCGTCACCCAGTTCTCCGGCCAGACCGGCGAAGGGTTGGAGCGTGAGATCCTGGCGCTGAACGAAGAGGCTGAAGACGCCGGTGTTGAGATTTCAGGCTATGTGCTTGATCTGCGCAACAATCCAGGCGGCCTGGTCAACCAGGCGCTGGAAGTGTCCGATGCGTTTCTTGATCGCGGCGAGATCGTTTCGATCCGGGGCCGCACTGAAGCCGATACCCGCCGCTACAACGCGCGCTCGGGCGATCTGATCGGTGGTTTGCCGGTTGTGGTGCTGATCAATGGTGGATCGGCCTCGGCATCGGAGATTGTGGCCGGTGCGCTTCAGGATCACCGTCGCGGCACGCTTGTCGGATCGCTTTCCTTCGGCAAGGGCTCGGTGCAAACCGTGATCCCGATGTCGGCGACAAGCGCGGTGCGTTTGACGACGGCGCGCTATTACACGCCAGCGGGTCGTTCGATCCAGGCGCGTGGCATCGATCCGGATATCGAAGTGCTGCAGGAAAACCTGCCGGAAGAGCTTCAGGGTCTGGACTCACCAGGCGGCGAGGCTTCGCTGGATGGTCACCTGTCCAATGAAGATGAGGTGGAGCGCTCAGGGTCGTCGGTCTATGTGCCGCAGGACGCTGAACTCGACACCCAGCTTCAGTACGCGCTCAGCCTTTTGCGCGGCGAAGAGGTGCATGCTGCGTTTCCACCTGATCCGGATGCGCCGCTGCCGAACTAGCGCTCGTTGAAGCATTACCAGGCTCTTTAAGCCCTTGGTTAACTGACGCTTAAAGCCCTCGCTCTACAAAGAGCGAGGGCTTTTTCTGTTGAACTTCAGATTTTTGGGCAGGCGTCGCGTTCATGACCACAGATGTAGAAGGTGATCTGCACACGCCGTTGATGCCGCGGGCGCGTTTCGGCGAGAACTGGCCGGTTTGGCGCGCCAAGATCATTTGGGCGGCCGGGTGGTTCACCCGAGTTGGCGGTGCGGTGCTGGGTGTGGCGCTGCTTCTGCTCACCGGGTGGGTTTTCTTGACCGACACGCCGTTGGGCGGCGAGCCGCAAACGCAAAGCCAGATTCAAATCGCCGGCAGTCCCAACGCGGCTGGTGGCCGGCTTGGCGGGGATCAGACACCGGGCCTGGGCGAAACGGACGATGGGTTGGCGCAGCCGCTGCCAAGCCAGCCGGAACCCATTGCCGGTGGACCACGGGTTCTGCAGGTGCCGCAGGCCGATGCATTGGATCCCGGTGCGCAGGACGCGTCTGAGTTGCCTCCGATCAACGCCGCCGCCAATGCGCCGCGGTTCGATAGCCGTGGCGGCCTTTCGGCCGTTGCCAACCCAAGCCTGGTGGAGCGCTTTGACTCCAGCAGCTTCGTGCCCTCGCTCGGCAGCAATGGCGAACGGGCGCTGGATGCCTATGCCCGCCCGCTTGAGGCCGGCACGATCATGCCCGGCCAACCGCGCATCGCACTGATCGTCGGGGGGCTCGGCATCTCGCAGACTTCCACGCAGGAAGTGATCAATAGCCTGCCAGGCGCCACGACGCTGTCTTTTGCGCCCTATGGTGGTTCGCTGACCCGCTGGGCGAGCCGTGCCCGTCAGGATGGCCATGAATATCTGATCGAGGTTCCGATGGAGCCGTTCGACTACCCCAACAACGATCCAGGTCCGCACACGCTTCAGGTCGGTTTGACCGAGCAAGCCAACCTGGAACGGTTGCACTGGGCGCTGTCGCGCCTGCCGACGCCGATCGGCTTCATGAATTATATGGGCGGGCGGTTTGCTTCGGAGGAAGCGGCGCTTGCCCCGATCATCAATGACGCTGTCGGTCGCGGACTGATGGTGGTCGATGATGGGCGTTCGGCACGCAGCCGGGTGAGCGCGGTTGCTGGCGCGAACATGCCAGTTTTGCGGGCGGATGTGGTGATCGATGCGCGCGCTGATCAGCAGTCGATCAACAACCGGCTGGCGCAGCTGGAAGCGATTGCCCGTGAGCGCGGGTCGGCAGTGGGTGTCGCAACAGCGTTACCTTTGACCATTACGACGCTGGAGGAATGGACCGCCAGCCTTGCCTCCAAGGGCATTGCGCTTGTACCGGTGTCCAGTATCGTTCGTTTCTAGGACCGCGCTGGTCAGGACCTTTCATGAGCAAGAAACGCCCCGACCTGACGCCTGACGAAAAGGCGGCCCTGCCGTATCGTCCGTGCGTTGGCGCGATTGTCGTCAACAGCCAAGGCCTGGTTTGGGTTGGGCGGCGGCTACCGAACGAGGAATATACCGGCGATGCGCGCCTTTGGCAGTTTCCGCAGGGCGGGATCGATGAAGGTGAGGACGCGGAAAAAGCCGCGCGGCGGGAGCTCTATGAAGAGACCTCGATCCGCTCGGTTTCGCTGATCACCGCCGTGGACGGTTGGCTGACCTATGACTTGCCGGACCATTTGGTTGGGATTGCGCTGAAGGGCAAATATCGCGGCCAGAAACAGCGATGGTTCCTCTATCGCTTTGAGGGCGAGGAAGCCGAGATCAATGTTGCCACGCCACCCGATGGCCATGACCCAGAGTTCGATGAGTGGACGTGGATGGCGATTGAGGACGTTCCGAGCAAGGCGGTGACCTTCAAGGTCGGTCTTTACAGGACCCTGATTGAGCATTTGCGCGGTCAATCAGCCATTCGCTTCTCTTGATCTTTTGTCGCGCGGTTTGTCGCGACTGTTTGCAGACCATGCCCAGACGTTCTGGCTTTTGTTCCAGACGAACGGGCCGTTTGTCGCGACTAACTTAACGCTGTTCTGGTTGAATTTTCAGGTCGTGCGGTCGCGCAGGCTGGTTGCCAGAAAGCTCAAATGCGAGGCGCGCTCGCCATAGGGCGCCAAGGTCGCCAGCGCGTCGTTGAGTGTGGCATCAAGGGTTGCTTTGGCCTTCTCCACCCCAAGCAGGCCTGGCCAGGTGGTTTTTCCGGCCTTTTCGTCTTTGCCGGTGCGTTTGCCGGCCTCGTCGGACGTTGCGGTGATGTCGAGCAGATCATCGGAAATCTGGAACGCCAGGCCCAGCGATTGGCCGAACTGAGAGACGCGCTGACGCTCCTCCTCGGGTGCCAGGGCAAGATGCGCACCCAGGTTGCAGGCGACCTCAATCAGCGCGCCGGTCTTCATCGCCTGCATGGCGGCAAGCGCGAAAGTGTCTTTGATTTCCGTGGCTTGGTCAAACCGTCCCTCGGCGGCCAGATCCAGCATCTGCCCACCCACCATGCCGTCGGCGCCACAGGCGCGGGCCAGGTCGCGGAGCATCATCGGTGTTTTGGGATGACCGCTGGTGGCCACCAGTTCAAACGCCAGCGCCTGCAGCGCATCGCCAGCCAGAATGGCCGTGGCTTCATCAAAGGCCTTGTGGACGGTCGGCTGGCCCCGGCGCAGATCATCGTCATCCATGGACGGAAGATCGTCGTGGATCAGCGAGTAGGTGTGAATGCACTCAATGGCCATCGCAACCTGCGGCGCGCCAGGCGGAAGCTGCGTTTTGGCGTGCGTCCCGGCGGCCAGGAGATGCGTGGTTTCAAGCACCAAGACCGGTCGCAGTCGTTTTCCGCCGGCCAACACGGCGTGCCGCATGGCAGCGACCAATCGCTCCGGTGCCTTGAGCTCGGCCAGAAGCTGGTCCATATCGCGCGTGATGCTGGCGGCGAGATTGGCCAGATGCGCTTTCGGGTCTGACATGGTGCGGGCCGCTTTCTTTTCACGCTCTTGGAACAGGGTTGGGCGTAGCCAATGGGGCGGTCGGAAACAAGGGCTGGCAAGAGGTCGAAGCGCAAACAGTCGACGCCCGGCAAGTGGTGGCGGATGCCGCGATTGCGCTCGGTTGTCCTCAGGGGTCTGGCACTGCTTGCGATCCTTGCCGTCGGTCTGCCCATCCATTTGACGCTGCTCTATACCGTGCTGCCGCCGGTCTCGACACTGATGCTGCGTGACCTCGTTCTGTTGCGTGGTTATGAGCGCGACTGGATCGCGATCGACGATGTGGCGGCGGTGCTCGAAAACTCCATCATCGCGTCGGAGGACCAGACCTTCTGCGCCCATAATGGCGTTGCGTGGCGCGATTTGCGCGATCAGTTCGACCGGTGGCGGGCGGGCGAGGAGGCGCGCGGTGCCTCGACGCTGTCCATGCAGGTGGCGCGCAATCTGTTTCTTTGGCAGGGGCGGTCGGCTTTTCGCAAAGGGCTGGAAGTGCCGCTGGCGGTGCTTCTCGACACGGTTTGGTCGAAGCGGCGCATGATGGAGGTTTACATCAATGTCGCCGAACTCGGCCCGCAGCTTTATGGCTTTGAAGCCGCCGCGCAGCGCGCTTTTGACCGCTCGGCGGCTGATGTAACACGCCGCCAAGCGGCCTTGCTGGTGGCGACGTTGCCGCTGCCGTCACAGCGTGATGCGGCCAATCCGACCAGTCGGCAGCTCTGGTTGGCCGACGTCGTTGCATCGCGTGCGCAGCGTATGGGGGGCTATATCGGATGCTTGGCGCCGCCGGAGGCCGGTTAATCCTGCCAAAAACCACGCAAAATCGCGCCCAAGGGGCTTTGCAGACCGGCCGCGTGTCTGTATAGAGCAGCCTTCCGAATTTGACGGGTCGCGACGCCCGCGCCTATCGGCGCGCCGCAATCGCTCGCATCCGTTGACCGACACGCCAGCCATTTTGGAGTTACGACAATGGCCGTTCCAAAGAGAAAAGTCAGCCGCATGAAGCGCGGTTTCCGCCGCTCGGCCGATGGCCTGGCAGCACCGACCTATGTTGAAGACAAGGATTCCGGCGAGCTGCGCCGCCCGCACCATGTGGATCTGAAGTCCGGCATGTATCGCGGTCGCCAGGTGTTGGAGCCGAAAGACGAGTAGTCGTCTTTTCGACATGTCTTTTATGTTTTTGAACAAGGCCGGTCGCTTGATCGGCCTTTTTCTATGCGTGCCGCTGGTGGCTCCGGCACAACCGGGCATTCCTGTTGCTCTGTGCCTCCGGCACAACCGGGCATTCCTGTTGCTCTTTGCCTTCGGCACAATCGACCATTCCTGTTGCTCTGTGCCTTCGGCACAACCGGCCATTCCTGTTGCTCTGTGCCTTCGGCACAACCGGCCATTTTTGCTCTGTTCCTTCGGCACAACCGCGGGTATGCCGCACTAGGCTCCGGATCTTGAGGAAAACGCACCATGCGCTACCTGTTCGCTCTCCCGCTGACCATCATCCCCTTGGGGCTCTACATCGTGTTGGCGATGGGGCCGAGCGGTGTTTTCGTTTTCGACCGCGAACTGTTCAGCCAGGCGATGATTTCTGGCGGTACAGTCTCGCTGACCCAGGGCGATGGCCTTATGGCGTTTGGTGTGGTGATCCTGTTTTTGGAGGTCGTCAAAGCAACGCGGATTGGCTTCGCGCCAGTGCTCGACCATGTGCTCTCGGTGCTGATCGTGATGGTCTATGTGGTGGTTTTTCTTGTTTGGGAACCGGCATCGACGTCGTTGTTCGCGCTGCTGATGCTGATCGCGCTGATCGATGTGTTGGCCGGCCTCTGGATCAGCTTGAACGTCGCCCGCCGCGATGTTGCGATTTCACCCGGCGGGTCGTTCTAGGGCCTATTTGAGGACCGGTTCGCGGACAAACTGACCGAACTCGGAACTGTGCCAAAGGTGTCAAATGGGCGGGAAGCGGACGTTAGACTGGTGGTTCTTACGGCCGGTGAATCCCGCGTAGCCGACGTCTGGTCGATTTTGTCATAAGACCAATTCGTGCGGATCCTGGCTATTGATGGTGAACACGATTCAAAAAACAGAACCGACGATTTCTCGGCTTGGCAGATTTCGTTGCACTGGGATTTCATGACCGGTCACCAGACAAACCTTGGGAAACAAGCGTCTAACTACAATCCCAAGGGACCTCAGTCGACCCGAATGCTCAGTTCGTCCTTGCGCCTTCGAGCACCGTGGCAGCGTTCTGGTAAGCTTGCCGCGTCCGATCAATGTGCTCCGCAAGCAGTAGACGTATGTCGCTCATTTTGCCATTTTTTACGGCCGCGAAAATCCCTTCGTGCTCCTGAAAGGAAAGCTCAGTATGCTGGGGCAACTGGGAAAGATGGGTCCGCAAGGCTGCAATCTTGCCGACATAGCGCGTGTAGCTGGCTGACAGGTAATGGTTGCCGGCGTGCTCGAAGATCAATTGGTGAAAGGCTGTGTCCAAGGCCAGATAGCCTTTCTCGTTTTTGGCATCCTGCTCCTTTGCCATGTCATGAACGACACGCTCCATATCGGATGCCAACCCAACGGCGTCCCGTGCAAGCGCAAGTTCAAATGTGGCTGTTTCGATCGCCTGTCTGAAATCACAAATCTGGGTGACCTCCTCAACGGAGAGCGAGAAAACACGGGCGCCTTTTTGCGGCTCGATACTCACAAGGCCTTCGTCTCGTAGCTGCGCGAGCGCTTCACGGACCGGCGACTTTGAAACACCCAGTTCCTCAGAGATGCTTCGTTCTGAAAGAGTCTGGCCCATCTTCAAGGTGCCGTCGACAATGCTGGATCGCAGATGCTCCAGCGCCAATTCGCGCAGCGACTTGGGACGCTCAAGGGTCATCGAGTGTAATCTCCAAAAAAAAGTTGCCAGCTTAAAAATATCTGATACAACACATATTACAAGCTGGTATATCAGATATCAGAGACGGTTTGGAAGGACTGTCCAGCATGAGGGCTGAACTGGTTTTAGACTGCAGGAACCATCATGGTGAAGGGGTCCTTTGGAACCAAGCCGAGTCTCGTGTTTGGTGGACGGACATCGAAGGGCGCGCGCTTTGGTCCTACGACCCTCTTACCGGCAGCAGCGAGTGCCGTGAGATGGGTGAACGCGTTTGCTGCTTTGCTCCTCGTCGCGATGGCGGGTTGATCGTTGCTTACGCAGATCGTGTTGCACTGCTTGATGATCAATCAGGTTCTGAAGAGATCATCGTTCGCTTTGAGCCCGAAAATGAGAACACGCGCCTTAATGACGGCCGCACAGACCGGCAGGGGCGGTTGATCGTCGGCGGCATGAACGAGGGCACGGGCGCTGCAGACTCGTCAGTGCTCTCCATTGATACAGATCTCTCCGTTCGCACGGTTGTCCGCGGTGTTTCCTGCGCCAACTCCACATGCTTCTCGCCAGACGGTGGAACCATGTACTTCGCGGACACGCCCGACCGTGAGGTTGTGGCTTTCGACTACGACGGGGAAACTGGCAAACTTTCTAACCGGCGTCGGCATGCTTCCTTTGAGGATGAGCCCGGCCTGCCTGATGGGTCATGTGTGGATGCAGAAGGTGGTGTTTGGAACGCGGAGTGGGAAGGCCGCCGTGTCGTCCGAATTGCGCCAAACGGCGTCATTGATCAGGTCATAGATGTTCCTGTGTGGAAGCCGACCTGCTGTGCTTTTGGCGGTCCCAACCTCGACACGCTTTTCATCACCACGTCGCGCCTCATGAGCGATGACGATGTCCTTTCCAAAGAACCAGAATCTGGCGGCCTCTTTGCGATTCAGCCCGGGGTCCGCGGTGTGCTCGACGCACCTTTCAACGGATAAAAATTACCAACAGGAGGAAATAAGAGCATGAAAAATCTGGTAAAACTGGCCGTCGGTGCCAGCGTCCTTGCAATGGCAACAGCGGTATCCGCTCAAGAGTATCCAACACCCGTTCCGCTAATGGAAGGTGCGCAAGCCCCCATCGATGCGATCACGCCTAGGAACGAAACATTTCGCATCGCTTACATGCCACCGGCGACTGAGTTCAACTACTACATCGCGATTGGAGAAGGCATCAACTTGGTGGCCGAACAGGAAGGCGTTGAAGTCTTCATGCTGGCTCCACAATCCGGTGCAGATATCAACGGCCAGATGGGCATGATCCAGGACGTGCTGACGCAGGACGTCGATGCCATTATTTTTGGAACACACGATGAGTTCGCTGCTGCGCCTCTGATTGAGCGCGCCGTGGATCAGGGCATCGCCGTTGTCATGATAAACTCAGATATCCCGAACTTCCCAACGCCCATTCACGGTGTGGTCGGCTACTCACAGCGCAATGGCACACATGCGATGGCAGACTGGGCCATCGAACAGTACGGCGGGGAGCCGTTGAAGGTTGGCATTATTGAGGGTCAGCCGGGCTATCACTCGACTGAACGCGTTGGCGGGTTCCTGGATGGCATTGAAGGCAACGACAACTTTGAAGTTGTGGTGTCCATCGATGGCAAGTGGAACGTTGAGGGCGGCAACACGGCGGGCATGGATATTCTGCAGTCGCACCCCGACCTCGATCTCATCTTTGCAGCCAACGACTACATGATCATCGGTGCATCCTTTGCAGCAAAGGCTCTTGGCCGCGATGACATTGTACTGCTTGGCAACGACGGCGACACATCCGGGCTTGAGGAGATCGTTGCAGGCAACGTGACGGCAACGGTCAACACATCCCCCTACCTGATGGGTCAGGCGGCCATGCATGCCACTCTGGATGCGCTCGAGGGCACCTTCCCCGGCGGTTGGATCGAAACGCCAACGAGCATTGAAGATGCGGACGGGGCATTGAGCCTGCTGCAGCAGCCAGAAAGCCTCTATCCACGGCCTTCCCAGGACTACTAAGTCCACCTCCCGAGTTCCCCGGCGGATCGCATTTCGGCTGCCGGGGAACGCATAAGATCCGCAACTCCTCACCGCATTAGATCGGGCGTAGCAACCTCATGAGCGCACCAGTGCCGCTGTGGGAATTTGTTGATGTCAGCAAATCCTACCCAGGCGTCCTCGCAAACGACCGGGTCTGCATCAAGCTCAACCGAGGCTCCATCCATGGGCTGTTGGGTGAGAATGGCTGCGGTAAGTCGACAATGATCAAGACCCTGTCTGGCGTACAGCAGCCAGACAGCGGGCAAGTTCTCCACAATGGTGGTGCCGTACAGATAAGCGATCCCCATGCAGCGCGTGGCTTCGGAATCGCTACCGTCTTTCAAGAATTCTCCATCGTCCCCACGCTATCGGTGGGTGAGAACATATTCCTTGGCAACATGCCGCGTAACCGCCTCGGGGTGCTCGATTGGGCGCGGGTCAGACGTGATGCCCAAGCTGTCCTTGCTGAGATGGAAGTGGACATTTCACCTGATGCGATTACCGGCGATCTGTCGGTCGGTGAACAACAGCTTGTTGAGATCGCAAAAGCCGTCGCCATGCGGGCGAGCATGATTATCCTCGATGAACCAACGGCTGCGTTGGGCGAAGATGAGATCGAACGGCTCCATCAGCTTCTGCGCGGCATGCGTAGCCGCGGCACAGCGATTCTTTATGTTTCCCACCGGCTTGATGAGGTGGAGCGGATCGTCGACGAAGTGACAATCCTCCGCAACGGTCGTGTTGTTCGAGCCAGTGGCGAAACCGAAATCAACGTCTCCCAGATCGTCAACGCCATGGTCGGTGAGGATATTGGCGAACATTACCCCAAGGAGACCAACGCTCAGGATGAGGTTGTGTTGGAGGCTGAGGGTCTCACAACGCGAGCTGGCGTCCACGATGTATGCTTCAAGCTTCACAAAGGCGAAGTGCTCGGGCTGGGTGGTGTCCTTGGTAGCGGCCGCACAGAGATCGCGAGAGCGCTGTTTGGGACCGATGAACTAACTGCTGGTCAGGTGCGCCTCAACGGCAAGCCTGTTCGCTTTAAAAGCGAAATAGACGCGATACGTGAAGGGTTTGCTCTAGTCCCTGAGAACCGTAAGTTTGATGGCCTGTTCTTTAACTTTCGCGCCAGTGGGAACATCACAGCAGCATCTCTGGAGGCGCTGTCACGCTTTGGGGTGCTGAACCTCGCTGCCGAGGAACAGGCCACTGAAGATCTTATTCGCAGTCTGGAGATTTCGGCTCAAGCTGAGGAGAAGACGGTCAACTTTTTGTCGGGCGGCAATCAGCAGAAGATCGTTATCGCGCGTTGGTTGTTCTCCGACGCCAAGGTCTTGATCCTTGATGAGCCAACCCAGGGCATCGATATCGGTGCGAAGATCGCCGTCTACAATCTGATCAACACGCTCACCCGCGCCGGAAAATCGATCATCCTCATCAGCTCCGATCACGACGAACTGTTGGCGATGAGCGACCGGATTGCAGTGGTGCAGCAAGGCACAATTGTGCGCATCGTCGATGCCAAACAGATCGGCCACGACGAACTCGTGCGCGCATCGGCGGACGGTCACCAATCAGCAGAAAAAGAGGAGGCCTTCGTATGAGGCGGATATTTGACGCCCAGTTGATTGGGCCTTTCGCGGCGATGATCATTGTCGCGCTTGTCGTGGCCGCAACAACGGACCGTTTCCTCGACGCGGGCAACCTGTCGAACCTTTCTCTTCAGGTCAGCATCGTCGCCTTGATCGCTATCGGTTCGACCATTGTCATCATCGCTGCGGGCATCGATTTGAGCTCCGGCTCTATGGTCGCCCTACTTACGATGATCTTTGCGCAGATGCTCAAGTTCATGGGCTTGCCACTGGAGCTGGCATTACCGCTCATCCTGGTGGCCGGTGGTTTGCTTGGGTTGATGATCGGGCTGATCACCGCCTATGGGCGCATTCCCGCCTTCATTACGACGCTGGCAGCCCTGATCGCCTTCCGCGGATTGGCGCTGACCTTTAACAACGGCTCACCGATTTTCTCGCTCGACCCAGCGTTGGAGCCAATCTTCTATGGTCGTTTTCTCGGGATCCCGCTTCCGTTCTACTATTTGGTATTTTTCTACGGGCTCGCCGCTTTCATGATGAATTACACCAAGCTGGGTCGCGAAATCTACGCCGTTGGTGGAAATCCAGGCGCTGCAGTCCTCACGGGTATCAACGTCAAGAAAGTTCAGACAATCACCTTCGTGATTGCAGGCTTCATGACGGCTGTCGGCGCTATCCTGATGTCTGCGCGCTTGAACTCAGGATCGCCAAATTACGGGCAAACCCTAGAGCTGCAGGCCATTGCCGCGGCTGTTGTTGGTGGCGCAAGCTTGGCCGGTGGGCGCGGCAATATCCTCGCCACGCTCATGGGCGCGATGACTATCGTGATCGTCCAGAACGGTCTCAACCTCAACGCTGCCCCATCATCAGTCCAGAACATTGTGCTTGGCCTTATCATCTTGGCTGCCGTTGGCATCGATATGTGGCGAGCTGAAATCTCAGCATTCATGAGACGTCTTCTGGGCAAGGACAAAGCCGCTGGCGTCTCCAAACCAAAGCCGGAGGCCTGACGATGGATCTGGGGCTGAAAGATAAACTTGTTCTGGTCACAGGGTCGGGCTCAGGCATCGGAAAGGCCACTGCCGAAGCTTACTTGCAGGAAGGTGCAACGGTCATCGTCCACGCACTTACCGGCGCGGAACTAGCGACGTGTACCTACGACCTTTCATCAATGGGCACGGTCCATGGGTTTGCTGCTGACCTAACGAAGACCGAAGATGCAAGCGCGCTTGCTGAATTCACGCGGTCAAAAGGCACACTTGATGTGCTCATCAACAATGTCGGCATCTTTTGGGTCAAACCGTTCGAAGATCTCACGGATGATGACTGGATGCATGCCTTCAACGTGAATGTGATGTCGGCTGTGCGGATGAGCAGGGCTTTCCTGCCAGAGATGCTGAAGCGTGGAGAGGGTTCCATCATCAACCTGGCGAGTGAGGCAGGTGTGAAGCCGCTGCCCCAGATGGTTCACTACTCAGTCACAAAGACGGCCATGCTGGGCCTTACCCGTGGATTGGCCGAACTCACCAAGGGCACAGGCGTCCGCGTCAATTCGATCTTGCCTGGTCCCACCTGGACCGCCGGTGTTGAAGCTTACTTTGACGGTTTGGCGGAGCAGAAGGGTGAACCGCTCGACGCGATCATCGAGAACTACTTCAAGATCGATGAGCCGACCTCCCTCATCCAGCGCTTTGTGAAGCCGGAGGAGGTCGCCCGTATGATCGTCACGATCTCAGCCAGCACTGCATCAAACGGCGCGGCTCACCGCATCGAAGGCGGCATCGTCCGCAGCATCCTCTAATCGCGAGCAAAGGAACCAGTCATGGTTGCACTTACTTTTTCACATATCGGCATCACGGTTCCAGATCTTGAGAAGGCTGTGGAGTTCTACTCCAAAGCGTTCGACCTCTACGTCCTCATGCCGCCCACCGAAATTCAGCATGATGAAAGCGCCATCGGACAAATGTGCGATGATGTTTTCGGCAAAGGTTGGGGCAGCTTTCGGATCGCGCATCTCTCCATGGGCGATGGCGTTGGCATCGAGCTCTTCGAGTTTCCCAACACCGTCGAGGAAGAACGGCCGTTTGAATATTGGCGTCGCGGGCTCTTTCACTTCTGTGTTCAGGACACCGATCTTGAAGGACGAGTAAAGATTATCGAAGAACTGGGCGGCCGCCAGCGGATGCAGCAGGTCCGCAAATACTACCCGGACCAGAAGCCGTACCGCATGGTCTACATGGAAGACCCATTCGGCAACATATTCGAGCTCTACAGCCATTCCTACGAGCTCACCTATTCGGCTGGCGCTTATGAGTGACCTGCTGGCTTTCCGGCCGCGAACTGACCGGCCGAAGGTCGTCATAACCGATTATGATTTCGGTGATGTCGACGTTGAGTCCAGGATACTTGAGGCTGCTGGAGCCCAGGTGATCGCGCTGCAAGCCAAGCAGGAACAGGACCTGTTTGAGGTCGCTACCGATTGCGCTGCGATGATCAATCAGTACGCACGGATTGGCGGCGAGACTATCGCTCGCATGCAACGGTGTGAGGTCATCGCGCGATATGGCGTTGGTGTAGATATTGTTGACGTCGCCAGCGCCACTGAACGCGGAATCCTGGTCACAAACGTCCAGGACTACTGCACCGAAGAGGTCGCAGATCACGCCATCGCGCTCTGGCTGACGCTTGCCCGCAAACTTCCGATGTACAATCGTGCAACGCATGCTGGCGTTTGGCGTTGGCAAAGTGGTCAGCCCGTCCATCGTATGCGTGGCCGAACAATGGGCATCGTATCGCTCGGCAAGATAGGCCAGGCGATAGCGTCGAGAGCGAAAGCCTTCGGTGTCCACGTGATCGCGTACGATCCTTTTCTTCCCTCGCACATCGCTAAGTCATTGGGCGTTGAGCTCGTTTCAAAGACTGAACTGCTTGCCCGGTCAGACTACGTTCTAATGCAAGCGCCGATGACACCGGATACGCGCCACTTCCTGTCAGAGGCTGAGTTTGAAAACATGAAACCAGGCGCGATCCTGGTGAATACCGGCCGAGGACCGACGGTCGACAATCAGGCGCTCTATCGCGCTTTGACCGATGGACATCTAGCTGCTGCGGGATTGGATGACCCTGAAGAAGAGCCAGCCAAACGCGCCAGTTGGTCGCCCGAAGACAATCCCATTTTCACGCTGCCCAACGTGTTGGTCACGCCGCACGCCGCTTACTACTCCGAAGAGTCGATACGACAAGCGCGTGTGACCGCAGCCACACAGGTCGCCAAGGTCCTGACCGGCCAACCACCAGACTACACCGTCAATGCGCACGCATTGAACAAAACACCCGCTTAAATTCCCCCAGTAGGAGAACCTTATGCCTGACGTGAGCAGCGACCTTCGGGTCTTCAATGATTTCGACCGCAAGCCCGTCCTTTTGAAGAAGTTCGATGCTGTGCTGGGGTCGTATTCCGCAGCTGCCATTTTTGCCGACGTCCAGTACCGGACGGGTGTGATGGATAGCGCGATTAAACCGGCGTTCCGTGCAAAGGTTACAGGCCAAGCTGTCACGGTTCAGTTGTCGAAAGGTGACCTGGTTGACCCGCTTAAGGCGCTTGAAATGGGTCAGCCCGGCGATGTGATTGTCGTGGACGCGGGCGGCGACCTAAACACGTCGGTCTGTGGCGGACTGATGGGCGGCCTTGCCCAAAACCGCGGCATTCGTGGCATGATTGTCGATGGTTCAGGACGCGATACCGATGAGCTTGAGGACATCAACTGGCCTATCTGGACGCGCGCAATTACGCCCCGAGGCACGCACACCATGTTCTCTGGCCGCAAGGATGAGCTTTCCATCAATGTTCCGATTGCCTGTGGTGGAGTGGTCGTCAACCCGGGAGACTTTATCGTCGCCGACCTCATGGGTGTTGTCGTGGTTCCGCTGGGTTTGGCGGAGGAAACGGTGCGCCTCGCGCAAGAGCAAGCCGATCGCGAGGAAGAAACCCGCAAATGGGTCGCCAAAGGTAAGACGGTCGAGGATCTGCTCAATGAGTTTGGCCGCATCTAAGCCAGCGCTGATTGGCATCGACTGGGGCACATCATCACTTCGAGCGTTCCTCATTGGTGCAGAGGGCGAAGTGCTGGACAGCGTCCATTCTCCCCAAGGCATCATGCACCTGGCGGGTAAGAGTTTTGATGCCGTGTTCGCGAGCACCATCGAAACACTGAGTTCAGACTTAGCTCTACCAATCATTGTGTCTGGGATGGTCACGAGCCGGAACGGCTGGGTTGAGACGCCCTATGTCGGAATGCCCACCAGCCCCGAACATTTGGCGCACGCGTTGGTGCCGCACAAAACTGAAGGCGGTACTGTGATCCACTTCGTCACTGGCGCGGCTACAGAACATGTTGGAGGCCCGGATGTCATGCGCGGCGAGGAAACCCAAATCATCGGGTCAGCCGCCGTCGGCTTATCAGATGGGCTGTTTGTTATGCCCGGTACGCATAGCAAATGGGTGCGCGTAGCCGACGGTCAAATCGAAGACTTTTCAACTTACATGACGGGAGAGATTTTCGCCTCTCTCAAGGGGCACACGATCCTTGGGACTCTCATGGAACCAGGCGACTTTGATCCGAAGGCATTTGAAAAGGGTGTAGAGGTCTCGCTGGAGCCTAGTGCAAACCTACTGCACGATCTTTTCCATGTGAGGACGCTGCCTCTCTTGGGCAAGATCAATGGGAGCGAAGCCAGCGATTACCTTTCAGGTCTTTTGATTGGTACCGAGGTTGCTGCGGCAATCGACGACGTCAAATCGCAAACCGAAGTCATCATAGTGGGCCGTGATGATCTTGCAGACAGGTATGCAATCGCTATCGAGGCTTGTGGGCTGACGTCCAAACGAGTGCCTGAAGACGTTGTTGCACGCGGGCACTACCTGATCGCCCACAAGGCCGGTCTGCTCTCGTGATCTCGTTGTCTGACGCGTTTGCGCAGTGTCCACTGATTGCCATTCTACGTGGGATCGAGCCAGCGAAGGCCGAAGCAACTTGCGAGGTCCTTTGTGAAGCTGGCTTTCGCATAATAGAAGTCCCGCTAAACTCTCCTGATCCACTCAAATCGATCTCGCATATCGCCAACCGCTTTGGCCGTGACATGGTGGTTGGCGCGGGTACCGTTCTAACTGAGGCTGATGTGGGCAACGTTGCGGATGCTGGTGGTCGAATTATCGTCGCCCCCAATCAAAAAGCGGCTGTTGGTAGATCAGCCATCGAATTGGGCCTGCATTGGTGCCCAGGTGTGGTGACGCCGACCGAAGCGTTTGAAGCTTTGGAAACTGGCGCGTCTTTACTGAAGATTTTCCCTGCAGAGATGGTTCCGCCAAAGGCTGTAGCAGCTATCCGCGCGGTTCTCCCCTATGACGCTCTTGTCGTTCCAGTTGGCGGCATCACTGCAGACACCATGAAGCATTATGCAAGCGCAGGTGCAAATGGTTTCGGCCTTGGATCTGCGCTCTTTAAGCCTGACTATAGCCTGTCGGACATCGCATTGCGTGCGAAAGCTTTTGTTGGTGCACTGGAGACCTGATGTGAATCAAGTTGTTGTTACCGGTGGTACCCGAGGTATTGGCGCAGGCGCCGCCCAAGCGTTGGCCTCTAATGGCTATTCCGTCATTGCCGTGTCTGCATCTCAATCTGAAATCGATGCTTTTCCTAATCTTCCCTCCATCGCCTTGCGCTACATGGATGTCACCGATCAATCATCTGTCGATGCTTTGTTCGGCTCGCTTGGGCGGCTTGATGGGTTGGTAAACTGCGCGGGGTAATTAAGGCGAGGCGACGAGTACAATATCAAGGTGTTCGAACAGGTCGTTGCGATCAACCTGACGGGGACCATGCGCTGTTGCCTTGCGGCGTACCCATTGCTCGCAGCCTCGGGCGGAAGCATCGTCAACACCGCCTCGATGCTTAGCACCTTTGGTGGTCCGCTTGTGCCTGCTTACTCTGCGTCAAAAGGTGGTGTCGCCCAACTCACCAAGGCGCTTGCGGGCAAGTGGGCCGAAGACGGCATCCGGGTGAACGCCGTTGCCCCAGGCTGGATTGAAACTGAGATGACGCAGGGTCTTCGCGATGACCCCAAGCGAACGGAGGGGATCATGGCGCGGACCCCCTTGAAGCGTTGGGGTAAAACATCAGAGGTGGGGGCTTTGGTTCGATGGCTTTTGAGTGATGAGGCCAGCTTTGTGACTGGATCAATTTACCCGGTCGATGGCGGTTATCTGGCAATGTGAAGGAACGACTATGGACGATGTACACGCCCGCACACCTTACCAACTCCCGTTTCCCAAAGATGCCCAGGACGAGATCGTCATCCCCAATGCTGCAACCGGGGATGACAGGTTGTGGGTGCCACAGGCAGACAATGTATGGTTCCGTCCTCTCTGCCTGAGTGCTTCACAGGGCTATTGGATGAACCTGCTTAAAGTCCGCAAGGCTGGCGTACTTTCGCGTCATCGGCACCCACAACCCGTTCACGGCTTTGTACTTAAAGGCTGCTGGCATTACCTCGAACATGACTGGGTCGCCGAGGAGGGCGGTTACGTTTACGAGCCGCCCGGTGAAACGCACACGCTGGTTGTTCCTGATGATATCGACGAGATGATCACCTATTTCCAAGTGAACGGTGTGATGTGTTACGTCGACCCTTGGGGAGAAGTGACCGGCTATGAAGACGTGTTCACGAAAATCGATCTGTGCCGCAAGCACTTCAAACAGGTCGGCCTGGGCGAAGGTTACGTTGAACAATTTATTCGGTAGCGGGACGCACATTCGACAGCTGCATGTCGCCAACGTTTCGATTCAAAGCGATACAACCCGCCTAGCCCTTACATCCATGCTGGAAATTAGTTCAGGCTGAAAGGGCTGGTCTTTAATATCGGCTATGGGCCGAAATTGCCAATATCTAGTCCTTCAACGGATGACCAAAAAATGTCTCAAAGTTGGCCTTGGCCTGGTAACGTGGCCTCCCTTCGGCTCGACCGCTTCAGTCGATAACGCCAACCTTTGCCGATGGCCGCAACGTCGGCGGCGATGAGCGTGTTGGCTTGCTACCGGGAAAGCAGCTTAGATGTTTCTCGCGGGTGGTGTTTTCTGGAGCGCGATGTGTGCTAGGCGCATAGCGCGCGGTTTGTCGACGCGCGAGACCATGCACATCGATGGGCCGCGCTGCGCGGTCCGCTGACTTTTAAGGACCCGCCATGCCCTCAATGACACGCGATTTTCAAGCCCCCGGACGGTCACCGGCACGCGGCATGCGCATGATGGCGGCGACCTCGCACGCGGCGGCCACCACAACTGCGCTCAACGTCATGGACAAGGGTGGCAACGCCGTTGACGCGGCGCTGGCCGCCGCGGCGGTGCTGTCGGTGGTCGAGCCGCAAATGACCGGCATTGGTGGGGACTGCTTTGCCATCATCGCCCAGCCCGATGGCTCGCTTCACGGCGTCAACGGGTCGGGCCGCGCCCCGGCCATGCTGACGGCCGACATGCTGCGCGCCGAGGGCCACACCTGCGTGCCGCCGACGAGCGCGCACGCGATCACGGTGCCGGGCGCGCTGCGCGGTTTTGAGTTTATGGCCAGCCACTTTGGCACCAAGCGGTTTCGCGAGCTGTTGGAACCGGCGATCAAGCTGGCGCGCGACGGGTGGATTGTCGCCGATCGCGTGGCGCATGATATGGCGCATCCCAAGGACCCGCGCGATGTCAATCAGGACCCTGTGCTGACCCGCGTCTTTCGTCCGCAAGGCCGCGTGCCAGTGGCGGGGGATCGGCTGGTCTGGCCGCAACTGGCCAAGACTCTTGAAGCGATTCAGCGTGGTGGCGTGGATGCGTTTTACACCGGCGAGATCGCGCGCAATATCGTTGCTCATGTGCGCGAGCGAGGCGGGGTGATGACCCTGTCGGATCTTGCCAACTGTCGGGCCGATGCCGTGATCCCGATCAAGGCCGATTATCGCGGGCTGACCATTGCCGAGCTGCCGCCGAACGGGCAGGGCGTGACGGCGTTGATCACGCTCAAGATTCTAGAGCGCTTCGACATCAAGGCGATGGACGCCACGGGTGTTGATCGCATGCATCTGGAGCTGGAAGCCGCGCGCGCGGCCTACAGCTTGCGCGATGCGTTGGTCGGCGATCCGGAAACGACCGTCGATCCCTATCGCCTCATCGATGACGCGGTGATCGACCGGCTGGCGGACCAAATTGATGTTAAAGGTCGGGCGGAAGGCCTGACGCTGCCGGACATCCCCAACTCCGACACGGTGTATCTGTGCGTCGCCGATGAACAGGGGCGCATGGT
>JBKAGN010000038.1:0-33149 GCA_046290415.1 Hyphomicrobiales bacterium
ATCGGGCCTTCGCCGGATCGACCGGTTCCCGGTTGATGATCTGGCAACGCAGATCGCCGGTATGGTGCCCAGCGCCGAGGATGATGCCGCCGGTCTCGATCCCGATGCCGTCGTCAGCACCAAGGACCGCAAGAAGATCGATCTCTTCACGCTCTACGCCCTGGCGGCGGCAGGCGAGGCGCTCGATCAGGCCGGCTGGTATCCAGAAGATCAACGGCTGAAAGATCGTACAGCAACGCTCATCGGCACCGGCATTGGCGGATTTCCGGTGGTCACGCAGGCGGTGCGAACTTTGGATGAGCGCGGCCCACGGCGACTGTCGCCCTTTGTCGTGCCGCAGTTTCTTGGCAATCTTGCCGCTGGCAACGTCTCGATCCGCTATGGTTTCCGCGGCCCCATCGGCGCGCCGATCACGGCCTGCGCCGCCGGCCTTCAAGGCATTGGCGATGGCATGCGGCTCATTGCATCTGGCGAAGCCGATGTCGTGCTTGCCGGAGGCACCGAGGCCTGTGTGGACCGGCTGGCGCTGGCCGGCTTCAACGCCGCACGCGCTCTCTCGACCGAAAACGATGAGCCGACCCAAGCCTCGCGTCCCTATGATCGCTCGCGATCCGGGTTCGTGCTGTCGGAGGGCGCCGGTCTTATGGTGCTGGAGCGCCTCTCCCACGCACAGGCCCGTAGCGCGACGCCACTGGTCATCTTGGAAGGCTATGGCACAAGCGCTGACGCCTACCATTTAACCGCTGGCCCGGAGGACGGGTCCGGCGCAGCGCTTGCCATCACGCGGGCGCTTGAGGCGTCCGGAGCATCGCCGCAAACCATCGACTATGTGAACGGTCACGCCACCTCAACGCCCGTTGGCGATGCTGGCGAGATCGCGGCGCTGCGGTCTGTTTTCGGTGACACGTTGCCCAACGTTCCGATTTCTTCGACCAAATCGGCCACCGGTCATCTGCTCGGCGCGGCCGGCGCGGTCGAGGCGATCTTCACCGCGCTCGCCATCATGAAAGGCGCGATCCCACCGACGCTGAATTTTCAGCGGGCAGACGAGGGTGCTGAGGACTTGGATTTCGTGCCCGATCTTGGCAGACGAGCGAACCTTGAGCGCGCGCTCTGCAACGCGTTCGGCTTTGGTGGCGTCAACGCAGCGCTGGTGCTGGCAAAACCCTAAAAGGCCGTATCCTCAACAATCCGACCGTCTTCCAGCGTGACGATCCGGTCGGCCAGATCGAGAATGCGGTTGTCATGGGTCACCATCAGCGTCGTGGTGCCCCGCTCACGCCCAAGCGCCTGAAGCATCTCGACCACCGTCTGGCCGCTCTGCTTGTCCAGTGCGGCGGTCGGCTCGTCGGCAAATATAATCTGCGGATTCGATACCAGCGCCCGCGCAATCGCAACACGCTGTTTTTGCCCGCCAGAAAGTTTGCCCGGCAGATAGGTCCGCCGATCGCTTAGGCCGACCAGATCAAGCATGTGATCAGCCGCGCGAACCTGCGCGGCCTCATCGCCCTTGCCGTGCACCTGGAGGCCCATGACGACGTTCTGGCGGGCGGTCAGGCTGTCATGCAGATTGTGCGCCTGGAAGATGAAGCCCAACTCCCGGCGCAGCATCACTTGGCTCTGTACGCTGGCACCGTTGAGTTCGCTGCCAAGCAGGGTCACCGACCCGTCTTGGACATCGCGCAAACAGCCCATCAGGGTCAGAACGGTGGTCTTGCCCGAGCCGGACGGTCCCATCAGGATGGTCAGCGAGCCGCGCTTCACCTTCAGCGACACGTCGAACACGGCCTGTTTGCGTGCATCGCCTTCGCCAAACCAATGGTTGAGCCTCTGAACGGTGATGGGAAAATCGTTGGACATTCTCGGTAGGCTCTAAAACAGATCGGCAGGATCGGCCTGCGCCAGGCGTCGGGTGGCAATCGCACCGGAGAGCGTGCAGGCGAGGATCGTACCGACCAGCACGGCGAGCGCCCGGGCGACGTCCATCTCGATCGGCAGGCCGGTGGCCGCCGACATGCCGGTGTAAATGGCGAGCGAAATCAAAAGCCCGGGGATGAAGCCAAGAACCGCCATGATCACCGCCTCCTCAAACACGATGCCCAGGAAGAAGCGCTGCCTGTAGCCCATGGCTTTGAAGGTCGCATATTCGCGCAGATGATCGGCGACATCAGTCGAGAGCACCTGATAGACGATCACCACGCCAACGATCGCACCCATGACGACGCCGAAGCCGAATATCAGGCCGGTCGGACGCTCAGTCGTCTGATAGGAGACATCCTCAGCGATCGCCTGGTCGAGCGGGCGCACGACCACTGAATCGCTAGCAATGGCCATGGCGATGGATTGCGAAAGGGCTGCCAGATCCTGCCCTGGTTCGGCACGGATCAGGACGTGCGATGGTGTGCCAGCGCTGCGCCGTGGAAACAGCCGCAGAAACGTCTGGTCGGACACCAACAGATTACCATCGGCGGAAAAGCCGGCACCAATCGCAAAGGTCCCAATGATGTTCATCGAAACACCGCCCAGCTCGGCCGCGAGCGGCTCGCTCATGCTGGGCAATTCGTCCTGGGCAAACGTCACGCCGCGGCTCAGCCGGTCGAGAAGTGCGGTGTTTGGCAGGCGCAGATCCGCCAACTGGTCCGCATAGGCCGGATTAACCGCGTTGCGCGCTTCGGGCGGTAGGCCATAGACCTGCAGAGCGGTCGTGCCGCTATCCTCACGCACCCAATCGACCACGCCGAGATAGAGCGGTGCAGCCTCGGCGACGCCGGGGACCGACAGCGCCTGGAACATGCGTTGCCGCGCCAGAGGCGACCCATCAGCGAGCGTGTTGGCGTCGCTGGCAGACATCAAGATGTCGGCGTCGAGCGGCTGATAGGTGAGATCGATTGTCCGGTTGAGGCCGCCCGAGATACCAAGCTGCGTGAACACAAGCACATTGGCGAACGCGACGCCGGCCAACGCCACCGTGAGGCGGCTCTTGCTATGGGTGAGTTGCAGCCAGCCGATGGGAATGCGCCCAAGGAGACGCGAGAGAAGCGCCGTCATGAGCCATTATCCGTTCCCTCTTGGGTGGCCCTGACGCGCGCCACAACTTCCAATCCACTCAACGAAGCGGCACGCCCAGTCGATTCCTCATCCAGGAGGACCGTTACATCCACGACTCGGGCGTCGGTGTTGGCGGCTGGATCATCGGCCAGAAGCGTCTGGCGGCCGACCTCCAGCCCAATGCGCGTGACCTCGCCAGAGAGCGGTTCCTCTCCCAAGGCCTCGGACGACAGATGCACCTGCTGGCCGAGGGCGACGCGTCGGATATCAGCCTGATAGACTTCAAGCTCGGCGATCATGCGCGAGGTATCGGCAAGCGTTGCAACTCCGTCATTGTCCGGGCGCTCGCCGATACGCGTATTGATGGCAAGGATCACACCGTCGGTCGGCGCCACCACACGCGCTTGGCGCATATCGCCCTCCGCGCGGGCGAGATCGGCCTCGGCGGCGCGCAAATTCTGTTCAGCCAAACGAATGTCAGCTTGGGCAACGCCGCCGCCATTCTGAAATCGGGAAAGGGTGGCGGTCATGCGCTCCAGCTCGCGCTGCGCATCGGCCAGTGCCGCCTGTTCCCTGTCGAGAGCTGCTTGCGAACTGATTCCGCGTTCGAAGAGCTGCTGGGTGCGGGCAAGGTTCGCTTCGGCGAGCTCCAACGCGGACTGCGCTCGGTCACGATTGGCGAGCGCTTCCAAGCGGCTCGCTTCAACTGAATCCTCAGTTTGTTCCAAGGCAGCCTGGCGCACATCGACCGCCGCACGTGCCGTGGTCAGTGCCGAGGCGAGTTGGTCTTCATTATCGAGGGTTGCGACCAGATCGCCTTGCGCCACCGTGTCGCCTTCACCGACGAGGATCGACGCGACGCGGGCATCGCCCGACCCAAAGGGTGCGGCGAGCGTGATGATATCGCCTTCGGGCAACAACCGACCAAGCGCGACCACATCGTTCGGCGTCACATCAACCGCGCCCTGCTCCAGGCGTTCAAGCAGAACAGGCGAAACGGCAATCGGATCGGATGTTCCGCCGCCCACTTCCAGGCCGGTCAGGGAGTAAATGGCCCTTAGCGTTGGCGGCTGGAAGTAAAGCGCAGCCGTCCCAGATAAAACGACGATGATTATCAGAACTGGTAGCCGCCAGAGATGCCGCATCCAGGCAAGCGGATGCCGACGAACTGTCGTTTCACCTTTCGCTTTGCCGGTTTCCTCAAGCGGCAGAGCGACGACCTTCGGCGTTTCATTGGGCGCAGGCACGCAGGCACCTCCAAGCGTTGACCACAAGTCATCCGCTTTATGCCATGCGCCGGAGCGCGAATGTGAAACTTTGGTTAGAAAAGCTTAGGCGGTTAGCGCGGGGCGCGCTTGGCCAAGATGCGTTGCAGGGTGCGGCGGTGCATGTTGAGGCGGCGCGCTGTTTCCGACACATTGCGGTCGCACATCTCATAGACCCGCTGAATGTGTTCCCAGCGCACGCGGTCAGCCGACATCGGGTTTTCAGGCAAGCCCATATCCCCGTCTTCGGTTTGCATCAGCGCTTTTTCGACCATGTCGGCGTCGGCAGGCTTGGCCAGATAGTCGGTGGCGCCCATCTTCACGGCGCTGACGGCGGTGGCGATGTTGCCATACCCGGTGAGAACCACAGCCCGCGCTTCAGGTCGAGCCTCGCGCAGCGCCGAAACCACGTCCAAACCGTTGCCGTCCTCAAGGCGCATGTCGACGACCGCAAAAGCGGGCGCCGATTTGCGGACCTCTGAAAGGCCTTCGGCAACCGAGCTTGCCAGACGAACTTCGAAGCCGCGCGTTTCCATGGCGCGACCAAGACGCGTCAAAAAAGGCTTGTCGTCATCGACGAGCAGGAGGGTGCGTTCGGTTGTGAGGCCATCGTCAAGCGGAGCGGCTGTCTCAGTTGAAAGGTCCATCACACTGGCTTCTCGGATCATGGGTTCGGCCCAAAGCTGTCAAAAGAGTTGGTCAAGTCTGTGCATGATTTACGGGCAATAAGCGCCGTCAGTTCATCGCCACCTTCATATATGACAGCTTGGCACAAGGAAAAGGGATTGCTTATCAATACCGGTGCACGATCGGGTGATCACTGCACGGTTTCCTCCACCGATAGTTTGGGCGTCAGGTCGACCTGGTCGCGTGGGAAGCTGATGATCACGCTGGCGCCGCGCAATGATCCGATGCCGTTGCCCACACTGACGGAGGCACCGGCGCGCTCCAAAAGGGTCTTGGCGATAAAGAAGCCGAGGCCCAGGCCGCCGCCTAATCCGCCGCCGGCCAGCGGATCAATTGGTTTAGCGGTCCCCGCATGGTCTTCAACGCTTTCGCTACGGCCGCGCCGCCGCGACACATAGGGTTCGCCAAGCCGGCCCATGACATCGGCAGGGAACCCTGGGCCATCATCTTCGATGGTGATCTTCACGGTGCGATCGTTCCACGAGC
Organism: Hyphomicrobiales bacterium; assembly: GCA_046290415.1. Classification (GTDB taxonomy): domain Bacteria; phylum Pseudomonadota; class Alphaproteobacteria; order Rhizobiales; family MH13; genus MH13. Next base: position 5,487 of record JBKAGN010000038.1, read on the forward strand.
CGATGACGCAGACTTCCTTGCGGGCAAAGTCAATGGCGTTCTCGATCAAATTGCCGATCCCGTAGCTCAACGCTGGATCGGCACGCAGCATTGGCGAGGGGCCATCGCCATCGGTCTTCACGGTGATGGGAACGGAAAACTCGCGGTGCGGCGCGACCAGATCATCAAGGATCGCGTCGAGCGTTTTGGTGGAAATCACCGTATCGGGGCTGACGCCCAGTGAGGACAGTTTGCCGAGAATCGTTCGGCATCGTTCGGCCTGCGCCTGGATGAGCGCAATGTCCTCGCCAAGCGGAGTCGCCGGATCGATCTCGCGACTGATTTCTTTGGCAACGACGGTGATGGTGCCAAGCGGCGTGCCAAGCTCGTGTGCAGCCGCAGCCGCCATGCCGTCGAGTTCGGAGAGGTGCTGCTCCCGCTCCAACGCCAGTTCGGCGGCAGCGAGCGCGTTGGCCAAGTTTCGGCTTTCATGGGCCACGTTCCAGGCATAGGTGCAGATGAAACCGATCGCGACCAGCAGCGCCGCCCAAACGCCAAGCCGGTAGACCAGAGGAAACGCTGGCGGCTGCGCGGCAGCCCAGGGCAGAGGCATGTGCCAAAGCGCCAAGGCGGAAATCAGCACCGAAACCAGGATGCCAAGCGCCACGGTGGTTGGAAGTCGCAAGATCGTGGCGGAGATCAAAACCGGCGCGAGCAGAAGCACCGCAAAGGGATTGCCGAGGCCGCCGGTCAGGTACAGCAGCGAAGCCAACTGCACCTGATCGAAGGCCAGGATGAAAGCCGCGCGCCGGTCGCTGATTCGCGTCGATCGCGGATAGCCCCACCAGAGATAGAGGTTGAGCAACACCGACAGTGCGATGACGCTCAAACACTCCATGATAGGCAGTGGATAACCAAAACCGAAGGCAACCGCGCACACCGCAATCAGCTGGCCGGCAATGGCCAACCAGCGCAGGCGAACCAGCGTATCCAGTCGAACGCGTTGAGCGGAGACATCTGTTAGCATGTGCGAAAGCCTTGTGTGCAGTGCAGCATTATGTCATGCTGCAGTCCAACAACCCTTACGCGGAAAGTCGCAGGGGAAACCATCTTCTCTTGCTCTATGGTTTTGAGGCAGAGTGTCTGCGCAACGTGCCTCAACAATCAGGACACCGTCGATGCCTCAAATTCAAGTGGATGCATCGACGCAAGCGGCAAACGTTTGGTTTCTAGCGCACCGTAAGGTGACACAATGACTGTAGAGTGGAGCAAACGGTTCGAGGCATATCAGGGAAGCAGTAAGACTAAAGTCGCATGGTGGCACGTCCACTCCGCGTCAGTTAACGACGCGCGCTATCGTTGAAAGCGAGGCAAACGCGGCATTTGAGTGGATTAAGGTGTCATAAAGCTTAACGGCGCAAACTCATGACAGTTTGATCTGGGGACAACTTGGGCAGCTACGCACACTATGCGGTGGCTGTGGCAAGGAGCGGGCAAAGTGAATGCGATGCCCGCGAACCGTGAGTAAGACTGGGGACTAAAGCGTGCCTGCTTATACGATGTATGAATGGACCCATGCCGCCCTTGCGCCAGCCCGCGCAACGGCAGATCTAACGAAACTGACCTTCACCAACCCGCTGAACCCACTGGCTGCAACGCCCTTTGGCAAGCAGATGGCGGCCGGTGCCGAAGTTTTTGAACGCATGACCCGGCGCTACGGTAAACCGGCGTTCGGCCTTGAAGACACTCTGGTCGGCGGCACCCGCTGCGCGGTCAGCGAAGAGGTTCTCTGGGAGCGGCCATTCTGCAAGCTCCTGCATTTCAAACGCGATTTACCAGCCGAGCGCAGCTACAAAGACCCCAAAGTCCTGCTGGTCGCGCCGATGTCTGGCCACTATGCCACATTGCTGCGCGGCACCGTTGAAGCGTTTTTGCCACGTCACGATGTCTACATCACCGATTGGGTCGATGCCCGCGATGTGCCGCTGGCGGCCGGCAATTTCGATCTGGACGATTACATCGATTATGTCCGCTCGATGCTGCAGCGCCTTGGCCCGGACACCCATGTCGTGGCGGTATGTCAGCCGGGCGTTCCGGTGCTTGCGGCCGTCTCGCTTATGGAAGAAGACGACGATCCAGCAATCCCAACCTCGATGACCTTGATGGGCGCGCCAATCGATTCGCGCATTGCACCGACCGAGGTCAATGGATTTGCCGATGGCAAGGAGCTGGGCTGGTTCCGCCGCAATCTGATCAAGACCGTGCCGTTCCCCAATGCGGGCTTCATGCGTCCGGTCTATCCAGGGTTCCTGCAACTGTCGGGTTTTATGGGGATGAACCTCAACCGGCACATCGACGCCCACAAGGAATTCTTCAACCATCTGGTCGATGGCGACGGCGACAGCGCCGAAAAACATCGCGAGTTCTATGACGAGTATCTGGCTGTCATGGACCTTACCGCGGAGTTTTATCTTCAGACCATCGAGACGGTGTTCCTCAACCACTCCCTGCCGACCGGCACGATGATGCATCACGGCCGGTTGGTGGATCCATCGAAGATTACCCGCTGCGCCGTGCTGACGATCGAAGGTGAAAAAGACGACATCACAGGTCGCGGCCAGACCAAGGCTGCGCTCGACCTTTGTTCGAGCCTCGATGATGATCTCAAAGCCCATTATGAGCAGCCGCGCGTTGGCCATTATGGCGTGTTCAACGGCTCGCGCTTCCGCTCTGAAATTCAGCCACGCATGACCGATTTCATGCTGTCGGCAGAATGGCGCCGCAACGGCTCCAAGGGTCGCAAGCCAGTTAAATCCAAACCCTCGATGCCGGCACCGGCCAACGATACGGCCCCACAGGGGGATGCGTTTGGGCGCGCCGAGGCTTGATTTAACCAAATAAGCCATTGAAATACATAAGAAAAGGCGCCTAATCGGCGTCTTTTTTTGTGTTTCTTCTTGAAAGCGTCAGATCGTCCCACCCGTCTTGTTCGTACCAACACGATGACAAGGACAGACACACACATGATGACGCAATCAGCCCATTACACCGGCCGCCGCCAAAGCTGGCTACGCCCGGCTTGGACACCGGCAACCATCGGTTTGATGGTGCTCGGTTTCATCATTGCCTGGCCGCTGGGCTTCGCCATGCTCGCTTACATCATCTGGGGCGATCGCTTGGACGATGTGAAGCACGATCTTCGCCGCAGCTTTGGCCGCTTCAAACGGGAGATGGATATGAAGGGTTTTTCCGCCCAAGGATCAACGATGAATCGTGGCACCGGCAACGTCGCATTCGATGAGTTCCGCAAGGCCGAGATCGAGCGCCTGGAAGCCGAGCGCCGCAAGCTTGACGAAATGGTCGATGAGTTCGACGCGCACCTGCGCAATCTACGCCGCGCCAAGGACCAGGCCGAGTTCGACGAGTTCATGAAGTCGCGCCACAACCATAACGGTGACCACCCGGTGACGGGTGATGCGACTGGCCCGAACCCGGCGCCTGCCACCTAAGCGCCAAATTCAGAAACGCCATGCGACCTCCCTCGCACGCGCTGCAAGCCGCCTCAGCAATGAGGCGGCTTTTTTTGTGGGGTGAAGACGCCAGTTTTGCGGACAAACTAACCAGGAAGCAGTTTGCGACCAACTTCTCAATTGGGCGGAGAACAGACATTCGCCGCCAATTGGTGGACTTGCTTTAGCCTGAGATCGCGTCTCTCATCCTGTTCGGAACAGATGGGAGCACACAAACGGCAATGTCGGATGCGTTTGTCGCTGATAAAGGACAAGTTCTGTTCCAGCCGGGCCAGCCATGCCCTGGTTTCGTGCTTTTGAACGAGGGCCGCATCAAAGTCTCTTTGACTGGGCAAAGCGGGCGAGAGGTAGTTCTTTACCGAGTGGGGCCTGGACAGGTCTGCCTGCAAACATTGTCCTGCCTTATCAATGACGAAGCCTACGGTGCTGAAGGAGTGGCGGAGACAGCGCTTTCCGGCGTCATAGTGCCCAAATTTGAGTTCCAAGCGAAAATGGCAACGAATGAAGCGTTCCGAAACAAGATCTTGTCTTCGATCGCCCAGCGCTTCGGCGAGTACCAGCAACTGGTCGAAGATGTCGCGCTAACCAACTTTGACGTCCGATTAGCCAAGGCACTTTTGCGTCTAGCTAGCGAAGATGGCTTTGTTCCCGCCACCCACCATGACCTTGCAGCCGAGACGGCGTCCGGTCGGGCTTATGTCACACGTCGGCTTGCCGAATTTGTGCGCGAGGGTTGGGTTGAACAGCGGTCGGACGGCATCGTCGTATTGAACTTTGGTAGGCTGAGACAGATTTCTGAGGGGCTGCGGTGACTCTGTCACCGTGTCGCTCTTAGGACAGGCGCTAGGATCTGGCATCATTTTGAAAAGGAGGTAATTCAGATGTCCAGAAACGAAGGTACAGTCGATCGCGCGCTTCGCATCATTGTTGGCCTCGGCTTGTTGTCATTGGTCTTCGTGGGACCACAGACGCTTTGGGGCTTCGTTGGGATCGTTCCATTGGTTACCGGGATTGTCGGAACTTGCCCTATCTACTCACTGCTGGGTATTCGCACGTGTTCGGCTCAGAATGCATGAATACTAACCGTCGCAAACTGCTAGGAACGCCGCGTCCAGGAGCGCCTCGTTGGGTGCGCTCAATCCCATGAAAGAACTGGCGCGGATTATCGCGGTCCTTGCGGCCTGCGCTGGTGCCTATCGATAGTCGGAGAGATGCCTCGCGAGAATCGGGCATCACTCAACGGCATCTACTCGTTTCAAGTAAGCTGCCAGCGCTTGGCGGTCGCCATCGGAGAGCTCGCGCAGGTTTACAATGACATCGGCCATATGTCCGCCTGCTGTATCGAACTCAGGCGTGAAACCCGATTCAAAATACGCCACGATGTCACTGACCGACCAATCGAGCCCACCGGGTGTAACATTGGGGATGTTGCCGCTGCCCGACGGGTTCGGGGCACCTGCCAACCAACGCCGCCGCTCCGGCGCGCCGAGGGCGTTTCTGGACGTGTGGCACTCACCGCAATGCCCCAGAGCTTCGGCCAGATAGCGGCCGCGCTGTTCTTCCTCTGTTAAATCGCCGCCCAGCACCCAATCGACGTCCAAGTACAACCATTTCCAACCGCCAAGGTTGCGTCGAATGGAAAAAGGGAAGCCGATATCGTGGTCGCGATTAAGTTCATCCGAAGCTGGTAACGTCATCAGGAAAGCATGAAGGGAAACCACATCTTGCGCCGTCACCCGCACATAGGAGGTGAAAGGGAAGGCCGGGTAGTAGTGTTGGCCATCCGGCGACACGCCATGGCGCATGGCATTGTAGAGATCGAGCGCCGACCAGTCGCCAATGCCATAGTCTTGGTCCGGAGAGATATTGGGCGCGTAGAACGTGCCGAAGTTGCTAGGGAAAGCGCGCCCTCCCGCCATAGTCAGGCGTGCGTCGCCATCCGCATTTGGCGCGGCATGGCAGGACGCGCACCCACCTGCGTAGAAAACCTGTTCACCGGCAGCGATATCCGGCTCAAGCCCGACAAGCACGGATTCAGGCGAGGTGACCGGTGCGGTCACCCACCAGTAGACGGCCAAGCCCGCCGCAACCAGAACCGCGAAGGCCCAAATAGCCCGCCGCATCTAGTTGTTGGGCTGGCGGAACGCCCTATGGCAAGCGCTGCAGGTCTCGCCGATGGCTCCGATGCTCGCCTGCACACCTTCAAGCGTCCCAGCGGCCGCCTGCATGGCCGACGTCGCTTCAACGAGTGCAGTCGCGTTGGCGATGATGTCCTCCATGCTTTCGCTGTCCCAAATGACGGGCAGCGCACGGGTTTCTTCCCCAAGTTCATCCGTCGACGTGCCAGCAGGCCAGTAGGACATCTGGTTCATTGCTGCGAGCGCGGCCAAATTGTCCGCAGCGGCCTGCGCCGCATCGGCATTAAAGTCGACATTGCCGCGAGCCATGCCGCCCAAAATGCCAAGATTATGCCCATTGAGCTGCATGTGCGACTGCCGCGCTTTGACCGCAGGATTTTCGCCATGCGAGTCAGCCAGAACGACCGTACCAACCGCAAATACGGCAGCCACGGCTACAAGTATGCTTCGCTTCATTGGCATTGGACCGCTCCTGCAAAAAGACTTTGGAAGCGACATGCTACCTGTGTAAAAAACGATGAACAGTCGTCATTTGCGCAGGGTTGATGTGAAATTATGCACAAGGAAAACTGGGATGATCTCCGCTTCCTCCTCGCCGTGGCCGACAACGGTTCGGTATCGGCGGCGGCACGCGTATTGGGGGTGAACCACGCCACGGTGTTGCGCCGGATTGCAGCCTTTGAAGGGCGTCACGGCGGTCAAGTATTTGCTAGGACCCCACAGGGCTATACTGTCCCGTTAGAGCGCCAAGGCGTCATAGAAGCGGCACGTAGTGTTGAGGCGGCCATCTACTCTGTCGAACGTTCGATCGAAGGCGCCCAAGCACCACTCAGCGGTGCCGTAAAGGTCACCTCAACCGACACGTTATGCCACGGCCTGTTGCCGCAAATGCTGGCGGGACTTCGCAGCGAAACTGTCGACCTTCAGGTTGAGCTCGTCTGCTCCAACGTCCACCTCGATCTGGCGAGGCTGGACGCAGACATTGCCATTCGGCCAGCAGCAGAACTTCAAAGTGGACTTGTCGGTGAGATTGGAGCCGAATTGGGGTTTGCAGCCTATGGTGAGGATCAGCGACCGTGGCTCGGATTGAGCGGGGCACTGGCGCGCTCAAAGCCTGGTACATGGTTGGCCGAGACGGTCCATGAAAAGGCGTATGCTGGGCGGGCTGACAGTTTCCTGACACTGCGCGAGATGGTTGCCGCCGGTATCGGTAAAGCTATCTTGCCATGTGTGGTCGGCGATCCAGATCGCCGGATAAGGCGTATTGACAATGCCATACCAGAGATGCGCGTTGGTATATGGATCGCGTGCCATCCTGACATGGTCGACGTGCCGCGTATCCGTGCAGTAAGAAGGCATGTGGCCAGTGAAATGGCGGATCGACGTGAAGCGTTGTTAGGTCAAAGGTGACGCGCATTCAAAAGCGACGGAAGGCGTTCTGCCGGTAAACAGCTGGTGGGAGCTATGGGCCGAATGTGACAACTGGCCTGTTTCGCATGAAGGTCTGGGGCGGGCTCAAACCCGCCCCTCGCTGATCAATCAAAACTCTTCGCAAACACCATTTCATCTTTCTTGAAGCTCTTGAACTCCAGGGCGTTGCCTGCCGGATCTTTGACGAAGAAGGTGCCCTGCTCGCCGGGCTGGCCTTCAAAGCGCACATAGGGCTCGATGATGTAGTCCATGCCTTCTTCTGTGAGACGGGTGTGCAGTGCTTCCCAATCGTCCCACTCCATCAGTACGCCGAAATGGCGCACCGGCACGGCCTTGCCATCGACGCCATTGCTGGCTGCCTCGCCGACTTCCTCTGGCGCAAGATGGGCGACGATCTGATGGCCGAACAGGTTGAAGTCCACCCAGTCCTCGGTGGAACGCCCTTCTGAGCAGCCCAGCAGCCCGCCATAAAAACCGCGCGCCGCCGTCAGATCATCGACGGGGAATGCCAGGTGAAAGCGGGGCCGTTTGGTCGTATCCGTGCGCATGGTAGCAGTCATGTTTGGGTCACCCTTACGATTCGTTTTCTCCCTCGTGATCGAACGCCGTCCAATGTTCAAGCCCTTACTGACAAACCTGCAAGCCGGTCGCAGGCGTATCTCATCGGTTCTGCCGAGCCTGGAGATGCCAACGACAGTTGAGGTGCGCGGCGAGCCACGGCCCCTGCGCGTACGCGTCCACGCCAACGCGCGCCGGATGATCCTGCGCTTTGACGTGCGCTCCGGTGAGGGCCGGCTGACGGTGCCGCGCGGCACACCGGCAAGCGCCGCGCTGACCTTCCTGTCGCAAAGCCGGGGTTGGATCGACGGCCACGCGCCGGAGCTTCCCAGCACTCAAGGCGCGCTTCACCCGGACAGTTTGCCCTTTTTGGGCGTGGAACACCGCATAGTCCCGACTGGCAGAATTCGCGGCACGGTGTCCCGCGATGCGGAAAACACCCTGTGTGTGCCTGGTGCGCCGCACCGCATCATGCCAAGGCTGGCCCAGTTCCTAAAAAGTGAGGCCGAACAGTCGCTTACACCGCTCGTGATGGAGCTTTCCGGGCAACTGGACAAGCGTCCTTCGGCCATTCGCTACCGCGATCCGCGTTCACAATGGGGCTCCTGCTCCTCAGCGCGGGTGGTCACGCTGTCATGGCGCGTGATGATGGCCGCACCTGATGCGCAACACTACCTCGTGGCGCATGAGGTGGCGCATTTGGTCGAAATGAACCATTCGCAGCGGTTCTGGAAGGTGGTGGCCAGTCTCGATCCCAATTGGCGGGCAGGTCAGAAGGCGCTGAAGGCGGCGGAAAAAAGCCTAATGGCGATCCGCTTCTCCTAAGAAGGCGGCGGTTTTACCGGAGAACCGGCGCGGGCATTCACGACAATGAGAGCGATGAGGCCCATCAACAGCGTGAACACCACGCAGAACACGAACAGTGCCGTCGAAAACCAGTCCTGGCGGTCCACATAGGCGAGGTCGCGCGACACGCGCACCGTGACTGAGCCGCCTAGCGGATAGGCATCGCGCAGGGCATCCTGGGCTTCCAAACGGCTTGTGAAAGCGCCATCGGGCGGTTCGACGCCATAAAGCGCCAGCAACCGGCCGGAGCGTTCATGGGCTAGGCGCACGCGCACGTCGATGACGTCAGGACGACGCCAACCGCCTGGGGGACCGTCGCGTGGCTCGACAATATCGGCAACCTGAACCAAGGCCTCGGATCTCTGCGCAAACAGCGTCCAGATTGGCGGCGAGGCCAGAAACCAAGCAGCAAGCGCAATACTGAGCGGCACGAAAATACCGACCAGAATGAACACCAGGGTGCCCGGTTTCGCGCCGGCCCGGATCAAGAGAAAAGCGAGCAGGCCGACAAAGGCAAGAAAGAGAAAACCGAACATGGCGGCCAGCCTTAGCCGATCAGTCTAAAAAATCGACCCCAGAAAACGGGAAAGCGGGTTGGACCCGCCAGCCGGTGGCTGGCTCGGCAACACAATGGCAGAGGGATCATCGCGGCGGGCTGGCACGCCCTGGCCGACGCCAACGCCTGGAATGGGCTGATTGCCGATGATCGCTGCCGGGTTGAGCTGCGCCAGGCTTGCCGCATCGGTGCCGGGCAGCATGGCGATGGGCACGCCGACATGGGCATCCGTCATATAGGCCTGCCAGACTTCGGCGGGCAGACCACCGCCGGTCACACCATCCATCGGCGAATTGTCATCATGGCCCAGCCACACACCGGTGGTGAGGTTGGCTGTGTAGCCGACGAACCAGGCATCGCGCAGGCCTTGCGTGGTGCCCGTTTTGCCTGCTCCGGTCCATCCTTCCAGCGCCGCGCGGCGACCGGTTCCGATGATAAGGGTGCGCGAGAGCATCGCGTTCATCGCCCGGCTATGGGATGGATCGATGACCCGCCCGAAGCCAGACGCGTCGCGAACATAGAGCACATTGCCAGCCTCATCGCGCACGCGCAGAACCACATGCGGCGCCACCGCGAAGCCGCCATTGGCAAAGGGTGCGTAGGCGGCCGTCAGCTCCAACGGTGAGACTTCGGACGTGCCAAGGGCGATCGAAGCGTTGCGCTCCATCTCCGACTGGATGCCCAGGCGCTGCGCTGTGTTGATCACCCGCTGCGGGCCGACCTCGTAGGCAAGCTGGGCAGCAATCGTGTTCAGCGAAAGCGCCAGCGCATCGGCCAGCGTGACCGGACCGCGGTATTCGCGCGAATAGTTTTCCGGCGACCAATCGCCGAACTGCACCGGCACATCATTGCGCATCGTTGCGGGCGTCAGGCCCTGTTCCAGCGCCGCCAAATAGACAAACGGCTTGAAGGCCGAACCGGGCTGGCGAAAGGCATCGGTGGCGCGGTTGAATTGGCTTTGCTGATAGTCGCGCCCGCCAACCAGAGCCCTGACGGCCCCGGTGCCATCCAATGAGACGACGGCGCCCTGCAGATCACCATCGTTCTGGTCGGCCAGCGCAGTACGCAAGGCCAGTTCGGCACGCGCCTGAAGATAAGGGTCAATGCTTGTGTCGACGGTGATGTCGCCTTCGATCAGCGGCAGGATACGATCCAGCTCATCCATCACATAATCGGCAACATAATTGGCCGCGCCGCGCCGCGCCCGGTCCATGGTGGCGGCAGGATTGCTACGCGCCAGTGCCATTTCTTCGGCGGTGATGAAATTTGATTCCACCATCGCTTGAAGAACCGTGGCGGCCCGCGCTTCGGCGCCTTCCGGGTTGCGCGTCGGTGCCCAGCGGGAGGGGGCGCGCAAAAGGCCGGCCAAGGTTGCCGCCTCGGCAAGCGTCACTTCTGAGGCCGACTTGCCGAAGTACCGTCGTGCAGCGGCATCCACCCCATAAGCTCCTGCGCCGAGATAAACCCGGTTGAGGTAAAGCTCGAGGATCTCATCCTTGGAATAGGTCGCTTCCAACCAGACCGCGAGGATTAGCTCCTGAATTTTCCGGCTGATGGTGCGGTCGGCGGTCAGGAAGAGGTTTTTGGCGAGTTGCTGGGTCAGCGTCGAGCCGCCCTGTACGAAGCGTCCAGCCTGCGCATTGACGACCATCGCGCGGGTGAGGCCGATCGGATCAAGCCCGAAATGGCTGCGGAACCGGCGGTCCTCGATAGCGATCACCGCTTGCGGCAGATAGGCCGGCAACTGCTCCAAGCGCACTTGCTCACCGCCGGTATCGCCACGATTGGCCAGAAGCTGGCCGTCATTGGCAAGTATACGCACATTGGGTGGGCGCTCCGGCACCCGCCACTCGGACGCCGGCGGCAGTTGCATTGCGTGGTAGGCGATGACACCGGCCAGGCCGATCACGCCCCAGATAGAAAGCACAAAGCCCCAATAAAGCGAGCGACCGAGAAAACGGCCGAACCAGCCGCGCCCTGATCCGCCGCCGCGACCGCCGCGCTTTGTCCGCTTCGACTTGGTACGCCGCTGAGCCGGTGCGCGCCGCGCCGGTTCCGCCCGCGTCCCGGCCTCTGGTAGGCGCGCCACGAGAGGGCGCGCGTGAGGGAGCATCGAAGCTTGGCTCGATGCGTTGGTCGCGGGCAGGTGCACGGTGTGATGGGCGTCGCGAACGCGCCATGGGGGCCTCAAATGGTTAATGCAGCGGGCGTCAGGTAGGAACCGGACCGTCTCCTACAAGAAGCGCTTTCTGCGTTAAGACCACGTAAAGACTTGCGAAGGTCGATCGAAACCCGCTGACGTTACGGGCGGCTTAACCCTAACTGGTACAATTCGTCGAAAACGCGGCTCAAAATTGGTAGTTTTGCGCGGGGAATACGGACGGGCAGCTACTTTTCGACCCAATTGGGTCCAACCGAAAGAACCGCGTTATGCGTCTGTCCGGTACCACTGCCAACTCTGCCAGCACTGCCTCGCCGTCGGCTGCAAAGCCTGCCCTGTTCACGACCCCCGAAGGTCGGGTGGATTGGGTGGATGTGGCCAAGGGTATTTGCATCCTGTTCGTGGTGATGATGCACTCCACGCTTGGCGTGGAAGAGCTCACCGGCGTGACGAGCTGGATGGGCACCATCGTGGCGTGGGCCCAGCCTTTCCGCATGCCGGACTTTTTCTTCATTGCCGGCTTGTTCCTGGTCCGCACCATCGACGCGCCCTGGCAGCGTTATCTCGATCGCAAAGTGGTGCACTTTGCCTATTTCTACCTGCTTTGGTTGGTCATCCAGGTGGCCATCAAGCATGGCGCGCTGACCGGCGATGTGACCGGCTCGCTGCACTTGATGCTGCAAAGCCTTTATCAGCCGTTCGGTACGTTGTGGTTCGTTTACATGTTGCCGATCTTTTTCCTGGTGGTGCGGCTGACCAAGCACCTGCCCATCTGGTTGATGCTCGGCATTGGCGCGGCGCTTGAGATCGCGCCCATCGGCACAGGCTATCTGCTGATCGATGAGTTCGCCTCACGCTTCGTCTACTTCTATGCCGGCTATGCGCTGGCTGGGTATGCCTTCGCGCTGGCCGACAAAGCCACCGCGCGCCCAATGGTCGGAGCGATGGGCCTGTTTGCTTGGGGCGTTATCAATACTGTGGCCGTGTTCACCGATGTCCAGGTGCTTGGCCAAACCTATTCCCTAGCGCATTTGCCGTTCCTCTCGCTGGCGCTCGGCGCCATGGGCGCTCTGGCCGTCATCACCACGGCGGCACTGGTGACGCGCACGCTGGTTGGTCGGAGCTTCTCCTACATGGGCGCGCGTTCGATCGTCATCTATCTGGCGTTCTTCTTCCCGATGGTCGTGGTGCGCGAGGTTGGTTTCCGGCTTGGCCTCGTCCCTGACACAGGCACTTTGGCCCTGCTAACGACGCTTATTGCGGTCGTCGCGCCGCTGATCCTTTATTGGATCATCGCGAAGATTGGCTTTGGTCGCTTCCTGTTCGAGCGTCCCGCATGGGCCCATATTGACCGACCGCGGCGCGGACAACCGGTGTCCATCGCACCAGCGGAATAACGGTTCAAAGGCCGATTTCTCATCTGGCTTGGTGGACGCGATACTTTTAAGGTCGCGCCACCATGACAGATGCTTCGACCGACGCGCCATCGCGCCCGCTGACCTCCGACGATCATTTGATGCTCGTCGATGGCTCAACCTACATTTTTCGCGCTTACCATGCCCTGCCGCCGCTTACCCGCAAATCCGATGGCTTGCCTGTTGGTGCGGTCTCGGGCTTCTGCAACATGCTGTGGAAGCTGCTCGCCGAACCCGATCCGGAGCTTTTGGGCTCGCCGCCGACGCATTTTGCGGTGATTTTCGACCATTCCTCCTATTCGTTCCGCAACGACATCTACCCCGATTACAAGGCCCACCGGCCCGAACCGCCGGAGGATTTGCGCCCGCAATTTCCGATCATTCGTGACGCCACCCGCGCGTTCAATGTCGCCTGTATCGAGCAGGAGGGCTATGAGGCCGACGACCTGATCGCCACTTACACAACGCAGGCTGTCGAGGCGGGCGCGCATGTTTCCATCATCTCCTCCGACAAGGATTTGATGCAACTGCTCACCATGCCGAACGTCGTGCTGGTGGACACGATGAAGGACAAGCGCACCGGCCCTGATGGTGTGGTGGAAAAGTTCGGCGTGCCGCCGGAAAAGATGATCGATTTGCAGTCGCTGGCCGGTGACAGCGTGGACAATGTGCCCGGTGTTCCCGGCATTGGCGTGAAGACCGCCGCACAACTGCTTGAAGAATTCGGCGATCTGGAAACGCTTCTAGAAAACGCAGAAACGATCAAGCAGACCAAGCGGCGCGAAAACCTGATCGCGTTTGCCGATCAGGCCCGTGTCTCCAAAAAGCTGGTGACGCTGAAACCGGATGTACCGGTTGCCGAACCGCTGGAAACGACGCTGGTACGCGATCTGAATGGCGAACAGCTCATCGCTTTCCTGAAAGCCATGGAGTTCACCACGCTGACGCGGCGCGTGGCCACCAAGACCGACACGGCAACCGATGATGTGAAAAGTGCGACGGTGTCCACCCCTGGTTTTGAGGGCGCCAAGGTCGAAGAGCGCGTAAAAGCCGATGGCGAGATGACGCCCGCTGCGCTGGCCGAGAAACGCGCCAATGAGGCCGCCTCCGTTACCATCGACGCCAGCAAGTATGAGACGGTGTTTGATGCTGACAAGCTGAACAGCCTGTTCGATGAGGCCCGCTGGTCGGGCATCTTGGCCTTTGACACCGAGACCACGTCGCTCGACCCGATGCGCGCAGACCTGGTCGGCTTTTCCTTCGCGCTTGAGCCAGGGCGGGCCTATTACGTCCCACTGATCCACACATCCGGTGATGATCTGTTGGGCGATGGCCATGATGACCGGCAGATCCCGTCTGACAAGGCACTGGCGCTTCTCAAGTCCGTTTTGGAGGACCCGACAATCCTCAAGATCGGCCAGAACATGAAGTACGACATGGCGATCATGGCAAACCACGATATTGCGGTCGCGCCGTTCGATGACACCATGCTGCTCTCCTATGTGGCCGGTGCTGGCACAGGCGGCCACGGTATGGATGAGCTTTCCACCAAATGGCTTGGTCACACGCCGATCCCCTACAAAGAGGTGGCTGGCTCCGGCAAATCGATGATCACCTTCGATAAGGTGCCCATCGATAAAGCCACCGCATATGCCGCTGAAGACGCCGACATCACGCTTCTCTTGTGGCGGGCGCTGAAACCGCAGCTCATCCCGCATCGAGCGGTCACCGTTTACGAAACGCTGGAGCGACCGCTGGTGCCGGTGCTGGCGCGCATGGAGCGCAATGGCATCAAGGTGGACCGGCAGATGCTCTCGCGCCTTTCCGGCGACTTTGCGCAGGGTATGGCCTCACTGGAATCCGAAATTGCGGAGATTGCCGGTGAGGACTTCAATGTCGGTTCACCCAAACAGCTCGGTGACATCCTGTTCGGCAAGATGGGCCTGCCCGGCGGCAAGAAAACCAAGACCGGCGCCTGGGCGACACCGGCATCTGCGTTGGAAGACCTGGCCGCTGAAGGTCATGAGCTGCCAAGAAAGGTGCTCGACTGGCGTCAGCTGCAGAAACTGCGGTCCACCTACACCGAAGCTCTGGCGCAGGCGATCAATCCCGATACGGGTCGCGTGCACACCAGCTTTGCCTTGGCCGCGACCACCACGGGACGGCTTTCCTCCTCTGACCCGAACCTGCAGAACATTCCGGTGCGCACCGAAGCGGGCCGCAAGATCCGCAAGGCCTTCATTGCAGAAGAGGGCTGCAAGCTGGTCTCAGCTGACTACAGCCAGATCGAGCTGCGCGTGCTCGCCCATGTGGCGGACATCGCCCAATTGAAACAGGCCTTTGCCGACGGCCTCGACATTCACGCGATGACGGCCAGCGAGATGTTCAACGTGCCCATCGAGGGCATGGACCCGATCATCCGCCGTCAGGCCAAGGCGATCAACTTCGGCATCATTTACGGCATTTCAGCCTTTGGTCTGGCCAACCAGCTGGGTATCGGTCGGTCCGAGGCGGGCGACTATATCAAGACCTATTTCGAGCGTTTCCCGGGCATCAAGCAATATATGGACGACACAAAGGCCTTCTGCCGCGAGCATGGCTATGTGGAGACGATCTTTGGCCGCCGCGCGCACTATCCCGACATCAAGGCGAGCAACGCGGCGATGCGCGCTTTCAATGAACGCGCGGCCATCAATGCGCCGATCCAGGGTTCAGCGGCCGATATCATTCGCCGGGCAATGATCCGCATGGAGCGCGCACTGGCCGACGCCAAGCTCAATGCGAAAATGCTGCTCCAAGTGCATGACGAGCTTATCTTCGAGGTGCCGGAGTCCGAGGTGGACGCCACCTTGCCCGTCATCGAAAAGGTGATGATCGACGCGCCAAACCCTGCGCTGGAGCTATCCGTGCCGTTGGAAGTGGATGCCCGCGCCGCTGACAATTGGGATGACGCGCATTAGCCTAATCTGTCATCCCGGAAGCCCAGAGGGCTATCTGGGATCTGCGAGCGACATGTGCCTGCGATCATGGCGCACACGCGATGCGCGATGGCTGGGATGGCAGCTGCCATCAAACCTTCACAAAGACCCCATCGCGGCGTTCATCGCCGGCGCCTTCCAGTGACACCCGCCCATCGGCATTGACCCGCCGCTCGACCCCATGCGTGCCACCGAAGAACATCGATGGCTCGTCCCAGATCCGGTGATCTTCAAAGGCGCGTTGCAGCAGTTCGGGATCATCGTCCGGCTCAGCGTCCAAATGGCCTTGCTCCACGTGCAAGCGCGGCGCGCGGATAGCGTCTTCCAGCGCCTGCCCATGCACGCCCCACCGCAAGAGCACCTGCGCCATGGCCGAGCGAATACGGTTGGAGCCGCCTGAGCCAAGCGCCAGTAATCCGCCTTTGTCATCGCCAACCAGCGTTGGCGCCATCATGGAAGAAAGCCGTTGATCGGGCTGCCAGGAGCCAGGACCGTCGGCGAGCAGATCATCCTCGCCAAGCATGTTGTTGAGCATGAACCCACAGCCCGGCACGATCGCGCCATTGCCCTCGCCATTGGAGATGGTGATCGCAATCGCCCGGCCAGCTTTATCGACAACCGAAACATGGGTCGTACCGCGAGACGCCACGGATGCCGGCTCGCCTGCCATCATGCGATCGTCGAAACCGGTGGGTTTGCCAAGCTTGCGCCATCGCCGGTCCACCGCATCAAGGGCCTTGGCGAAGGCCAGAGGATCGTAGCGATCACCAGCTTGGTAGGTTGCAAGAACAGCGGCGATTAGGCCGCCGCCGGCGGACGGTGCGGGGTTGAAAAAAGTCTTTTTTGCTTGGCCCATCGTGATCCGGTCGTGACCGCCCGACCGCTTGATGGGCGACTCCTGGACTGGCATCATCCTTACCAGCGGCTCCCGCCAGATCGGCTCATAGGCACCAATATCGTCAAGGCTCAGATGCCCGCCATCCACGGCTTCTTCCATGAGGCGTGCGATCTCGCCTTGGGTCGCCAGACGCACGCCTTCGCGGGCAATCGCGTCAAGCGCATCGGACAGGGGCGGATTGACGCTGCGGTCACCCGCACCAAGCAGTGCGCCGTCGCGCGCGTTGAGGGCACGCGCTTCCGCCGTGGCGATCAAGATGGGTTCCACGATGGTGGCGAGCTTGGCCTGGAACGGCGTGATCGTGGCGCCTTCTCTGGCGAGCGCAATCGAAAACTCGGCAAGTCGCACCATCGGTAAGGTGCCGTAACGCGCGTGCAGAGCGAAGAGGCCGGGCAGGAACCCCGGCGTAGCAACCGACCCTGGTCCGATATGAAAGGCTTGGGTAACGCCGCCGAAATCGGCCTCCACCGCGTTCAGCCCATCGTGGCGCTTGCCGTTCGCTCGTTTCGGTGTCTGGACGAAGAAATCAAGACACGCTGGCGCGCCGCCATCGGACACCATGGCGAAACCGCCGCCAGCGGGCGAGGCCAATACCGGCTCGCACACACAAGCTGTGAACATAGCGGCGATGGCAGCATCCACTGCCGTGCCGCCGTCCGCCAAAATCTCCGCGCCTGCCTGGGCCGTCAGTGTGTGCCCGGCGGCGATGCCACCCAGTTCTTTCATGGGCAGCGGTATAGCGCTTTATTCGGCCGCCTCAAGAAATCCCGGCGCCGCGTCGAGCACAGATTGGCCGACATGGGGGGCGTAGGCTTCAAAATTCTTGGCAAACATGGCCGCAAGCTTGGCCGCCTGCGCGTCATAAGCGTTCTTGTCGGCCCAGGTTTGCCGCGGATGCAGCAAAGACGGGTCAACGCCTGGCACATGAGTTGGCACCAAGAGGCCGAAATGCGGATCGGGTTCGAAGGTGGCATCCTTCAGGTGTCCGTCGAGCGCAGCATGGAGCAGCGTGCGCGTCTCTTTGATTGGCATCCGTTGGCCTTTGCCATAGGCACCGCCGGTCCAGCCGGTGTTGACGAGCCAGCAATCCACCGCGTGCTCGCTGATCAGCTTGCGCAACATATCACCATAAACCGAAGGATGGCGCGGCATGAAGGGTGCGCCAAAGCAGGTTGAGAACGTCGCTTCAGGTTCGGTGACACCCACTTCTGTGCCGGCAACCTTTGCGGTGTAGCCAGAGAGGAAATGGTACATCGCCTGCTCGGGCGTCATTTTGGCCAGCGGTGGTAGCACGCCAAACGCATCAGCGGTGAGCATGACGATGTTGGCCGGATGGCCGGAGCGGCCTGACAGAAGCGCATTGGGTATGAAGTCAATGGGATAGGCGCAACGCGTGTTTTGCGTGCGAGATCCATCGTCAAAATCGGGAATGCGCGTGTCTGGATCGATCACGACATTTTCCAGCACTGTGCCGAAGCGTTTGGTCGTGGCGTAGATTTCCGGCTCGGCCTCTTGCGAGAGGTTGATCGTCTTGGCGTAGCAGCCACCTTCGAAATTGAAGACGCCCTCTTCGCCCCAGCCATGCTCATCATCACCGATCAGCGTGCGCGCCGGGTCAGCCGACAAGGTCGTCTTACCCGTCCCTGAAAGGCCAAAGAAAATCGCCACGCGACCGTCGTCATCGACGTTCGCCGATGCGTGCATCGGCATAACGCCTTCTGCAGGTAGCAGGAAGTTGAGCATCGAGAAGACCGACTTCTTCATCTCGCCGGCATAATGGGTGCCGCCAACAAGGACGATCTTGCGGGTAAAGTCGCAGGCGATAACCGTCTCTGAACGGCAGCCGTGACGTTCGGGGTCTGCTTTGAAACTCGGAAGGTCGATAATCGTCATCTCCGGCACAAAGCCTGCAAGCGCGTCTCGCTCCGGGCGCAAGAGCATGGTGCGGATGAACAGCGAGTGCCAGGCTTTTTCGGTGATCACCCGCGTTGGCAGTTGGTAGCGCGGGTCGGCGCCGCCATGCAGGTCTTGCACGAAGAGGTCCATGCCCTTGGCATGTTCCAAGAAATCCGCATGCAAGGTGTCGAATCCCTCTGGCGTCATCGCGCCATTGCCGTCCCACCAGACCGACGCATCCGTTGTGGCGTCGCGAACAATGAACTTGTCTTTTGGTGAGCGCCCCGTGTGCTTGCCGGTGTCAGCGCGCAACGCGCCACCGGCGACGAGTTGCGCCTCGCCGCGGGCAATCGCATGCTCATAAAGCGCGGGCGCCGTGAAGTTCCAATACACATCGCCAAGGTCAGAAAGCCCTGCGGTGTTCAGTTCTACATCAGCATTCCAGAGCCCGTGCTGTGCCACGTTGCGATTTCCTCGTGTTCGCGTTTGGGCGCCGAAAACCTCGTCTTTTCGGCTTTCCCACCCCCAGTGCTAGCCATGCTGCAATGCAGCGTCCAGACCAAGGGTGGCGAGGCTTTACGGGGTAGGCCAAACCTGAACAACAGCCGACGGGCGCGAATTGATCAACATCATGAACATTCCAAGACAAAAGCGTTTCCGGTGCTCAATCGAATGGCAGAGCCGTCCTTTAAGCAACTGAAATGCTAGCCAGACTAGTCGTTTGCGCCGGTTTTGGCTGTCGAGGATCAGAGGTCCAAAATCGTCAATTCCCGACCGATCGCATCAAGCCGCAACAGGCTTTGATCGGCTTGCCATAATTTCCGCGCAATCCAATCGACAACCGGTGCGCAAGCATCCGGGCTGGAGCTGAGCCGCGATGCGTTTGCCGATCCGTCAAGCGCACGCCACCCGACGCCGCCAAAACAGGCGGTGGCGTCGCGGACAGCCGCGCATTTTCACCATGTGGAAAGCGCACAAGACCAATTGTGGCAAACTATGCTACAGCCGAACCATGAAAGAGCTTAGCCTTGCAAACCGATCGTATGTCGCTTGTTCGACCGTCGCCCAAAGGAGCAACCATGCCGACCATTGCGCTGGTTGACGATGACCGCAACATTCTGACCTCCGTGGCCATCGCGCTGGAGGCCGAAGGCTATCGCGTGGAGACCTACACCGATGGCGCGTCGGCGCTTGACGGCATGCAGATGGCGCCACCGGATCTGGCAATCTTCGACATCAAGATGCCGCGTATGGACGGCATGGAACTGCTGCGCCGGTTCCGTCAAATCTCCGATTTGCCGGTCATCTTTCTGACCTCCAAAGACGATGAGATTGACGAGCTGTTCGGCCTGAAAATGGGTGCCGACGACTTCATCAAGAAACCGTTCTCGCAACGGGTTTTGGTCGAGCGTGTGCGCGCGCTTCTGCGCCGGGTTCAAGCCCGCGCCGGTGGCGGCAATGGCCATGGTGCTGTGGTGCCAGAGGTGAAGGCCAATGGCGAAGAAACCGGCCAGGTGCTTAAGCGCGGCGATCTGGTGATGGATGAGGATCGGCACGCCTGCAACTGGAAAGACAAGCCGGTGACGCTGACCGTGACTGAGTTCTTGATCCTGCAATCCTTGGCGCATCGCCCAGGGATCGTGAAAAGCCGCAATGCGCTGATGGATGCGGCCTATGATGATCAGGTGTATGTTGATGATCGCACCATCGATAGCCACATCAAGCGCCTGCGCAAGAAGTTCAAGCAGGTCGATGACAGCTTCGATATGATCGAAACGCTTTATGGTGTCGGCTACAAATTCAAAGAGAGCTGAGCCAGAGTTGGCCCAGCAAGTTAGGGCTGGATGGTAGACCGCAGCGATGACCAGATCAGGTTCGCTGAAACCGACGTAGGCCGGACCGATGGGTCTGACCTGCGATCGAGCCCGGTTGGCCGCTTTTTGCGCGCCTGGCGGGTGCGTCGCGCGCGCCGTCGGGCGGCCACACGATTCACCATCTTTTCCTCACTCACCCGCCGCATCGTGATTCTGAACCTGGTGGGTCTTGTCGCCCTGGTGACGGGTATTTTGTACCTCAACCAGTTCCGCGAGGGGCTCATCGATGCTCGGGTTCAGAGCCTTCTGGTGCAAGGCGAAATCATCGCCAGCGCCATCGTTGCCTCAGCCAACGTCGATGATGACAACACCATCGTCATCGATCCGGAGCGCCTGTTGGAGCTGCAAGCCGGCGAGAGCCTTTCGGTTTTTGACGATCCGCTGGAAAGCCTTGAGTTTCCGATCAATCCGGAGCGTGTGGCGCCGATTTTGCGCCGCCTGATCACGCCGACCGGCACGCGGGCGCGCATCTATGATCCTGAGGGCAGTCTGATCATCGACAGCCAGGCGCTTTATGCCCGTGGCGCGATCCTTCGGTTTGATCTGCCCACCGCCACCGGCAATGAACCAGGCTGGTGGGACAAGATCTGGCAACGCGGACAGCTCTATCTGCGCCGCTTCGACATGCCGCGTTACGAGGAAATCGGTGGTGCCAATGGGATGGTACTGCCGGAGGTCCGCTCGGCGATGGCCGGGGAGCCGGCCAGCATCGTGCGTGTCAATGATCGCGGCGAATTGGTCGTCTCGGTGTCGGTGCCGATCCAACGGTTCCGCGCCAACCTCGGCGCGCTTCTGCTTTCCACCCAAGGCGGCGATATCGACGCGATCATCTTCAATGAGCGCATGTCGATCTTGCGCGTCTTCCTCGTTGCGGCCGGCGTCATGGTGATCCTATCGCTGCTCTTGGCAAGCACGATTGCCGGACCGGTGCGCAAGCTTTCCGATGCCGCCGACCGGGTGCGTTATTCGGTGAAAGCACGCGAAACGCTGCCAAGTTTTCAAGGCCGGCGCGATGAAATTGGCCATTTGGCGACCACGCTGCGCGGCATGACCGATGCGCTCTACAATCGCATGGACGCCATTGAGAGCTTCGCCGCCGATGTCAGCCATGAGCTGAAAAACCCCCTGACCTCCTTGCGCTCTGCGGTGGAAACCCTGCCGCGGGTGACCAAAGAAGAAAGCCGTCAACGCCTGCTTGAGGTAATCGAGCATGATGTGATGCGGCTGGACCGGTTGATCTCCGACATATCCGATGCGTCGCGTCTCGATGCGGAGCTCGCCCGCGAAGATGCCGCGTCTATCGACTTGAAGCCGTTAATTGAAGCCGTCGTCGGCGTCCAGCGCGAATTGGCAGCTAAGGCGGGAATCTCCATCAAGCTGGCGTTCACCCAATCCGGCGACCAGGGTTTCGTGCTTGATGGTCACGAGTCGCGCCTTGGCCAGGTGTTCACCAATCTGCTCGACAATGCGCGTTCGTTCTCTCCGCATGGCGGCACGATCCAGGTGCGCGTGCGGCGTGAGGAAAATGCGGTCGTCATCGATATCGAAGATGAAGGACCAGGCCTGCGACCGGACGTTTTGGAGCGCATCTTCGAGCGCTTCTACACCGACCGCGCCGAACAGTCCGGTTATGGCAACAATTCCGGCCTTGGGCTTTCGATCTCTCGTCAGATCATCGAAGTGCACGGCGGCACGATCGAAGCCGGCAACCGTCCTGGCCCAGATCCGCAAACACCTGGCGGTGCCCGCTTTACGGTCCGACTGCCGGCAAGTTCAGACGACCAAGGCTGATGGTCGGGCCCGAGGAATCTCAACCCAAGGAGAACGCGGCCCTACATGCCACCGCCTTGGTCCTGGGCGGCGTCGGCATCATGATCCAAGGCCCGTCCGGCGCGGGTAAGTCCCGTTTGGCGTTCAGCCTGTTGGAAGCGGCCGGCTGTCAGCCATTGTCTAGCAAAGGGCCGCCAACCGATGCGGATACGGCGCTGATCGGCGATGATTACATCACTTTGATGCCCGGACCGGATGGTTACAACCTCCTGGCCAGCCCCGCGCCAAACCTTGCCGGCCTTATCGAAGTGCGCAGCGTTGGCATCCTTGGACTACCGTGGCGGGCATCGTCTGTGCTCCAACTCAGCGTTGAGATGGCGCCCTTGGAGGAGCTTGAGCGCCTGCCTGAAACCGACGTGATCGACGTGCAAGGCCATGCGCTAGGACACCTGAAGGTGCCGATCGGCGACCTTGCGCACCAGATGGTTCTGGTGCGAACGGCCGCCTCACTGATCACCGGTTAGCAGGCGCACAAAAAGCGCGTGAAGGACCGCCGCAACCCCTTGCCTTCGCTTTCAAAGGGGTGAAGGATGCGCCACCTTCAAAGGGTGCTTTGCTGCGCCCGGATGCTTTAAGGGCCTCATGATCGGTCTTCTTCTCGTCACCCATGGCAATCTCGCGCTGGAGTTCAAATCCGCGCTGGAACATGTCGTCGGGCCGCAATCGCAGCTAGAGACCATCTGCATCGGCCCGGATGATGACATGGAAGCGCGGCGCAGTGATATCGTTCAGGCAGCCGAACGCGCCGACACTGGCGATGGCGTTATTGTCCTCACCGACATGTTCGGGGGGACGCCATCCAATCTTGCCATTTCGATCATGGACGATGCCAAGGTGGAGGTGCTCGCCGGCGTCAATCTGCCGATGCTGGTGAAACTGGCCAGCATTCGCGGCGATATGGCGATGGCCGACGCTGTCGCCCATGCCAGCGAAGCGGGCCGCAAATACATTTCCGTGGCCAGTCAGATCTTGGATGCCGGATGAGCGAAGCCGCCGAAAGCCAGGTCTCAACCCCGCAGCCCGCGCCGACCGGCCGCATTGTGACCATCCGCAACAAACGTGGCCTTCATGCGCGCGCTTCGGCCAAATTCGTGCAATTGGCCGAGAGCTTCGATGCCGAAATCACGGTGACCAAGGGTGAACAGTCGGTGGGCGGTACATCGATCATGGGTTTGATGATGCTGGCCGCAGCACCAGGATGCGACATCACCGTCGATGCCAACGGACCAGATGCGGACAAGGCCTTGGACGCGATCTGCGCCCTTGTCGATGATGGATTTGGTGAAGAAGACTGAGCGGGCGCTAAGCCCGCGCGAACACGTGGGCGGCGACGGCCAGATCCTCGGCCGCCGTGCCAACAGACTTGAACAGCGTGGTCTGATCGTAAAACCGTCGGCCAGCGCGTTCACCGCGGCAGAGATCGAACAGGTCCCCAGCCACATCCTCAGCGGTGAAACGACCCTCCTCGATCGGAATGGCCAGGTCACCAGATTCGGTCAAAGCGCCCTCGCGCGTATCGCAGAAGACCCGCGCCTTGGTGATGGCCTGGCTGTCGCTCTCGCGCATCGTTGGCTTGAACGCGCCGACCAGGTCGACATGCTGGCCCGCTGAAAGCCACAGGCCCTCAATCAGCGGAACCTCGCTCATGGTCGCACTGGAAATGATGTCTGCGCCACGCACGGCTCCTTCCAGATCATCGGTGACAGCAATGCGGGCGGGGATATCGGACAACCGGCTGGCCACCTTTGCCGCGCGCTCCGGTGAACGGTTCCAGATCAACACATGCTCAATCGGGCGGACCGCGCAGTGGGCACGAATAAGATAGGGCGCCAGCGCGCCAGCACCGATCATTAACAGACGTTTGGAGTCGGTGCGCGACAGATAGGATGAGGCCAGCGCCGAGGCCGCCGCCGTGCGCCACAGCGTCAACGCCTGGCCATCGAGAAGCGCCAGTGGCACACCGCTCTCCCCAGACAAAAGCAAGTAGGCGCCGACCACGCTTGGCAGATTGCGCAGCTTGTTGTCCGGCACGACGGACACCACCTTCACGCCGGCATAGCCTTTGGCCGAACTGCCTTGGCCGACAAAGTCCGTCCAGGCGGGCATGATCAGAAGCGTGGAATCGGGTTCACCACCCGGTCGCTCAATGGTGTGGTGGTGGCGTGGCGGCGCAATGGGCGGACGCCGGAATGTTTCGCGCAACGTCTCGACGAGGTCGCGAAAATCGGCGACTTCGGCGATATCGGCGGCTGTGATGATCCGCATTGCTCAGCCGCCTGCCAGGTCAGAGCCGACAGGGGCGTTGCCGACGAGGGCGTTAGCGCAGGGAGGCTGGGCTCGGCAGGGCACGGGTGCCGGAAAGCTTGTTCAGCTGTTCTTTTTGCACATCGCGTTCGCGTGCGAGTCTGGTGGCTTCCACCTTCTTCTGGCGCGCTTCCTTGCGATAGGCGCCTTGGGTGAACCAGGTTGCGATGCCGCCGATCAGAACGCCGAGAATGAGCGCGGCGAACAGCGCCACGAACAAGGGTACGTTGACGGCGAACCAAGGCGCGTCGGTTGCCACCGGGTCGAGCGAGATTTGCACCGATTGGCGATTGGCAACGCTGAAGACGATCAGCACGACCGCAAGCGGCAGCACGATCAAAACAGTCCAGAGGCGACTGGCAAGCTTACCCAGCATTAGAGCGCATCTCGGCTAGATGGAAGCGTTTGAGCGCCGGGTATCTTCGTTCCGGCAAAAAGCGTGAGGCGAGGCGGTGTGAACACCACGAGGTTCACGCGATGCCGCCCGGGGAGGAAAGAACCAAGCTCAAACGATTGCGATTGATTGTTTGAATTCAAAAGCTTATTGCCTCCGGCTTGATGGCCTTTTGCGCGGCCAAGGCGTCAAAATCCTCGCATGATGGCCTGCATCATGCTGCGGTGTTTTCCTTGTGGCCGACACAAAATACCAACCATCAAATCGCTCCCACCTGGCCGAGATACGCTCTAAGCCTCCTCATCGCCGGGATTGAGCCGCTGGCGCATTTCTTTGCCGGTTTTGAAAAACGGTACGGCCTTGGCGTCCACTTGCACCTGTTCGCCGGTGCGTGGGTTGCGGCCAATACGCGCCGGGCGGTGTTTCACCGAAAACGCGCCGAAGCCGCGCAGTTCGACCCGGTCGCCACGGGCAAGCGCATCCGAAACGGTATCGAGAATGGCACCCACGACGTTTTCAATATCGCGTTGGTAAAGATGGGGATTACGCTCAGTAATGCGCTGAATAAGCTCTGATTTGATCACACCATCATCCTCGTGCCGCCTCAAAAAGCCCGGTAAGCCCGGAAATTTGCGTCATCGACCGTGCCAAAGCGACAGGATGCCGTCAAGCAGCATTGCATCGCGCATGGCCTCGCGAATGCCTTCTGCATCGACCGTCACTGCGCCGCCTTGACCAAGCGCAACGCGCGCCAAAGCCGTTGGTCCAGCAAACGACATGGGCCGTTCAGGGGCCCGATCGAGCACATCCATCTCGCTGTCGATGGCATGGTTGGCGGCCAGATAGGCAATGGCCTCATCTTCCCCGCCGACAGTATCGACAAGACCAACCTCCACGCCGCGCGCGCCAGTGAACGTCGTGCCTTCAAATCCACGAATGACCGCGCCATCAATGCCGCGTCGTTCTTCGATCTGATCGACAAACCAGTTGAAGTTATCGGCGATCAACCGCTCAAGTTCAGCAAGGGCCTCTTCGCTTGGCGGCGAAAAGATCGATGGCTGCGCTTTCAGCTCGCCAGAACGCACCTCATACATGTCCACACCGACCGTATCGAGCAGTTCAGAAACATCAGGAAACTGCGCGACCACGCCAATCGATCCAACGATGGAGCCGTTGCGAGCGATAATGTGCTCGCCTGCACTGGCGGCGAGATAAGCAGCCGACGTGCCGATGCCCTCAATGACCGAAACCAGGGGCTTGGCTTGGCCGAGTTCACGCAAATGTGAATAGATCGTCTCGCCGGCAACCGCGATGCCGCCAGGCGAGTTGATCTCCAAAATCACGGCCTTGACGTCGTCATCCTCTTCCAAATCTTCCAGGAGCGCGACGAAGGAGTCGTCAAAGTCGATGAAGCCGTCGAGCTCGACGCGCGCAATGTGTTCGCCGCGGCCGTCGAGGCGCTCAAACAAGCCCGTCGTTTGACCGATCACAGCCAGCACCAAACCGACCAGAAACAGCACGGCCAAGACCCGCCAAAAGCTGCGCGAGCGGCGCAGGCGGCGGCGTTCTACCAGTGATTCAGCGGTCAAGCTGTCCATGCTCATAGGTAATGAACTCCGTGTGCGATGGCGGGCAATTGGGATGGTGTGCGTTGGCTAGCAGCTTGCCATGGCCGCAACAAGACCGTGGCACTGCGCAAAAACCGCGCAAGAAAAAAGCCGGACCACACGGGCCCGGCTTTCAAATGATTTCTCAGACCAGCGATGCTTAGTCGTTCTTGTCGTCGTCGCCTTTCAGCGCCGCGCCAAGAATGTCGCCGAGCGAGGCACCGGAGTCCGAAGACCCATATTGTGCCACGGCCTCTTTCTCTTCAGCGATCTCCAGCGCCTTGACCGACACCGACACGCGGTGGGTCTTGCGGTCGAACTGGGTCACGCGCGCATCGAAGCGGTCGCCGACCGAGAAGCGGTCCGGACGCTGATCGTCGCGATCACGGGCAAGATCAGAACGACGCACAAAGGCGGTCAGATCAGTATCGACGATCTTCACTTCCACGCCATTGTCCTGAACCACGGTCACCTCACAGGTCACCACAGCGCCACGGCGCACAGTGTCGGAGGCGGCGTCGAACGGATCATCGCCAAGCTGCTTGATGCCGAGCGAGATGCGCTCTTTGTCGGTGTCAACGTCGAGAACCTGGGCACGGATCATCTGACCACGCTCATACTCTTCGATGACATCTTCGCCCGGACGGTTCCAGTCAAGATCCGACAGGTGGACCATGCCGTCAATGTCGCCTTCAAGGCCAACAAACAGACCGAACTCGGTCTTGTTCTTGACTTCGCCTTCGACAATCGAACCGGCAGGGAACTGTTCCGCGAACGAATCCCACGGGTTGGAGAGGGTCTGTTTCAGACCAAGTGAAATGCGGCGCTTGTTGGGGTCAACTTCCAGGATCATGACATCCACTTCCTGGCTGGTGGAAACCAGCTTGGACGGGTGCACGTTCTTCTTGGTCCAGGACATTTCCGACACGTGGATCAGGCCTTCAATGCCTGGTTCCAGCTCAACGAACGCACCGTAATCGGTGACGTTGGTGACGCGACCGGTCATGCGGGCGCCAGCTGGGTATTTGGCTTCGATGCCATCCCATGGATCGGCTTCAAGCTGCTTCATGCCCAGCGAGATGCGATGCGTCTCGTGGTTGATGCGCACGATCTGGACCTTGACAGTCTGACCGATGGAAAGAACCTCCGACGGATGGTTCACGCGGCGCCACGCAATGTCGGTGACGTGCAGCAGGCCATCAATGCCACCCAGATCGACGAATGCGCCGTACTCGGTGATGTTCTTCACGATACCGTCGATCACCTGA
>JBKAGN010000039.1:0-32672 GCA_046290415.1 Hyphomicrobiales bacterium
CCGGCGACGTCGGCCGTGGCCACCGACATGTGGGCCGACGCGACCATTGGGAACTTACCGCCAGGCACGTAACAGCCAACTGATTGGACTGGAATGTTTTTGTGCCCAAGGATCACGCCTGGCATTGTTTCGACTTCAATGTCGACCATCGAGTTGCGTTGGTGTTGAGCGAACACGCGCACCTGATCCTGCGCAAACTGAATGTCGTCCATGTCGCGCGAGGACACTTTGTTCATCAGCGCCGCCACATCATTATCGCTCAGGCGGAAACGCTCAGGCGTGTACCCATCGAACTTTTCCGATAGATCACGCACCGCCTCATCACCGCGTGCTTCGATGTCCTTCAACGTGCCTTCGACAATGGCACGCACCTTGGCATCGTCATCGGAGCGCTCGGTTTCCGGTTTGCCGCGTTTCAAATGCGTGATCATGGCGCGCCGTCCTTGGTTCGTTCTGGTTGGTCTATGAGCGCCAACACGCCATTCGACCTTGCATGCGTATGCAGTATAGCCAGCCCGGGTATACGGGCAATGGGGCGGAGGCGAATTTCAAGCGCGGTGGCGTTAAGTCTGATAGTAGTCGCGATACCAAGCGACGAAACGGGCAATGCCCTCCTCAACCGGCGTTGCAGGCGGTTTGTCGATCAGACGGGAAAGAAGCGTGGCGTCGGCCCAGGTCATCGGCACGTCACCGGCCTGCATTGGAAGTAGGTTGCGTTTGGCTTTTTTGCCCAGTGCTTGTTCCAGCGCATCGATAAAATCAGTGAGTTGCACGGGTTGGTTGTTGCCGATGTTGATCACCCGCCAGGGCGCGACCGGTGAGAGACCCAACGCATCACGGTCTTCCTCGTCCACCGTGTCTGGCACCGTCGGCGTGACGTCGGCCAAGGCTGCGATGGCCTGGGCCAGATCATCGATAAACGTAAAATCACGGCGCATGTCGCCGTGATTGTAAACGTCGATCGGTTCGTCGTTCAGGATCGCTTTGGTGAACTTGAAGAGCGCCATGTCCGGGCGTCCCCAAGGGCCGTAGACTGTGAAAAACCGAAACAGCGTCATCGGGATGCCGTAGAGGTGGGCGTAGGAATGCGTCATCGACTCCGCGGCTTTTTTGGTCGCCCCATAGAACGACATCTGTAGATCAGCCTTATGGTGTTCAGCATAAGGCATCTCAACGTTCGCACCGTATACCGAGCTGGAAGAGGCCATCATTAGGTGCTTAGGCGGCGTGGCGCGTGCGGCTTCCAGCACTTCCAGCGTGCCCACCAAATTGCTGTCGACGTAAGAGCGTGGATTATCGATGGAATAGCGAACGCCGGCTTGGGCGGCGAGGTGAATGATCAGGTCCGGCTGCTCCTGCGCCACCAGATCAACGACAACGCCCGGTGCCTCAAGCCGTTCTTCGACCGCCTTGAAGTGTTGATTTTGAAGAAGCCTCTGGTGGCGGCGCTGTTTCAGCCGAACGTCGTAATAGTCGGTGATCGCATCGAAACCGACCACCCGATATCCTGCCCGCAAGAGCGCTTGGCTCGTATGAAAACCGATGAATCCGGCCGAGCCTGTGACCAGCGCGGTTTTTTGCGTTGCGGTGGTCATTCTGTTCAGTCGACTCCAAACAGGTCGCGGGTGAAAACTTTGTCTTTCACGTCGTGAAGCTCCGGCGCCAAGCGGTTGGCGATGATGATGTTGCTTTCGGCTTTAAACGCATCGAGATCGCGGACAACGGCAGAGCCGAAGAAATGCGCCGCCGACAGGCCCGGCTCGTAGACGATCACGGGAATGCCCTTGGCTTTGATCCGCTTCATAATGCCTTGAACGGAGCTGTCGCGGAAATTATCCGAACCTTCCTTCATTGTCAGCCGGTAGACACCGACGCAGCCCGGGTTTTTGGCGATGATGCTATCGGCAATGAAATCCTTGCGCGTCGTGTTCGCATCGACGATCGCGCGAATGAGGTTCTGCGGAACCGCATCGTAATTGGCCAGTAGCTGCCTGGTATCCTTGGGCAGACAGTAACCGCCATAGCCGAAAGACGGGTTGTTGTAATGATCGCCAATGCGCGGATCGAGACTAACGCCTTTGATGATCTGGCGCGTATCCATCCCGGCGATCTGCGCGTAGGTATCCAGCTCGTTAAAGTAGGCCACACGCATCGCAAGGTAGGTGTTGGCAAAGAGTTTGATCGCCTCGGCCTCATCGGGATCGGTCAGCAGTGTTGGAATGTCGTCCTTGATCGCGCAATCAGCGAGCATGGTTGCGAAGTCTTCGGCGCGTTTGGAACGTTCGCCAACCACGATCCGCGAGGGGTGCAAATTGTCATAAAGCGCCCTGCCCTCGCGCAGAAACTCCGGCGAATGGATGATACGGTCGATACCGAATTGTTTGCGTAGGGCTGAGACCAGGCCCACCGGGATCGTGGATTTGATGATGATCAGCGCCCGATCGTTCACCGCCGTGACCTCAGAGATCACAGCCTCGACGGAGGATGTATCGAAGGCATTCGTCTGCGGGTCGTAATTGGTCGGCGTTGCGACGATCACATGCGTGGCATCGCGATAGGCGCTTTGCGTGTCATTGGTTGCGGTGAGCTTCAGGTCCTTGGTGGCAAGATAGTCCTCAAGCTCTGGGTCGCTGATCGGCGAGGTGCGATTGCCGAGCAAAGCAACGCGCTCCGGCGAGATATCGCAGGCAACCACCGGGTATTTCTGCGCCAGCAACACAGCGTTGGAGAGGCCAACATAGCCAAGGCCGGCGACGGCAAACTGAACAGTCATGATGCTTTCCTGGAACCGGCAGAGGATAAATGCCGCTTTGCGGCGAAGCCTTCGCATGACCACCGCATTACGGGCAAGTGGGTGGTGATTTTCTTCAAGGCCAGCGAACCATTGTGATCGCCAGGCGTCTGGGTTAACTGAGCCAAATGAGGATTGGAGCGCTCACCGGCCTCCTACTTGCACGAGTGGTCTATTCGCATGAGCGGTCTCCTTGCCCTGCTGGA
Source organism: Hyphomicrobiales bacterium (assembly GCA_046290415.1). Taxonomy (GTDB): domain Bacteria; phylum Pseudomonadota; class Alphaproteobacteria; order Rhizobiales; family MH13; genus MH13. The sequence continues at coordinate 2,998 of JBKAGN010000039.1, forward strand.
CGATGTTGCAGCCATCGCCAAACTGGCTGCCACGCAACTTGATGATGTCGCAGCGCAGGCCTCCAAGGCCGGTACCAAAGCCGCAGGCATCGTCATTGATGATGCGGCAGTAACGCCAAAATATGTCACTGGATTGCCCGCAACACGTGAGCTGCCGATCATTTGGAAGATCGCGCGCGCATCCTTTTTCAACAAGCTGATCATTCTTCTGCCCGTGGCGCTGCTCTTGAGCGCCTTTGCTCCCTGGATGCTGACGCCGCTGCTCATGCTTGGCGGTTCCTATCTGTGTTACGAGGGCGCGGAGAAGATCGCGCATCTCTTCTCGCATAAGAAGCATCACGCGGTGGACACCGAGCATGGGCTCGACGCGGCGCATCTTGAAGAACAGCGCGTCAAAGGCGCGATCAAGACCGACTTCATCCTGTCGGCCGAGATCATGACCATCACGCTTTCGGCCATCGACTCAGACAGCCTCGTGACCCGCGGCGTAACGCTTGCTCTGGTCGCAGTCGCGATCACGGCGCTGGTCTATGGCGCTGTCGCGCTCATCGTGAAGATGGATGATGTCGGCCTGAAACTGACGCAAATCGGCCGGCTTGCGCCAACCCGAGCGTTTGGTCGAGGGCTTGTGAAAGCCATGCCAATGATCCTGCTGATCATCTCCACCATTGGTACCGCCGCCATGCTTTGGGTTGGCGGCAGCATCATGGTGCACGGCGTCAAGGATCTCGGGTTTCCGCAAACCTATGACACGATCCACCATTGGGCGGAGATCGGCGCGCATTCAGTGACCGCCGCGCAAGGCTTCGTTGAGTGGGTCATCGTGGCGGCGTTGGATGGTGTAATCGGTCTGGCCTGGGGGTTGCTTCTGATCCCCGTCGTCACCTTTGCCATCAACCCGGCGCTCAAAGCGGTGACGTCGAAAGGCCAATGATCCCGTTGGTCGCTATCCGGCCAATAGAAACGCCCAACCAAAAAACATGAGAACCGCCCCGACTAGGAGTGCGGCCAGCACAATCGGCACGCGCACCAGCCACCATAGGCCCTTATTCAGTGTCAGTTGACGGGCACGCCACCACAGGACGACCGCCAGGCCAATCGCTGCTGCTTGCCACCCAAAGAACGCGCCAACCCGGTTCATTCCTCTTGTGAAGCTGGCGCCGGTGGGGTCGATCAGCGCGAAAGCAATGAATGACCCTATGAAGGCCGCAAGCCATAAGGCCAACAAGAACCAAAGGGTTCGAGGCAGTTTGGCCATGGGTCAAATATTCCTTCGCAATAGTTTCCTGACCAAACTACAACCAGACGTTGCTAACGTAACGACAAAGAGTTCACTAAAGCCGCATCTCTTTTGCGTAAAAGATTGACGTGTTTCAACAATGTTAACTCCGATGCACCATCTATAAGGCCTTAGAAGCCGTTTCAAACCTGGTGGGTACTCAGTCTATGTTTTCACGACAGGCCAAAGTCAAAGCGGAGCCGGCCGATGCGGTTTCTGAAGAGCTAGCGCAATCTACGCCGCCTGCTGACGAGTCGGAAACCCAGTCGTCCAAGGCCTCACCAAGCAACTCAGACCAAACCGCCAAGACTCTGGCCTCTGTTGCCGAGGCCTTGTCCAACTTTGGCGTGGAAATGGTGGACGTGGCTGGCGCCATCGAAACTGCCAATGCTGCGACCACCGGTTTGCAGGAAGCCTTCAACCTGCTCTGCCAGGCCGCAGAAGAAACGCAGGTTCAGACAGGCGTCATTCGCGAGGCCGTGACAACAACCGCGATGGTGGCCAATGCCTCCGGCGATACCATGCAACGCTCGCGCGACGCCTTGGGCAAAGCCGCCAACGATATTGCAACACTGATTTCTTCGGTTACCGAGATCAACAGCCAGTTGCAGGGCCTACAAGGCGCCCTGGTAAGCGTTGGCGAGGTCTCCCAATCGATCGATCAAATTGCCCGGCAGACCAACCTGCTGGCGCTCAATGCCACCATCGAAGCGGCCCGCGCAGGCGAGGCCGGACGCGGATTCGCCGTGGTGGCTGGTGAAGTGAAGCAACTCGCGTCTGAGACCTCAACCGCCACCCAGCAGATTCAGGAAACGCTTACGCAACTCAACCAAGAGGCCGATGCGCTTATCGGGCTTGGCGAAGGCGCATTGACCGGCGTGTCGGCGGTACAAGAAAGCACAAGCGCACTCGATGAAGTCATCGATGAGTTGTCCGACGCCATCGCCGAAATCGGTTCGTCTTCAAGCGTGGTTGAAACCGGCATTGTCGATATCGAGTCGGCGACGAAGGACTTCGCATCCAACGTCACGACAATGCAGGAAACCGTCACCAGCAACAGTGCACTATTGGATTCAGCGGCTGAACGGATCGGCAACAGTGTCGATGAGACCGACCGGTTGGTTGGCGTGACAGCCGACAGCGATATCGACACCGATGAGGGCCGTTTCCTCGCCATGGCGCGCAAGGCGGTCGACGCCGTACAGAGTGCGTTTGCAGCTGAAATCGAGGCGGGACGCGCGACCGTCAACGACTTTTTTGATCAGGATTACAAGCCGATTGCCGGCACCGATCCAGAACAGGTCACGACCCGTTTCACGGCGATCACGGATCGCGTTTTGCCCGCCATTCAGGAACCGGTTGCCCAGAGCAACGAGCGTATCGTTTTCTGCGCCTGCGTCGATGTGAATGGCTACCTGCCGACGCACAATGAAAAATTCAGCCAGCCGCAGGGCGATGATCCGTTGTGGAACGCCGCCAACAGCCGCAACCGCCGCATCTTTGACGACAAGGTTGGCCTACGCGCCGGACAAAGCACCGAACCGTTTCTGATGCAGTCCTATCGCCGCGACATGGGTGGCGGAAAGTTCGCCATCATGAAGGACCTGTCGGTGCCGGTCTATGTTCAAGGTCGGCATTGGGGTGCATTGCGCTTGGCCTACAAAGTCTAGCGCTTTCTCAACACCGGCCCACTTCCTGCTAGGTCCGACTTTCGCCATAGTGCAGCGTCAGGCACACGCTTGACGCAGACCAATTGGCGGGGTTCGGCATGGCCGAGGCACTCAGACGCGGCGTAAGCCGCCTTGAAACGACCACGAAACTGACGTTGGCGATACTCGCCTTGGCCAGTGGCGTCTACACCTATCTGGGTGTGCGCGGCCTGCTGCAAGGCATTGGTCCGGTCGTGTTTTTCGGCGCGCTCATCTATTCGACCGCCGTTTCCATCGGCATCTATGCCTTCTGGTCTTACCTCAGTCAATTTGTGCCGCATGTGAAGCATGGCACCGAAAAGCGCACGATGCTGATCGCCATGGTGCTTGGCTCGTTGATGATTGTGGCCATGTCCTCTTGGCTCAATGCTGCAGCCTTGGCTGGTGGGGCGGCCATTGAGCAACATTTGGCAAACACGACCGAAGAATACCAGTCACGGCTGTCTGAAGCGCACAACAACGCGCTCGCCGCGCAAGGCCTGTTGCCCGATATCGAGCTTGCCAGTGAACGCTTCCGGCGGCTTGCTCAAGAAGAACGCGCGACCGGATCGCTGACGGGAACATCCGGCTCGGGCACCGTGGTACAGCTCCTCAATCAGATGTCCGGCCAGTTGGAAGGCCTTGCCGCTGAGGTGCGTGCCGCGCGCGTGGAAAGCGACGCGCTGTTTGAACAAGGCGGCAACTATTTGGGCGACATGCGCCGCATCGTCTCCGCCGCTGGGCCCATTGAGCCGCGTGCCATCGCTTATGCAGAAGAAGCTGTCTCGTTGGCAGGTGTGATCGCAGCGCTTTCTGAAACCTCCATCGCTCCGGCTGTGAAACGCGCAGCAGAAGACTTGTCGGCTGCCTTTGTTGCGCCCGAAGTGGATGGCGGGACGGCCGATCTCGCCTCACGCCAGTCGGCCATCGTCTCGCGGGTGGAGTCGGCCATCGAGGTGCAATCCAACGCGCTCGCCAGCGCTGCCGATGCAATTCTAGCGCGCGATGATGTGGTGCCGGTGCGCTTCGTGCCACTCTCCACGCCCGAAGCCGTGTTGCTTTACGCTGAGGACTTTTTACCCTCCGGGGCCGGGGCTATTTCCATCGATCTGCTGCCCGCGGTGTTAATCCTGATCCTCGCCGGTGTGCACTCGGCCATTCGCCGCGAAGAAGGCGCGGAGATGGATGCCCATCACGTGACGGTGCACGAGTTGAACCAGGCGCTGAAGCTCTACAATGCCATGCAACCGCCGCAGCCCGTTCAAGCCTCGCCTCCCCCTTCCGACCCAGAGCCGGACGCCGAGCAGGAGCAAGATGATGAGCGGGACATTGATCAACCTGGCGTGACACCTTTGCCCACTGCCATACCAACCATCAAACGGGATCGCTGAGGGTGGCCGACGAAACGCTGACCGACAGCAAGTTCGCGACCAGCGATCTGGTGCTTGGCATTCTTTTCGCGGCACTGGTGCTCGGCTCAGCGGCAGCTCTAGCCTACGATTTCCGCTCGCTGCTCGGCGAGCAGCAGGCGTTTGAAACCGGCAACCCTTTTGGCAATCCGGGCCGGGTGGATTATGGCCCTCGCCGTTCGCCCGGCAATGATGATCAAGTGCGCCGCTACGATCCGCGTTCCGCGCCCGCGCGGCGCTCTGATCAGGTGGTGGCCTTGCCGGGGTTTGACGGCGATCCGGACGAGGCGATCTCAGCCTCCATCACCTTCCATATGGGCGAAAATGGCGCAGCGAGCGCTGTGGGGCGTATCGATCCGGGCAGCTATGTCGCTTTCGAAGAGTTCATCGACGCCAGCCCGGAACTGACCACCCTAACCTTGCATTCACCGGGCGGCAGCGTGCGCGATGCGATCGCGATGGCCGAGCTACTCCGCGAGCGCGAGATCGACACAGCTGTGGCGCGTCACGGCTATTGCGCATCCTCCTGCCCCTTAGCGTTTTCCGGCGGCCTCGAACGCGATCTACCGGACCCGGTCTGGTTTGGCGTGCACCAGGTGTTCACGTCGGATGCTGAAATCGGCACGCTGCAAGATGGCATGGCGGGCGCGCAGCACATATCCAGCCAAGCGCAGCAATTGCTGGTCGATATGGGTGTCGATCCCCGTGCTTGGATTCACGCGATGGCGACTCCAAAAGAGCAGCTTTACCTGTTCAGCCAGGAGGAACTGACCGACCTCAACTGGGTGACCAACTAGGCTTTGAGCGCCTTCGCGTGGTGGGCCATGTGCTCGCCGATGAAACTGGCGACAAAATAGTAAGAATGGTCGTAGCCCTCGCGCATGCGAATGGTGACCTCCTGCCCAGCTTCTGCGCACGCATCGCCAAAAAGCTGCGGACGCAGTTGCTCATCAAGAAAATTGTCGGCAGCGCCCTGATCGATCAGAATGTGTGCCTTGGTGGGCGACTGTTTCACAAGTTCACAGGCGTCATGCTTGGTCCATTGCTTGGTGTTACCTCCGAGATAGGCGGTGAACGCTTTCTGGCCCCAGGGCACCTGCGTCGGTGCGACGATCGGCGAAAAAGCACTTACGCTCACGTAAGAGTCAGGGTGCTTGAGGTGCAGCGTTAGCGCGCCGTGGCCACCCATGGAATGACCGGTAATGCCCTGGCGAGTCAGGTCTGCAGCTGGAAAATGCTTGGCAATCAATGTTGGCAGTTCCTGCGTAACATACGTTTCCATCTGGAAATGCTGTGTCCAAGGGTCCTGCGTCGCATCGATATAGAAACCGGCACCCTGGCCCAGATCATAGCCCACATCATCGGCAACGCCCTCACCTCTTGGAGACGTGTCGGGGCAGATGACCATGATGCCGTGCTCGGCGGCATAGCGCTGATAGCCTGATTTCTCGGTGACATTCGACCAGTTGCAGGTGAGGCCCGACAGATACCAAAGCACCGGCACCGGACCGTCCTTGGCCTGTGGCGGCGTGTAGACGGCAAAGCGCATGGTGCATTTGCAAGCGGTGGATGGGTGGTCGAACACCTCGACCGTGCCGCCGAAGGAGGCGAAGTATTGGACAGGTTTCATTTCATAATTCCAAACTAGATACTGCGGAGGCGGCCTCTTTTACAGATATTATTGCGAATTGCACTGTAATTCCAATTCCTCGTTTCTCTGCCTCCTTCTTAAGTTTGTTCCAAATGCTGTTGGATCGAACAGCATCTAGAAACTCATATCCCTGCCAAGTTATCTCCCACATCTGAACATCAGAGTGCTCGCAGATCGACTTTTTGATCAGACCGCCCTGCTCCAGCAAATCGAGGTGAAAAACCTCAACATCGCCAAGTTTGGTTACTAGCTCCCTCTCGCGCATGTCATGATCTGTCCAATCCCACGTGCCAATATCAAAATATCGCTCGTCCGACTTTTCAGCTTCAATAAGCATTTTTCGGACAAGATCCATGTCGCGTTTCAAGCGCCTGATCCTTTCAAACCGAAGACAGGCAGATCGTTCTCATGGTTGGTCAATACAGCACCACGCTGCGGATGCTTTCACCGGCGTGCATCAGGTCAAAGCCCTTGTTGATGTCCTCAAGCGGCATGGTGTGGGTGATCAGCGAGTCGATATCGATGCGCCCTTCCATGTACATGTCGACGATCTTGGGCACGTCGGTGCGCCCCCTCGCCCCGCCAAAAGCCGAGCCACGCCACACGCGCCCGGTGACCAACTGGAAAGGACGGGTAGAGATTTCCGCGCCCGCCGGTGCCACACCGATAATGATGCTTTCGCCCCAGCCCTTGTGGCAGCATTCCAGCGCGACGCGCATGACCTCGGTGTTGCCTATGCACTCGAACGAGTAATCCGCGCCGCCACCGGTTAGTTCCACCAGATGGCCGGTCAGATCATCAGAAATGTCCTTGGGATTCACATAGTGCGTCATGCCGAACTGTTCGGCGATGTCCCGCTTGGCGGGGTTGGTGTCCACGCCGACGATCTGGCGTGCACCGATGAGCTTCAGGCCCTGAATGACATTGAGACCGATACCGCCCAAACCAAACACAACGGCGGTGGAATTGGGTTCTACCTTGGCGGTGAACATCACCGCGCCAACGCCCGTCGTCACGCCGCAACCAATGTAGCAAATCTTGTCGAATGGCGCGTCCTTGCGGACCTTGGCGAGCGAAATCTCCGGCAGCACCGAATAGTTGGAGAAGGTGGAACAGCCCATGTAATGGAGCAACTTCTCGCCCTTGTAGCTGAACCGGCTGGTGCCATCAGGCATCACGCCCTGGCCCTGCGTGGCGCGAATTTTCTGGCAAAGGTTGGTCTTGCCATTCAGGCAGTATTCGCACTCGCGGCATTCAGGCGTGTAGAGCGGGATCACATGGTCGCCGACCTCCACGGACGTGACGCCCGGCCCGGTCTCGACCACAACACCCGCGCCCTCATGGCCAAGAATGGCGGGAAACGCGCCTTCAGGATCGGCACCGGAAAGGGTGAATTCATCGGTGTGACAAATGCCGGTGGCCTTGATCTCCACCAGCACTTCACCGGCTTTGGGACCTTCCAGATCAACCTCAACCACTTCCAGTGGTTTGCCGGCTTCAAAGGCGACGGCTGCGCGTGTTTTCATGGTTCACTCCCCCGAACTGTTTTCTTTTAGAGCTACAGACAGGCAGCCGGGTTCGCAAGCGTTGGTGCAGTCGTGTAAGGCCCAAGGACGCAAGCTCGCGCCTTTTCCATCGAATTCTGATTGACGTACCTCAGAAAGCCAGCCTACCCTTTTCCCGCTGAAGAGATGCACTGGAAAAGGCACGCAAGGCAGGGGATGGGAAAACCCACAGTTCATGACATCGCCGAGGAAGCGGGGGTAAGCCTGGCGACGGTCGATCGCGTGCTCAATGAGCGGCCAGGCGTTCGCTCCTTGACCGCCCAGCGTGTTCACAAAGCGATCGATAAGCTAGGCTATGTGCGCGATGTGCACGCGGCGAACCTCGCGCGGGGCCGCCATTACCGCTTCGCTTTTGTGCTGCCAGAAGGCCAGAGCCAATTCCTCAGAGCGCTGCGCGACGCCATCGTCGAAGCCGGTGCAGGCCTACGTCTGGATCGCGCCGAATTGCAAACGATTGAAGTGCCGCTGAACGACTCCGTCGCGATGATCCGCTCGCTGGAGAAGCTGCAAGGCGAGCAGATCGACGGCCTGGCCATCATGGCCAATGAAACGCCGGTCGTGCGCGATATGATCGCCCATATGAAAGAAAGCGGCATCGCGGTTGTGACCTTGGTGTCCGACCAACCGAACGCCGAGCGCGATCATTTTGTCGGTATCGACAATGTCGCCGCCGGTCGAACAGCCGGCGTCTTGATGGGACGGTTCTTAGGTGGCCGGTCGGGCAAGATCATCGTCGTCGTCAACACAACCCATGCCCGCGACATGGTCCAACGCCGGCTGGGTTTCGACGCGGTCATGCGCGAGCAATTTCCCATGCTCGATGCCCTGCCATCCTTAGAAGGCCATGACGAACCGGAGCGCACCTCATCGGCGATCGAGCGGGCGTTGGCGAGCCATGAAGACGTAATCGGACTGTATTGCGCCGGAGCCGGTACGCGCGGCGTGACGCGCGTCATCGCCCAGCACTGCCTGGCTGACAGTCTGGTGGTGATTGGCCACGAACTGACCAGCCATTCGGAACAAGCGCTACGCGATGGATTGCTGGACGTAGTGATCACCCAGAATGTCGGCCATCTTGTGCGCAGCGCGACGCGGGTTCTGCGGGCCAAGTGCGACGGTCGAGAGATCATAGAAAGCCAGGAGCGCATCCGCATCGAAATCGTGCTGCGGGAGAATCTTCCCTAGGCATTCAATACCGACGTTGTGACGCGAGAACCGCGCCAACCTAATCCATCACTTGGGAGCACACACATGAAAACCATCCAGGGCCCCGCGCTGTTTTTGGCGCAGTTTGCCGGAGACGACGCACCGTTCAACAACTGGGACGCCATTACCAAATGGGCGGCAGATTGCGGCTACAAGGGCGTGCAGGTACCAAGTTGGGATGGACGCTTGTTCGATCTGGCCAAGGCTGCTGAGTCTGTTGGCTACTGCGATGACTTTAAGGGCCAAGCAGCGGCCAACGGCATCACGGTGACGGAACTTTCCACCCATCTTCAAGGGCAATTGGTGGCCGTGCATCCAGCCTATGACGCAGCCTTTGATGGCTTTGCCGATCCATCGGTGCACGGAAACGCAGATGCTCGCCAGGCCTGGGCGGTGGATCAGGTCAAGATGGCCATCACAGCTTCAAAAAATATGGGCATAGGTGCGCATGCCACCTTCTCTGGTGCGCTGGCCTGGCCCTATGTCTATCCGTGGCCGCAACGCCCTGCCGGTTTGGTGGAAGCAGCATTCGATGAGCTGGCCAAACGCTGGCGCCCGATCCTTGATCATGCTGAGGATTGCGGGGTGGATGTTTGCTATGAAATTCATCCAGGCGAGGATCTGCACGACGGCATTTCTTACGAGATGTTCCTGGAGCGGGTCGGTAATCACGCGCGCGCCAACATGCTCTACGATCCCTCGCACTACGTGCTGCAGCACCTGGACTATCTGGACAACATCGACATCTACCACGAGCGGATCAAGATGTTCCACGTGAAGGATGCCGAGTTGAACCCTACCGGGCGCCAGGGCGTTTATGGTGGGTATCAAAGCTGGGTGGATCGCGCCGGGCGCTTCCGCTCGCTGGGAGATGGCCAAGTCGATTTCAAACAGGTTTTCTCCAAACTCACCCAGTATGATTTCGACGGTTGGGCCGTGGTGGAATGGGAATGCGCGATGAAGCACCCTGAAGACGGCGCGCGCGAAGGGGCGCAGTTCGTCAAAGACCACATCATCCGCGTCACAGAGCGGGCGTTCGATGATTTTGCCGATGGTGGCACCGATGATGCCGCCAACCGCGCGATGCTTGGATTGAGAGGCTAACCGATGGCGATCGAGGGCAAATCAGAACAAAACGCCGGCCGCATTCGCCTTGGTATGGTCGGCGGCGGGCGCGATGCGTTTATTGGCGGCGTGCACCGTATCGCCAGTCGCATCGATGATCGCTTTGACTTGGTGGCCGGCGCCTTTTCATCGACGCCGGAAAAATCCAGAGCCTCCGGCGCTGATCTCGGGCTCGATCCATCGCGGGTCTATGATGACTTTTCCGCTATGGCTAAGCGCGAAGCGCGGCTGAAGGACGGCATCGACGCGGTGGCCATCGTCACCCCCAATCACATGCACTATCCGGTAGCGCGCGAGTTCTTGAAACGCGGCATCCATGTGATCTGTGACAAGCCGCTGACAGCAACGCTCAGTGAGGCCAAAAAGATGGTCGCAGCGGCGGACAAATCCGATGCCGTGTTCGTGCTCACCCACAACTACACCGGCTACCCAATGGTGCGGCAGGCGCGCGAGATGGTGGCGTCTGGAGAGTTGGGAACGATCCGGGTGGTCCAGGCCGAATATCCGCAGGATTGGCTCACCGAGCCACTGGAACAGACAGGCATGAAGCAGGCCGCATGGCGCACCGACCCTGCCCAGTCAGGCGCAGGCGGCTGCATCGGCGATATCGGCACACACGCCTTCAACCTTGCCTCGTTCGTCTCCGGCTTGGAGCTTGACGAGCTCTGCGCCGAACTTACCAGCTTCGTCGATGGCCGCCGCGTTGACGACAACGCCAATGTGATGCTGCGCTTCAAAGGCGGTGCGCGTGGCATGCTCTGGTCGAGCCAGGTGGCGCCGGGCAATGAGAATGGGCTGAAGCTGCGCGTTTATGGCGAGAAGGGCGGGTTGGAATGGCATCAGGAAGAGCCGAACACGCTGTGGTTTTCACCCTTTGGCAAACCGCCGCAAAAGATCACCCGCGGCGGGGCTGGGTCCGGCGAGGCCGCAGCCCGCGCCACCCGCGTGCCGCCTGGACACCCAGAAGGCTATCTGGAGGGCTTTGCCACGATCTACTCGGAAGCCGCCGAGGCCATCCGCGCGGCGCAATCAGGCAAGCCGGCATCTTCTGATGTGGTCTACCCAACCGTTCAGGATGGGCTGATCGGGGTTGCGTTTGTCGATGCGTGCGTGCGCTCATCGAAGCGCAATGGCGCCTGGGTTGGTTTGAACATCTGATAGGGCGGGCGGGGCCGACACACACAAAAGGAATAGGTCAATGATCCTCTTAGGCCGACCATGTGCACTTGCCCTGTTTGTCGTGCTGCTCGCAGTGGCGACGCCAGCCTCTGCAACGGCCACGATGGATTGTATAGGCGTTGAAGACCCAGAGGTGCACGTTACGTTGACACTGGGCAGCGTGCCGGTGTTGGCCATTGTCAACGCCACCATCGATACGCCCGCGGGCTCCTATGCGATGGTGCCGCAGGCCGCTGGCCAGACGGAAATTGTAGTCGGTCAGGGCATGAGCACCACCGAGGGGTTATCGGTTGATTTTGCCGACCCGAACCTGCTTGGGATCCTGGTGACACTGCGCACGATGCAAGCCTATCGCGACAGGCAAGCGGCCCATGTTGGGCTTTTGGTCGTTGAGGATCGCGATGTCTATGCGGTGACCTGCGAGAGCTAAAGTCGACCTGGATTATGCTTTGGGCGAGAACAGCAGCTTCAGGTACGAACGCAGCAGCATGATCTGCTCTGATGCATTGTTGGGTTCGCGCAAGGCGCGTTGCAGCACCAGACCGCCTTCAGCCACACTGGAAACCATATCGCCCAACGCATCCATGTTGACGGTGTCGCGCGGCTCATAGACGGCGGCGATTTCTTCAAACATGGATCGAAAGCGCCGACGCCAGGCCAAAATGGCTTGACGGTTCAGTTCCTGCACACCCTTGTCGAACAAGCGATCCTGATACGCGGTCGAAGCAATCAGACAGCCAGGGTGCCCATTTGGCATGTCGGCGAGCACCTCAGCCAACATCTTCAGCCCTATCAGCATCGCGTGCAGCGGATCATCGTTCAGTTCAGCAGCGCGGGCAAAGATGTCATCGTAAAGCGCGTTCTCGGCATCGATGTAACGCTTCAACATTGCGCGGGCGAGCGCGTTCTTGTCCTTGAAATGATAAAAGAAGCCACTGCGCGAAATGCCAGTGCCGGCAACAATTTCCTCGATAGAGGTCGCCTCAAAACCCTTTTCCAGGACTGCGGCTTCGGCAATATCGAGAATTTTTGAGCGCGTATCGGTTTTCTCGGTCATCGCTTTTTCCAACTGTACCTCAAGTACAGTTATCATACCCCAGAACGGTTGGCCAAAGGCGCCGCGACGTCTTACCCGTTGATTGCGCTGCGAAAAAACGATCGCAAAAACCAGGCCATGCGACCACTATCGGATTGGGGGCAGGATAAAATACCTCTTGCGGCAATCACCGAAAGGACATTGCCATGCGCACCAACAAACTCGCCAACACCCAACGCTTCTATCTCACAGATGGCGGCCTAGAAACCTTCATGGTTTTCAACAAAGGCCACGACCTGCCGTGTTTTTCCGCTGCTGCCTTGCTCGACACGCAAGCTGGCCGCAGCGATCTCAACGACTATTATGAAACCTATATCGGTCTTGCACGCGCAACAGGGCGTGGCTTTCTGATCGACGCGCCCACTTGGCGCGCTGGTGTGGCGTGGGCAGAGCCACTTGGTCTGTCGATTGAAGAGTTGCTGGATATAAATAGGCGCGCGGTCGCCTTTGTCTCTGCCATCCGTGATCGTCACGAAAGCGACGCGTTGCCCATCGTGCTCAACGGCCTGATCGGCCCGGCAGGCGATGCCTATGCGCCTGGCACATTGTTGAGTGAAAAGGACGCGTTCGACGTCCACGCACCGCAAGTTCATGCGCTCGGCAAAGCTGGCGTTGATATGATCAGCGCAATGACCCTCACCCATGCCGAGGAGGCCTGTGGCATTGCGCAAGCAGCAAAAGAAATTGATGTTCCTATCGCTCTTTCTTTTACGCTGGAAACCGATGGGCGTTTGCCCTCTGGTCAGCCTTTGGGCCAGGCGATTGAACAGGTGGATGAAGCCACAGGCGCAGCGCCGCTCTACTACATGATCAATTGCGCGCATCCGGACCATTTCAGTAGCGTTCTGGACAAAGGCACCACATGGACGTCGCGCGTCGGCGGCATCCGCTGCAACGCGTCGCGCATGAGCCACGCTGAGCTGGATGACGCTGAAGAGCTGGACGATGGCGACCCGATTGAACTGGGTGAATTGAGCATGCAGCTTTTGCAGCTTCTGCCCAACATTCGCGTCGTTGGCGGCTGCTGCGGCACCGACCACCGCCACGTCGGGTGCATGGCCCATCACCACCTTGTTCGCTCTGCGGCTTGACACCACCAACTCACCCTTGTCGGGCGGCCTCGGCGGCCCGCCGCGCAGACCCTAACTTTGAGACTTTTTATGCTCGATACTCCCTCACCCATCATCCGGCCTGCCGAACCCTTCGATGCGCCGAGCCTTGCCAAACTGATCGATATTGCCGGCGAAGGTATTCCCCGTTGGCTTTGGAGCCAATCCTGCGAATCTGGTCAGGACCCACTCGAGTTCGGCGCACAGCGCGCCCGGCGCACCGAAGGTGGATTTTCTTTTCGCAATGCGCTGGTGGCAGACCATGCCGACCGCCCGGTCGGCATGGTGCTCAGCTACCCAATTGACGTCGCATCAGATGATGATCCAGATGATCTGCCTGCACCTATCGCACCGTTTGCGGAGCTTGAGGCTCAGTCTGTCGGCACTTGGTACATTAATGCGCTGGCCACTTTTACGGGCTGCCACGGCGCAGGCGTCGGCTCGGCGCTTGTAGCGGCTGCCGAAGGCCTTGCAAGGAACGCTGGCTACCAGTCCGTGAGCATTCAGGTGTACTCGCAGAATGCAGGCGCCATGCAGCTTTATCAGCGGCTTGGTTATCGTGAGCACGCGCGGGCCCGCGTGCGCGAGCATCCCTGCCAACCCTATTATGACGAAGATGTCGTGCTTCTTCTCAAGCCATTGAAGGGCTAAATCACGTCGTCAAACGTCTGGCCCAACATCTCTTACAACGCTTTTCTGAGGTACGCACCTCATTTTTTACTTGCCTTGAGGTGCGTACCTCAATTAGGCTCCTCCCAATCCTCAAGAAACGCCGCAAAAGGCGGCAGAGGACAAAACGGGAGGAACTTTCCTATGAAATCACTGAAACTGATGGCCGCCACCGCACTGACCGGCGCGATTGGCCTAACTGGCGCCGTTGGCCTGCCCGCCACGGCTGCCCAAGCTGAAGAGCTGACTTTGTGCTGGGCCGCCTGGGATCCAGCCAACGCGCTGGTTGAACTTTCCAAACAGTTTGAAGAAGAGTCCGGCCACACCATGAACTTTGAGTTCGTGCCGTGGCCCAACTTTGCCGACCGGATGCTCAATGAGCTCAATTCTGGCGGTCAGCTTTGCGACCTTCTGATTGGCGACAGCCAGTGGATCGGCGGTGGCGCCGAAAACGGCCATTATGTGCGCCTGAATGATTTCTTCGACAATGAAGGCATCTCAATGGACGATTTCGCGCCGGCGACCGTCTATGCCTACTCCACCTGGCCGAAGGGCTCGGAAAATTACTACGCCCTTCCCGCCATGGGCGATGCCAATGGCTGGTTCTATCGCCGTGACTGGTTTGAGCGTGAAGATATCCGCGCCGCTTATCTGGCTGAAACCGGCCAAGAACTGCGTGAACCGCAGACCCAGCGCGAACTGCTTCAGATCGCGCAGTTCTTCCAAGAGCGCGAGATTGATGGCCAGACGCGTTACGGCGCTGCCATCTTCACCGAGCGTGGCTCAGAGGGCATCACCATGGGTGCAACAGGCGCGCTGTACGCCTGGGGTTTCCAATATGAGCGCGAGCCAGGCTCCTACGACATGCAAGGCGTGGTGAACTCTGCGGCTGCCGTGGAAGCGCTGGAGTTCTACAAAGAGCTCTATGAGACCGCGACGCCACCAGGCTACACTGACAGCTACATGGGCGAGTCGCTGGATGCGTTTAAGTCTGGCCAGGTGGCCATGGCGATGAACTGGTTCGCTTTCTTCCCTGGCCTCTATGCAGATCCGGAAGTTGGTGGCGACACGATCGACTTTTTCGTCAACCCACCGCAGGAAGTTGAGGCTTCCACGCTTGGCGGTCAGGGCATCTCGGTTGTCTCCTATTCCGACAAGCAGGATGCGGCTCTGGAATACATCGCATGGTTCGCCCAACCCAGCGTGCAAGCGCAGTGGTGGGAGCTTGGTGGCTACTCGGCACACAATTCGGTGCTGAACGACCCGGGCTTTGTGGACAGCGCGCCCTTTGCTGGTGACTTCCTGGAAGCGATGGCCGGTGTCCAGGACTTCTGGCAGGAGCCGGCTTATGCCGAGCTGCTCTTGGCCATGCAAAAACGCCTGCACGATTATATCGTGGCCGATCAGGGCACGGCGCAGGAAGCGCTCGACCTGCTGGTTGAAGACTGGACTGAAGTCTTCGAAGACGAAGGTCTTCTCTAAGCGTTCCTCCCTGTGGGGCTTTGGCCCCGCGAAAACCTTGGGTCGCCCGCTCCCTCTTCAGGGCGGCCCATTTTCTGAAGGCTTGTCAGTCGGCGGGCTTGTAGGGCTGGCATGGTGAGGTTTAGCCTTCCTT
This sequence comes from Hyphomicrobiales bacterium, assembly GCA_046290415.1. Lineage (GTDB taxonomy): Bacteria > Pseudomonadota > Alphaproteobacteria > Rhizobiales > MH13 > MH13. Next base: position 18,589 of record JBKAGN010000039.1, read on the forward strand.
CATGCCAAGAGACGTCGAAAATCTAAGGAAATCGACCGGTGTCAGAGAACACGATAGAGCGCGCTGCTAAAGCGACGCCGCCCTCCGTTGCGCGCAAAATCCGGGGGCTGAGCGACCGTGCGATCGCCTGGATTTTTGTCGGGCCGTCGATCTTCCTACTGCTGGCGATCAACATCTTTCCGCTGATCTGGACGATCAATCTGTCGTTCACGAATTTCCGTGCCAACCGGCCCAATCGCGAGGTGGAGTATATCGGTCTGCGCAATTATGAGCGCATCCTCACCGACAGCGATATCTGGTTGACGATGCAGGCTACTGCGCACTTCCTGTTCTGGACGATTGTGCTGCAAGTGCTGATCGGTTTCACCCTGGCCTACCTGATCAACAAAAAGTTCAAAGGCAACGATCTCTGGACGACGATCATCGTGCTACCAATGATGCTGTCGCCGGCTGTGGTGGGGAATTTTTGGACCTTTCTCTACCAACCGCAGATCGGCCTCTTCAATTATGTGATTTCGTTCTTCACCGGCGTTGACCCCTCCTCTTTCCAAATGATCGGGGACGTGAACCTTGCGCCCTGGTCTATCGTGATTGTGGACACATGGATGTGGACGCCGTTCGTCATGCTCATCTGCCTGGCGGGTCTTCGAAGCATTCCCGATTACATCTATGAGGCCGCAGAAATCGACCGTGCGTCCAAGTGGCGGCAGTTCTGGACGATCACCGTGCCGATGGTGCTGCCGTTCTTGATGTTGGCGGTTCTCTTCCGCGGCATTGAGAACTTCAAAATGTTCGATCTGGTGGTGCAGCTCACCGGCGGCGGTCCTGGCTCGGTGACTGAACTCACTTCCATAAATCTAAAACGCGAAGCGTTTGAGAAGTGGCGCACCGGCTACGCCTCGGCCTATGCGATCATTCTCTTCGTCACCGTGTTCGGCCTCGCCTCGATCTATGTGAAGGCACTCAACAAGGTCAAAGAACGATGAGCTTTTCCATCACCGAACCGTCAAGGCGGCAAAAGTGGGTCGCTGGCACGCTGGTCATCGTCTATGCGCTGGTGACGATGCTGCCGCTGGCCTGGATTTTCATGACCGGCTTCAAGTCGCCAGCCGATGCGATTTCCTACCCGCCGCAGGTGGTGTTTGAGCCGACACTGGAAGGCTATGTGAACCTCTTCACCCAGCGCACGCGGCAAACCCAGGAGTTCCTGGACGCCAATCCGCCTGAGGAATGGTACGACGAGATCGTGCGCCAGTACGACATGGTCATCGTTGGCCCCTCGAAGTTCGGCGAGCGTTTCATGAACTCCGTCATCATCGGCTTTGGCTCGACGTTCCTGAGCGTTTTTCTCGGCACGCTGGCCGCCTATGCGTTCAGCCGATTCCGCATACCGCTGGCCGATGATCTGCTGTTTTTCATCCTCTCCACGCGCATGATGCCGCCAATTGCGGTGGCGATCCCGATCTTCCTGATGTACCGCGAGCTTGGCCTGTCGGACACGCATTTGGGCATGATTTTGCTCTACACGGCGGTCAACATCTCGCTGGCCGTCTGGCTGCTCAAAGGGTTCATCGACGAGATCCCGCGCGAGTACGAGGAAGCGGCGCTGATCGATGGCTACACGCGCTTTCAGGCGTTTTACAAGATCGTCCTGCCGCAGGCCGCCACCGGCATCGCCTCAACGGCCATCTTCTGCCTGATCTTCGCTTGGAACGAGTACGCGTTCGCCGTGCTGCTCACCTCAGGCACGGCGCAGACCGCACCACCCTTCATCCCCACCATCATCGGTGTGGGTGGGCTTGATTGGCCAGCAGTGGCCGCAGGCGCCACGATCTTCCTGCTGCCGGTGATGATCTTCACCGTGATGCTGCGCAAGCACTTATTGCGAGGCATAACGTTTGGAGCCGTCCGCAAATGATCAGCCGGTTCTTCTCTGGTCTTTTCGGCCTTCGGCGCAGCGCATGGGAGATGGTCGCCACCATTCTCATCGCCACCGGTGTGGTCATGCTCATGCAGCCGTTCGCGATTGAGCTCTACACCTACTCGTTCATCGTCACACTGGTGGGCACGGTGATGTTCATCATCGTCAGCCATTTCCGGGAGTAGCGATGTGGCTGAGCAAACTCCCGCCACGCCTGCTGATATGCCTACCGAGGTCGCTGCCGTGATCGACGCGATGCCCGAACCGTCACGCAGCCGCGTTCTGCAACTGCGCAACTTGGTGCTTGCCGAAGCCGATGCGCGTGGCATCGCGCCGGTCGAAGAAACCCTAAAATGGGGCCAACCCTCTTACGTGCCCGGGCGCGCCGGCACGACCATCCGCCTTGGCGCTGATGAAACGACCGGCGGCGCCAAGTTGTTCGTGCATTGCCAAACAAGCCTGGTCGACGACTGGCGTAGCACCCACGGGGAACGCCTCTCCTATGAAGGAAATCGAGCCGTTTTGATCGACCCTGAAGGCCCTTTGCCAACCGACGAGCTATCCATGTGCATTGGCTCGGCGCTCACCTATCACAGCAACAAGCGAGCGCAGCATGGCTGAGATCATTATCAAAAATCTGCGCAAAGAGTTCGGTGATTTCACAGCCGTGCAGTCCTCCTCGTTCAAAATCGAGGACGGCGAATTCTTCATGCTGCTTGGACCGTCCGGCTGCGGCAAAACCACGACCTTGCGGATGATCGCCGGGCTGGAGTTGCCAACCTCCGGCGAGATCACCATCGATGGCGAAGAGGTTAGCCAAAAGCCCGCCAGCCAGCGCGACATCGCCATGGTTTTTCAGATGTTCGCGCTCTACCCGCACATGAATGTGCGCAAGAACATCTCCTACCCGCTGGTGAGCCAAGGGATGCCGCGTGCGCAGGTGAAAGCGAAGGTGGCCGAGGTCGCCAAGATTTTGGGCATTGAGGAAATCTTGAACCGTCCCGTGGGCGGTCTATCGGGCGGGGATCGTCAGCGCGTTGCGCTTGGCCGCGCCATCGTGCGCAATCCTAAAGCTTTCATGATGGATGAGCCCCTGGGCGCGCTGGACGCTGAGTTCCGCGAGCATATGGCCGAAGAGCTGCGCGCCCTGCACGACCGAATGGGCGCGACCACGGTCTATGTGACCCATGATCAGCTGGAAGCCATGCAGATGGGCGACAAGATCGTTGTCATGAACCATGGCGTGATCGAGCAGTTCGGCACGCCGCAGGACATCTACGACAAGCCGGCGACGATGTTTGTGGCAAACTTTATCGGCTCGCCGCCGATGAACTTTTTGAAAGGCCATGGCACGCTCGATGTTGGGGCAAATTCGGTGAACCTTCACCACCATTCGATCCTCATCCCAGAGATGCGCGAGCCGTTCGATGGTGACATCACGGTCGGGGTGCGGCCAGAGCATGTGCGCCTGTCAGACGAGGGCTCCTATCGCGGGGAAATCCTAGCCACCGAATATTTGGGCACCACACAAATCGTCACCTTGGCCACCGACGCAGGAGAATTGAAGGCCCGCATCGGGTCTGAACGGCGTGCGACGGTGGGAGACACTGTTGGCCTTGCCTTCAATGCCTCCACGCTGACGCTGTTCAACAGCCAGACCGGCAACGCGCTGCGCTCCAATCTGAACATCGGTGTTCTTGGCATGGGAGGCGCTCACCGCCCGGGAGGTAATCTTGGCTGAGGTATCACTCACCGGCATCAGCAAAGCGTTTGGATCAACGCAGGCGGTCGATGGCATCACCATGGACATCCCGGACGGGGCGTTTGTGGTGCTGCTCGGGCCAACGGGCGCTGGCAAGACCACGACACTGCGGTTGATCTCTGGCCTGGAAAAACCAGACGCTGGGCAGATCAGCATTGGTGGGCATTCGGTCACCAGCCTGACGCCCGCACAGCGCGACGTGGCGATGGTGTTTCAGCAGTATTCGCTCTACCCGCATATGACGGTGCGGGACAATTTGGCGTTTCCGCTACGCTCGCCGATCCTCAAAACGCCTGAGGTTGAGATCGCCAAGAAGGTGGCCGAGGTCGCCGAGGTGCTGCAAATCCTGCATAAGCTGGACAACAAAGCCACCGAGCTTTCCGGCGGGGAAATGCAGCGCGTTTCCATTGGCCGGGCGCTAGTGCGCGACCCATCGATCTATCTGATGGATGAGCCGCTTTCCTCGCTTGACGCAAAGCTGCGCACGGATCTGCGCGTGGAACTGAAACGCATTCAGGCAAGCCTTGGCGCGACGCTGCTTTATGTGACCCACGATCAGATTGAGGCCATGACCATGGCCACCCATGTCGGCGTGCTGGATGAGGGCAAGCTGGTACAATTCGGTAGCCCACGCGAGATTTATGAGAACCCCGTCAGCCAATATGTCGCTGGTCGCCTTGGTCTACCGCGCATCAATCTGTTGCCAGCTGATCTTTTCGCAGGCGCTCCGGACGGCGCGGCCACCATTGGCATGCGTCCAGAGCATATTCAGCAGGGCGCCGAGGGCGCCTTTGGCAAGCCCGCCAAGGTGGTGCGCGTGGAGCATCTGGGCGACCAGACACGGCTTCACCTCACTTTGGATGGCCACGATATCATCACGCTCACCGATGTGCACACCTCCCTGGAAACCGGCGACACGCTCGCCGTTCAACCGCGCAAAGCCCTCTACTTCGCTGCTGATGGCACCCGCTTGGCCTAGGCCTAAGGAGACGACCCCATGAAACAGTTCATCAACACCAAAGAAACGCTGGTCACCGAGGCCATCGACGGCCTGCTGCGCACCGCCAATGGCAAGCTGGCGCGGCTGGACGGCTATCCGCACATCAAGGTTGTGGTGCGCACAGATTGGGACAAATCCAAGGTAGCCTTGGTCTCCGGCGGCGGCTCGGGCCATGAGCCAAGCCATGCAGGTTTTGTCGGCCAAGGCATGCTGACGGCGGCTGTGTGCGGCGATATCTTCGCCTCGCCTTCGGTTGACGCCGTACTGGCCGGCATTCTGGCCGTCACTGGCCCCGCCGGCTGTCTGCTGATCGTAAAAAACTACACCGGTGACCGGCTGAATTTTGGTCTGGCCGCCGAGCGCGCGCGTGCCTTGGGGCACAAGGTTTCCATGGTCGTGGTGGACGATGATGTCGCCCTGCCCGATCTGCCGCAGGCACGCGGCGTGGCAGGCACGCTGTTCGTGCACAAGATTGCTGGCGCGCTCGCCGATCAAGGCGCCGATCTTGAAACAGTGACCAAGGCTGCCGAGGGCGTGATTTCCCAGGTCGTGTCCATCGGCATGTCGCTGGACACCTGCACCATTCCTGGCTCGCCCAAAGAGGCACGGATCGAAATCGGCAAAGCCGAACTTGGTCTTGGCATCCATGGCGAAGCGGGCATTGAGCAGGTGGATTACTCCGGGGCGCAAGATGCCATGGCGATGGTGGTCGACAAGCTCGCACCAACCATTGGCGATGGTCCCCATGTTGCGCTGCTCAACAATTTGGGTGGTGCCACGCCGCTGGAAATGTCGGTATTGGCCGAAGAGCTCGCCCGCTCGTCCATCGGCGATCAAATCACTTGGATGGTCGGTCCGGCGCCGCTGATGACATCGCTTGATATGCAAGGTTTCTCAGTGTCGCTGCTGCCGATTGAGAGCGTCTGGCAAACAGCCCTGATGGCGCCGGTGGCGCCACGTTCCTGGCCGGGTTGCCTGCCCGTTGCAGCCGAGGCTGTGCTGCCGCTTCCCGATGGTTTGGCGCCCATTCAACCGACACCATCGGCCCATGCGCGCACACAGGATTTTCTCACGCGGTGCTGCACCATCTTGATCGGGGCCGAAGCCGATCTCAACGCATTGGATGCCAAGTCGGGCGATGGCGATACCGGCTCGACATTGGCCACCGCCTCGCGGGCGCTGATCGATGCCTTGCCGCGCCTGCCATTGGCGGACACAACCCAGCTTTATCGCGCCATCGGACAGGAACTCAGCCAAACCATGGGCGGATCGTCAGGGGTGCTGCTCGCGATCTTTTTTGCCGCTGCAGGCGATGCATCGGCCAATGGCGCAAACACCGTCGATGCCCTAAAAGCCGGTCTTGACCGTATCCAGCAGGTTGGCGGCGCTGGTCCGGGCGACCGCACGATGATCGACGCACTGCAACCGGCGCTTGATGCACTGCCCGACGGTCTAAAAGCGGCTGCGGCCGCGGCACGTACGGGCGCCGATGGCACCGCGCAAATGACCAAGGCCAAGGCCGGACGCGCGACCTATATCTCCGAAGAAAAGCTCGCCGGGCACAATGATCCAGGTGCCGAAGCGGTGGCACGTCTGCTAGAACAGATAGGAGCATCCGCAGAGGCAGCCTAACACATGTATATCGGTCTTGATCTTGGAACCTCCGGCCTCAAGGCCGTCGTCATTGACGATGACCAGGCGCTGGTCGCCTCCGCAAAAGCGGACCTTCATGTTTCGCGCCCCCATCCCGGTTGGTCGGAGCAAGACCCCGCGAGTTGGATCACGGCCTGTGAGGCGGTGCTAGGCGAGCTGAGTCAATCGATCGATATAGCCGCCGTGCGCGGCATTGGGCTCTCGGGCCAGATGCATGGCGCCACAGCCTTGGATGCTGCCGACAAGGTTCTTTGGCCCAGCATTCTTTGGAACGACACGCGCTCGGCCGATGAGGCCGCCGCGATGGATGCTGATCCCGATTTCCGGTCACTCTCCGGCAACATCGTTTTTCCTGGGTTTACCGCGCCGAAGGTGGAGTGGCTGCGCGTGCACCACCGGGACATCTTCGAAAAGATCGCGAAAATTCTGCTGCCCAAGGACTATCTGCGCCTTTGGCTCACGGGCTCCTATGCCTCGGACATGTCCGACGCGGCGGGCACGAGCTGGCTTGATACCGGTGCGCGCGACTGGTCGGACACGCTGCTCGCCAAATGTCACCTAACCCGCGATCACATGCCGGAGCTGGTGGAAGGCTCAGAGGTTTCCGGCGAGCTGCGCGAGGATGTGGTTCAGCGTTTCGGCTTTTCCAAAGGTGTCGTGGTTGCGGGCGGCGGCGGCGACAATGCAGCCTCTGCGATCGGTGTGGGCGTGGTGAAAGCCGGTGAGGCGTTCGTTTCGCTTGGCACTTCAGGCGTTCTGTTTGCTGCCAATGACAGCTACCGGCCCGATCCCGACACAGCGGTGCATACGTTCTGCCACGCAGTGCCAGGCACTTGGCATCAGATGGGTGTGATTTTGGCCGCTACGGATGCCCTGGCCTGGTACGCAGGGGTGGTTGGTGATGATCCAGCCAGCCTGACAGGTGCGCTGGGCGATCTTCAGGCGCCGGACAAAGCGCTGTTTTTGCCGTACCTTGGTGGCGAGCGCACGCCACTCAATGATGCGGCCATTCGCGGCGCGTTTCTCGGTCTGGAACATGCAACCGATCGCCAGGCCGCAACACGCGCCGTTCTAGAGGGAGTGACCTTCGCTCTGAAGGATTGCCAGGAAGCGCTGGCTGCCACAGGCACCACACTTGATAGCGTCGTTGCGGTCGGCGGAGGTAGCGCCTCGGACTATTGGCTCGCAGCGATCGCAACAGCGCTGAACGTGTGTATTGACGTGCCTGCCGATGGCGATCTTGGCGGTGCGTTCGGGGCCGCGCGGCTTGGCCTTATGGCTGCGACAGGCGCGGGCACCGAGATCGCAACCCAGCCCGCGATGGCGCGGTCCATCGAGCCCAACACCAACCTATCGTCCGCGTTTGCTGATGGATACACCCGCTACGTCGCGGGCCGCAGGATGATCGAATCCTTCCGGTAGGCAGGCTTTTCGTCAGCGTCCCAGAGCGCCAGTGGCGTGCTGGCTCGTTGATATGCCTGGTCGCGGAACGATTGACGAGCCGGCAGGTCGCGCCGGCTCGCCTTTTCTGCAAGCGATAACTAAGCCGCTTCCTTGTCTGCTTCAGCCTCTGTGTCAAAGCCCTGGCCGATGAGGAAGGTGGGGTCGTTGATTGGCTCGTCAAACTCCAAGCCAATGCCATCATCCTCATTGCGACGAACCACACCGATCATGGTCCGGCCATCGGCCATTTCCACGCTCACCTGATCACCGACATTCACGCCATCGACCAGGCCGACCCTAGCCCCGGTCTTGCTGGCATCGAGCAGACGCGTGCGGCGGCGGCGACCAGCCGAACAGATGATCACGACCTCCGACATTTTCACACGAAGCGCGCCACGACGCTCTTCAACATCCTTGGAGACCTCGGTCAGGAAGTTTTCGACCTGTGTCATCAAGCCTTCCGACTGCTCGGTGAGGACGTCCGCCGTCGAGTTGACGACGTTGGCCTCGTTGGCGGTTTCCTCGATCGATTTGCTGACAGAAGCCACTTTGTCGGCGGCCGTTCCTGTGCCGCTAGACGCTGCACCAATGGAGTTGGCGATTTCCTGGGTCGCGGCCTCCTGCTCTTCTACTGCGCTGGCAATGGCTGTGGTGAGTTCGCGGATCTCATCGACGGAGTCGGTGATCGCCTGAATGGATTCCACCGTGGCGGTGGTCGAGGTCTGGATGCCGGCAATTTGTTGGCCGATTTCCTCGGTCGCCTTGGCGGTCTGCGTTGCCAGTTCCTTCACTTCGGAGGCGACAACAGCAAAACCCTTGCCTGCCTCCCCGGCACGAGCGGCCTCAATGGTCGCGTTGAGTGCCAGAAGGTTGGTCTGCTCGGCGATATCACTGATAAGGCCAATGACGGTACCGATACGATCGGCAGACTGGGACAACTGGCCAACGTCCTCGTTTGTTGAGGCAGCACGTTGCGCCGCGCCTTCCATAAGCGTGCTCACCCGATCAGTTTGTCCAGCAATCTCACGAATTGAAGCGCTGAGCTCTTCGGTCGCCGCAGCCACAGTCTGCACATTGGACGAAGCCCCATTGGTGGCCGAATGGGCGCCTTGCGCCTCGTCAGCCGCGCTTTCTGCGACGCTGAGCAATCGGGCAGCCAGGGCGCGCATTTCGCTTGTCTGCCCGGAGACCTGCTCCGTCGATTCCGCGATCTTGTCACGGAAACCCGTAACGATCGTTTCGATGTGAGTTTGCCGATAGCGCTCCTGATCACGTTCGGCCTGTGCTTTCTGCTCCAGATGCAAGCGATCGACGGCGTTTTCACGGAAGACTTCCACGGCTTTTGCCATCTCGCCGATCTCATCGGACCGCCAGGCATCTTCAACGACGATGTTGAAATTGTTGGTCGCAAGCACCCGCATGGTTGCCGCCAATTTGCGGATCGGCGGCGCGATGGATTTCGCAACGAGGAAGGACACCAGTCCGGTCAAAGCAATCAGACCGGCTAGCATCGCAGCCAGCATCCAGAAACCGCGCTGCGCATAGGCGACATTGGCAGCGGACGTCTCGTTGATGCGCATCACGACCTGGTCTTCAACGGCCTTCAGCGCATCGATGCGCCGGGTGCTGGCTGCAAACCAGTCCGGTCCCGACACCATGGAAATGTCACCACCAAACGGCGAAGAGGCCGCAAGGGCGCGCAGCGCATCAACCTCTTCTCCGCTTGGACCGGCCATCTGCTCTTCAAAGAAGGCCACGTCGTCGGCATGACCGTAGAGGCGGAACGTGTCGAAGTAGACGTCCTGCATGGCTCCGAGCCGGGTGAAATTGTGGTAGATGCCTTGGGAAAACTCGCCAGCGCCAAAACCGGCAGCGCCCATTGCCCGCTCGATCCCGGCGCGTTCCTTGCCTTCCAGCAAGGCAACAAAACCAAAGACAGGGCGCAGCATCTCACCATCTTCGATGACGGTCGCCATGCTCTCGATCACGTGGAGAAGATTGGAGATGAGCGGCGAATAGTAGCCCGCCATCTCAGCGACAGTCAGGTCCAGCGCATCAACGCTCGCTCGACGTTGGCGCAAGTCAGCCAGAGCCGATTGTGCGCTTTGAAGCGGCTCGGCAATCGCTTCGACCTTGGCAGCGGACTCCAACTGGGAAAATGCCGCTTCAAATCCAGCCATTTGCTGATCGGTCAGCGCTCGCTGGCCATCGATTGTGTCGGCAAATGCCTGTCCACCCGATCCGATGAACCCGGCCGACATGCCCCGCTCTTTCTGCAACTCGTGCACCAGATTGGAGACGTTTGGCGCAAGTTCCGCCACGCCCTGCACGGTAGACGATGTCGTAATGTAGTTGCGTTCGTTGATCAGTTTGGCGGCCCCAAGCGCAATGAGAGCGAGCAGCGGGATCAAACACAAAATCAGAATTCGTACATAGATCGTCACATTTAGCATCATGCGTGCCATCGGTACTCTCCCTTACGTGATGAGTTACCAATCGACGAAATCTCTTAATACAATACTATTAAAACGCGAACATACACCCCATTACCGATCAAAAAGGATTTGATTGTCTCCATTGAAGATATATTAACAAGAATTCATCAAAACTTACCCTGCGTAAAATCATTCTAATTTATTTAGATTGTTAAGTTATTGCATTCGACGCGATGAAATACCCCTTCGGTTAGGGTAAGCTATGTCGGTCAAGAGAATCTGCTAGCTGATCGTCACCGCCTGCCCGGTTTCCAAAGACTGCTGGGCAGCATCGGCCAGTATTTGCGCGCGCAGCCCATCATGGATGGACGGCGATGGCGTTGCGCCTTTGCCGACGCTGTCGACGAAATGCTCCATCTCGCGGGCATAGGCACGGGCGTAGCGCTCCAGGAAGAAATGCTGGGTCGGCGCGCCATGAAATCCATCGCCATTGGCGAGCACAACCGAATGCTCGTACCGGTTCTCACCCTTCAAAAGACCTTTGGAACCATGGACTTCCACGCGCTGATCGTAGCCGTATGTGGCGCGGCGGGAGTTGGAAATCTGGCAGATGCGTCCTGATGCTGTTTGCAAGTTGACGGCAGCGGTATCGACATCACCGGCCTGCCCAATCGCCGAATCGACTAGGCTTGCGCCAACCGCATGCACCCGGATCGGTTCTTCAGCCAAGAGAAACCTAGCCATATCGAAATCATGGATCATCATATCGCGGAACAGTCCGCCGGACTGTTCTATGTAGCTGACAGGCGGTGGCGAGGGATCGCGCGACAGGATCGTGACCAGCTCAATATCACCGATAAGCCCTTGCCGAAGCTGGCTTTCCAGATGGGCAAAGCTTGGATCGAACCGGCGGTTGAACGCCGTCATGAACGGCACACCTGCGGCTTCAACCGCCGTGATGCACTGGCGTGTGCGCTGCGTAGAAAGATCGATCGGCTTTTCGCAAAAGATGGCTTTGCCAGCACCTGCCGCCTGGTGGATCAGATCGAAATGCGTGGTGGTCGGCGTGCAGATCGCCACCGCATCCACATCGTTTGAAACGATCAGCTCCTCCGACGTCATCACCGGCACATCATATTTGGTGCCCAGTGCATTGGCGGCGGCGGGCATGGCATCGCTGACGGCGGCGAGCTTGGCAACTTCAACACCAGCAAGCGTGAGAGCGTGCACCTGGCCGATGCGCCCGCAGCCTAAAAGTCCAATACGCAGCATCAGTTAGTCTCTCTGAGGTGGTGCAGAAAAAGCCCGGATCACAGCACGCGCAGCCTGTTCCACCGGGTGATGGATTTCTTTCAATATCTGCACCCGATCAAAGCGATCTGGGTCGGCGTTCACAGCGGCTCGCAGGGCATGACCAAACGCCATACGCAGCTCGGTGCCGATATTGAACTTGCAGATTTTCGATGTTGTCGCCAAGTGCCTGCGCTGCTCCACAGGCACGCCGGAGCCGCCGTGGATGACCAATGGTGTATCGCCCATTGCCTCGATGGCGCGGATGCGCTCTTCGTCCAGCCCATCATTGCTTTCTTGCTGAAGGTGCAAATTGCCGACCGAGATCGCCATGGCATCAACACCAGTCTCACGGGCAAACTGCGCGGCTTCCTTCGGGTCGGTGCCAGCCGAGGCCTCGCCCCCATCATAGCCAACAAAACCAATCTCTCCCTCGCAGGAGATACCGGCCCCATGCGCCATCCGCGCAATGCGCGCCGTCTCTTCGATGTTCTGCGCCAACAGCTTGCGTGAGCCATCGAACATCAGACTGGTGAAGCCGCTGTCCAGCGCTTTCTGGCATTCTTCGACGGTGTAACCATGGTCCAGATGCAGCACGACCGGCACAGAGGCGTTTTCCGCCAGATGGCGCATCATTTTGCCCAGCACGGGCAGCGGCGTGTGCTCGCGGCAGCTTGGCCCAGCTTGCAGAATGACTGGAGCGTTTTCGGCTTCAGCGGCAGCCACATAGGCGCGCATATCTTCCCAGCCCAGGCAGACGAGGCCGCCGACCGCGTAGCCGTGTTTCAAGGCAGGCTGAAGGACCTCGGCGAGCGTTGCCACAGTCATGGGGTTCGGCTCATTTGAACGGACTCATTTGAATTTGGCGACCATGTCCAGAATGCCTGGAATGGTGTGCAGCTGCGCCGCATGGGTGGGCTGGAAATACTGGATCAGCGAGCGCTGCGAGAGGCCACCAAGAATGGTGAAATAGTACATTTCATACCCCGGCAGCACCGCGCAGGGATGGTAGCCCTTGTCGAGGCAGATCGTGGACCCATCGACAATGTGGTAGGCATCGCCGGGTTCATTGTCGACGCGCTGAAGCATCTGCACGCCCGACCCATAGTTCGGGCGGAAGCGGAAATTGTAGGTTTCATCGTGACGGGTTTCATCGGGCAGACGGTCAGTGTCGTGCTTGTGGCTGGGGAAGCCTGACCAGCCACCCTGCCCCACGGTGTACAGCTCGCTGACAAGCAAACGACCAACCCGGTCCTTCTGCTTCTGGCCCAAAATATGTTTGATCTTGCGGTGGGTTTTGGTGTCGTCCGATCCATACTGCACAAGATCCAGTTCGTCTTTGCGTACGGCAAACGGTTCCAACGTTTCGTCGAATTTGGCCCCAGCGATGAACACCTCGGCTTCATCGGACAGGCAGGTGAAACGCGCCTCTGTGGCGGTCGGCACATAAACGCCTTCTGGCTCACCATCCCAGACATCAACACCGCGTCCGCCAAGGCTCTTGGCCTCAAAGCCACCAACCGACACGTCGATTAAGCCTGTGGCCGGCACGATACAAGTTTCATAGCCGGGCACGGCGTAGCCAAAACTCTCGCCTTTCTTCAGCTTGACGATGTTGAAATAATTCAGCGGAACGACGGCATCTTCCACATCGACGATGGGCTTGTTCTCGTTGTCATAGGGAGGAATATGCATGACGTCTCCTTCCGGCCATTCGGCCTTGTCTTATGTTTTTGTTGGGCCGGGGTGCTGGTGCAGAAAGGTGTCGAGATCAGCGGTGGTTGGCATAGCTGGCGAGCAGGCAGGCTTCGACACCGTGACGGAGGCACAGGCCGAGCCGCGAAGGATCGCCTCTTTCAAGGCGTGACCACCCGCAAGCGACGCCATGAAACCGGCCATAAAGCTGTCGCCAGCGCCTTCGGGCTTCAGCGCATCCACAGGATATATTCCGGTGCGGACTTCCTCGCCGTCGGCAAAGGTGATCGCGCCTTTTTCACCCATTTTGTAGACGGTGATTGCCGCACTCTGCCCAGCCAGCTCGCGGGCTTTATCGAGCCCCTTGTCATAGTCTCCGGCCATGAACCCGAACTCGACATCGTTGCCGACAATGACGTCCGACTGCGCACCGGCACGTGACAACACGTCCGCAGCCACCTCTCGCGAGGGCCAGGAGTAGGGTCGGTAATCAACATCGAAAATGATCGGTAAACCGGCCTCTTTGGCCAGTTCAAAGGCGCGGAAGGTGGCAGATCTGGAAGGCTCAGCGGCGAAAACGGTACCCGCTGTGATCAACGCGCCATACCCGCTGTAATCAACCGCTTCGACGTCCTCGTTGGAAAGGGCGAAGTCCGCCGCACCGTTACGATAGATGACCGTTTGGTGATCCTCAACCGTACTCTCATAGACGGCCAAGGACGAACGATGCTCGCCGCCGACGGGCTGCACATATTGGGTACCAACGCCATAGCGTTTCAATTGATTGGTGCAGTAGCGACCAATGGAATCGTCCGATACGCGGGTCACCAGATCAGCTTGACCGCCAAGCTTGACGATACCCGCTGCAATGTTCGCTGACGAGCC
>JBKAGN010000040.1:0-31942 GCA_046290415.1 Hyphomicrobiales bacterium
CGTTCCACACAGTGCAACGCGACACCGTCCACATCGACATGGGTGCCCTCGTGCGGATAGCGCGCGTTCACGCGCGCCGCGCCAACATGTGTCAGCGTGTAAAGGGCGACGGCCCCAGCGGATAAAACGACAAGGGTCCAGATCAAATGGGTGCGCCGCGCAATCGTCGCTCAATGGCGCCCAACACTTCGCGCGTGCGACTCATATGAGGATGGACGCGCAGCGCTTCGGAAAGGAAAAGCTGCGCCTGCCGATCCTGACCGAGTTCCTCCAAAATGAACCCGATGCCGCTGAGCGCGCCGTAATGGCGCGGTTCCAGGCGCAACACCTGTTCGACGTCGGCGATGGACAAGGCGTAATCCTGACGAAGGAAATGCACGGTCGCACGCCGGTTCCAACCTTCGGCATAGTCCGGTTCAAGCGCGATGACGGTGTCGAGCAGGTCAAGCGCCATCGGATAGTTGCGCACGCGTATGGCAACGCTCGCCCGGCGCATCAGAAGATCGACGGTTTCGCTTCCCGATTGGTTCCAAAGGTTCTGGATCTGCCGAGAAAGTTCATCGGCCGCTTCACCATCTTCGCTGAGCGCTAAGGCATCCAGCAGCGAGCCGACGCTTTGGATGGTTTCGGCCTCGCCATCCAGCGATCCGGGATCGGTGAGGATGGTGTCTTCGCCGCTGGCCGATGCGGCAGCGGTATCTTCTGATGCTTGGGCCGGAAGGGCAAGCAGACCTAAGCTCAGCAATGCGGCGAGCCACAAGGCGGGCACCGCAGGCGAATCAGGCAGGCTTCGGGCAAAGAAAAACCGCATGACCTGAAGTGTGCATCAGGTCATGCGGTTCGTCAAAATCACCAAGCCGTGAGCCAAAGCCCAAGGCGAAAGGGGCGTGCGTTTAGCCCTGGCGCGCTTTGAAGCGACCCTGGGTCTTGTTGATGATGTAAACGCGGCCGCGGCGACGCACCATACGGTTGTCGCGGTGACGCTTCATCAGCGATTTCAGCGAGTTCTTGATCTTCATAACTACGGACCTTCACATCAGATGGGCACGCGATCGGGCGGTGCCACAAACAAAAGGGCGCGCATTGCTGCGCGCCTCACAAAAGCTTGGCCAGTCCATGCCAAGGTGGCCGGGGAAAGTCAAGCGGCACCTGTGGCTGTACTGAATGCGGGCGCGGGCAGATCAACTGACCCTTCGATGTCAACGAAGTGCTCTCCCGCTGAGCTACGCGCCTGGACCGGCGCGAGGTCATTGCGGAAGGCGCCAGAAGCTTTTCAACCTCGTCCACCAGGTCCTTCAGATGGAACGGTTTGGACAGAACCTTGGCATCTTTGGGCGTGTTTGCATCTGGATTGAGGGCCACCGCCGCAAAGCCAGTGATGAACATCACTTTGATTTCCGGGTCGAGCGCGGTCGCCTTGCGGGCCAACTCAATGCCATCCATTTCCGGCATCACGATGTCGGTTAGGAGCAGCGTAAACGGCTCCTGGTTGAGCCGGTCAAAAGCGCTTTGCCCATTGTCGAACGAGACGACCTCATAACCGGCATTTTCCAACGCCTTGGCCAGAAAGCGGCGCATATCATTATCGTCTTCGGCCAAAAGTATCCGCGTCATATCTGCAATCTCATCGCTCATCGGCAAAGGTCCAAAAGAGGCAGGCCTGAGTAAGGCCCGGGTCCTTGATTCGAAATCAGCCCGCTGGCGCTTACATACGGCGCTCCCCCAGGCTTGGAAAGACAAAGGGGTGTCATTGGCGTAACAATGCCCCACCTAAACACGCAATTGGTTGATAAATCGCTCCGATTCGCAACCACTGCACCCAGTGGACTTCGCCGGACGAACCTGCGATCCTGAAAATGTGATGCGTTCGGCAAGAAACCTGTCGCAAGCATACCGAGCCACACCAGCACACGCTCAAGCCAAGGGCTTTTATGGACACCGTTGAATCGTTCGACAGCGCACCGCCTTATGATCTGCTCGTGCCGATCACCCAGACGGTGCCGTTCGTCTTCGGTTCACCACATTCAGGCACCAGCTATCCGCGCGCTTTTCTCGAAGCCTCGCAGCTTTCCACGCTCGACCTTCGCCGATCCGAAGACACCTATGTCGACCGTCTGATCATGCCTGCGGTGCAAAAAGGCGCGCCGATGATCGCGGCCCGGTTCCCACGCTGCTATTGCGATGTAAACCGCGAACCCTACGAGCTCGACCCGCGCATGTTCTCCGATGCCGTGCCGGCCTTTGCCAACACCGCCTCCTTGCGCGTCGCTGGTGGGCTTGGCACCGTGCCGCGGGTTGTCGGCGACCGGCAGCCGATCTATCGGCGCAAACTCCCCATTGCCGATGCGATGGAGCGGGTGGAAAAGCTCTACAAACCCTATCATTCAGCGCTGCGGCGGGCACTGGCACAGACTCATGTGCGGTTCGGTGCGTCGGTCCTGATGGATTGCCATTCCATGCCGTCGATCATCCGCACGGCCAGCGGCACCTTGAGTACCGACTTCGTGGTCGGTGATCGCTTTGGCGCCAGCTGCGCGCCGGAAATCTCAGAAACGATTGTCGAGACGTTGCGCGACCTTGGCTTCACGGTCGCCCGGCCCTGCCGGTGCTTCAGCAAATCTTACTCTCCACAAGGGCATTCACGCCGTGCAGCTGGAAATCAATCGCGGGCTCTACATGAATGAGCGCACGCTCGTGCCCAACGCAGGCTTCAACGCCATTATGGATGCCCTGAGCGAGATGATGGACGCGCTGTTTGTGCTTGATGTGGTGCGGTTCGCGCCAATCGACCGGGCCGCCGCCGAATAACGCTTCAACCGCACAAAAAAAAGCCGTTCGACCCGAAGGTCAAACGGCTCAAGTCTAGGGAGGAAACGCCCAAGGAGGGCATTACGTCACGCCGGGAGGGCCATGACGCACTGCAAAAATGATGTGTGCACCGCAGCAAGTCAAGATCATTGGGCCGCTTTTTGACCGAATGCTCAAAATTGTCGCGTCAGGACAACACCCGCGAACAAAAGTTGCGCGCGATCGACATATGTTGATCCAAACTGGTCGAATAGCTATGCATTTGTTCCACAGGGCGAACTGACCAATCGCAATGGCATGCCGAAAAAGACAGGCCTGGCAAATCAAAGGGTCCGGCACAACGGCAGGCATCCTCGTTTGCCCGCCAACGCAATCCATGGCATGCGCAAACCATCATCAATCGCAATGGTCGAGATCCCATGACTGATCCGCGGCAGAACGCCATCGCGGCGCGCAGCGCCTTGTTTTCAACGATGCAGGCCATCGCCCGACGCGAAACGCTCCCCTTTTTTCGCACTGCGTTGGCGATCGACAACAAGCAGGCCGATCAAGGCGGCTATGACCCGGTCACCGCGGCTGATCGCGGCTGCGAAGCGGCTCTGCGACAGCTGATCGAAGACCACTTCCCAGACGATGGCATCTTGGGCGAGGAGTACGGATCCGTCCGCCTCGATGCGCCGTTCACCTGGGTCATCGATCCGATTGATGGAACGCGCGCCTTTGTCGCCGGGGTCCCGCTCTGGGGCATGTTGGTTGGCGTTTTACATGAGGGCGTGCCTGTCGCCGGCCTTGCCCATCAGCCCTTCATCGACGAGGCTTTTGCCGCAATGGGCGATGGCCAAGCGTTTTGGAGCAAGGCCGGCGAGTCACGGACGATGACGACACGCCAGCCAGACGATTTGACCACAGCGACGCTGATCACAACGACGCCTTCGCTCTTCAACAGCGCCGAACGTACCGCCTATGATCGTTTGGAGGCCAGCGTGCGCTCGGTCCGCTATGGCACGGACTGGTATGGCTATGCCCTGATCGCCTGCGGCACGGCCGACATCGTCGTTGAGAGCGGCCTGAGCCCCTACGACATCCTGCCGCTGGTGCCGATCGTCGAAGCGGCGGGCGGCGCCGTGACCAACTGGCGCGGCGAACCGCTTGCCCGGTTCGACCAGGCGTCGACAGAGCAAGTGCTGGCTGTTGGTGATCGGTCGCTGCTGGACGAAGCGACAAACATTCTGGCACCTGCCGCCCGCTAACGGTTTTTACAGCAGCGTGACGTCGAAATTTTCCAGCGAGCGCTTCAGATTGCGCTCGCGCAGTTCGGGGATTGAATAGAATGCCTCGGTCGCCGCAAGAAACAGATCGCGGATCGAGTCGCGCTCAAACATCGGCTCATGTTTGGAACGCGGCAAGCGCAGCAGCGTCGCGGTCGGGATCGCGGCCGCCAGACGCTCGATGGCATCAGGTGACACGATGTCATCGTTACCCGCTTGCACGAACATACAGGGCGTCTTGATCCGGTCGAGAAAATCCTGATCCCACACCCGTGCCATGCCGCGCGCCACGCGGTGCAGCCAGCCGAAGGTTGGTCCACCCAAACCGAGATCCGGATGATCGGCGAGGATGCTTGTCGTTTCCTCATAGCGCTTGGAGTCCGACGTCACCGCATTGTCTTTGAACGGGCCGGTCCCGGCCAACGTTTCGCCAACAGTTGGTGGAAAGGCCTGACCCAAGCCAAGCCGCGTTGCCCATTTTGCGCCGCGCGCGATCGCTTCATGCGAAGCGGTCGAAACATTGTAGCGCAGCAGCGGCACCGACAGCACCATGCGGTCGAACCAAAGCGGCTTGCGCACCAACATGTGCAGCGCGATCAACCCGCCCATCGAATGAGCAAGGCCCATCAGCGGCAGAGGGCAGTCGGGCAACACGCCTTTTTCAATGACGATCTGCAGATCACGCACATAGGCATCAAAGTCGTGAATATGGCCCTTGCGCGGTTCATCGCGCAGAACCCGACTGGATAGGCCCTGGCCGCGCCAATCGAACGTCACCACGGTGAAGCCGAGCTTCACATAATGGGCGATGACGTGGGCGTATTTCTCGATGTATTCGGCACGCCCATGCATCAACACCAACGTACCGATCGACGTGCCGAGTGGGCGAAAATGCGCCACCCGAACCCGCGCGTTCCGACGCAGGCCGACCGAGAGGTAGAACACCCTCTGCAGGCGCTGCATCGGCATACCGTCGACCCAATAAAGAAACGCCCCATCGTCTCCGACAACGGATTCGGGGCGTTCGACATCGTCGCTCATTTTGGGCAGGACAACAGCCATCGACGCTCTTTGCCTCACTCTTCATACCCATGCAACCAACGAGCGCGTGAAGACCGCGCGCCATCTGGCGCGCCCACAAAAAAAGGCTGGCGTCCCACAAGGGGGACACCAGCCTCGGCCCTAGAAAGCCACCAGGAGGGCGGATCGGCGACCGTCTAAGTCCATTGGGTTAGCGCTGGGGGAGCGCAGGTCGTTTTAACCGCGACCCCAGCGCCAGATGATGTTGCCGTTGAACTTGTTCACGGCGATCCGGCGGTAGCCACGCTGGCCACGGGCTTCGAACACGTAGACACGCGGGCGCTCACGCAGAAACGAGATGTCCCGGAAACCGGCCTGGCGCAGAATGCGGCGCGCCTGACGCGGACGAAGCTGCTCGCGCTGGTAGTGGCGCGGTTGATGATAGCGCGGCTGGTGGTAGCGCGGCTGGAAGTGGTGACCGTTCGGAAGGGTGAACTTGCGGCGTCGACCAGCTGAACGAAAAGTTGTTCGCCTGGGCCATGTTGGCGCCACCGGTCAGCGTACCAAGAGCCAGCACACCGGCGATTGCGGTTTTGATCAGGGTTTTGCGGTTGGTCATCATCGTCTCCTCAAACCATCTGTGCTGGGCAACGAAGGGTGGAAGCGTTTGGTGCTTGCCTCAGCGATGACCAGAAACTAGCGACCGGCCCCTGAACCCATTTGGAAGCGCGCGTTCATTTTCGGTTCAGGGAAAAAAGGCGGTTGAAAACTGCCCCAAGGATCGTGCGATCCACACCCCTTGAAATCGCGCCGGACAATACGCAGCTATAGGATCGAAGGCGCCAAACGGGCCTTCTGCGCAGGTGGCAGATGCGATGGCCAGATGGGATCGCGACGCTGTTTCAACGGCATTGCCGCAGGCGCCAAACCTCAACTTGTTGCTTCTTATGGAGAACACTCATGCGTGTTGATTATTCGCCCCTTTATCGTTCGACCGTTGGTTTTGATCGGCTTTTTTCCATGCTCGACCAACAAGTCTCCAACGAGACAAATTCCTACCCGCCCTACAACATTGAGCGCACCGGCGAGAACGCCTACCGCATTTCTATGGCAGTGGCCGGCTTCGGCCCCGATGAGCTGCATGTGGAAACCAAAAACCACACGCTGCATGTGAAGGGCGAAAAAGCCGCTGATGTTGCCAGCGACACCCGCGAAATTCTTTATCGCGGCATTGCGGCCCGCAATTTCGAGCGTCGTTTCCAGCTTGCCGACTATGTCGAAGTGGCTGGCGCCTCGATGGAAAACGGCCTGCTTCACATCGAATTGAAGCGTGAGCTTCCCGAAGCGATGAAGCCGCGCAAAATCTCGATTTCCAACGGCACCACCCATGGCAAAGGCGACACCGCCGCCATCGAAGTGGACGCCCAGAAGTCCTAACGGTCCAAGCGGCGGGCGCACTCCCTAGCGCTCGAACGCCAAGGATCAAAAAGAAAGGCCCGGCAGCGATGCCGGGCCTTTTTTGGTGGGTTGACCCCGGCGCCACACACGTGAAGGTGGTAGGTCGAACCCGGGGGATACCAGCAATGAAAAAAACCGTTGTCGCGCGCTTAAGTGAACTGGCAGACCGAGAACCCGCCTATGCTCTGGTCGGAGAGGTCGATCTTGTCGTGGTGCGGTTCGACGATGACGTCTCGGTGTTCTACGGGCGATGTTTGCACCGCGGCGCCCTGATGGCCGACGGCTTCGTGCGCGGCCAGAACCTTATCTGCGGCGTTCATGACTGGGACTACCGCCTCGACACCGGCGTGTCCGAGTATGCCAATGAAGAAAAACTGCCGAAATTCTCATCCTGGATAGACGGCGACGAGGTCTGTGCGGACGCCGATGAAATCACTGCCTGGGCCAAAGACAACCCACAGCCGTTCAATCGCGACGCCTATCTCGGCCTCTACGCCGATACTTCCCACGGCACAGCCGAGGAACCGCTTACCGGCCTCATCCAGTCCTATGCCCGTGATGGCCTGTCGAAGACCGGTCACCATGGCAAGGTCGACGCAATGGGCGTGCCGCGCGACGAACTTCCCAGCTGGGATGATCTGCAACTGCTGACGGCCCAATTGCACAAACCGCCGCGGCTCGATGATGATCCGGTCGGCACGGATGTGGTGATCGGCCCCAATGCCCAAAAACCGTTGACGCTCAAAATCCCGCTCTTCGTCTCCGACATGTCGTTTGGCGCGCTGTCGGAGCCTGCTAAAATCGCCCTCGCGCGCGGCGCTGAACTGGCTGGCACGGGCATATGCTCCGGCGAGGGCGGCATGTTGCCGGAGGAGCAGGAGGCCAATTCGCGCTACTTTTATGAGCTGGCCTCGTCTCGCTTCGGTTTTGACTGGGAGAAACTTTCCAAAGTTCAGGCCTTCCATTTCAAGGGCGGACAAGGCGCCAAAACCGGCACCGGCGGCCATCTGCCTGGCTCGAAAAACACCGGCAAAATCGCCGAGGTGCGCGATATCCCCGAAGGCGAGGACGCCATCTCACCGCCGCGCTTTCCTGAATGGACCAAACCTTCGCAGATCAAAGCTTTCGCTGATGAGGTTCGCGACCGCACTGGCGGCATCCCCATTGGCTACAAGCTTTCCGCCCAGCACATCGAAAAGGATATCGATGCGGCGCTTGAGGTTGGCGTCGACTATATCATCCTCGACGGCCGCGGCGGCGGCACGGGCGCAGCCCCCATCCTGTTCCGCGACAACATCTCGGTGCCGACCATTCCCGCCTTGGCGCGAGCAAGGCGGCATCTGGACCACTTAGAGCGCGGCGACATCACGCTGGTGATCACTGGCGGCTTGCGCAAACCGGCGGACTTCATCAAGGCCCTAGCGCTCGGCGCCGACGCGATCGCTGTTTCCAACGCGGCCATGCAGGCAATTGGTTGCATCGCCATGCGCGCCTGCCACACCAACAACTGCCCGGTTGGAATCGCCACCCAAAAGCCGCATCTGGTCAACCGCATCATCGTGGAAAAATCAGCGCGCCAGCTGACCAACTTTTTTGAGGCCTCGGTCGAACTGATGCAGGTGATGGCGCGCGCTTGCGGTCACACTCATCTCTCAGAGTTCAATCAAGAGGACCTGACCACCTGGAAAAAGGACATGGCCGCCCTGTCGGGCGTTGCCTATGGAGGGGTGGCATGAGGATAGCGGCCAAATAGCCTGCGCTGTTGAAGTGATGGCGCGCGCCGCGTTGGTTTAACTCAGCGCGAAAGGAAAGCGGCTCAAGCCGCTTCGGCCCGTTGCGCCGCCTCAAGGAACTGATCAACATGATGCTGGGTGGTGGCAAAGCTCGCCACCAGGCGGATCATCACCTCACCCTCGCCTGGCGCTACGTCAGCCTCAGCGGTGTCCTTGGGCCAGTCGGCAAAGATTGCACCGGCGGTCTTCAGCTTGTCGGCCATCGATTGGGGTAGGATGGCAAAAACCTCATTGATCTCCGTCGGCGCGGCTAGCCGGCAGCCCTCAAGCGCGGCAACGCCGTCCGAGAGCTTCTTGGCCATCCCATTGGCGTGGGTGGCGAGCACCTTCCAATGATCATCGCTCAGCATGGCCAGCGCCTGCGCGGCAGCAAAGCGGTTCTTGGAAAACACCTGACCCATAGCTTTTTGGCGATAGGTAAGATCGTCGCGCAAATCCTCGCGGAAACTCACCACCATCTCAGCGGCCCAGGCGCCGTTCTTGGTAAAGCCCAGCGACAGCAGGTCAACACCAGACTCGTGGGTCAGCGCCGCCGGGGTTACGTTCTGCGCCACCAGCGCGTTGGAAAAACGGGCCCCATCCATGTGCAGCGTCAGTTTGTTGCGCCGGGCGATGGAGCCAATCGCCGCCACGTCCATGACGCAATAGGTGGTGCCAAGCTCGGTGCCCTGCGTCATTGAAACAGCGATACCGCGCCCACGATGCACATGCTCGCGCGGATAGGTGGCAAGCGCCTCGACCAGTTCATTGGCGTTGATCCGGCCCTGACGGCCTTGAAGCGCGTGCAGCTTCATGCCGACCAGCGATTCCGGGCCGGCGGCCTCATCGACTAGAATGTGCGCATCGCGGTGGGCAAAGACCACGCCACCCGGTCGCGCCACGGCGCTCAAGGAAAGCATGTTGGCGGCGGACCCTGTGGCGGTGAAAAACACATCGACGTCGCGATCGAAAAAAGCGCCAAGGGCGTCGCGGGTCTTGGTGGTTAGATCATCCGATCCATAGGCGCTGGCAAAGCCGCCGGCACAGGCCGACAGGGCCTCGGCCACGACCGGCGAGACACCGGCCCAATTGTCGCTTCCAAAAAACATGCTGGCTCCATCAGAAAGGTCGCGACGGCTCTATCACCGCGGCCAATCTGAACCAAGCCGGATCAAGCTTTTTTGAACAGCCGCCCCAACAGGCCATCGACTGACAACAGGCCAGGGCCCTTGAGCACCAGATAGATCAGCGGGAAGAGCCAAAGCAGGCGCTGATCGAAGATGATGGAGTCTGGGAAACGATCAAACCAAGCACCCGCCGTTTCGGCATCCACGCCGTGGAACGTCAGATCGACATAGGATTGAACGATGACAAAGCCGATCATGCCAAGCGCAGCCAGGCGACCGAACAGACCGATCACCAACAGGACGGGCAGCACGAACTCAGCATAGGTCCCGGCATAGACCAACGCCGTCCAAGGCAGTGCAACCGCGCTCTTGTCGTAACCGGCCGCTTCGATGATCGGCGGGATAATCTGCGCATAGGCGCCGGTGGAAAGCTCGAAAACACTGCCATCGATTTTCGTGAGCGCCGCATTCCAGTAGTAGCCGAACAAGGTCGCCAGGAAGACGAACCGCGCGGCCAAGCCAGGAAGCCAGGCAGCCGTCAGCCACTCAATGGCGTCGGTGATGTCTTTCCAGACGGCGCGGACACTGCCAATCAGCGTCGGGGAATCGGAGGGAGCAGGAGGTACACTCATCGTGTCGGACTGATCTACGGAGGCCATCGGAAACTACTCCAGCGTCTTAATAAAACTAGGTGTTGAATGAAAGGCGGTGAACACGCCGGCGGTGAGACAAAGCGCGAGGCTTGATTGAAGATCGAAAGCCGGGTCGGCCTGGAACCCGTCATCGGCCGCCGCGCCAAAAGGAACACCGCGCGCGCAGGCCTTGATGAAGGCAAAATCACCCCTGCCGATCGGCTGTGAGGTGACGTCGTAATAGGGCCGCGAGACCAAAACCGCCTCGCCCTTGCGCATATCAACGCTCGAGCGATCCACCGGCGCCGCGACGCCGTCCAGCGTTGCCTTTTCGATGGCGTAGACAGTGGCGATGGGAAAGCGCGATGCAATCAGCCGCACTGACGGATGCACCACCAAAGTACCGGCGGACAGGATCTCCGGATCGATACCGCCAAGCACCGCGCCATCAAAAACCGATGCATCGGCGGCGTGATAAGCCTCGATCCGGCGGCGTTCAAGCAGTGCCACGTCGCCCAAAAAGGGCCGCGCCTTGGTTGCCGGATGCTGGGCGAGATAGCCGGGAAAGTCGCCACCATAGGTGGAAAGCACGGCGTTTTTCGGCGGATGAGCGCGTACGAAGTTGGCCATCAAGGCCCGCTGCAACCCTTCGCCTAGCAAGAGCGAGGTGACGGGAAACGCCGCCTTCAAGGCGTCTGCGAGGCTCGCCACCACATTGTTGCGGTAGACGTTGAAGGCTTCCAACGGGTCCCCGCCATTGGCGCGAGCGATGCCATCAGGGACGGGTTTTTCTGGATCAAGAACCGCTGATGCAAAAGCCCCGTGATGATGCTTACGTGCGCTCATCTCAAGCAACATGGCGGCAACCCAAAATCGGGTCGTTTTTGCAGAGGATGGCCTGCGCCTGCGCAGCCTCATGGGCAAGCACCGGGAACGCCGGTACATCATTGTCCCACTCAACCAGTGTCGGGCGCGGCCCGATGCGCTTGATCAACTGCTCATAAAGCGCCCAGACCGGGTCGGACACGGCGCGGTCATGCGCATCGATGAGGAGTTCTGCACCATCGCTCAGCGTCACTGACGCATGGCCTGCCAAATGCACCTCGCCAACGTGGCCGACGGGAAACTCGGCCAGATAGGCTTGGGCGGAGGTTTGGTGATTGGTGGCGGAGACGAAGACGTTGTTGACGTCCAAAAGCAGCCCGCAGCCGGTGCGTTTTGCGACGTTTTTGAGAAAATCCGTCTCGCTCATCTGCGAGCCCTCAAACACCACATAGGTGGAGGGGTTCTCGAGCAAGATCGTGCGGCCAAGCGCCTCTTGAACCTCGTCGATATGATCGCACACAAGGTCCAGCGTCGCTTGGGTGTAGGGCAAGGGCAGAAGATCGTTGAGATAGCCCTCATCATGGCTCGACCAGGCCAGATGCTCGGAGAAAAGATCCGGCTCAT
The DNA here is from genome assembly GCA_046290415.1 of Hyphomicrobiales bacterium. GTDB lineage: Bacteria > Pseudomonadota > Alphaproteobacteria > Rhizobiales > MH13 > MH13. Next base: position 11,535 of record JBKAGN010000040.1, read on the forward strand.
AGCGCGCGTTGAGCGCGGCCAAACGCGCCAGATGGTCCTTGTCGAGCGCGCGTTCGCCGCCGATCGACAGCCCAACGCCATGCAGCGACAGGCCAAAGCGCGCGCGCAAATCGGTCAGCAGACGATGCGGCATACCGCCCTCGCCCATGTAATTCTCGGGATGAACCTCGAACCACGCCACATCGTGCGCGCCGCCAAAAATCTCTTCGGCATGCTCATGCTTGAACCCGACACCGGCAAGGGCATCGGTGATCATCGGTTGCGAGGGGGGAACGAGCGTGGTGCCGGACATGGTCAGCCTGCGATGTGGGGGTGGTCCGGATGGCGGGATACGGGCGATACGCCGCCATCCGGTAGACGATCTGGGGACCTAAGCTTAGGCCGGCAGATCGCGGTCCAGTTCTTCAAGCGAACCCATGCGGCCGTCTGGAAGATAGAGATCGTCGTCCATCATCGAAGCCGAGCCGTACTGCTCGCAGGTGCCAGCATCAACGAAGGTCCAGGCATTGCCCTGGTAATCGACGGTGGAGGTGCCAGCACAGGTGGTGCCTGGGCCAGCGGCGCAGTCATTGGCGCCAGCCAACGAGATACCGTAGCATTTTTCCTGGCCCTGGGCGTGGGCAGGCACAACGGCGGTAACCGAAGCAGCAACACCGGCAACGGCAGCGGCGATGACAGCGGTGTTCACAGCGCGACGGGAAATGCTCATAGAGGAGGTCCTTTCAAGACACTTTTGTGGGCTGTGTGCGGCCTTGGCAGCACCACAGTGAGAGTTGGGGGGAGAAGACATGTTTGCTTCTCGTCCCAAGTGATGACGGACACGGCGATAAAGAGGAAATGACAAAGGAAGGAAGTTTCGCGCACCTAAAACTCACGCCATGGTGCGCGAGCGTGATGATGGATCACGCCGCCGTGAACCGGGTTCATTGAAATAATATTTCAATGGACAAAAATTTCCTTTCAATTTTGCCCTCAAAACCTCGCCTTTTCGTGCGAATGCGCCAATTTGCGGGTTGAGCGGCCGTTCACTTTCTGGCAAACACCCATGGAAAGGTCAGGGATGTTGTCCTAATTTTTGGATCGATCTGACCTAGCGGCACGCCTGGCCATACGACCGGGTCGGCCGCGACCCCTCCGTGCTTGACGCTGTCCGTTTGGCGGGTCATGTCACGGCGGAGCTACGCCAGGGCAGGCGCCCTGGTCCTGAAGAAGATGGCCATGCGCCATCGCAGCGATTGAAGCCTTCCGCCCTTGGCCGACACATGGCTGGCGGTGTTGGCATAATAAACCCACGGTTGGCGCAGACCAACGAGCCGCACAAAGGTGCGACCCGGCCTGTGACCTACGCTTCTGGCCAGTTTGGGCTCCTTGTGACCCAGGATGGCGGTACACGGCGTCGAACGGCGTGAAGAGGGAAGGAAGAGACCCATGACGAACCATCAAGGGCCAAACCCAGCGATGCAATCAGAAAGCTATACGCTGATCGATACGCTCGCCGCCAAACCGACCTCCACCGCTGCCACCAAAGCCGACTTGCGCGCGCAAGCCGCTGAGCAGGGCCTTTATCGCCCAACCCACGAACGCGACGCCTGCGGTGTCGGCTTCATCGCCAACATGAAGGGCGAGAACTCCCACCGCATCGTGCGTGACGGCCTGCAGATTCTGGTCAATCTGACCCATCGTGGTGCGGTCGGCGCCGATCCGCTGATGGGTGACGGGGCAGGCATGCTGCTGCAGAAGCCGGATGCGTTCTTCCGCGCAGAGATGGCGATGCAGGATGTCGAACTGCCAGACGACAAGGACTATGCGGTCGGGTTTCTTTTCATGCCGCCGGACGATGCCCTGCGCGCACGGTGCGAAGAGGTCGTGGAAACAGTCATCGCCGCTGAAGGCCAAGTGCTGCTCGGCTGGCGTGACGTTCCAGTCGACAATTCATCCCTCTCCCAGGCGCCCGAAATCCAGGCGTCCGAACCGGTCCACCGTCAGGTCTTTATCGGCCGTGGCGAAACCACGCCGGGCGGCGATGATTTCGAACGCCGCCTGTTCATCCTGCGCAAAGTCATCTCCAACACCATCTATGGCGGCATCGCCTCCGGCGAGCAGTTCTACATCGTCTCGCTGTCCTCGCGCACGATCGTCTACAAGGGCATGTTCCTGGCTTATCAGCTTGGCGCTTACTTCAAGGATCTGACCGACGAGCGGTTCACCTCCTCGCTGGCCCTGGTGCATCAGCGTTTCTCCACCAACACCTTCCCGTCCTGGAAGCTTGCCCACCCCTACCGGATGGTGGCGCACAATGGTGAGATCAACACCCTGCGCGGCAACGTCAACTGGATGGCCGCCCGCCAGGCGTCGGTGGACTCCGAGCTTTTCGGCAACGACATCTCCAAACTCTGGCCGATCTCCTATGAGGGTCAGTCGGACACGGCATGCTTCGACAATGCCTTGGAATTCCTTTTTATGGGCGGCTACCCGATGCATCACGCCGTCATGATGCTGGTGCCCGAAGCCTGGTCCGGCAACAAGGTGATGGATGAGGAGCGCAAGGCGTTCTACGAATACCACGCTGCGCTGATGGAGCCGTGGGACGGCCCGGCTGCGGTCGCCTTCACCGATGGTCGGATGATCGGCGCAACGCTGGACCGCAACGGCCTGCGCCCGGCGCGCTATCTCGTCACAGACGATGGCGACATCCTGATGGCGTCCGAGGCTGGAACGCTGGACGTGCCGGAAGAAAAAATCGTTGAAAAATGGCGCCTCCAGCCGGGCAAGATGCTGCTCGTCGATCTGGACGGCCAGCGCATCATTTCCGATGAAGACATCAAGCACGAGCTTGCCACCGCCAATCCCTATGCCGATTGGGTGGAGAAGTCGCAGGTCGTCCTGGAAGATCTGAAGCCGGTCGAAGCCCGTCCCTCGCGCGCCGACGTCTCGCTGCTCGATCGCCAGCAGGCCTTTGGCTACACGCAGGAAGACTTGAAAATTCTGCTGGCGCCGATGGCGATCACCGGCCAGGAAGCGCTCGGCTCGATGGGCACCGACACGCCGCTGTCGGCGCTCTCGGACAAGTCGAAACTGCTCTACACCTATTTCAAGCAGAACTTCGCGCAGGTCACCAATCCGCCGATCGATCCGATCCGCGAGGAACTGGTGATGAGCCTGGTGTCGTTTATCGGCCCGCGTCCGAACCTGTTCGATCTGGAGGGCCTGTCGCGCCGCAAGCGTTTGGAAGTGCGCCAGCCGATCCTCACCAATGAGGATCTGGAGAAAATCCGCTCCATTTCGCTGTATGAGGATCGCTTCGAAACCAAGACCCTCAACATGACCTATGAGGCCTCGCGTGGCGCGGCTGGCATGCGCGAAGCGCTGACCATGCTCTGCGAGCGGGCCGAAGCGGCCGTGCGCGGCAGCTACAACATCATCATCCTGTCCGACCGCATGGTTGGCCCGGATCGTATCCCGATGCCCGCGCTGCTGGCGACGGCTGCGGTGCATAATCATCTCATCCGCAAGGGCCTGCGCACCTCCGTCGGTCTGGTGGTGGAAACCGGTGAAGCGCGCGAAGTGCACCATTTTGCCTGCCTGGCAGGCTATGGCGCCGAAGCCATCAACCCCTATCTGGCCTTCGAAACGCTGGCCGACATGCACGCCAAGCAGCTGTTCCCGGACGTGGTCGACAAATACGAAGTCGTCGAGCGCTACATCAAATCCATCGGCAAAGGCCTGCTGAAGGTGATGTCCAAAATGGGCATCTCGACCTACCAATCCTATTGCGGCGCGCAGATTTTCGACGCGGTCGGTCTGGGTCAGGCCTTCATCGACGAGTTCTTTTTCGGCACCGCCTCCATGGTTGGCGGCGTCGGCCTGCCGGAAATTGCCCGCGAGACCGTCGAGCGTCACACCGACGCCTTCTCCGACGATCCGGTGCTCGCCACCAATCTTGCCGTTGGCGGGGAGTACATGTTCCGCACGCGCGGCGAGGATCACATGTGGACGCCCGACATCGTGGCGACCATGCAGCATGCGGTGCGTGGCAACGTGCCGGAGAAGTGGGCCGAATACGCCCGCGAGGTGAACGACGAAAATGGTCGTTTCACCATGCGCGGCCAGTTCCGCATCAAGAACGCCGACGAAATCGGCACAACGCCGGTGTCCTTGGACGAGGTGGAGTCCGCCGAAGACATCGTCAAACGCTTTTCCACCGGCGCCATGTCGTTCGGCTCGATCAGCCGCGAGGCCCACGAGACGCTGGCGCTGGCAATGAACGCCATTGGCGGTAAGTCCAACACCGGCGAAGGTGGCGAAGAGGTTGAGCGTTTCACGCCATTGCCCGACGGTTCGTCCAAGCGCTCAGCCATCAAGCAGGTCGCCTCTGGCCGCTTTGGTGTGACGACCGAGTATCTGGTCAACGCCGACATGATCCAGATTAAGGTCGCGCAGGGCGCAAAGCCCGGCGAAGGCGGACAGCTACCCGGTCACAAGGTCGATGCGGTGATCGCCAAGGTGCGCCACTCAACGCCGGGCGTCGGGCTTATCTCGCCACCGCCGCACCATGACATCTATTCGATCGAAGACTTGGCGCAGCTGATCTACGATCTGAAAAACACCAACCCAGCCGCTGACATCTCGGTGAAGCTGGTGTCGGAAGTGGGTGTCGGTACCGTGGCTGCCGGCGTTGCCAAGGCACGCGCCGACCACATCACCATTTCCGGCTTTGAAGGCGGCACGGGTGCATCTCCCCTCACCTCCATCAAGCACGCCGGCGCGCCGTGGGAGCTTGGCCTTGCCGAGACCCAGCAGACGCTGATCACCAATGGTCTGCGCTCGCGCATTGCTCTTCAAGTCGATGGAGGACTGCGCACCGGTCGCGACGTTGTCATCGGTGCGCTTCTGGGCGCTGACGAGTTCGGTTTCTCCACCGCCCCGTTGATCGCGGCGGGCTGCATCATGATGCGCAAATGTCACCTGAACACCTGTCCGGTCGGCATTGCGACGCAAGACCCCGTGCTGCGCAAGCGCTTCAAGGGCACGCCGGAGCATGTGATCAACTTCTTCTTCTTCGTCGCCGAAGAGGTCCGCGCCATGATGGCCGAGCTTGGCATCACCAAGTTCGACGATCTGATCGGCCGTTCCGATTGGCTCGATAAAGAAACTGCGATTGACCATTGGAAGGCGCAAGGCCTCGATTTCTCCCGCCTGTTCTGGAAGCCGGACGCCGCGCCGGAAGACATTCGCTGGACGCAGCTTCAGAAGCATCCGATTGACGATGTGCTCGATCGCAAACTGATCGAGATGGCGCAGCCGGCCCTGGAAAACAAAACGCCGGTGCAGATCGATCTGCCGGTGAAGAATGTCGATCGTTCGGTCGGTGCGATGCTGTCTGGCGAAGTCGCCAAGCGCTTCGGCTACAAAGGCCTTCCGGACGACACGATTGCCATCAAGCTCACCGGTACGGCCGGCCAAAGCTTCGGCGCGTTTGTTGCCAGCGGTGTGACGATCGATCTGGTCGGCGACGGCAATGACTATGTCGGCAAGGGCCTTTGCGGTGGCCGCCTGGTGGTGCGTCCGCCGGAAAATACCCGCATCACGCCAGAGAAATCGATCATCATCGGCAACACGGCACTCTATGGCGCGGTAAAGGGCGAATGCTACTTCCAAGGCATCGCGGGCGAGCGCTTCGGCGTGCGCAACTCCGGTGCTGTGGCGGTGGTCGAAGGCTGTGGCGACCATGGCTGCGAATACATGACTGGCGGCGTGATCGTTGTTCTGGGTGAAACCGGTCGTAACTTCGCTGCCGGCATGTCGGGCGGCATCGCCTATGTGCTCGATGAGCACAAGCTGTTCGCTGCGCGCTGCAACCTGGCCATGGTCGAGCTGGAACCGGTGCCGGAAGAAGACGATCTGATGGAAAAACTCCATCACCATGGCGGCGATCTGGAGAGCAAGGGCCGTGTAGACCTGTCCTCCGACATGACCCGCTTCGATGAGGAGCGCCTCTTCCAGTTGGTCACCAACCATGCCCGCTACACGGGTTCGGCGCGGGCAAAAATGATCCTCGACGAGTGGGAGACCTATCGCCCGATGTTCGTGAAGGTGATGCCGGTTGAGTACCGCCGCGCACTGGAAGAGATGGAAGCCATGCAGCTGCAAGGCGTGGCGGCAGAGTAGGCCGGGACCAAGGAGAATATCGGTATGGGTAAAGTCACCGGCTTTCTGGAAATCGACCGCCAGGATTCAAAGTATCAACCGGCGGGCGACCGCATCCGGCATTTCAAGGAGTTCACGCTCCCCATGTCGGAAGCCGACGTCAAAAAGCAGGCCGCGCGGTGCATGGACTGTGGCATCCCCTATTGCCACGGCCCCACCGGCTGTCCGATCAACAACCAGATCCCCGACTGGAACGATTTGGTCTACCAGGGCGATTGGGAAGGTGCGATCCGCGATCTGCACTCCACCAACAACTTCCCGGAGTTCACCGGCCGCATCTGCCCTGCCCCATGCGAGGAAGCCTGCGTCCTGAACCTGGAAAACACACCGGTCGCGATCAAAACGGTGGAGCAGGCGATTGCCGACAAGGCGTTCGAAAACGGTTGGGTTGTTCCGCAACCACCACAAACAAAGACAGGCAAATCGGTCGCTATCATCGGTTCCGGCCCCGCCGGCATGGCCGCTGCCCAGCAGCTTGCCCGCGTTGGTCATGATGTGCACATCTATGAGCGCGAACCCGATGCCGGCGGCCTGATGCGCTACGGCATTCCCGACTTCAAAATGGAAAAAATCCACATCCAGCGGCGCGTCGAGCAGATGGAAGCCGAGGGTGTGACGTTCCATTACAATGCACCAATCGGCGATGACAGTCGCGGCAAGAGCATCGCGCCATCCGACTTGATGGAGAAGCATGACGCGGTGCTGATCGCCGCCGGCGCTGAACATCCGCGCGATCCGGAATTGCCGGGAATGGACCTCACCGGCTGCCATTATGCGATGCCTTACCTGGTGCAGCAGAACCGCCGGGTGAACAAAGAAAAGACGATCCCCGAGCCGCCGATCCACGCCGCTGGCAAACATGTGGTTGTCATCGGGGGCGGCGACACGGCGTCCGACTGCATCGGCACCTCTATCCGCCAGGGTTGCCTGTCGGTGACGCAGCTCGACATCCGCCCGATCCCACCGGTGCTCGAAGACAAGCTTTCCGTCTGGCCTTACTGGCCGACTAAGTTCCGCACCTCCTCCTCGCAAGCTGAAGGGGCGGAGCGCGAATTCTCCGCAGCAACGCTTGGTATCAAGGGCGATGAAGACGGCAAGGTGGTTGGTGTGGAATGCGCCCGCGTCGATGAGAAACGCGTGCCGATTGAAGGCACGGAGTTCGTGCTGCGCGCCGATCTGGTGCTCATTGCCATCGGCTTCTCAGGCCCCAAGAAAAACGGCATCGCTGATGCCTTTGGTGCCGAGCTTGCCCGCGACCGCCGGCAGAACATTTTGGCCAATGACGACGACTACAAGACGTCGATTGATGGCCTGTATGTTGCTGGCGATATCCGTCGCGGTCAGTCGCTGGTCGTCTGGGCGATCCGTGAAGGCCGTCAAGCCGCGCGCGCCATTGACCTTGACTTGATGGGCGAGACAACGCTGCCGCGCTAGTCCCCGGTCGGTCTGCTAGCTGTCGGGGTTTTCCGGCCAGGCAAAATTGTCGGCCCGCCCTTCCGGGGCTGGCAAGGCAGCGCCGCGCAGAAGCCACTCACGCGTTTCCGGCTCCTCCGGCAGGACCTCGCTCGGGCTTTGGGCAAGCGTGGCCGTTGGATCGGCAAACCCCGACGTCATCAGGATGACCGGGCCAATCCCGTCTGCTGACAGGTTGCTGCCCTCGAACACCACCGATGACACCTCCGGCTCCGGGCCAACCCGACCATCACGCGGCACGAACCGCTCCACGAAATGGGCGAATTTCTCCCGCCCCGCCCGGTTGAAGAAAATGCCGTCGGCGCGCCTCAGGTTTTCCACCTGGCCGGCCATGTTCGGCCCGGCGCGGGTATAGTTCCCGGCCAGATCGGCAAACCCAGAATAGACACTGACGAACCGCGCGCGCGTCGGCGCCACGGCCTCCTCGATCACCTGATTGATCAGGCGAATATCTTCGTTCACCGCCGGATCGCCCATCGGCGGCAATCCAACAAAGATCACCGGATGGCCCTCCGTCACCAAGGTCAACGCAAAGCTCGACACCCGATTGCGGTAAATGTCCTGCCAGGTATCGCTGCCAAATGCGTAAGTTCGATCGCCTTCGACCAGAGGTCGCCGGTCGCTGTAACCAATCGCCACGGCAATCGCGCCAACCTGCGTGTAATCGTCCAGCCGCCGCAGCGCCTCGATGTTCCAGTTAAAATCTTCCAGATCGGTGAGCCCGCTGCCGGGAATGGAATCCCCCTGCGCCTCGATCAACCGGTCGCCGTCGAACCGGTCGATCAACCCTTCGCGCAACTGATCGGCAAACTCATCGCCGAAGGTCACCACCGTGATGGCGTCGGGGTCCTTGGGCGGCGGTAGATTGATGATCGGCGCCACCTCGACTTCAGGCAATGGCTGTCGCCGGGTTTGGCGCTGCGGATCGAAACGGAAAATGCGGAAGATACCACCTCGATTACCACCCGAACGCGCACCGGATCCATCGGGCTGACTCGGCAAAACGATGGCGCTGGGATCTTCCTGGCGCCAACTCTGCGCCCCGGCGCTGCCGGACCAAAGCAGCGGCGCAGCAAGGACACAGGCGGCCAAAAGGCGAAAGGGGAGAACCATCGACATGGTCTCCCCTTAGCACAGGCCTTTCGGCGAGAAAAAGGCGTATCGGTTACCCGCTCAAACGCGCCAGCAAGGCCGTTGAAGCATAACCATCGGGCACCAGACCAAGAGAGGCCTGGAAAGCGCGGATCGCGCCGCGCGTGTTGGGGCCGATACGGCCATCAATGCCACCGGTGGAGAAGCCGCGCTGCGCCAGGAGGCGCTGCATTTGCTCCACTTGCGCGCGGGTCAGCGGCTGCGAGTCGCGCGGCCAGTCGTTCTGAAAGCCACCTAGGCCTTTCAAGCGATCGGCAAGATGACCAACCGCCAGCGCATAGCTGTCGGCATTGTTGTAACGCTTGATCACTTCGAAATTCCGCAGCATCAAAAAGGCTGGTCCGCCGGAGCCCGCAGGCGCAATGAGCCTGGCCTGGTCATCCGGGCGCGGATACTGCCGATCGCCGGTGCGCACGATCCCCATTTGCTGCCACTGCGCCAGGGAGCGCCGCGTTGTTTCGTCAACATAGCGCCAATCGAACCCTGGCGGAATGCGCACCTCATAGCCCCAGGTGTGGCCCGGCACCCAGCCGGACGCGCGCAGATAATTGGCGGTCGAATAAAGCGCATCGGGGATGTTCTGCCAGATGTCGGAACGCCTATCGCCATCGTAATCGGCGGAATGGGCAAGATAGGTGGTCGGGATGAATTGAGTGTGGCCCATCGCGCCAGCCCAACTGCCATACATCTGGTCGGCCGTTGTATCGCCGCGTTGCAGGATTTGCAGCGCGGCCAACAACTGCTCGCGGCCAAAGCGGCGGCGATCCGAATCGGCATAGGCAAGCGTGGCAAGCGAGCGGATCACCGGTTTCACGATGTTCTGGTTCTGCAACACCTCGCCGTAAGAGGATTCCATTCCCCAAATTGCCACGACGATAAACTTGGAAACACCGGTCGCCTCTTCGATTCGGTCCAGCGCCACCGCATGTTCGCGCAACATTTCCTGGCCATTGGTTATCCGCCTGGAAGACACGGCGCTGTCCAGATATTCCCAAATGGGGCGCACGAACTCCGGCTGATAACGCGCCGAGCGCAGCACGCTTTCATCCGGCGCGGTGACGCCTGCAAAGGCCTGGGCAAGAACGGCATCAGCGATGCCAGCCTGGCGCGCCTCGGCCTGATATTGAGCAACCCAGTTCTGAAACGCCGCATCGGCGCGCGCCTCGGTCGGCGCAAAACTCAAACCGGCACACACGGCCAAAAAACCAGCAAATACAAAGCGGATCATGGTCGATTCCTCGTTCTTCCCACGGCCCCAGCCGTACGCAACAGTCTATGCCCCAGCAGTGTTGCGACCAGCCATCCTGGTTTCCCAGGCATAGGCATGGCCAACGATCACATCCAAATCATCATAGGCTGGCACCCAGCCCAACTCAGAACGCGCACGCTCGGCGACCGCCACCAACGTCGCCGGATCACCAGCACGACGCCCGGTCTCGCGTGCCTCAAAATCAACGCCTGACACGCGCTTCACCGCCTCCACAACTTGGCGCACAGTGTAGCCACGTCCATAGCCGCAATTCATCACCTGGCTGTCGCCGCCGGCGCGCAAGCGATCAAGCGCAAGAACATGGGCGGCAATAAGATCGCTGACATGAATATAATCGCGCACCCCGGTCCCGTCTTCGGTGTCATAGTCGGTACCGTAGATTTCCATGTGGCTGCGTTGCCCAAGCGCCGCTTGGCTTGCCACCTTGATGAGGTGCGTGGCGCGCGGCGAGCTCTGCCCCGTCCGCCCGTCCGGATCAGCGCCAGCGACATTGAAGTAGCGTAGCGCCGTGTAGGTAAAATCATGGGCATGGGCGGTATCGGCGAGCATCATCTCAGTCATGAGCTTCGATGACCCATAGGGCGAAATCGGGATCGTTGGCGCTTCCTCGGCGATCATCGGTTGATTCGGCATGCCGTACACGGCGGCTGTCGACGAGAAGATGAAATGCTTCACGCCGCAATTGACCGCCGCGGCCATCAGGGTGCGCGACTTCACCGTGTTGTTGGCATAGTAGCCCAGCGGATCGGCAACCGAGTCAGGCACCACGATGGAACCTGCAAAATGCACAACGGCATTAACGCCATGCTCGCGCATCACTTTCTCAACTAGGATTTGATCGCCGATATCGCCAATCACCAGCGACACATCGTCCGGCAAATTGGGCCGGTAGCCAGTGGTCATATTGTCGATCACAACCAGCGGCTCACCGCGATCGGCAAGCGCATAGACCATGTGCGATCCAATATAGCCGGCACCACCGGTCACAAGAACAGTCATGGTATCGCAAACGCTCCGGTCGTCGTTTTTGGAACCTTGGACATGATGTCTGGTTTCCAAAACTGGGCCTGATGCCCTAGGACTCATCTCAACGATTCATGAACACATAAGGTAAATGAAGAATGACGCGTCGCATTCGTAAGGCCGTTTTTCCGGTTGCCGGGCTTGGCACAAGGTTCCTTCCGGCCACCAAGGCCATGCCCAAAGAAATGCTGACCGTCGTCGATCGCCCCGTCATTCAATATGTGTTCGAAGAAGCGCGCGAGGCGGGCATCGAGCATTTCATCTTCGTCACCGGGCGCAACAAATCGGTCATCGAGGACCATTTTGACGTCCAGGTGGAACTGCGCGACACGCTCGGCAAACGCGGCAAGTTCGCCGAACTGGAAACCCTCGACAACCAAACACCACAAGCTGGCAGCGTCAGCTACACCCGTCAACAAGAACCGCTCGGCCTCGGTCACGCGATCTGGTGCGCCCGCGAAATGGTCGGCGATGAACCTTTTGCCGTTCTCCTGCCAGACATGATCATGCAGGCGCCAAAAGGCTGCCTGTCGCAGATGATGGAGGTCTACGAAAAGACCGGCGGCAACATCGTATCGGTCGAAGAATGCGCGCCGGAAGAGACCTCCAAGTACGGCATTGTCGGCAAAGGCAAGGACGTCCCCAATGGCTTTGAAGTAACAGCCATGGTGGAAAAACCAGCACCGGGCGAAGCGCCGTCCAACTTCTACATCTCAGGGCGCTACATCCTTCAGCCCGAAGTTATGGGCATTCTGGAAAACCAGGCCGCCGGTGCGGGCGGGGAAATCCAACTCACCGATGCCATGCTCGCCCTTCATGAGAGCAGCCCGTTCTTCGCCATGCCTTTCACCGGCTCGACCTATGACTGTGGCGCCAAATCAGGCTTTCTGGCCGCCAATGTCGCCTTCGCCCTGTCGCGTCCCGACATCGCGCCAGGCTTTCAGGAAGCGCTGCGCGACATCATTTCCCGGCGCGCCTGATACTTAGGCAGCGACCCAATGCTGTACGACATCGCCAAATTCCTGCATGTGACCGGCGTCGCCATGCTGATGGGCAACATCACTGTCACGGCGATCTGGAAGTTCTATGCTGACCGGGATGGGCGCTCAGAAGTGCTTGGCTTTGCGCAAAAGCTGGTGACCTACACAGATTGGTCGATGACGGTGTGGGGTGTCGTGCTGCTGATGGGCAGCGGCTACTTCATGGCTTATTCGGCAGGGTTTCCCCTGTACGAGGGCTGGCTTCTCTGGAGCCAGGTTCTATTCGTTTTGGCCGGCATGATCTGGCTCTTCGTGATCGTGCCGATCCAGGTGAAGCAGGCACGCCTCGCCAAAACCTTCCCGGCCAATGGCGTTGGCGAGGACTATCGCGCGCTCTCCAGGCGATGGCTCGTTTGGGGGCTGGTCGCCACGGTGCCGCTTGTCGCCGCCACATGGCTGATGGTCGTCAAGCCAACCTGACCGCCAGCCCTATCTTAGCGACGCAGAACGATCCCGGCTTCGGCGGTGAACCGATTGATGTCACCGGCTGCATCTGGCTCATGCTCAAACGCCGTATCCAGCCGGAAGGCCACGACCGGCGAAGCCCGCCACGTCAGACCTGCCCGACCGGTATAGGTGCGGGTATCAGCATCGATGCCGCTGAACACCGTGTCGTCCACGCCAACGCCAAGCCGCAGATCGACATTGCGCCGCAGCGCATGGGTCAGGCCAAGCTCGGCTGAGCGATTGATGCCGACGCCGGACCCGGCCTGCGTTGTAGGATCAAGCGAAGTTTCCACGTCCAGTGTGACGCTCGTCAGCGCCGTCACATCCCAGGTGAGCGACGCGGCAGCTGTAACCTCCAAGACATCGTCGAGTTGATCATCGGCAAACTGCTCACCAGCGAACCCAACCGATGCCTCGCCACGTAAGGGACCATCATCGGAAATCGTCAGGCCGCCCCGCAGGCCATAATTCACGCTGTTGCGCTCAAAGCCGTTGCGATCGAGGCGCTCGTCGAACCGCCGAAGACCGACGGACCCTTCCACAAAGGGTCGGAAGACCGGACCCGGCGCCTGCGACAGCCGCAAGGTCACCGCACCGTCCCAGCGATTGCGATCGTCGTTGGATTGCACGCCACCACCGGCGAGGCTGGTGTCGCTGAACAGGCTGCGCGAAACATCCGCACCAAGGCTCGCCTCAATTGGGCCGATCCGGCGAGCAACCGTCGCGCCGGCTTCAAAATCATGAGTGTCCGTGCTGCCATCGGCACCGGTGACAGCGTCTGGATCGCTGTCCGGCTCGCCGGTCAGCGTGTAACCACCGCGAAGGGTTGCGGTCGTCTCCAATCCAAGATCCAGACGAAGCGCGCTCTCAATCTCAAGCGAACGTCCGAGATCGCGGCCATCATCGACATATTCCAGCGTGCCACGCAGGCTGCCGGTCCAGGCGTGGCGGCGCCAATCGCTTTCCACCCGCAGTTCCGGCGATAATCGCACCGTGCGCACCTCGCGCGCATTCACGCTGCTGTCGGTGTTGCTGTCATAGCCGACCGCCAGATCGATGGCCGGAAACCAGGTGAGCGGTCCGCTTCGAATGCCAATCGGCGCGTAAGGATCAACCGAATCGATACCCTGGGCCTCGACGGGTTCCGGGGTTCCCTCGCCATCCACCGAACCAGTCAGGAGCTCGTCATCCGGCACGGCAAACCCGCGCAAGTCCGCCTCGCTGACAACTTGCTGGTTGGCCGCTTGAAACCCGTCGCTGCCAGGCTGCGAAGCCGTGAAAAACCGCGCCCCGGGCTCTGATTCCTCGGCTGCCGCTGGCAGACCGCCGGTTGGCCTCACAACAGGGCGCACATCAGCGTCATCGGCTGGCCCGACGGTTGGACGCAACGCGATAAGGCTGCGCCCATCATCGTTGATTGCTTGGTCCTGCGCCTGCGCCAACGGCACCGGCAGAGCGGCGCCGAAAGATCCAACAGCTGCCAGAACCGGCGCACACAAAACCAGAAAATAGGGACGCAAGCTCATACCGGCACGGTTGCTCTACCAGGCGCGCAACCCCGACATGCGCGCTCCAAAAAAGGGTTAAGCAACCTTAAACCGGCACGGTTAACGAGCCGTTTCCGCGCTGTTAACCCACGCCTAACCCTAAATTCAGCTTTCGCCGATGGCAGAGAATTTCACCCATCGCATTTAGCACTCGTTTTCCACCTTTGGCGTAGCGTTGCCGATAGAGGCGCCGTGTTCGGCGACGCGCAAACCAACGCAAGGCTTGGGTGAACCCATGGATTTAGCAACGATTATCGGCATTGTGGCCGGCACCGTCGTGGTCCTTATTGCCATGCTTCTGGGCGGCAATATCGGCCAGTTCGTCGATCTTCCGTCCGTCTTGATCGTGATCGGCGGTGGCTTTGCCGCCACCTTGATCCGCTTTCCCTTGTCAGGCATCGGCGGCGCCTTGGTGCTCGGCGGCAAGGCTGCTTTCACGCACAAAAAAATCTCACCCGGCGATCTGGTCGAAGAGATCGCAAACCTTGGCGACGTCGTGCGCAAGAACGGCCCGCTCGGTCTGGAGAATGTCGAAGTCTCGCACCCGCTGCTGCAAAAGGGTGCGCAATACGTCACCGATGGTTTCGAACCGGCTTTCATCCGCGAAAGTCTGGAGCGCGAACGTGATCTGTCACTGGAACGACTGTCGGAAGGCCAACGCGTTTTCAAGGCGCTCGGCGACTCCGCCCCAGCCTTTGGGATGATCGGAACGCTGGTCGGTCTGGTGCAACTGCTGGCCAACATGGACGACCCATCGACCATCGGCCCCGCCATGGCGATTGCGCTTCTAACCACCATGTATGGCGCGATCCTGGCCAACCTTGTCTGTCTGCCGATCGCCGACAAACTGGAATCCAAGTTCGCCGTCGACGAGGTCAACCTCTCGCTCGTCATCGACGGTGTCACCCAGATCCGCGAGAACAAGAGCCCGACGCTGATCCGCGAAATGCTGCTGGCCTATCTGCCGGAGAAGGCCCGCGCCGAGTTGGTCGAAGCGGCAGAGGCCGCATAGGCGGAGCGGCGAACGATGGCACGCAAAAAAGCATCCGGCGGCGGTGTCCCAGAATGGCTGGTCACCTTTGCTGATCTTATGTCCATTCTGGTGTGCTTCTTCGTGCTCATCATTTCCTTCTCGATCCAGGATCAGCAGAAGCTGCAGATCGTCGCCGGTTCCATGCGCGATGCGTTCGGCAGCCAGGAGATCATCCGCCGATCCGGCATGATTGAGATCGAAGGCGCCCCGCTGCGCGATTTCGTGCGCCGCGTCGGCATCATCGAGACTCCGGAAGACTCCGAGTTCGCCAATGAGCGCCACGATATGCGCCCGCTGCAGGGTCCCGAGGCGAACACCCACACCATCGAGCAGGCTGAAACCGAAATTCCCCGTCGTTTCGCGACCGCCGCAGCCTCCCTGCGTCAGGCTTGGCAGGCGCTGCCGGAAATCACCGAGCTGTCGCAGCACATCATTCTGGAAGAGGATGAGGACGGCCTGCACGTCTCACTGATCGACCAGGATGGCCGCTCTATGTTCCCTGAGGGGTCGAAATACCCCTATGAGACGACGCGCTTGCTGCTCGCTCAAATGGCACCGACGCTGCGCCAATTCCCCTACCGGGTGCAGATCACCGGGCACACCTCTGCGTCCACCGCGCCACCGCTCAACGCCGCCTACACCGATTGGGAACTTTCAGCCGATCGCGCCAATGCCGCGCGCCGCATCCTCCAGGATCATGGTGTGCCGCCAGAACGGTTCGCTGGCGTCATCGGTCGCGCCGACAGCGAGCCGCTATTCACCAACGATCCGCAGCTGCCGGCCAATCGCCGCGTCAGCATTCTGTTGATGCGTGAAGAGCCGCCGATCCCGCACGACCACGTGCCCTAAGGATCGGCGCAGACGATCACTCCGGTTGAACCTGCTCAACCTCAAGCAGCGCGCCACGCACCGCCGACACCCGAACCCGCGCACCGGCGGGTAAATCCGGGCCTTCGATCCGCCACATCGTATCGCCGATCTTGACCCGTCCTGTGCCGCCGACGAGTGGTTCGGCCAAGGTAATCTCGCGGCCAAGATGCGACTTGCCGCGCTCGTTCAATCCGGGCGCATCGGTCGTCTCATCGCCTTGCCGTGCAAAGAACCTGCGCCCGGCGATCACCAGCACCAACGCTAGAACACCAAATAGGACGAGTTCGATCTGCCAGGTCAGGTCGGTGAAAAAGGCGATAGCGCCGACGCCTAGCGCTGCCAAACCCAGCCACATGAAAAACGTACCTGGCGCCAGCAATTCCAAGCCCAAAAGGGCGATGCCCAGCGTGATCCAGGTCCATTCTCCAAACTGAGAAAACGAGTCCATGATCACGCCCCTCCCGATTTCTTATCGCTTTGGTCGCCCAAGGCCGCCTTGGCGATCTCGCCGATACCGGCCACCGACCCGATGACCGAGGCCGCTTCGAGCGGGATCATCAGCGTTTTCTGGTTCGGCGAAGCCGCGATCTCACCAAGCACTTTGACGTATTTTTCCGCGACGAAATAATTCACCGCCTGGGCCGAGCCGTTTTCGATGGCCACCGATAGCATTTCGGTGGCTTTGGCATCGGCCTGGGCCAACCGTTCGCGCGCCTCAGCATCGCGAAACGCCGCCTCGCGCCGGCCTTCGGCCTCGAGCACCAAGGCCTGTTTTTCACCATCGGCGCGCAGCACTTCAGCTTGCCGCAAACCTTCAGCTTCCAGAACCGCAGCGCGCTTGTCGCGTTCGGCTTTCATCTGCCTGGCCATGGAATCCACCAGATCACGCGGCGGATCGATATCCTTGATCTCAATACGGGTGATCTTCACCCCCCACGGCTCGACAGCAGCATCGACCACGTGCAGCAGACGGGCGTTGATCTCATCGCGGTTCGACAACAGCTCATCAAGCTGCATGGACCCCATCACGGTGCGGATGTTCGTCAGTGTGAGGTTCATGATCGCGTTCTGCAGGCCGAGCACCTCATAGGCGGCGCGCGGCGCATCGAGCACCTGATAGAACGTGACGCCATTCACCGTGACCGTGGCGTTGTCCTTGGTGATGACCTCCTGGCTCGGCACGTCCAGAACCTGTTCCATCATGTTAAGGCGCGCACCGATCTGATCAAAGAACGGCACAATCAGATTGAGGCCCGGACGCAGCGTTTTGGTGTAACGGCCAAACCGCTCGACGGTGAAGTTGTAACCCTGCGGCACCTGTTTGACGCCCAGAAAAATGAGCGCAACGACCAGCACCAAAAGCGCGATGATGACGATGTCAAAACCGCCGAACTGAAAATCCAGAAACATGGGTGCCTCGCGCTGTTTTGCTCAAAATCGGGCTCGAACAAGCCCACACGCGTTACATGCGCCGTCAGTCAGCCCGTTTCAACGGAAAATGCGACCAATGGAGGACGGGTGGACACGGCAGGCTGCCTGACCCGCGACGATGCCCGCGCTTATGACGCGCGCGCAACCATCGCGCCAGCCGCACGACCAGCTGCTAGCCGAGGCGTTCGCTTTGGCTGAACGCATTCTGGCCCATTCGCCGCTGGCCGCCTCGCGGATCATCACCGCCGTGACGCGGGGCATCAACATGAGCATCGATGAGGGCTTGATGATCGAGCGCCAGCAGTTCGCCCGGATGGCAGCCACCAGCGATGTTCACGAGGGTCTGAACGCCTGGATCGCCCGCCGGACGCCGCAGTACACTGGGACTTGAACCCAATGCGATCCCGGATCGGCATAGCCGTTCGGGATGACACGTCCGCGCGAGCGGACGCCGGTTACTTCACCCAGCCCTGCAGCTCACGCCGTGTCAGCGCTTCGATGACGCGCATGCCATTTTCGCTGTCGTTGAGGCATGGGATGTAGCTGAAGTTCTCGCCGCCATGCTCTTCGAAAATCTCGTGGGCTTCCATGGCGATCTCTTCCAGTGTTTCCAGGCAGTCGGAAACAAAGCCCGGGTTGAAGACAGCGATGTTTTTTACCCCTTCGGCGGCGAGCTTCTCCACCGTCTTATCGGTATAGGGCTGCAGCCATTCTTCAGGACCAAAGCGCGACTGGAAGCAGGTCATCAACCGGCCCTTGTCCCAGCCAAGACGCTCTTCCAAGAGCCGCGTCGTCTTGTGGCAATGGCAGTGATAGGGATCGCCCTTTTTGAAATAGCTTTCCGGGATGCCGTGATAGGAGGCGATCACTTTTTCCGGCTCGAAATCCAGCGTCGCCAGATGTTCCTCGATCGAACGGGCCAGCGCATCGATATAGACCGGCTCATCATGGTAGGCGGGCACGGTGCGGATCGCCGGCTGCCAGCGCAGCGACATCAGATGCTCGAACGCCTTGTCGTTCACCGTGGCCGTCGTCGCCGAGGCATATTGCGGATAGAGCGGGAACAGAAGAATGCGGTCACAGCCTTCCGCCCGCAAGGCTTCCAACCGTGAGGCGATCGACGGGTTGCCATAGCGCATGCCCCAATCGACCACGACATTCTCATGGTCGGCCAGCGCTTCGCTCAACAGATCCGATTGGGAGCGCGTGTAGGTGCGCAAATAGCTTTCATCGAGCTCTTCGTTCCAGATGGTCGCATAGTCCTTGCCCTTGCGCCCGGGGCGCACCATCAAAACGATGCCGTAAAGGATCGGGTACCACAGCGCCTTCGGCCATTCGATCACGCGGCGATCGGTGAGGAACTCTGCGAGATAACGCCGCATTGGCCAGTAGTCGGTGGCGTCCGGCGTGCCCAGATTGACCAGCAGGACACCGACCTTGCCGAATTTCACCGGCGGATGGTCCTCCGGCAAGACCGACAATTCCAACGAGCGATTGGGGGCGGCAGGCGCAATGGTTGCCTTGGCAAAAGCCTTGTAATCCTGCGTGTTCACGTTGGGAAACTCCTCACGGCCTGTCCGGGCGGTCTGTGTGGCGTGCATAAGCATAGTCCCATACGTGGCAGCAAGGCATTTGGATGGATCAATCGCCGCAGTCTGCCATTGATATCAAGCAATCGCCACGCTTGCGACCTGCCATAAATCTGTCATGGTACCGTCACACCGGGGCGAGAAAGCTCTGGCAAGAAATCACCAATCAACCATACCCACGTGCCTTGAGGGAGGCTTTTCATGCACCATACTCCAACCCGTTTGTTGGCCGCGCTTGGTCTATCGACCGCGCTGCTGACCGCCCCTGCCCTTGCGCAGGAGGTTACAACCGTCGAGGTGACCTTCCTTTTGGTCAACGACATCTACTCCATCGACAATCGCTCCGATCAGGGTGGCTTTGCCCGCCTGTCTGCTGTGGTTCAGGCCGAACGCGAAGCCAACGACAATGTCATCTATGCTTTGGCTGGTGACTTCCTGTCGCCATCGCTGCTGTCCTCGTTCGACCAAGGCGAGCACATTGTTGAGCTGTTCAACATGACGCCGCCGGACATCATCGTTCCAGGCAACCACGAGTTCGATTTCGGCGAAGAGGTGTTCCGCACCCGCATGGCCGAAATTGAAGGATCCAACCTTCTGGCCGCCAACATGCGCAACGAAGACGGAACCGTGCTCGATGGCTTCTCCGACACCATGATGATGGACGTGGACGGGCTGATGATCGGCGTGATCGGTCTTGCTGCCGACGATTCCGATGAAAAGTCGAGCCCTGGCACGATTCAGATCACCGACGCGCTTGAAACCGGGCTCGCCCAGGCCGACGCACTGCGCGATGCCGGTGCCGACATCATCGTCGCCGTCGCCCATGCCAACATCGCAGTCGACAATGCGATGTACGCCACCGGCGAGTTCGACATCATCCTGTCCGGCGACGATCACGATCTGCGCCTGATGTATGATGGCCGCACGGCTCTGGTGGAATCCAGCGAGGAAGCCGAATACGTCACCGCCATCGACGTCACGGCCACCATCGAGGTGGAAGGCGATGATCGCGATGTCGACTACACACTGGCCTTCCGTCCCATGTCGACCCTCGGCATGGAAGGCGATGCTGAGGTTGCGGCCCGTGTCGATGAGCTCAATGCGCTGCTCGATGCTGAGCTTGACGTCGCGCTCGGCACGATCACCGCGGAACTCGACTCGCGACGTGCCTCGGTGCGCACCCAAGAGGCCACCATGGGGAACTTGGTCGCCGACGGGATGCGCGCTGCGGTTGGCGCCGATATTGCGATCACCAATGGTGGCGGCATTCGCGCCGACAAGGTGTATGAGCCGGGCACGGAAATCACCCGTCGTGATATCCTGACC
>JBKAGN010000041.1:0-31766 GCA_046290415.1 Hyphomicrobiales bacterium
CAACGTTCACAGTGAAGTCCTGCGCGCTGCCTGGGGGCGCGGCCTGCTGCGACAGCGGCAACTGGTCGGGCGTCGTCGAGGCGCAGGCTGCCAAGAACAGGGCGAAAAACGTCGCCATGAAGAGGCGGGCGAAAAGACTGACGTTGGTCAGGGCCATAGCGCGGGTCATCGGAAGGGTCTTTCTCAAAGGTCGCGGGGCGATCCCGCCACGGTCATCAACGCACCAATTGATGCATTTCGGTCATAAATTAGCAACGTTAAGCGCGGGTTGTCGTTCATGGTAAACGCGGGCTTTTTTGTGGCACGCGCCATTTGGGCCGGGGATTGATGAACCTATGCTGAACGAAGGGTAAACGCCGCAAACACTCAGAGCGCGTCGGGCGCCACATCGAACCGACCCAGCCTGGTGTTCTTGGCGAGTTCAGAAGCAGCAAACACCCGCCCGTTCATCACACCATAAACACCGGCCGGCAGCGTCTGCGCGGCGATGACCGCACCACCCATGTTGAACGAGGCATCCGAGCGTCCAAAGGAGTGCGGCCGCATGGCGCCGGTGAGCACGACGGTCTTCTGGCCGATCTCGCTATCCAGAAACCGCGCTGTCAGTTCCATCGTCCCGGTGCCCTGGCTGACAACGATGGCGTCCTGGTCTGCGCCAAGCACAGCGTCCAGGATCGCCTGGCGATCCTCATCGGTGAAATCCAAGCTGTCCTTCATCATCAACTCGAACAGCGAGGCATGATAGCAGCTTGCATTGTGCAACAGATCGGCGATCTGTGCCTTGCCGCCCATCTCAAAGCCCAGCCCCTCGGTCTGCCAGTCATGCACCTTTTCAATGGTGCCGCCGGTTGTGAGGATCAGGACATCACGCATGAAGTCAGCCCTGATCGAGGGCTAATTCAACAGCGGCGACCAAGCCGGATCGGAGCCAAACGAGGGTGTATCCACGCGAAGTTCGTTGAAACCGGTGAGGTCAATCGTCCAAAGCTGCGGGCCACCATTGGCACCGGGCGTATCGCGGAAGAACATCATGACGCGGCCATTGGGCGCCCAAGTTGGGCCCTCATTGTGGAAGCCTTCGGTCAAGATGCGCTCGCCCGAGCCATCGGGATTCATCACACCGATCAGGAACCGACCACCCTGCTGTTTGGTGAAGGCAATCAGATCGCCGCGCGGCGACCAGACCGGCGTCGAATAGGTGCCGGAACCGAACGAGATGCGCTCCTGGCCCGATCCATCGGCATTCATCACATAAATTTGCCCGGAACCGGAGCGATCCGAGGCAAAGGTCACGCGCCGACCATCGGGCGCAAAGCTCGGCGACGTGTCGATGGAAGGTGAAGAGGTCAGCCGCGTCGTGGTCTGTGTCTGCAGATCGAAGCGATAGACATCCGAGTAGCCATCGTTTTGCAACAGGCTGAAAACCAGATTGCCACCATCCGGCGAGAAGCGCGGGGCGAAGGTCATGCCTGGAAAGTTGCCTACAATGCGCCGCTGACCGGTTTCGATGTTGAGCAGATAAACCTGCGGCTGCCCGCCATCATAAGACATGTAGGTGATCTCTTGACGGCCTGGCGAAAAGCGCGGCGTCAGCACAAGGTCATTGCCGGTGGTCAGATAGCGCACATTCGCGCCGTCCTGATCCATGATCGCCAGCCGCTTGATGCGGTTCTCTTTCGGACCGGTCTCATCAACGAAGACGACGCGCGTGTCGAAATAGCCGCTCTCGCCGGTCAGCCGCTGATAGATGGCGTCTGAAATGATGTGCGCGACCCGGCGCCAATTGTCAGGCGTCGTAAAATATTGCTGGCCGATCATCGACTCAGCGCCAAACACGTCCCACAGGCGAAAATCGACCCGCAGCCGACCGTCGCCTTGGCGCTCAACCTGACCGACCACCAGCGCCTGGGCATTGATCACCCGCCACTCGGCAAAGTTGGGACCGGCGCTAACCGTCAGTCCCTGCTCGATGAACGAGGCCGGATCAAGCGTTCGAAACAATCCGGAGCGATTGAGATTGTTGGAGATCACCTGGCTCATCTGCACCGCGATCTCACCATCGCCCGTTGCCGAGGAGAAGGCAGGAATCGCAATCGGCAGCGGCTCCAGATTGCCTTGTGTGATGTCGATCTCAAGCACCGCGTGGGCGGGCCTGAAAGAAACCAACAAAGCCATGATCGCCATGGCCAAAACCAACACGAAGGGGTGCAGGCTGCGGATCCCACCAGATTTCAGCATCGACATTCACTTCACTCCTAAAACCGCACGCCGTTGTTAGCGCAACATTTCGCGCGGGTCGAAATTGACTATCACATTCTGCCAGGCAGCATACTTCTCAAAGGGCAGAGAATAAGGCGCGCAGCGGCGAACGGCCCGCACGGCACTCTCCGCGGCCGCCTGGAAAGCTGGGTTGCCAGAGGAGTTGATCACCGAGGCCCCGCCCCTCAACGATCCATCCTCGGCAAGGTTCATTTGCACCCGCACGACCAGATCATCGGCGCCGACCGCACCGACCGGTGGATTCCAGCAGCGGGCGATCTGACGGCGCAACGCGTCCATTTCGCTTTCAGACAGCGTCTGATCGCGCCCTTCGGCGGCGCCGCGTGTCGCCGGGGCCTGATCGGCCGCACCGCCGCCACCCTGGTTTTCATCACGATTGATAAGCGCCGCGATTTCATCAGGGTTGAACTGGCTGTCATCTGGCTGCTGCACCGGTTCAGGCCGCTGCACAGGCTGCGGCGCAATATCGGGTCGCGCTAGTGGCGCAGGCGCTGAAAACCGGGAGGTTTGGGTTGGTTCCGGCTCCGGCACAGGTTCCTCGGCCGGGGCAGGTTCTGGCTCAGCCACCTCCGGCTCCGGCGCGGGCGCGGGTTCCGGTTCGGCTTCCACCGGTTCTGGTTCGGGCTCGGGCGGAGGGGGTGGTGGCGGTGGTGCGGCCGTGTCGGGTGTTGCCCGCGCATTGTCGGCAGCGGTGGCCGCATCCTGCCGGCCTTCGCCGCCGGTGTCCGTTCCGCGATCCACCTCAGATTGGCCGGCTGATGGC
Source organism: Hyphomicrobiales bacterium (assembly GCA_046290415.1). GTDB lineage: Bacteria > Pseudomonadota > Alphaproteobacteria > Rhizobiales > MH13 > MH13. The sequence continues at coordinate 3,044 of JBKAGN010000041.1, forward strand.
GGCGTTTCGGGCGTTGGCAACGGTTCGGCAGTGCGCATGCCGCGCGTGATTTGGCTGAATTCTTCGGGCGAGAGAATGTCCACCGGAACCGCCTGCGCGGTAATGATGTCGAACGGCTCAGGTTCAGACAGATTGATCACAAGCCCGCCAAAAAGCGCGCCGTGAAGAACCAAGGAGAGGGGGACACCAAGCCGCATAATCGATCCGTCAGCGTACCGAGGACCGGCCGCCTAAGACCCTTCCTCTTCTGCCGTCACAAGCCCCAGTCGCTGGTAGCCAGCGCCGGAAATGCGCGCCATTACCTGCATGATCGTGCCGTAATCCGTGCCCCGGTCACCGCGCACGAAAATCCGCGTATCAACGCCTTCACCGGCAATGGCTTCAAGCGTTGCGAGCAGTTGATCGAGCGTGGTTTCGGTTTCCTGAAGAAATACCCGGCCATCGGCGGTCACCGAGACGGTGATCGGTTCCTCTTCGCTTTCCAGCGCATTGGCCGAGGTCTCCGGCAGGTCGATCGGCACGCCGACAACCAGCAGAGGTGCGGCGACCATAAAAATGATCAAAAGCACCAACATCACGTCGACAAACGGCGTGACGTTGATCTCGCTCATCGCCTTTGGCCGCGCGCGCCGCCGACGCCGCGAGCCACCTGAACCACCGCTGGCAATACCCATTCCCATATCTTGGCTTCCTTACTGCGCAGCCGCAGGGCGCGCTGCGGCGCGCTCATCGATCTGGCGGGAAAGGATGGACGAAAACTCGTCGGCAAAGCCTTCCATGCGCGTCGTTTGCCGCGCGACATCAGAGACGAACTTGTTGTAAAAAATTGTCGCCGGAATGGCCGCAACGAGGCCAAGCGCTGTCGCAAACAAGGCCTCGGCGATGCCCGGCGCCACAACCGCCAGGTTGGCGTTTTCCGTCGCCGCGATCGCCTGGAAGGCCGTCATGATGCCCCAAACGGTGCCGAACAGCCCGATGAACGGACCGGCCGAACCGACCGACGCCAGCACCAGCAATCCGTTTTCCATCTTCTCGGACTCGCGCGCGATGGTCACGTCGAGCACCTTCTCGATGCGGGTCTGCAGACCGACGATCGAACGGGCGTTGCGTTCGTGGCTGCGTTTCCATTCGCGCATCGCCGCCACGAACAGCGCAGCCATGGTGGTGTTCGTACGCTGCGCGGTGACGGTGTAGAGTTCTTCCAGCGACTGCCCGGACCAGAACACGCGCTCAAAGCGATCCATCGCCTTCTTGTTGCGCGAGAACATCAGATATTTGTCGATCACGATGCCCCAGCACCAGACCGAGGCGATCACCAGACCAACCATCACGATTTTCACCACGATATGGGCCTGGATAAAGAGGCCATAAAGCGACAGATCGTGGCTCTGCGCGTTCAAGGCGGTGGTAAGAACGTCCGTTCCGTCCATGGGGGTCCTCAGGTCTTGGTCAAAAGTGGTGGTCGAGCTGGCGGGCGCTGGTGCGCTGCGATTGTGGCATCATCAGGACGCTATGCTGCGCCGCACATCAGGCGGATCAGCCGTCACGGCTTTGGCGATGAGCCTAACCTGGCAACCCTAAGGCATGGTTAACCAAGGGTTAGCGGATCAAACGTCAGGGGATGGGAAGAGATCCCGCACGACCTGCGGCATCCGCACCGGGCGCCCTTTGGCGTTCATGCAGACCACGGTGACCATAGCAGTGCACAGTTCGCGCTCGCCCAGCAACACGCGCTGGGCAATCGTAGCGCGCACGCCCGTCGTCGACACCGGAACGGCTTCCACCGTCAAAAGGTCATCGATCCGTGCCGGCGCCTTGAAGGCGATGTCCATCGCAACCACCGACAGGTAGACATCATCCTTGGCCTGCTGGGTTTGGGTGATGCCATGGGCGCGCAAAGTCTCGGTGCGCGCCCGTTCCATGAACTTCAGATAGTTCGCATGATAGACGATGCCGGCCAGATCGGTGTCTTCATAATAGACACGCACAGAAATCGTGTGGGCCATGGCGGGGGCGTCGTTCTGGGACATCAGGGACCCTTGGTGGAGCGTTTGCTTGAACAAATAACGCGCCCCTGATCCAACACTTGGACCTGCCAAACAACCCCGCCAGTAACAAAGTTCGAACGACACGCCACACAAAGTGATAACTGTGTGATCCGCGCCACCTCGACTTGGCGATAGCGGTGTGAGAAGGACCATAATCCTTCTTCACCCAAAGGCCCAACCAACGTGACGACGTCCGAACAGGCAGACCTGCGCCCAAGAACCAAACCCGGTCGTGCCGAGTTTGTCGTTTTGGTCGCCATGTTGATGTCGATTATCGCCCTGTCGGTGGATATCATGCTGCCGGCATTCGGCGATATCAGCGCCCATTTTCAGCTCGCCGAAGACAATGATCGCCAGGCGATCATCACCATCATCTTTGCTGGATTGATGGTCGGCCAAGTGATCTTCGGGCCGCTGTCGGACTATATCGGTCGCAAGCCGGCCATCCTGATCGGCCTTGCATTCCACCTGGCGGGATCGATCCTCTGCATCATCGCCCAGGACTTCACCGTTCTTCTGATCGGGCGCTTCCTGCAAGGGTTTGGCGGAGCCGCGCCGCGCATCGTGATCGTCGCCATGGTCCGCGACAAGTTTGCCGGCGCGCAAATGGCGCAAGTGATGTCGATCGCTCTGACGGTCTTCATTCTGGTGCCGACGTTCGCACCGGCCATCGGTCAACTGATCCTGTTGGTCGCGCCCTGGCAGATGCTGTTCGTCGCACTGCTCGCCATGGCGTTGATCGGCGGAACCTGGCTGACTTTTCGCCAACCCGAAACGCACACCGAGCTCGCGCCCTTTGAGGCGAGCAGGCTGCTCGGCGCTTTTAAAACTGTCGTCACCACGCCGATTTCGATGCTCTACGCCATGGCGGCGGGGTGCGCGTTCGGCACGCTGCTTGGCTACATCGTATCCTCGCAACAAATCTTGCAGGACCTTTATGGGACCGGCGAGCTTTTCGCCTTCTATTTCGGCGCAACGGCAGCCTTCATCGCGCTGTCAAACACCGCCAATGCCTGGCTCCTCAACCGCTTCACGATGGAAGCGATCACAGCCTGGGCCATCGGCCTGCAGGTGATCTGGTCGCTTGCCTTCCTGGCCTGGATCAGCATCACAGACAGCATCCCCTCGCTGATGGTCTGGATGGTGTTTATTTCCGTAACGCTGTTCTTCGTCGGCATCACCTTCGGCAATTACAACGCCATCGCGCTGCGGCCGCTCGGCAAGATCGCCGGCATCGCCTCCTCGATCACCGCGTCGATCCAGACGCTGATCAGCGTTCTGGTGGCCGCCTCGATCGGCGCGGCCTTCGACATGAATGTCATGCCGGTCGTCGCCGGGTCCGCCCTCATGGGATTTATCGCCTCGGCTTTGATGGTGCTCGCCCGATACCTCGCCAAAGGTCAGGCGGCACTGGCCGATCCCTCCACATCCAAGTCGATCGGCACATAGCGGAACGCCGCGCCGTCGCGCTCGACCCGACCCAGTGCCGGGAACGGCATGTGGTAGCCCGCGAAGATAAGTCTCTCATCCGCCGCGCGGCCGAGCCAGTAGGCGCGCATGGCAGCCGCCTTTTCCCCATCAGCGTCAAAGCGCATGTGCCACTCGGGGTGCGCGAACGCCCAAATAGGATGGTTGGCAAGATCGCTGGCGACCAGCACCGAGCCTGAACGCGTCGTGATCAGAACACCCATTTGCCCTGGCGTGTGACCGCGCATATCGACCAGCGCAATGCCTGGCAGCACCTCATATCCCGGCGAAACCTGCTCCACGATATCCCCGAGCGCAGCCAGCACCGGATCGGACGGCGCAGCCTCCACCTCATCAGCCGCAATCAGATGGCGAGCTTTAGGAAACCGCGGTGTGCCCTCATCGGTCAGAAGCCCGCCGGTATGGTCACCATGCAAATGGGACATCACCACCACATCCACGCTGCCCGGATCGATACCCAGCGCTACCAGCCCCTTGGGCAGGCCGCCGCTATGAGAGGGACCAGAGGGCCCGAACCCGGCATCGACCAGCACACGCGTCGCGTCCGATTCAATGAGCGTCATCGTGACGGGGAAGTCGAATTCCGCCGGTGACGTGCCCAGCGAAATACATTCCTCGTCAAACGTCAGATCGTCGACATTGGTGCCGAAATAGTCGTGGGCCGGCGCATGATGGTCCCAGCCATCATGGATCTGGACGACACAGACATCATCAAGGGCGTAGCGGTAATAGCGGCCAGGCATGACATGAAACTCGAAACGGGGGCAAAGTGTAGAAACAACGCGCCGCAGCGTCCAGCGTCTGATGGTCTAGGTCACGTCCTCATCGTCCAGCAACAGGGCCATCTGCGCTGGGTTGAGCTCGCGCGGCGCGGCGATGCCAAGATGGGCAAACGCTGCTGGCGTCATCAGGCGTCCACGCGGCGTTCGTTGAATAAACCCCTGCTGCAAAAGGAAGGGTTCAACGATTTCTTCCAGCGCGTCACGCGGCTCTGAAAGCGCCGCCGCCAGCGTTTCGATGCCCACCGGCCCACCACCGAACTTTGAGGCGATCAGATCGAGATAGCGTCGGTCGAGCATATCAAGCCCAATGGAATCCACATCCAGCCGGGTCAGCGCCGCATCGGCATTGTCACGGTCGATGGCGCCGGAACCTTCCACCAACGCAAAATCGCGCACCCGCCGCAACAGACGCCCGGCGATGCGTGGTGTGCCGCGCGAGCGCTTGGCGATCTCGCGCGCACCATCATCAGAGATCGGCACGCCAAAGAGGCGCGCACCGCGCCGGACGATCTTTTCCAGCTCTTCCGGCGAATAGAATTGCAAGCGGATGGGAATGCCGAACCGATCACGCAACGGTGTCGTCAGCAGCCCAAGGCGCGTGGTCGCGGCCACCAATGTAAACCGCGATAGGTCAATCTTCACCGATCGCGCCGCCGGTCCCTCGCCGATGATGAGATCGAGCTGAAAATCCTCCATCGCCGGGTAAAGAACCTCTTCGACCGCCGGGTTGAGGCGGTGAATCTCATCGATGAACAAAACATCACGATCTTCCAGATTGGTGAGGATCGCCGCCAAATCGCCGGCCTTGGCGATCACCGGACCGGACGTGGCACGGAAGTTCACCCCAAGCTCGCGCGCCACGATCTGCGCCAGCGTGGTCTTGCCAAGCCCAGGCGGGCCAACGAACAGCACATGGTCGAGCGCTTCCTTGCGGGTGCTCGCCGCTTCGATGAAGACTTTGAGATTGGCCCGTGCGTCGGCCTGGCCGGTGAAATCATCCAGCGCATGGGGGCGCAGGGAGACTTCTTCGGCGTCCCGGTTTTCCGCATCGAGAAGTTCCGAGCGCTCACTCATCGCCAGTGGTCCCTGCCAGCGTCAGATGCGCCCGCACATAGGGCTTGAACATGAACCACAACAGGGTCGCCGCAAGCAGCGTCGTCACCATCAAGGTGAGGCTCGTGATACCGCCAATCAGCAGCGACATCACGCCGAACCCGGCAACACCACCGCCAAGGATCGCCAGCGCGATCCAGCCAAAGGAGAGTTGCCGACCGGACAAGACGACCCAGCAAAGGAACCCAGCCGAGAGCAAGGCTGGCACCACGCCATAAAGATAGCCCACCAGGGTCCCAGCCGTCAGAAGCGCAAAAACGGCGCGGGGATAGTCCGCCAAGGCCAGGCGCGAAAGATCGTAGGAGCTATCGCCGAGAACCTGCAGCACCAGCATCAGAACTCCGGCAAGCGGCGGCAAAAAAACCACCGCCAAACCGGTCATGATGAACAGCAGCCGCCAGGGCTTGCGACGGGCGTCGGTGCGATCCCCGCTCATGCCGTTGGCCTGCTGGCTATGATTGCCGGCGGATCGTCCCGACCCCAAAAGCGCACCAGGCGCGACAGCAAATAGGTCGGTACGACGCACACCAGCACGCCGAAAGCTGCGCCGTAGGTGCCGCCTTCCAACGCCAAAAACTCGCTGAACATGAAGTAAAGCGCGCCGACAGCCATGCCGAGCAGTGCGGCGCTGAACCCGGTCACAGGCCCGCGCCAGCCTTCATGCCAGCCGATGAAAAGGCCCGCGGCAAGGGCCGGTGCAAAGCCCAGCCAATAGCCGAAGATCGCGCCGTAAAGCGAGAACAATGCAGCAATGGGAAAGAAAGAGAGGATCGCCTCAAACAAGGTCGCATCGCTGCCCATCGCTGCCGCAACGGCAAGCGCGAGACCGCCCGTGATGCCGCCGATCGCCGGCCCGAGAACGACGAACAGGACGACAATACCGGCCAGCCGCAGCCAGGGCTTGTCCGGCAACGTTGGAATGCTTTCAGCTTGCTCGCTCTCAGAGGACAATAAGGATCACCGCCATCAGAACCACGACCAGAAACCCGCCGAGCCAAATCACTCGACGTTGCAGCAATTCATAACGCTGTTTGACGAATGCGTCTTGCGTCACAAGAACCCATGGCTTGTCCCAGACATAGATACGACCAAACACCTCGTTCTCAAACCGCCGCCGCATCCCCAGCGCAACCATCAGTCCTGCCGGTGCAATGGCAAACACCAGGATGAGGAGGATTATCAGGGCTTTCATTGGATTGGGTCCAGTTTACGCCAAGTCAGAGTCGCCGCCTTGGTCGATGGTGATCTAACTTGATAAAGCCTTCAGTCCAAGCCGTATCAGCGTTGCGGCCGGCGCATCCTCGCCAGCGTCCTTAACCGCCTGTGCCACAGCGCCGGACGCCTGCTGAGCGGAGTAGCCAAGATTGGTCAGCGCCGAGACGGCATCGACGACCGCCGATGGCGCAACGCCCTCACCCAGCTCTTGCTGCAGGCCAATGGTTCCGCTGCTGTCGCCGGATAGGCTGGGCGCCTTGTCTTTCAACTCAGCCACGATTCGTTGGGCGACCTTCGGCCCGACGCCTGGCGCACGGGCGACCATGGCTTTATCCTGAAGCGCGATGGCTGACGCCAAGTCGCCGGTGGACAGCGTACCGAGAATGGCCAGAGCCACTTTGGCGCCAACGCCCTGCACCGACTGCAACAGACGGAACCATTGCCGTTCTTGCTGGCTGGAAAAGCCGTTGAGGCGGATCAAATCCTCGCGCACCAGCGTGTCGATCCAAAGCTCCACGCCCTCTTCACCGCCGCGATAAAGCCCAAGCAGTTTCGATGAGCCGAACACCTCATAGCCGACGCCATGGACGTCCAGAATCAGGCTGTCTTCCAGCACTGCATCCACCCGGCCCTTCAACTTGCCAATCATTGCGTGGCCACCCGCAATTGGACCGTCGGCCTCTGGTGCGCATGACAGATCGCGATCGCAAGCGCATCGGCCTCATCGGCAGAGGAAAAATCAGCGCGCGGAAGAAGCACTTTGACCATCGCCTGAACCTGTCTTTTGTCGGCATGGCCGACCCCGACCACCGTTTTCTTCACCTGATTGGCGGCGTACTCCCCAATTGGAATGCCAAGCCGCGCGGGCGCCAGCAAAGCCATGCCGCGCGCCTGGCCGAGCTTCAACGTCGAGGCCGGGTCCTTGTTGACGAAGGTCTCTTCCACGGCCGCCTCATCCGGTTGATGTTCACTCAGCAACGCTTCCAGCGCGCCATAGAGAGACGCAAGCCGCGTCGGCAGTTCGTCCTTGGCAGGCGGTGAGATAACGCCGCTGGCGATGTAGGAAAGGCGCGTTCCGGCCAACTCAACGACGCCCCACCCCATGTGGCGCAGGCCCGGATCGATACCAAAGATGCGAATCGCTTGAGGTTCCATGCCATCTCAGCTACCGCACTCGGCTTCGCTGCTAAAGCGCCAAGCCTGCAGAACACCATCCAAGCCACAGCCAAAAGTGCCGCCGCCCATGCCCGATCTGTTCCAGGCCATCCACGGCGCACTGTTGGCGCTCGCCGATCACCCGGCCCTGATCCCGGCGCTGCTCGCCGTGGGACTGGCGGGCACGGTGCGTGGCTTTGCTGGCTTTGGCGGTGCCATGCTGTTCATGCCGTTCGCGACGATCCTGTTTGATCCGCGCCTTGCCGTGGTCGCTTTTTTCATCATCGACACGAGCATCACCCTGCCCTTGGTCGCCAACGCGCTGCGCCACTGGGATTGGCGCACCGTCATCCCCTGCGCCATGGGGTCGTGGGCCGGCGTTTGGTTTGGGGCTTATCTGCTGGCAACCACAGAAACACTGACGCTGCGCTGGACGATCTGCCTCATCATCATTGTGATGGTCGGCGTGATGCTGTCGGGCTGGCGCTACACGGCCCGCCCAAAACCACCCATATCGCTGGGCGTCGGCACGGTGGCCGGTGTTCTTGGCGGGATCAGCCAGGTGTCCGCGCCGCCGCTTGTCGCCTATTGGTCGGCGGGGCCCTTCCCGGCGGAGGTAATTCGGGCCAACCTCATCTGCTTTTTCTTCTTCGCAACGCTTGGAAGCCTGGGGGCGTTTTTCGCCAACGGCGTGTTCACTGCGCAGACGGTGGCCTTGGCGCTCTGGCTCGCTCCGGCCTATGGGCTGGCGATCTTCCTTGGTGCGAGACTGTTCCAAAGTGCCGATGACAGGCTGTTTCGCAGAATTGCGTTCGCGATCATTTTGCTGGCAGCGATCACATCGCTGCCGCTGCTTGACCCGTTGTTGCGTGCCTGATCAAAGGGCTCCCTTAACCAGGAAACAGAACCTCATGACCCAACCCAGCGCCCACCCTGGCGAAGAACACTATGTCAACCGAAGCGGCTGGCTGAGAGCCGCCGTGTTGGGCGCCAATGATGGCATTGTGTCGGTGTCATCTTTGATCGTTGGCGTTGCCGCAGCGAATGCAGAGCCAAGCGCCGTTGTTGTTGCCGGTGTTGCTGGTCTAGCCGCTGGCGCAATGTCCATGGCCGCCGGCGAATATGTCTCGGTGTCTTCGCAATCGGACACCGAACGCGCGGATATCGCCCGCGAGGCCGAAGCACTAGGGGCGTTTCCGCGCGAAGAACTGCTGGAACTGGCCGCGATCTATCAGGAGCGTGGCCTCAGTGAAGAAACAGCGCTGCTTGTGGCTGAAGAACTGACCGAAAAAGACGCTCTCGGTGCGCACGTGCGCGATGAGCTTGGCTTGTCTGAAATCCACACGGCGAACCCGCTTCAGGCCGCCTTTGCATCGGGCCTGACCTTCTGTATCGCGGCAAGTGTGCCATTGCTGGGTGCGATCTTCGCTCCAGAAGGCCAGATCCTCCCAGTTGTGCTGGTGGTGACGGTTCTTGCCTTGGCTGCGCTTGGGGCCCTCGGCGCGGTTGCCGGTGCGGCGCCCATCTTCCGAGCCACCGCAAGGGTGGTGACATGGGGCGTGCTCGCTATGGCCGTGACGGCCGGTATTGGTGCCATCTTTGGCGTCAGCGTGGGTTAAGACCTACTAGAGCGACCTAACCCTCTGACAGCGCCGCCATCACCTCGTCTGACATTTCGAAGTTGGCGTAGACCGTCTGAACATCATCATCATCTTCCAGCGTATCGATGAGGCGCATCAGCGAGGCGCCCTTGTCGGCATCGACCTCAATGGTGTTTTGCGGTTTCCAGATCGGATTGACCGATTCCGGTTCACCCAGGGACGCCGACAGCGCAGCCGAGACTTCATTGATGTCTTCAAAGGCGCAATAGATCGTGTGCCCGTTTTCGTCGGACACAACATCTTCGGCCCCCGCGTCGATGGCGGCCTCCATGACGGTGTCCGCGTCGCCTGCCTCAGCCGCATAGACGATCTCGCCAACCCGGTCGAACATGAACGATACCGAGCCGGTTTCACCCAGCGACCCGCCGCTCTTGGTGAAGTAGGAGCGCACCGCGCTGGCCGTGCGATTGCGGTTGTCGGTCATCGCTTCGACAACGACGGCAATCCCGCCGGGACCATAACCTTCGTAGCGGATTTCCTCGTAATCATCGCCCTCGCCAGCTTGCGATTTCTTGATCGCCCGCTCGATATTGTCCTTCGGCATGGACTGCGATTTGGCGTTCTGCACCGCCAGCCGTAGACGCGGGTTCATATCCGGGTCCGGCATGCCCATTTTGGCCGCGACCGTGATCTCTTTGGCGAGCTTGGAGAACAGTTTGGAGCGCGCCTTATCCTGCCGCCCCTTGCGATGCATGATGTTCTTAAACTGACTGTGTCCGGCCATCGAAGCCTCTACTTTCAACACGATAGGAATGGAATTGGCGTTGCGCCTTGGGTTCGGCTCTTAAAACGGCTTTGGCTGAAAATCCAGTCGGCGCCCCGCCGGTCAAGTCGCGGCGCGTGAGCCATCGCCGCAGACTGCCTGCCAACCGTTTTCAAAGAAGAAAGTATAGATTGGCGCCACGGAACAACCTTCCGTTAACGTCTAAGGAGCACAACTTGTTTCCATAACTGCAACTATCGCGAGTTATTTTATACGAAGTAATACGGATCGGTCTTGGCGCGGGGGTGCCAACCATCCGCAAGTCGGGGGACACCATGTTTGGACTATCACGCAAGGCGCAGAGCGCGCCTGAGCCTACACCTATGCACATTCGCGACCAACGGGTCGTGCTCAACGCCATGCTCGACCAGATGCCGATCAACGTCATGGTCGCCGATCCGCAAACCTGCGACATCATTTATGCCAATGCCGCCAGCCGGGCGACGCTGCATACCATCCGCCATCTGCTGCCGGGCTCCGTCGATCCCGATGACATGGACGGCGTCAACATCGATATCTTCCATAAGAACCCGCAGCATCAGCGCAAAATTCTTGCCGATCCAAGCAATCTGCCGTGGAATGCCAAGATCAAGCTCGGGCCGGAAACGCTCGCACTGAAGGTCGGTGCACTGCACGACGAACAGGGCAACTACACCGGCGCGATGGTCACCTGGTCGGTGATGACCGAACTCACCAATGCCATCGACGGGTTTGAAACCGAAACACAAACCTCGTTGTCACATCTGACCACCGCCGCCACCGAAATGAGCGCCGCGGCTGCCCAGATGACGCAGACCGCGCAGACATCGACAAACAGCGCCACGGGTGCGGCCGCCGGCGCCGAAGAAGCGACGGTCAACGTTGAAACCGTGGCCCACGCCGCGCAGGAACTGAACGCCTCCATTGGCGAGATCACCGAGCAAGCGGCCAAATCATCCGAGGTCGCGCTCAGCGCCGTCGAGCGGGCGCGGACCACCAACGAGACGGTGCGCGAGCTCTCCAACGCCTCGCAGCGCATCGGCGATGTGGTGAAACTGATCTCCGACATCGCCGAGCAGACCAATCTGCTCGCGCTCAACGCGACGATTGAGGCGGCGCGCGCCGGCGAGGCCGGGCGCGGCTTTGCGGTGGTCGCAAGCGAGGTCAAAACCCTTGCCGGCCAGACCACCAAGGCGACCGAAGAGATCACGACGCAAATCAGCGCCATCCAGGACGCCACCGGCGATGCGGTCACGGCGATCGAGGAGATTTCTTCAACGATCGATCAGATCAGCAACGTCACCAGCTCGATTTCTGCAGCCGTGGAAGAACAGAGCGCGACGACCGCCGAGATCAGCCGCAACGTCACCGAAGCGGCGGCGGGCACGCGCGACGTGTCGGCCAATATGGTCGAGGTGCAGGATGCCGCCAACCAAACCGGGGCGGCAGCCAATCAGGTTGAAACGGCCGCTGGTCAGCTCGGCGAACAGGCGCACGATATGAACACGGCCATCACCAACTTCATCAAGACTGTGCGCGCAATTTAACCTGCTTCCTCAAGCAGACCAGAAATTGGGAAGGGCGGGCTCCAGGTGCCCGCCGATCCGCACCGGCGCGCAGGCCAACGCCAGACCGGTTTTGGGGTCGGCCTGTACGGCGATGCCCGCCAAAGTCGGCTCGCCTTCGGCCGGCGAAAACCGCGTCTGCGGCACTTTGGTGAGAAACCTCTGCACCGGTTCACCCTTGTCCATACCGATGATGGAATCATAGTTGCCACACATGCCTGTGTCGGACTGGTAGGCCGTGCCGCCGGGCAAGACCCGGTGATCGGCTGTCGGGACATGGGTGTGCGTGCCCACCACCAATGTTGCCCGACCATCGACATGAGCGCCGATGGCCTGCTTTTCCGACGTTGCTTCAGCGTGAAAATCGATCATCGCAAAATCGGCAACCGTTCCTAGCGGACAGGCGTCCAACTCGCGGTCGATGGCCGCGAACGGGTCCTCCATGGCGTCCATGAAGAGCCGACCCATCGCATTGATCACCAGAACATTCTCGCCCGTCCGCGCTTTGAACAGACCGGCGCCGCGCCCCGGGGTGCCAGCTGGAAAGGTCGCCGGACGCAGCAAGTTGGGCAGGCGTTCGATATAGACCAGCGTTTCGCGTTGATCGAAGGCGTGATTGCCCAGCGTGATGACATCGACACCAAGATCGAACAGCTGCTCGCAGATGTTTTCGTTGATGCCGAAACCATGGGCGGCGTTCTCGCCATTGCAGACGACAAAATGGATTGGATAGCGCGCCAGCAGATCGGGCAGATGATTGGCCACCGCCTCGCGGCCTGACTTGCCGACGACATCGCCGAGAAAAAGAAGATGGAAGCTCATGGGCGCGCCTTAGCAGGCAATGCTCAGGCCAGAAAGGGCAGAAGCGCCTCGCGTCCATGATCGAAGACGCGCGAACCGGATGGCGTCAGCACGCCGTGGAGAGGAATGTCGTGCGGCTCGGCCTCGAAGGGAGGCACTTCCTGTTCGTCGAACGCCAGCCCGGCAAAGGCTGGAAAGTGCCCAGCCCCATGCATCTTGGACAGGCACCGATCATAGTGACCTTTGCCATAGCCGATGCGCTGCCCAGCCGCAGAAAACGCCGCCAAGGGCGCCAACACCAGATCAGGCAGCACTTCGGGTTGGTCAGCATCTGGACCGAGTGTTCCAAAACCGACCGGCACCAGCGGCTTGTCTCGATCCCAGCGGCGGAAAACCATGGTTTCCTTGTCGAGCAAGACCGGCAGGGCCAGGTGAACACCCTTTTCGGCCAAAACCTCCAACAGAAACTTCGGGTCAAACTCCGATCCAATGGCGTGGTAGGCCGAGACCATTTGGCCACCTGCCTTGAACAGCGCCTGCTCAGCCAAGGCTTTGGCTGCACTCTCGCGATATGAGGCGGGCAACGCGTCGCGCAGCGCAAGCGCGCTGTGTCGAAGGTCGGTTTTGTTGAGAGATGCCTGCGGCATAGGACGACCGCCAAGAGAAGAAAGTGAAGCCGCAACGACCGTGTCAGCGTCGATCCTGGGAAACCTACAAAGTAGGTGGGCGCCGTGTAGTCCGGTCCACGGACCGGTCCAGGGACAGCTCCCGTTCGGATCGGTAAGGCCCCAGGGAAAATGCCAATGCACGAGAAGCGCAGCTTCGAACCGGAAGATAGGCTTCGGGCAAGCGAACTTCAATGCAATTCGAACGTGCCTTAGGAGGATTGCACCGATTGCGTGATGTGCTCCAGCCGGCTGGCTAGGTCTTCCACTTTCTGGCGCACCTTGTCGTCGGTTCCGGCATTGCTGTTTTGCGCCAGCGACAGACTGGCCTGCAACTCGGCGATCTGCGCCGAAAGCCGCTCGATCTGCGACTGGGCGTCGCCCAGCTTGTCGGTCATGACCAGCCCGGCCATAACCGCCAGGCGCGTATCGCCCACTTCGCCGAACGAGCCGCGCAGCTCATTGACGGTGGCATCGAAGGTTTGCGCCAAGGTCGTCAAACGCGCCTCATCGCCATCTTCGCAAGCCAACCGGAACGAACGCCCGGCAATGGTGACGACAACTTGGCCCATACCCGTCCTAAAAACACATCAACGCGAAACAACTCGATCAGCCGGCCGCACCTTGCGAACCTGCTGGCCCACCGACCGTCGAATCGCCGGCCAAAACGGTGCGTATGTTTTCCATAACATCCAACAGCCGTTGCGAGACAGCCTGATTGGCCGCCTCCATGGCGCGCGTCTCGGCGCGGGCGCTGTCGAGCAATTGCGCCAGATGCGCGCGATCGGTGGAGAGGCGCGCCACTTCGGCGTAGAGTTTTTCCCGCTCTTCCAACAGCGCGCGGCGATGACCGGTTTCGGCTTCCACAGCGGTGATCGCGCGATCGAGCCGCTCAAACGCCGATTGAAGATCACTGCCTGCCATCACATCCACCCACACCTTGCACCCACATCTTGGCTGGCGGTTTGGAAAAACCACCAAGCACCAATTGCGCCATCTTTTGCGTCGCCGCCGCCAATGTAGGAAGGAGCGCCGATGGCCGTCAACGCATCACGGTCGGAAATCGGCGCATCGGAGGGGGTATGTCTTTTCAAGTGCGCCCGCCTCCTTTAAGACGCCTCCGCATCCAGCGAAAACGCAAAAAGCGTCGGCCTTGCGCCGCGCACGATCAGACGGCTTATCACCATTATGACCGAGACAGACCGCCATACGGCCATGGCAAACGCCATCCGTTTTCTTTCCATGGACGCCGTTCAGAAGGCCAATTCCGGCCATCCCGGACTGCCGATGGGCGCCGCGGACATCGCCACGGTGCTGTTTTCCAAGTTCATGAAGTTCGATCCCACCGAGCCCAACTGGCCGGACCGCGATCGCTTCGTGCTCTCAGCCGGTCACGGCTCGATGCTGCTCTATTCGCTGCTCTATCTTCTTGGCGTCGAGGACATGACGCTGGATGATCTGAAAAATTTTCGCCAGCTCGGCTCAAAAACCGCCGGCCATCCCGAGTATGGTTTTGCCGGTGGTATCGAGACGACAACCGGTCCGCTGGGTCAGGGTCTGGCCAACTCGGTCGGTATGGCGCTGGCCGAGCGCATGCTCGCTGCGGATTTCGGCGACGACCTGGTCGATCACTACACCTATGTGCTCGCCTCTGATGGCGACCTGATGGAAGGCATCAGCCACGAAGCGATCTCCATCGCCGGGCATTTGAAGCTCAACAAGCTGATCGTCTTGTGGGACGACAATGACATTTCCATCGATGGCCGCGTCTCGCTGTCGGAATCCGGCGACATGCTGGAACGGTTCGAGGCCGCCAATTGGGACACGGTGCGCATTGATGGGCATAACGCCGCCGACATTGAAGCGGCCATCGAGCGCGCGCGCGGCAGCGACAAGCCAAGCTTGATCGCCTGCAAAACCAAGATCGGCTTCGGCGCGCCCAACAAGGAAGACACCTCCAAGGCGCACGGCTCGCCGCTGGGCGATGAAGAAATTGCCGCCACCCGCGAGGCGCTCGGCTGGGACCACCCACCGTTCGAAGTGCCGGTGGATACGCTCGATGCCTGGCGCATCGTGGGCGTTAAGGGCGTCCATGAGCGCGCCGAGTGGGACAAGCGCCACGACGCAGTCGATGTGCAAACCCGCGCGGAGTTCGACCGACGCATGCGCGGCGACCTGCCAGCCAATCTGGACGCCGCCGTCGAAGCCTTCATTGCCCAGGTGACCGAAGAGGCCCCGAAGGTCGCCACCCGCAAGGCATCGGAAATGGCGCTTGAAGCGATCATCCCGCATCTGCCTGAAGCCGTCTCCGGCTCTGCCGACCTGACGGGTTCAAACAACACGCTGACCTCGACGATGACCGCGATTGCGCCGGGCGACTATGCCGGCAACTTCGTCCATTGGGGCATCCGCGAGCACGGCATGGCCGCAGCCATGAACGGTATGGCGCTGCATGGCGGCATCATCCCGATGTCGGGCACGTTCCTGGTGTTTTCTGACTATTCGCGTCCGGCCATCCGCCTGGCGGCGATCATGCATCAGCGCGTGATCCATGTTTTGACCCACGACTCCATTGGTCTTGGCGAAGACGGTCCAACCCACCAGCCGGTGGAACATTTGGCGGCGTTGCGCGCGATCCCAAACCTGAAGGTTTTCCGTCCTGCCGATGTGGTGGAGACCGCCGAATGCTGGCACCTCTCGCTGCTCAATGAGGACGGCCCCAGCGTCCATGCCCTCACCCGCCAGGGCCTGCCGACCTTGCGCACCGACAATGGCGGCAAGAACCGCTCATCCAAAGGCGCTTACGAACTGGCCTCCGCCGGTGGCGAGGCTCAAGTAAGCTTGTTCGCCTCAGGCTCCGAAGTTGAGATCGCCATGAACGCGCGCAAACTGCTGCGCGATGCCGGCATCAACGCCCGCGTCGTCTCGGTGCCCTGCTTTGAACTTTTTGACGCGCAGGACGCCGACTACCAGGCCTCCACCATTGGCGAGGCACCGGTGAACATCGCCATCGAAGCAGCCATCCGCATGGGCTGGGACCGGTTCATCGGCACCGATGGCATCTTTATCGGCATGGACTCGTTTGGCGCATCCGGCCCTTACAAGGAAGTCTACGCACATTTCGGCATCACAGCCGAAGCGGCCGCCGAGGCAGCCAAAGCGGCCCTGGCCGACGACTAACCGCTTTGCTGGTCGCGTGCTGCATAGCTGGCGCGCGCGATCAGCCCTTTATTGTCATGCAAAGGCGTCATAGTGTGCGCGCAAAAGTGAGCCGATGCCGCACGCCGGACGACCGGAAGCGGTTTTGACCATCGACCTCGCGAACAACATCACCACGACTGGTCTAGGAGACAAGGAATGACGGTTAAAGTTGCCATCAACGGGTTTGGACGCATTGGGCGCAATGTCGTGCGCGCGATTTACGAGTCTGGCCGCAAAGACATCGACGTGGTCGCCATCAACGATCTGGGCCCGGTGGAAACCAACGCCCATCTGATGCGCTATGACTCGGTTCACGGGAAATTCCCCAAATCGGTGGAAGTCGATGGCGACACCATCAAGATTGAAGGCGGCGACTCATTCAAAGTTCTCGCCGAGCGCGACCCATCGAAATTGCCCTGGGGCGAAATGGGCATCGACATCGTGATGGAATGCACCGGCATCTTCACAGCCAAAGACAAAGCCTCCATGCATCTGGACGCTGGCGCCAAACGCGTGCTCGTCTCTGCACCGGCTGCCGGTGCCGACAAGACCATCGTGTATGGCGTCAACCATGATGTGCTGACCGCCGATGATCTGGTCGTCTCCAACGCGTCTTGCACCACCAACTGCCTGTCGCCGGTTGCCAAGGTCCTCAACGATGCCATCGGCATCGAAAAAGGCATGATGACCACGATCCATTCCTACACCGGCGACCAGCCGACGCTGGACACCATGCACAAGGATCTCTACCGCGCCCGCGCTGCGGCGATGTCGATGATCCCGACCTCCACCGGCGCTGCCAAAGCCGTTGGCCTGGTGCTGCCCGAACTCAACGGCAAGCTAGACGGTTTTGCCATGCGCGTGCCGACACCGAACGTCTCCGTCGTTGACCTGAAGTTTATCGCCAAGAACGCCACCTCGGTGGAAGCGGTGAACGCCGCCATCAAAGAGGCTGCCTCATCGGGCCCGCTCAAAGGCATTCTCGGCTACACCGAAGAGAAGCTGGTGTCGGTCGATTTCAACCACGACCCGCATTCCTCGATCTTCCACATGGACCAGACCAAGGTCATGGACGGCACGTTCGTCTCGGTCCTGTCCTGGTACGACAATGAGTGGGGCTTCTCCTGCCGCATGGCCGACACAGCCGTCGCGATGGCCAAACTCATCTAGCGCAAAACCGATCGGGCGTGGCGAAAGCCGCGCCCGTTTTCTTTAGGGTGCCGGATGGAACCGTACCTTGCGATCAAACTGGTCATTGCACTGGTTTTCATTGTTTTCTTCGCCTTCATGCTGAAAGACACAATGCGCAGACCTGGCCCAGGCGACGGCGGTGGTGGAGACTAGACAATGCTTCAGAACATTCTGATTGGCGCCGGCATTGTCGCGCTCCTTTTCTATTCCTGGCTGGTGATCCGCCTGCTTGGCCATTCGTTCGGCAAACTGGATCGCCTGAACGACACGCTGGCGGAACGCGAAGCCGAAAAAAAACGACTGGAAGCGAGAGGCAATATGTCCTTCAAAACCCTCGACGACATGGATCTTGACGGCAAGATCGTCCTCACCCGCGTCGATATCAACGTGCCCGTCGAAGACGGCAAAGTGACTGATGCCACGCGTATCGAACGCATTGTGCCAACGATCAAGGACATCCAGAAAATGGGTGGCAGGCCGGTGTTGCTGGCACATTTCGGACGCCCCAAAGGCAAGCCCAACCCCGATTTCTCACTGCGCATCACGCTGCCCGCGCTGGAAAAGGCGCTTGGCCAATCAGTCACCTTCATCGAAAAGCCCGACCGCGCGATGCTCGAAGCCGCGCCGGCCGATAGCGTGATCCTGGTGGAAAACACCCGCTTCTCGCCGATGGAGGAAGCCAACGACCCGCAGATGGCGCAGTTCCTCGCCTCGCTTGGCGATGTCTATTGCAACGATGCGTTCTCTGCTGCCCACCGTGCCCACGCCTCCACCGAAGGCGTTGCACGCCTGCTGCCGGCCTGCGCCGGTCGCTTGATGGAAGCCGAGTTGACGGCGCTCGGCAAAGCGCTTGGCGCGCCGGAGCATCCGCTGGTTGCTGTGGTCGGCGGCGCGAAAGTCTCCTCCAAGCTCGACCTGCTCTCCAACCTTCTGGCCAAGGTCGATCATCTGGTGATCGGTGGTGGCATGGCGAACACGTTCCTGGCTGCCAAAGGCGTCGAAGTCGGCAAATCGCTCTGCGAGCACGATCTGGCTGACACCGCCCGCGCCATCATGGACAAGGCGGAGAGCGAAAACTGCACCATTCATCTGCCGATCGACATCGTCGTCGCGCAGAAATTTGCCGCCAACGCCTGGAACAAGACGGTTCCCGTCGATGAATGCCCACCCGATGCGATGATCCTCGACGCAGGCCCGCAGACCGTCGCCAACGTCGTCGCCACCATCAAGGCCTCAAAAACCTTGGTCTGGAACGGACCGTTGGGCGCCTTTGAGATCACACCTTTCGATGCGGCCACGGTCGCAGCCGCCAAGGGCGCCGCCGAGGCCACCAAGGCTGGCACGCTGCTTTCGGTTGCAGGCGGCGGTGATACAGTCTCGGCGCTCAACCATGCCGGCGTCTCGGACGATTTCACCTACATCTCCACCGCCGGTGGCGCCTTCCTGGAATGGCTGGAAGGCAAGACTTTGCCGGGGGTTGCTGCTCTTGAGCAGCAGACAGACTAGCTAAGCGTCTAAACGCTGGAAAAAACGACCTTTCAAGACAATCAAACATCGGGGGAAACAATGCCCAACGA
This sequence comes from Hyphomicrobiales bacterium, assembly GCA_046290415.1. Lineage (GTDB taxonomy): Bacteria > Pseudomonadota > Alphaproteobacteria > Rhizobiales > MH13 > MH13. Next base: position 22,248 of record JBKAGN010000041.1, read on the forward strand.
CCAACAGACCGAACAAATGACCAACGGCCAGGGCTTCATCGCCGCGCTCGATCAGAGTGGTGGGTCAACACCCAAGGCGCTCAAGCTCTACGGGATCAATGAGGACGCCTATTCGTCCGAGGCCGAGATGTTCGACCTCGTCCATGCCATGCGCACCCGGATCGCCAGTGCCCCAGCCTTTACCGGCGACAAGGTGATCGGTGCGATTCTGTTCGAAATGACGATGGATCGCGAGATGGGCGGCAAGCCATCGGCCCAGTACCTCTGGGAAGACCGCCGCGTCGTACCGTTCCTGAAGATCGACAAGGGTTTGGCGGATGAGGCAGACGGCGTTCAGCTGTTGAAACCAATCCCGGGCTTGGACGACCTGCTGTCACGCGCGGTCGATCATGGCATCTTCGGCACCAAGGAACGCTCCGTGATCAACAAGGCGTCAGCGAGCGGTATCGACGCTGTCGTCGCCCAGCAGTTCGAATTGGGCGCCCAGGTCCTCTCTCATGGTCTGATGCCGATCATCGAGCCCGAGGTCACGATCTCGATCGCCGACAAGGCTGAGGCAGAGGACCTGCTCTTGGCTTCTATCATCAAGCATCTGGACGGTGTGCCGGACGGTCAGAAGGTGATGCTGAAGCTCAGCCTGCCCACCAAAACCAACCTCTACAAGCCGCTGGTTGACCACCCCAAAGTGATGCGGGTCGTGGCGCTCTCGGGAGGCTACGAGCGCGACGAAGCCAATGCCATCCTCGCCAAGAACACGGGCGTGATTGCAAGCTTCTCGCGCGCGCTCAGCGAAGGGCTTTCGGCGCAGCAGAGCGACGACGAGTTCAACGCCACCATCGCCGCAACCATCGACTCGATCTACGCTGCATCGGTGGCTGGATAGGACGGCGGCTTCGCCCTTGCCGTTATCACGGGGTTCCATTCCATCGCGCTCAGCGTTGCAAAACGCACCGATAGGCTGGTGGCGTGGATTCCTGTGATGGAAGCGAGACCCGCCGCTCGCGGACCCACAGGAATGACGACGGTGGTGTGAACATGCACCTTCCACAAAATCGCCGTCATTCCCGCTCTTTTGGCCAGAAATGACCATCAGGACCATTCATGGCTTTTCTCGACTTCCGCTCCCGCCTTTTCCTGATCACACCGCGCACCCTGCCAGAGGATTTCTCTGAACGGTTCGCCAGCGCATTGGCCGGTGGTGACATCGGCTGCATGCTTTTCGATGGCGACCAGAGTGATGAGCGCGCCTTTCAGGACTTTGCCGCCCCTTACGTTCAGACCGCGCAAGGCGCCAACGTCGCCGTCCTGGTCGCCGACGACAACCGTTTGGCCGATCGCCTCGATGCCGACGGTATCCACCTCACCGATCCTAAGGTTCTCGACGCAGACGCGCAGGCCAAACTGGCTGATCGTGGCATGATCGTCGGCATTGGCGGGATCAACACCCGCCATCTGGCGCTGCAGGTTGGCGAGCGGGAGCCCGACTATCTTTTCTTCGGTCGCACAGATCGCGACGCCACCGAAGAGACCCATCCCAAAACCGTGACGCTGGCCACTTGGTGGGCGCAAATGATGAAGATCCCCTGCGTGGCGCTCTCTGGCACGTCTGACGAGGCGTTTACGAGCTTGGCCGAGGCCGGCGTGGAATTTCTCGCCGTGCGCGAACAGATCTGGAATGCCGACGATCCCGGCGCCGAAGTCGCGCGGCTCAACACGATGCTCGACGCCATTGCTCACAAGCGCGCGGAGGCCGCTGCCTGATGCTGCGCACCCTTCTAGCTCTTTTGCTGCTGGCTTCGCCCGCGTTGGCACAGGGCACCGATACGCCGCCTATTCCTGAACCCGTCGATCTGGAGGCTGAAACAGAAGACGAGCCGGAAGCCGAGGACCCCTTCACGCTTGATCCGCTGGTCGCGTTCGAGGCTTTCTTCGCTGGCAATTACGCGCGTGCCTTCGACCTGGCCGTCACGTTTGCCGGGCGCGGCGATGCCCCGTCGATGCGCTTGCTGGGTCAGATGTATTCAGCCGGGCTCGGCGTTGATGCCAGTCAGGAAGAGGCCGCGCAATGGTACCGCCTGGCGTCCGAGGCCGGCGATGTGGAGGCAAAATTTCTGCTCGCCACGATGATCCTCGACGGCGCGTTCATCGAGCGCAACGAAGAGGAAGCCGCCAGCCTGTTGCAAACGGCCACTGCAGAAGGTCACACCGATTCCAAACAGATGCTTGCCATGTTACATTTGGAAGGTCGCGGCGTGGAGCGCGACCTAAACCGCGGCGCACAGCTGATGCGCGAGGCGGCTGACGAAGGCAATGTTACCGCCATCTACACGCTCGGCATCCTTTACGCAGAGGGTGCCGGCGTGCGCCAGGACACCCGCGAAGCTTATGAATGGTTCGACCGGGCCGCGCGGCGCGGCAACACCGAGGCGCAGATCGAGCTCGCCCTCGGCCTCCTGACCGGCGATGCGGGCGACCCAGACCTGTCACAGGATCGGCGCACCGAAGACGCGATCTTCTGGTTCCGCCGAGCCGCTGAAGCCGGCAACCCGGTGGCCGAAAACCGCCTCGCCCATGCCTACAGCCAAGGCTTCGGCGTTCCGCTCGATCCGGTGCAAGCGGCCTACTACCATGCCCGCGCCGTAGCTGGCGGCTTGTCGGACGCACGCCTTGATGCCTTTGTCAGCGCTTTGCCCGAAGAACAGCGCCAAGAGGCCCAGGACCGCATCGCCCGGGACCGCGCCCCCGACAACCCTCTGGACTGACCCGCCGCGACACGGGCCATCAGCCCTTCGCCAAGGCGACAAGAGTTGCCTTGCATGGCTGAGTGTGGTCCACAGCCCCAAAGCACGGCGCCCCCGCGCGCGAACATCAAAGCAACGAGTAGAGTTCCCATGAAAATCAACGGCAATGAAATCCGGCCCGGCATGGTCATCGAGTATGATGGCGGCCTGTGGGCGGTGGTGAAAACCGGCGCGGTCAAGCCCGGCAAAGGCCCGGCCTACAACCAGGTTGAGCTCAAAAACCTGATCGATGGCCGCAAGCTGAACAACCGCTTCGGCGCCGACGAGCGCGTTGAGCGCGCCCGCATCGACACCAAGGATTTTCAATATCTCTATGAAGAGGGCGACATGCTCGTCTTTATGGATTCAGAGACCTACGAGCAGATCAATCTGTCCAAGGATTTTGTCGGCGACCGCGCCGCCTTCCTCCAGGACGGCATGCAGGTGATGGTCGAGCTACACGATGAAACGCCCATCGGCTTTCAACTGCCAAGCCAGGTGACGCTGGAAATCGTCGAGGCGGATGCTGTCGTCAAAGGCCAGACCCAATCCTCGTCTTACAAACCGGCCATGCTGGAAAACGGGCTGAAGGTCATGGTGCCGCCCTTCATCAAATCCGGTGAGCGCATCATCGTCGATACCGCTGAAATCAGCTATGTGAAGCGCGCGGATTAGATACAACCAAGATGGCAAAATCAGCCCTTCTCACCATTATGGAACGCGCGGCGCGCAAGGCCGGGCGCGGTCTGACGCGCGATTTCGGCGAAGTGGAACGCCTGCAGGTTTCCACCAAGGGACCGAGCGATTTCGTGTCCGATGCTGACCGCCGCGCCGAAGAGCGCATCTATGAGGTGTTGCAGGAAGCCCGCCCGACATGGGGCTTCCTGGGCGAAGAAGGGGGTGAGATCAAAGGCAAGGACAAGCAGCATCGCTGGATTGTCGATCCGCTCGATGGCACCACCAATTTCCTGCATGGGATGCCGCACTTCGCCGTTTCCATCGGTCTGGAGCGCGACGGCGAGATGGTCGCGGGTCTCGTCTACAACCCGATTTCGGACGACATGTTCGCCGCCGAGAAGGGCCAAGGCGCTTTTTTGAATGACAAGCGCTTGCGCGTCGCAGCGCGGCGCAAGCTCGCCGACTGTGTGATTGTCAACGGCATGCCGCATCTTGGGCGCGGCGATCACGCGCTGTTCCTGCGCGAAGCCGCCACCATGATGCGCAAAGTTTCCGGTCTACGCCGCATGGGCGCCGCAGCGCTTGATCTTTGCTGGGTCGCCGCCGGCCGGCTCGATGGCTATTGGGAGGCGGGCCTCTCGCCCTGGGACATGGCCGCCGGTCTTTTGATCGTGCGCGAAGCCGGCGGTATCACGCGCGATACGATGGGCGGCACGGCGATTTTCGAGACCGGGTCGGTCGTTGCCGGCAATGATTTGATCGTTGGTCAGATCCTGAAAGTGCTCGGTGAAGCCCGGCAGGCACAGGCCAAGCTCGCCAACGCCAAAAAGGGCGCCTGATCCATGGACAGAGCCGCAATTATGCACCACCCAAGGATGGTCACAATTGAAGGTTCTGTCTGAGCCGAGAACACGCTATGAGGGGTTGCGTCAGGGTCGCTGACCCAGGACGCGAATCGATGACGATTTTGAGACCGCAGTTGAGCATGAGGCGTGCCGATGGCTGACAGTGCCGATCCCCACAGCTTATCCCGCCCGACGATCTATTTGGCGTTGATGGCCGTGTTTGTTGGCTTGGCCGGCTTTCTTGTCCTTATCCTCTACCGCCCGATCGCCACCGCCTTTGCCGCCAATCCGGGCCTGAACGGCCTGATCATCGGCGTGTTGATCCTCGGCATTGTTCTGGCGGTGTTTCAGGTCATCCGGCTGATGCCGGAGATCAAATGGGTCAATGGCTTCCGTTTGGTCGATTACGGCGCGGGCTTCGACCAGCCCAATCCGCGCCTGCTGTCTCAGCTCGCCAGCTATCTGCGCGATTCCCAAGGTGTCAGCGGACCCACCATGTCGACCCAGACGGTGCGTTCGATTTTGGAATCGGTCGGCACGCGCCTCGATGAGGGGCGCGAAATTCTGCGCTACATGATCGGCCTGCTGGTGTTTCTCGGGCTACTCGGCACCTTTTGGGGCCTGACCCAGACCATTGCCTCGGTCGGTGACACGATCGACGGTCTGGACGTGACCTCCGGCGACTTCGGCACCATTTTTGAAAACCTCAAAACTGGCCTGTCCGCCCCGCTCGATGGCATGGGCACGGCGTTTTCCTCCTCCCTGTTCGGCTTGGCCGGTTCTCTGGTCCTTGGCTTTCTCGATCTGCAAGCCGGACAGGCGCAAAACCGCTTCTACACCGAGCTTGAGGATTGGATGTCCAACATGGCCGGCGTTGACGTCTCGCAGGCTGGCACAGAGACCAGTTCGACCGAAACCGCCATCGTCTCGCTGGAGCGGTCTGTCGACCGCTTGGCCCGTCAGATCGCAGCCCAAAACCAACTGTCATCCTCGCAGACCGGATCCTCGGCCAGTGGCGCAAGCGCCGCCGGTACTGGTGACCAAGCCGCTGTCAAACAATCCATCGATAGCTTGGCAGCCGGCGTTCAATCGCTGGTCCAGCACATGCGCTCTGAACAGCAGATGCTGCGCGATTGGGTCGAAGACCAGGGCGAACACACCAAGCGTCTGGCAACGGTCATGGAAGATGTCTCGCGCACCATGGCGGGTTCTGCGGCCAATGGCGGGCGCGGCCAGGAACCGGGCGAATAAGCGGATATGGCGCTTTCCCGATCCCGACGGCGCTCCGGAGCGGTCGATTATTGGCCGGGGTTTGTCGATGCCATGGCCACGCTTCTGCTGGTCATCATCTTCCTGTTGTCGATCTTCATGCTGGCGCAGTTCTTCCTGAGCCAGGAGATCACCGGACGTGACACCGTCCTCAACCGCCTGAACGCCCAAATCGCCGAACTCACCGAATTGCTGGCGCTGGAACGCGCCACCGGCCAGGAGCTGCAAAGCCGCCTGGCAACGCTGACCGCAAGCCTTGAGAGCGCGCGCGAAGAACAGGATCGTCTGACCGGCCTTCTGCAAACCCCGGAAACCGAGGACACCAGCGGGTCGATCATCGCCGGGCTTCAGAACCAGGTGGACGAAGAGCAGGCGATCTCCCGTGAAGCGCTCAACCAGGTGGAACTGCTCAATCAGCAAATCTCCGCCCTGCGCCGCCAGATCGCCGCGCTGGAGGATGCGCTGGACGCCTCCGAGACCCGCGACCGGGAAAGCCAGACGCGCATCGCCGACCTTGGACGACGGCTCAACGTGGCTTTGGCGCAGCGGGTGCAGGAACTCTCGCAATTCCGCTCCGACTTTTTCGGTCGCCTGCGGCAAATTCTCTCCCAGCGCTCCGACATTCGCGTCGTCGGTGACCGCTTCGTCTTCCAATCCGAGGTGCTGTTTGATTCCGGCTCCGCCGACATCAATCCAGGCGGCAGTGACGAACTCTCGCGTCTTGCCGAGGCTGTACGTGAGCTCGAAGCGGCCATCCCCGAGGAGATCAATTGGGTGATCCGCGTCGATGGCCACACCGATTCCCGGCCCCTCTCCGGCACCGGCCTTTACGCCACCAACTGGGAGCTATCGACCGCCCGCGCGACCTCGGTCGTGCGATTCCTGGTCGATGAAGGCGTGTCACCGGAACATCTGATGGCGGCAGGGTTTGGCGAGTTCCAGCCCATTGCTGAAGGCGAGGATGATGACAGCCTCGCCCGCAACCGCCGCATCGAGTTCAAGCTCACCGAGCGGTAGCGGCGACGGCTCATCGGTTTGGAACTGCCGGCACAGCTAATGTCCGCTCGGCGGACAAAACGACCCTATGTGCAGTTGGCAAGATTTGCGAAAATAGAGCGGGAACCGATGCCAACACATCATTCGCGATAGGTGAACTGAGGCATCAACTCGAGCACATCAAACACAGGTTCGCCATCAGGCTTGCGAGGCATCTGGCCCTCATTCATTAGCGATGCATAGCCGTGCACAAACACCCAAAGCATGAGCTCGGTTCGTAACGCTTCCAACTCAGAGCTGCGCTCAGGCCCAGGCTTTTCCCATTCAAGACCTTCGGCAATGCCACGCAGCACGCCATAACTTGAACGCGCAGCTGTGACCAGTTCCTCGCCAGCCTTCTCGTTGAAGCGGGGAGAGAACATAAGCCGGAATAGCGCGCCATTTTCACGAGCAAACCTGGCGTAACCTTCTGAGGCAGCGTCCAGCCGTTCTCGTCCATCCGAAGCATTCTCAACGCCGGTTTTCATTTCCGCGGCATGGCGCCTGAAGCCTTCCGCAGCGATTGCCGCCAGCAACCCATGAAGACCGTCAAAGTGGTTCTTAGGTGCCGTGTGACTTACCCCAACGCGCGCTGCAATTGCGCGCATAGTGAGCGCCTCAAGGCCGTCTTCCTCCAGGATTTCTAGCCCTGCCTTGATCAAAGCGGGTTTCAGATCGCCATGGTGATAGCTTTTTTTATGCTGTTTTTTCATGCACCTAACCCGAATATATTTCCAGTGTAAATTTTTTGGGTTGCCAAGGCAAGGCTCTTTGATACATGTTGCCAATGGATATTTACAGTGGTAATAATACGATGCCCTTCGATCTACTCACCTTGAATGCCGAGCTGGGCCTACCAGTCGTCTTTGCAATTGTTCTCCTGGCATGTTTGGCGGTGCCAGTGCCTGCCTCCGTGGTGGCCCTTGTCGCAGGCGGTTTATCAGCGTCTGGTCAGTTTGCATTCACGAGCCTCGTTCTCGTGTGCGTCACCGCGTTTGTGATCGGCGACCAGATGGCGTTTACGATTGGTAAGGTGGCTGGCAAGCCCATCCTGTCACGGTTTCAGCGTTCTAAAGTGACGCGGTCTGCTGCAAAACATGCCGAGCATCTGGTCAATGCGTACGGTTCATTGGCTGTGTTTCTCAGTCGAACAATCTTCAGCCCAACCGGGCCTTATGTGAACTACGTCTGCGCCGTAAGCAGGCTTTCCTGGCTGCGCTTTAGCACTGCGTCAGTGGCTGGTGCTGTCGTTTGGTCAACTGCGCTTGCCAGCCTTGGCTATGTTTTCGCGGCGCACTTGCCCCAACTTGCCGCCTTAGTCGGTCAGTTCTTTGGTTTCGCCATTTGTGCAGCCCTCATTGTTGGCTTTGTTCGTCTTCTGTCTTCCAACAGCAGCCGGGCCGCCAACACCCCTGAGATCGCGTAATGGCACATCACTTCAAATCCCCAATCTCTTTCAAGATCAACGGAGTTTCATGATGAACCCTGAAGAGTATTTTTCCCTTGCTGGAACCGCAGCAATGGCAGGGTGGGTCATCCTCATCCTTGGACCAAGGCGATTTGGATGGTTAAACGCGGTTCCCTTATGGATCATTCCAGGCGCAATTTCGGCGCTCTATTCTGTGGTGATCCTGCGCCACTTTTCGGCAGCAGAAGGCGGTTTCTACAGCCTCGCCTCCGTTGCGCTCTTGTTTGAGAACGACTGGGCGCTTCTAGCTGGTTGGGTCCATTTTCTTGCCTTCGACCTGTTTGTCGGTGCGGTCATGGCGGCGCGCATGGATCGCTTCAGCGTCGGACGCATCATTCAAGCACCAATCCTGTTCGCCACCTTCATGCTCGGGCCGATGGGCTTCCTCATTGCGGCGCTCACCGAACTTGGACTGCGGCTTCGCACTCTTCCTCTGAACTCACTCAAACTGAAAGGGGCCAATAATGGCGCTGCTTGATACAAATCCAACTATGATCAGGGCTCCTATGCCCACACAGTTTCAGACCCTTACCGTTGTTTCTGTTGTGCTTGCGCTCATTAGCATGATGTGGGGCACCATCGACAGCCGCATGGTGGACGGAGCGTTCGTCTGGATGAAGCCGTTGAAGTTCTCGCTCAGCTTTGCGGTTCTGTTTGCAACACTGGCGGTTGTCGAGGTGCGCATGTCAAAGGCGTTGCGCACTGGTTGGGCGCTTAAGATCATCGGTTGGGTCATGGCGGCAGCCTTCCTGTCGGAAATGGCCTACATGATCTTTCAAGGCGCACAGGCTGAGGCCTCTCATTTTAACATGAGCACGCCATTCCACGACTTCATGTACACCCGCGTGATGGCAATTGGAGCTGTCGCATTGGTAGTCGCTGTTGCTGTGATTGGCTGGCTGGTTAAACGCGATGCGGATGCAAAACTGTCGCCTGCACTGCGCGAAGCGATCTGGGTTGGCTTCCTAATGACGTTTGTGCTGACCATGATCACGGCTGGTTATCTGAGCGTTGTTGGCGGGCACCATGTCGGCATTCATCCCGAAGGCGCGCCGACTTTGCCGTTGGTCGGTTGGTCTGGTGTCACCGGCGATTTGCGACCTGCGCACTTCTTCGCTCTTCACGCTATGCAGGCGCTGCCATTGATGGCCCTTTGGCTGGATCGTCGAGCGGGTGGATCCTCCGGCGCTGTTGGCACCATTCGCCTCGTGGCTCTTGGCTACACCGGCATTACACTTGGCGTATTCGCGATCGCGATTGCAGGCCTTCCTCTGGTGCCTTTGGCATAGAGTAGCAATGGCCTCCGGTTTAGTTGACCGGGGGGCCCACTCGGCCAGAGAGTAGAGTACACTAAAGCACGTCGTCGGCCAGCGTCCTAAACGGGCGCGGATGTATGGACCGACTGCGGTTTGCAAGTGAGAAGATTTGATGGATAGCGGAAGTC
>JBKAGN010000042.1:0-30351 GCA_046290415.1 Hyphomicrobiales bacterium
ATTCGCTGACCCTTGATCCGCATGCGCAGAACGAGGGCCCGACCCATACGCTGGCGCATCAGGTTTACGAGCCGCTGCTGCAGCGCGATATGGCTGGTGCCATCATCCCGGCTCTTGCCACCGATTGGGCCCCGCATAGCGACGACCCGACCATCTGGGTGTTCAATCTGCGCCAGGGCGTGACCTTCCATGACGGCGCGGAGTTCAACGCCGACGACGTTGTGTTCTCGCTGAATCGCGCCATGTCCGAAACCTCGGCCATGAAAGAGCTTCTGGCCTCGGTTGATGAAGTCATCAAGGTTGACGACTACACGGTGCACATTCGTACCGAAGGGCCGAACCCGCTGTTCCCGAACAACCTCACCAACCTGTTCATGATGGATCAGGGCTGGGCTGAGGCGAACAACGTCGTGGCCGTTCAGGACATTGCCAATGGTGAAGACAGCTTTGCCGCGCGCAACGCCAACGGCACGGGCGCTTTCAGCCTGACAAGCCGTGAGCCGGAAGTGCGCACCGTGTTGACCGCCAACCCCGATTATTGGGGCATTGGCGAGTTCCCGCTGGAAGTGTCTGAAATCATCTACACCCCGATCCAGAACCAGGCGACCCGCGTTGCCGCGCTGCTGTCGGGCGAAGTGGACCTGATCCAGGACATCCCGGTGCAGGATCTTGATCGCGTGGCGAGCACGGACGGCCTGAAGGTTGTGACCGCAGCACAAAACCGCGTCATCTTCCTGGGCATGCAGCAGGGCGAAGATGATCTGGAAACGGACAATGTCGAAGGCGCCAACCCGTTTGCCGATGTGCGCGTGCGCCAGGCGATCAATACCGCGGTCAACCGCGATGCGATCCGTCAGGTTGTGATGCGTGGTCAGTCCGATCCGACCGGCGTCATCATGCCTCCGTTCGTCAATGGCTGGACTGAAGAGCTGAACACCGTTCCTGAAACGGACGTGGATGCAGCGCGCGCTCTGATGGCTGAGGCCGGCTACGAGGATGGCTTTGAGATCATCTTCAACTGCCCGAACGACCGCTACATCAACGATGAGGCGATCTGTCAGGCTGTTGTCGGCATGCTTGCTCAAATCGGCATCACGGCGAACCTGGAAGCGCAAACCCGCGCCAACCACTTCCCGTTGATCCAGAATCAGGAAACCGAGTTTTACCTGCTCGGCTGGGGCGTTCCGACGTTCGACTCTGAGTACGTGTTCAACTTCTTGGTGCACTCGACCACGGATGAGTACGGCTCCTGGAACAACACCGGATATTCCAACCCGGAAGTCGACGAAATGATCGTCTCGCTGGCATCGGAAACCAATCTGGACGTGCGCAACGCGACCATCGCGGACATCTGGGCGCAAGTGCAGGAGGATGTGCTCTACATCCCGATCCACAACCAGGTGCTCAATTGGGGCATGCGCGAGAACATCGACTTCCCCGTGCAGCCTGAAGATCAGCCGCACTTTAAGTTCCTCACGTTCAATTGATGACCGCGTAGAACACGATGTCGCTAAGGTGGCGGGGTTTGCAAGGTTATGGCTTGCCCCGCCACCCTGACCGCCCACTATCCGGGCCAGGGCCAAAGGCATCCAACGCTTTGCCCGCATTTGGATAGAACGGCCCCGCATCCTCGCGCTGTGGCCGTATTTTGGAGGAACCACTCATGTCCCAAACAAAAACGCGTCTGGCGGTTTCAACGCTCGCGCTGGCTGTTGCGCTTGGCGCCGCTGTTCCTGCCTCAGCGGAAACGTTCCGCTGGGCGACGACGTCCGACCCCAACACGATGGACCCACACGCGGCTTCGTCCGCGCCTGTGCTTGGCTTCCTCAACAATGTTTATGAAGGCTTGGTGCGCCGTGATCGCACGATGGCGGTTGAACCAGCTTTGGCTGTGCGCTGGGAAGCGCTTGGCGATGACGGCTGGCGGTTCCATTTGCGCGAGGGCGTGACCTTCCATAATGGCGCGGATTTCACCGCCGACGATGTGCTGTTCTCCTATGAGCGCGCGTCTGGCGAAACCTCCGACGTGCGCTCCTGGTTCGCCACTGTGACCGAAGTGAATGTGGTCGATGACTACACGATCGACTTCATGACCTCGGCGCCGAACCCGATCTTTCCTGGGTCGATTGCCAACTTCATGATCATGGATCGTGATTGGGCCGTTGAGAACGGCGCTGAAACGCCAGCCACCGACGAGGAGCGCTACACCACGCTCAACACCAATGGTACAGCCGCTTTCGCGATGGTTCAGCGCTCGCCAGGCGTGCGCACCGTATTGGAGCCGTTCGACGGCTGGTGGGGCGAGGTGGAGCACAACATCACCGAAGCGATTTATACGCCGATCCAGTCGGACGCGACGATGCTCGCCGCGTTGATTGCTGGCGATGTTGATTTCATCAACCCTGTGCCGATCCAAAACGTGGAGCGCCTGCAAAACACCGACGGCATGAATGTCATGGTCGGCAAGGAAGCCCGCGTGATGATGCTCGGCTTTCCGCACGAAGCTGAAACGCTGACCTATGATGGTTCGCCCAACCCGTTCGCCGATGAACGTGTGCGCCGCGCCGTCTATCACGCGGTCAATGTCGATGCGATCAACACGACAATCATGCGCGGGGCGGTTGAGCCAGTTGCGCAGCTGGTGACGCCGGAAATGCGCGGCTTCTCCGATGCCAATGCCGAGCGCCTGGACTACAATCCCGACGGGGCGCGCGCCTTGCTCGCCGAAGCAGGCTATGAGGACGGCTTCACCTTCTCGCTCATGTGCCCGAACGATCGCTACATCAACGACGCCGCCGTCTGCCAGGCGGTGGTCGGCATGTTGGCGCAGGTCGGTATTACAGTCGATCTCAACACCATGCCGGTTGCCAATTACTGGCCGGAGCTGCGCGCCGACAATTTCGACATGTATCTGCTGGGCTGGTCGCCAGGCACGTTCGATCACGAGCACCCGATCCGCTTCCTGGTCTCGACGCCCAATGAGGAGCGTCGCCTGGGGTCCTGGAATTTTGGCGGTTTCTCCAACGCACGGGTCGATGAGCTTCTGCCTGCCGTTCAGTCAGAGGTCGATGAGGCCGTTCGCCAGGGCATGATCGACGAGATCACGGCGATCTATCAGGATGAGGTGGCCTATGTGCCGCTTTATTCGCAGCCGATCCTTTGGGGTGTGCGTGACGGCGTCGATGTCTCGCCGCGTTCGGACAATTTCTTCATTCTGCGGTGGGTCACCGTGAACTAACGAAACCTGATGGCGGGCTGCCCCAGTGGCCCGCCATCATCATATGAGGGTCGCGCATGATCGCCTTCGTCATCCGCCGTGTCTTCCAATCAATCGTCGTTCTTCTGATCGTTGGTTTGATCGCATTCTTGATGTTTCGCTATGTGGGCGACCCTATCGAGAGCCTGCTCGGGCAGGAGCGCACGTTTGAGGACATCGCCAATTTGCGCGAACGCCTTGGGCTGAACGACCCGTTTGTCGTGCAATATTTCAACTTTCTTTGGGGTGCAGTTCAAGGTGAGTTTGGCATCTCATACCGTGCCGGTGTGCCGGTCTCGCAATTGATTGGTGAGCGGTTGCCAGCCACTCTGGAACTGGCCTTTGTCTCGGGCATGTTTGCGCTGGTTGGTGGACTGGTGCTTGGCGTCTACACCGCGCTGCGCCGCAAGGGTTTCCTGGCCACGGCCATCATGACGACCTCGTTGATCGGTGTGTCGCTTCCAACCTTTTTGATCGGCATCGCGCTGATCTGGATTTTCGCTGTGGAGCTGCAATGGCTGCCGTCCAACGGGCGCGGTGAAGTGGTGCAAATCGGGGGGTGGACGACGGGGTTTCTGACCAGTTCAGGCCTGCAGTCGCTGATCCTGCCGGCCATCACGCTGGGGCTTTACCAGCTCACACTCATCATGCGCCTGGTGCGTTCTGAAATGTTGGAAGTGCTGCGCACCGATTACATCAAGTTCGCCCGGGCACGCGGGCTTTCGGCGCGCGCGGTGAACTTCGGCCATGCGCTGAAAAACACGATGATCCCGGTGATTACGATCACCGGTTTGCAGCTGGGCTCGATTGTTGCTTTCGCCATCATCACCGAAACGGTGTTCCAGTGGCCAGGCGTTGGCCTGATGTTCATCAACGCCATCAACTTTGTCGATATCCCGGTGATGGCGACCTACCTGATGCTGATCGCCGTGTTTTTCGTGTTGGTCAATCTGATCGTCGATCTTCTCTATTTCGCCGTGGATCCGCGTTTGCGGGTCGAGCGCCGTACATCGAAGTAGGAGCGCTGAGCATGAGCGATACATCCATCGACAAAACCGAAAGCTTGGTTGACGCCAAGGCTGTCGCCGAGAAGATCGAAGCGGCCAAGGCCGAAGCACCCTCTTTGATTACGCGGATCAAGCGTTCCGACGTTTGGTATTCCTTCACCCGCTCGCCGGTTGCGATCGTCGCCGCTGTGGTTGTTTTGATCATCGTGCTGGCATCGATTTTCGCGCCGTTGATCTCGCCGCAAAATCCGTTCAACCCGGCAGAGCTTAATCTGATGGATGGGTTCACCGCGCCGATGGAGCCAAACCAATTTACCGGAAGCGTGTATTGGCTGGGCACTGACGATCAGGGCCGCGATATCTTTTCCACCATCCTTTACGGCTCGCGGATTTCGCTTTTCGTGGGCGTATCCGCGGTGGCGCTGGCCATGGTGATCGGCATCGTTTTGGGATTGGTCGCCGGCTATCGCGGCGGCTGGGCTGACGTGGTGATCATGCGCATCGCCGATGTGCAGCTGACCTTCCCGTCCATCCTGATTGCTCTGCTCGTGTTTGGCGTCGTGCGCGGCTTGGTGCCTCCGGACATGCGTAACGATCTGGCTGTCTGGATCCTGATTGTCTCCATCGCTCTTTCGGACTGGGTGCAATATGCCCGTACCGTGCGCGGAGCGACGCTGGTGGAGCGCAACAAGGAGTATGTGCAGGCCGCGCGGGTGATCGGCGTCAAGCCGTTCACGATCATGCTTCGCCATGTGCTGCCCAATGTCATGGGGCCGGTTTTGGTCATCGCGACCATCGGCCTGGCACTGGCGATCATTGCTGAGGCGACCTTGTCGTTCCTGGGCGTCGGTATGCCAAAAACCACGCCTTCGCTCGGTACGCTGATCAATACCGGTCAAGACTTCCTGTTCTCCGGCGAATGGTGGATTTTGCTGTTCCCGGCGATCACGCTGCTGGCGCTCGCGCTGTCGGTGAACCTGCTGGGCGACTGGCTGCGCGACGCGCTGAACCCGAAACTGCGCTAGGGGCTGAGTGTTATGAGTGAATCCGAAGCTTCCGCCCCAACCGCTTCCTCCCAGGAAGCGCTGCTCCAAGTGCGCGATTTGGTGGTGGAATTCCCCACCCGCCATGCGCTTTTGCGCGCCATCGATGGCGTCTCCTTCGATGTTCATCGCGGCGAAGTTCTCGGCCTGGTTGGCGAATCCGGGGCGGGCAAGTCGATCACGGGCGCGGCGATCATCGGTCTTTTGGAACCGCCGGGGCGCATCGGCGGCGGGACGGTTACGCTGGACGGCCAGCGCATTGACGGTTTGCCGCTGGAAGAGATGCGCAAGATTCGCGGCAAGAAGATCGCTATGATCTTCCAGGATCCACTTACCAGTTTGAACCCGCTCTACTCCATCGGGCGGCAGCTGACGGAGACCATCCAGACGCATTTGAGCATGAGCGATTCCCAGGCCCGTGAGCGGGCAGTTTCGCTGCTTGAAGATGTTGGCATCCCAGCAGCTTCTGAGCGCCTTGATGCCTTTCCGCATGAGTTCTCCGGCGGGATGCGCCAACGCGTGGTGATCGCGCTGGCGCTGGCCGCTGAGCCGGAGCTGATCATCGCCGATGAGCCGACCACGGCGCTGGATGTGTCGGTGCAGGCGCAGGTGATCGCGCTGCTCAAACGCCTCTGCGCCGAGCGTGGTACGGCGGTCATTCTGGTGACCCACGATATGGGCGTGATTGCTGAAACGGCGCACCGTGTGGCGGTGATGTATTCCGGTCGGATTGCCGAAATCGGACCGGTCAATGATGTCGTCCACAACCCGCACCACCCCTACACGGTGGGTCTGATGGGGGCGATTCCGGACCTTGATACCGAGGGGGACCGGTTGGCGCAGATCCACGGATCGATGCCGCGTCTTGATCGGTTGCCGGAAGGCTGTGCCTTCAATCCGCGTTGCCCAAGACGGTTCGAGCCCTGCGCCACCAAACGGCCGGGTTTGATGCAGGTCGATCGGTCCCATGCTGCCTGCTTCCTGCACGACCCGGCCTATGCACATCTTGCCACCAAGGAGGCGGCTGAATGAGTTCTTTCGTTAAAGTTGAAGGGCTGGTGAAAAAGTTCAACGTCTCCAAGCCTTGGCTCAATCGGGTGATCGAGCGGCTGCCGGAGCAAATGCTGACGGCGGTTTCGGGTGTGTCCTTCGACATCAAGAAGGGTGAAACCTTTGCCTTGGTCGGCGAGTCGGGGTCGGGCAAATCCACCGTCGCCAAGATGGTGATTGGGCTTTTGAACCCCACTGATGGGCTCATCCGCGTCGATGGCCAGTTGGTGCACGGCAATGCGGACGATGCGGCGCGGGCGTCGCTAAGGCGCCGGATGCAAATGATTTTTCAGGACCCATATGCCAGCCTCAACCCGCGCTGGCGGATCGACCGGATCATATCCGAGCCTATTCGGGTTTTTGGCCTCATCGATGACGAGGCGGCGATCAACCGCCGGGTTGGCGAACTGCTGGAGCTTGTCGGTCTGGATGCGCGCGATGCGGTGAAGTATCCGCACGAGTTTTCCGGCGGTCAGCGACAGCGCCTGTGCATCGCCCGGGCGCTGTCGTCGAACCCGGAATTTCTGGTTTGCGATGAGCCGACCTCGGCGCTCGACGTGTCGGTGCAGGCGCAGATCTTGAACCTGATGCGTGACCTGCAGGATGAGCTTGGTCTCACCTATCTGTTCATCAGTCATAATCTCGCGGTCGTGCGCTACATGGCCAATCGCATCGGCGTGATGTACCTCGGCGGTCTGGTGGAAGTCTCTGATACGCAAGACCTTTTTTCCAATCCTGCGCATCCCTACACGCGCATGCTGCTTGATGCCGTGCCGTCGATTGCGCAGGTCGGTCGCGAGCGCCAGCCTGTGCAGGGCGAGATCCCCAATCCGATCAACCCCCCGTCGGGATGCGTGTTTCACCCGCGCTGTCCGTTCGCCAATGATCGCTGCAAAGCCGAGGTGCCCAAGAGCATCACGGTGGCCAGACGCTCGGTGGCCTGCCACGCGGTCGAAGAGGGTCGGCTGGACGTCGAAGAGGCCGCCTAAGCTAGCAGCCCAGCCTGGCTGAGGAGCTTGGGGATTTTCTTCTTCAGCTTGAAGAAGCCGGCCGTCGCATGCGGCCAGGCGTGATCGTCCCAAGCGCGTTTCACCTCGTGGACGCTGATGCCATCGCTCTCCAAATCAACCAGAACTTGGTTCAAAAATGACCGACTTGTTCCGGAACAACAGGTGGGAACGGCCAGAACGTTCAGGACTTTCTCGCCCATTAGTCGCGACAAAGCCTCTTTGGTCGCGACACTTTGCGCGCTTGGTCGACCAAGCCGGGCGATAGTGCTCTCGATTGCCTCGCGGGTGAAGCGCGCGGCGATGGCTCCGCTGTTGAGCTCGGCTTCTTGTGGCAACTGCCCGACATGGATGACGAGATCGGGCGGGTTGGTTGCATAGCCCGGCCAGCTTTCCGGATGCAGATCATCCGACGTCAGGAGAAGCGCATAAGGTCCGTCGGGCACGCGCGTTTCGGCTTGCCGTGGCGGTAGCGGGTCGGGGACATCCAAACCCTCCGTCACCGGTTCGGTATAGGGCGCAAGATTGGTCGGTCGGAAGCGACCCTTGGTGAACTTTTCGATGTTATCCGACCGCGCCAGATAGGTCTTGCCTTTGGTGTGGAGGCCCGCCACCCAGCGCCAGGAGAGCGTGTTGGACGCCGGATCGGCGTCGATCAAATGCCGGTAGAAAAAATCAGCGCCGAGCACCCAAGGCAGCTTCAGCGTGAAGATCCAGATCGAGGCGAACCACATGCGGGCATGATTGTGCAGCCAGCCGGTTTCGACCAGGTCGCGCGCCCAATCGTCAAACCCTTCTATGCCGGTGCGTCCCTCAATGGCAGCCTGATAGCCTTCAGGCAGGTTGGCGAGCGCGGCTTCGCGTTCGCTCAGATAGTGCTCCCAAATGGCGGGGCGCATTTCCAGCCATCCCTTCCAATAGGTGCGCCAAAACACCTCCTGGATGAACTTGTCAGCAGCCTCTGGTGCATGGTGTTTCAGCACGTACTCGACCACCTCACGCTCGGTGATCATGCGCCGTCGCAGATAGGGAGAGAGCATGGAAACGGCCTGGCGGCTGTCTTGACCGAAATTGGTGTTACGACCTGCGGCGTAGGCGCGACCTGCTTTGGGTGCAAAGGCACGCAGGCGATCCAATGCGGCCTCGCGGGAGGCGGGGAAGTCAGCCATCGTTCGCCGAGACATCGTTGCGCGGTCGCACCTTGGGCGCGGGCACGATGCGTTTCAGCAACGGACGCAGCGACAGGAAGAGCCGATAGGCGCCTTCGGCAACCCAGGGGATTGGCGGAGCCGAGAGAACGTGACCTAGCCAGCGCAGCTTGGGGATCGTCTTCATCACTTCGAAGAAGCCGCGTGCGCCCGATACCAGCGTTCCATCCGCGCGGCGGACATGGAAACGGGCCATGGCATCGCCAGTCGCCAAGTCCTCAGCGCCCGTGCCATGGGTGCTGACATCGTGCCAGCGGATGGCCTCGGCCCCGCCCATGCCCTGATACAGGGCGATCTCGCGCTGACAGAGCGGACAGGCGCCGTCGTAATAGACCGTGCAGGCCTGCGTCGCCTTGTCGGCTGCGATCGTTCCGTTTTCTGATGAAGTTGCGCTCATCGCTCGCTATATGGGTGACAGCGGAACAATGGCGAGGCCCTTTGATGACCCTTGATGTCGCAGTGATCGGCGCCGGCATGGCCGGCCTTGCTGCCGCGCGCACATTGGCGGCGGCGGGTCACGCCGTGCAGGTCTTCGACAAGGGCCGCGGTATTGGCGGGCGCCTTTCCACCCGGCGCACAGACTATGGCACGTTTGACCACGGCGCGCAGTACGCCACCGTGCGCGACCCGGCCTTCTCGCAATACATTGCCGAGCTGCACGAAAAGGGTGCGGTGCATGTCTGGGACAGCGTCAAGCAAGGCGCGATGATCGGCAAGCCCGGCATGGCGGCGCTGGTGAAGGCTGGTTTTGAGGGCCAGGACGGCATTGTGATTGCCACCGGTTTTGAGGTCGCCCATATCGGCAAAGTGGCCGAAGGTTATGTACTCTCGGACAAGGACGGCACCCATCACGGTCCGTTCGACAAGGTGATCGTGACGGCGCCGGCGCCGCAGGCGCTCAACCTTCTGGAAGCCTTTGGCGAGGTTTTTCAGCGTCTTGGCGACATATCCTATGCGCCGAGCTACACCCTGCTTGCCGCCTTCGACAAACCGCTTGATCTGCCCGATGTGCCAGAGCTTGGCGAGGCAAGCCAGTTTTCCATGGTGTGCCGTCAAGCGGCGCGCGGGCCGAACCGACAAAGCGATCATGATTTGTGGGTGGTGCAGGCTTCGGCGGCCTATTCAGCCGCCCACATTGAGGAAGAACGCGAGGCCATGGTGCCGGTTCTTCTGCGCCTCTTTCAGGAAGAGATCGGCGTTGATGTGCCGCAGCCGATCTATGGCGCCGGTCATCGTTGGCGGTATGCGCTGGTCGAAGAGGCACTTGGCGAACCTTATCTGCTTAGCGCTGATGGATCGCTTGGGGTTGCCGGCGATGGTTTGCTCGGGCCCCGCATCGAGCTCGCCTTCTTGTCGGGCGCTCATTGCGGGCAGGCGATGGCTTAAGCCCGGCCCTAGGCCTTATTCTCAAGGGCCGAAAAAGTCTTCAAAGGAGAAAGCGGCACGCCGAAGCGTGCCGCTGATTTTTTTTCAGCTTGTAAGCCTGGCTATTCGGCCGGGGCCGTGGCGGGTGCCGAACCTTCGTCGTCGTCGACAAAGGTGGTTGGCAAACCATGCTTCTCGCGTTGGCCGTCCTTGTAGATCGCTCGGATCAGCGACAAGCCCATCAGCACCATGACGAGGCTGAACGGCAGGGCTCCGATGACCATGGCGGTCTGGATGGCGCCTAAACCACCAGCGACAATCAAGCCACCGACCACGAAAGCAAGCGCTGCACCCCAGAACAGGATGTGCGGGCGTGCCTTGGGCCCTTCATCGCCAGCAGCATTGATCGTATTGATGATCAACACGGCACTGTCGGCAGACGTGACCAGATAGGTCAGTAGCAAGATCACAACAACGACCGACATGATGTAAGCGAGGCCGTCACTGAGCATGACCGAAAGCATCGCGAACAGTTGGTCAGCCTGGCCTGCGCCAGCGATGGCACCATCGGCCACACCGGTGAGTTCCAGATCGATGGCGGTGCCACCCACCAGAGCAAACCAGACGAAGCACATGACCGCAGGGATCATCATTGCGCCAAGCACATATTCACGGATCGTGCGGCCTTTGGAGATACGGGCGAGGAACACGCCGACAAACGGGGCAAACGCGATCCACCAGGCCCAGTAGAAGATGGTCCAGCCACCCTGCCATCCGGCGAGGGCATCGCCGGTCTCGGTGCCATCGGCCGCCCAGACGGTGAAGATGTTGCCCGGGATCGACACCAGATAGTCGAAGATACCGAGCACAAGTGCCTGCGCGCCGAAGAAGGTGGAGCCGAACAGCAGGAAAAAGGCCAGGATGAAGAAGCTCAGGCCCATATTGATGTTGGACAGCCACTTGATGCCTTTGCCGACGCCCGACAGGGCCGAAAGGGTGGAGGCGCCCATGATAACGACAAGCGCAAAGATGATCCCAAGGGTCGATGAGGACCGCTCGCCGGCTTCGTTGACGCTGTAGAGCCAATCGCCAAAGCCGATGCGCGACAGTCCGGAGATGAACTGTTCGACACCGAAACCAAGCGTTTGAGCAACACCCAGGACGGTGGCAACCACGGCGACGATATCAACCACGTGTCCGACAGGGCCAGACAGTTTCTGACCGAAGATCGGCGTCAAAGCCGAACGGATCGTTAGGGGTAATCCACGCCGATAGGAGAAGAAGGCAAGCGCCAAGCCAACGATCGCGTAACAAGCCCAGGCGGCCAGACCCCAATGGGTGAACGACCAAATGTAGGCGTCGCGCACGTTACCTGCCGTGCTGCCCTCGGTGAGGCCCTGAATGGTCGCCGGGTTGGCCGCGAAATGGTACATCGGCTCAGCGGTGGCGAAGGTCAGCATGCCGATGCCGATGCCGGCGCCGAACATCATGGAAAACCAGGAAAAGTTGGTGAACTCCGGTTTGTCCTCCTCAACGCCGAGCTTCATGCGCCCGGCGGTTGGCCATAGGGCGAGAACAAAACAGAGGATCAGAAAGAAGGCGACGGAATAGACGTACCAATAATTGAACGAAGCAAGAATGATGCTGTTCAACGCGCCAAGCACGGAAGCTGCCTGGTCGGGAAAGGCGATGGCCCAGAGGATCAAGCCACCCACAAGGATTTTGGCTGTGATCGTAACGTCTTTGGTGAAACCACGATAGAAGCCAGACTTGGCAACGCGGATGGGAAGGTCGGTAACGGGTGGTTTGATGGGCATAAATCCTCAAAAAATCTGCCGATCAGCCAGGAGCTTGGCCGACCGTGGAAAAGGTGCTTGGGCTTGGTTTCGTCGAGCGACGCTGACGACCTAGGGTAGCAAGTGCTCGGTTTAATTGCAAAAAAGCCCCAAATACCGGGCAAAAAACGCGCCGCATGGTTCAGCGCCGAACAGCGATATGTCCCGCCAAGGCAACCGCTTGGCACGATTTGAGCCCTGTGGATTAATCGCGTTGATCGCGTGCCTGAGGATGTGGCAAAAGACCGGTCGATCTCCTGACACAGCAACGGCGCTAGGACCTGCCGAATCGTCTCCCAGGCCGCTGAATGCATGCAGGCGTGGCGGTTTCCAGCGCTGTTAGGCGACGCGCAATTGCGAGCAGAGGGTCTGTTTGGCGCCGGCCGACAAGAGACCGAACAGCACATCGCTGGTCAGGTGGTAGGGATTGAGATCCGAGGTCGGATCCTCATAGCCGTAGAGCGCCTGGTTGATCGATTGGATGTAGACCACGTTCATCGACCAATCCGGGAACTGGCGTTCCTCCAGGATCGAGGAGCGGCGCAGTTTGATATTGTAGTGCGCCTTGTCCCTCTGGATCTTGTCGAACAGGTCGCGCACCACTTTTTCCTCACCTTCGATGAACTGAATGTAGTGGTTTTTGGTGCACAGCAAGACGCCGGTAATGCCAAGCGCCGGGTTGTTGTCGACAGAACATCGATGAATTCTGCGCAATTCTTGCAGCGGATCGACATTGGGTGTGTGCCGGCGAATGCTAACATAGGTGAGACCTACCAAATCCATCGACTTACCTTCCTGGTGAGCGGAGTGCGTATTTCACGTCTTTCCGTTACGTAAGTAAATTTACATAAAATCGCTTTCACAAGTATTAACTGGCCAAAAGAATCCGTTTTATTGTTGTTCTTTGTTGGATGCGCTGGCGGCGAAAGTGTTTGTTCGTAGCTTTGCAACCAGTTGCAAAAACGACAAAGCTATCGTCGATAGGGGCGTGACAAACACCCCGGACCTATGCCCTATTGCCGATCAAGCTCCGTGATGGGGCTTAAGAAAGACGCGGGAAACGCCGCGCTGACAGATGGTTAGGGAGACCAATATGACCAAAACACTCAAACGGGCCCTTTTGGGCACGGCCGCTGCTGCCATGCTTGCCGGAGGTGGGTTCACCGCTGCGCAAGCCGATCACCATGTGGTGAGCGAGCTGCACTTTCTCATTCCAGGCGGCGCAGGCGGCGGCTGGGATGGCACCGCGCGCGGCACCGGCGAGGCGCTGACCGAAGCGGGCCTTTTGGAATCGGCGTCCTATGAGAACATGTCCGGCGGCGGCGGCGGTGTGGCGATTGCCCACCTCATCGAAACCGCCGAGCAGCAGCAGGGCACGCTGATGGTGAACTCCACACCGATCGTGATCCGCTCGCTACAGGGCGTGTTCCCACAATCATTCCGCGATCTGACACCCGTGGCCGGCACGATCGGCGACTATGCGGCAATCGTTGTGCACAATGACTCTGAGTATCAGTCGTTTGAAGATCTGCTCGCCGACTACAATGATGATCCACGCTCTGTTGGTATTGCCGGTGGTTCGGTTGCTGGCGGTATGGACCATCTGGTCGCAGCGCTGGTAATGCGCGCCGCCGGTGGTAACCCCACCGAAGTGAAGTACATCCCGTATGATGCCGGCGGCGATGCCATGGCAGGCCTGCTGTCGGGCGAAGCGCAGGCGCTGTCGACCGGTTTCTCCGAAGCGGTGGAAATGGCCCGTCAGGATCAGGTGCGCATTCTTTGCGTGACGTCTCTGGAGCCAGTGGCCGCTGCACCCGATGCGCCAACTTGCGACAGCGCCGGTGCTCCGGGCGCTGAGTTCGTCAACTGGCGTGGGTTCTTCGGTGCTCCCGATCTGCCGGCCGAACTGTCGCAGGCCTATCAGAACAAACTGGCGGCGATGTATGAGACCGACGCTTGGGCCGAAGTGCGCGATCGCAACGGCTGGGTCGAAATCTTCAATCCGGGCGATGAGTTCACCGGCTTCCTGGAAGAGCAGGAGCAGATCATTGGCGATCTGATGCGCGAGCTCGGGTTCCTGTGATCGATTGATCAAGCATCATCTGGCGCCGGCTACTTAGTCGGCGCCAGTTTTCCATGTCGGGTGACATCGACGGGTAACATCAAGGCGAGGGCGGGGAAGTTTATGTCGCGTGACCGCATAGGCGCATTGCTGCTGCTGGTGTTCTTTGTGGCCTATGGCTATCTGAGCACGAGCATCACGCTGCTGCCGTTTCAGTTGAACCAGGCTTTTCACGCGCGCACCGCGCCGCAGTTCCTTACCTTTGTCGGCATTGTTTTGGGGCTCTTTTTGCTGGTGAAGCCCGGCGATGATCGGCCCGTCGATACCAGCGGCATGACATTCAAGCGCGTGGCGGTACTGTGCGGCCTGATGATTTTTTACGGCCTGACGGTGCGCCTGCTTGGGTTCATTCTTTCCACCAGCATTTTCCTGATGGGCGGCTTCTGGGTCATGGGCGAGCGGCGCTGGTTGGTGCTGATCGGCGCGTCGATCCCCGTGGTCGTCGGGTTCTGGCTGTTGATGACACAGGGGCTGGATGTGTTCGTTGAACCGCTGCCTGAGTTTTTGAGGTGATGGGCGATGCTTGACGGGATCCTCTCGGGCGTCGGCGTCGCCGCCCAACCGATCAACCTTTTGATGGTGATGGTCGGCTGTTTTGCCGGCACGTTTATCGGCATGTTGCCGGGCCTTGGCCCGATCTCGGCCATCGCGCTGATGATCCCGATCACCTACGGTTTTGATCCGTCCACTGGCCTCATCCTGATGGCGGGCGTCTATTACGGCGCGATCTTCGGTGGCTCGACCTCCTCGATCTTGATCAATGCGCCGGGCGTTGCCGGCACGGTGGCGTCCTCCTTCGATGGGTATCCGCTGGCCAAAGCCGGTCATGCCGGCAAGGCGCTGGCGATTGCCGCCTATTCGTCCTTTTCGGGCGGAACCATTGCCGCGGTCTTTCTGCTGATCGCCGCGCCAGCTCTGGCGCAGGTTTCGCTTTCCTTCCAGTCGACCGATTATTTTGCGCTGATGGTGCTCGGGCTGACCGCAGTGGCCGCTTTTGCTGGTAAAGGAAACCTCGTCAAGGCGCTGCTGATGACGATCCTGGGGCTGATGCTTTCGACCGTCGGCACCGACCAGGCGCAAGGCGTGCCGCGCTTCACGATGGGTATGCTCGATCTGATCGATGGCATTTCGTTCCTGCTGCTGGCGATGGCGACCTTCGCGCTGTCGGAGGCGCTGATGGCCGTGCTCAAACCCAAATCAGCCGCCGATCAGGCCAAGGAGCTGGACGCGCAGAAGAACCTTGGTTCGATGAAGCTCACGAAAAGCGAGGTGAAAGAGATCGCGCCGGTTGTTGGGCGGTCCTCGGTGCTTGGCTTCTTCATCGGCGTCTTGCCGGGTGCTGGTGCGACCATCGCCTCGTTCCTCGCCTATGGCGTTGAGCAGCGTTTGGCCGGCCCGAAAAAGGGCAAGGAGTTCGGCAAGGGCTCCATTCGTGGCCTCGCCGCACCGGAAACGGCCAACAACGCCGCTTGCTCCGGCTCATTTGTGCCGCTGCTGACGCTGGGCATCCCGGGGTCCGGCACCACGGCGATCATGCTCGGCGCGCTTTTGTCCTATGGCATTCAGCCGGGCCCGCGCCTCTTCATCGACAATCCGGAGGTGTTCTGGTCGGTGATCATCTCCATGTACATCGGCAACATCGTGCTCCTGGTGCTCAACCTGCCGCTGATCCCCTACATTGCCCGCGTGCTCGCGCTGCCGAGCGCGGTGCTGGTGCCCTACATCCTGTTCTTCTCGCTGATCGGCGTCTATTTCGTCTCGTTCAACACCTTCGACATTCATTTGATGGTGCTGTTCGCGGTTGTCGCGCTGGTCTTGCGACTGCTCGACTTTCCGATGGCGCCGATGCTGCTGGGGTTCATTCTGGGCGGGATGATGGAAGAGAATTTGCGCCGCGCGCTGATCATCTCCGATGATAGCTGGGCGTTCCTGTGGGAGCGTCCGCTGACCGCCTCGATCCTGGCGATCGCGATCCTGATCCTGTTCGTCCCGATCCTCACCCCCTACATCGCCAAGATGAAGGACAAGGTCTACGACAAGGCCGGCGAGGGCGGGTAAATCGCTTCGCTGGGCGATTGGCAGTGGTCGTTGAGCGGCTACGCGGCCTCCGCCGCCCATAACCGGCAACTGAACAATAGGGAATCACCGGCCCTTAGCTGCCATTAATAGCGGCTTCGAAAGGCAATCGCGCAGCGCTCTTCATTTCAGACATTCGCGACAAATATTGGATCAAGAGCCAAGAGGTCGGCTGCAGTGTTGTTGTTCAAAACCGCATTAGGGGCTTCGTGCGTTGAGAGGCTTGTAGCTTGAGCGGGCCGTGGGTGACTATTCAATGGCCAATCTAAAAGTCATGAATATGCTCCGGCAATTGTGACAAGCATCGGCAGGTTCGCTTGACACACAAAGCCAAGCTGCAGGGCGAATAACTCGCTATGGTATTTAGAGCTTCATAGCTAAGGTCATGATCCTACTTTATTCAAGTGTCTCCGACAGAGCTGTTTGATAGTCCCAACCCTTTGGTTAGCAATCGAAAAACAGATGCCCGAGGAATTTGAAGGCTTTGCCTACATAAACATCGAGAATCCAATGGCCGCTTGGAATGTGGTTCGATCCAACTACTACTCACCTTCGTGCCTTCCACAATCGGAGCGACCGGGCGCATTGAGTTTTGGAATGACAGATCTTTTGCGGTATGGAAACGCAGCGAGAGCGGCAGCTGAATTCCGTTTAGAGGATTTTCGGCGACGGTGCTTCCCGTATGCTGTTTCAAGGCTAACAGGCATTTTTCTATTCGACGATGCTAGCAGTGCCGCTCAGGTCTGGGAGAGTGACGCTTGGTCTGGTCACTTTTGCTCGGAGTTCCTAACAGATGTTGGGGTTTCAGCTGACCGCTCGTCTCGACTCGATGCGACTTGGATAACAATGATGCGCAATGACCAGAACACCCTTGTCGAGGGATGGGAGGGGATGGCAGAAAGATATTGGTACGGCGAGCCAGCGTCCGATCTGCCCATTTGGGAGCGGATCATCGAAGGCTTCATTACCATCTGGGGTCTCGATCTCAAAACCAGAGCGCTCCAACAAATCCAAACGTTTTGGCCCCAATCACTTCCACTTTTAGAGATTGCTGCGAACTCAGCAGCGATAGGCAGCTTTGACGGCGCGGTTGTTCCATATGCCGTGCAGAAGGATGCACTCCTTGAGATCAGCTATTATTTGCGAATGGTAGATGCGAAAGACCCTAAGTTTTGTGAACGGCTCGGGCACTTTTTAAAAACGGGTGGCAAAAGAGTGTGCAGGCTTGGCCAGGTAGGTGATTCTCTGGTTCTTCCCGACTTCAGTGTTTACAGCTTTGAGCGGCGGATCGAAGGAGTCTCTCTAGTTTGATAAGCGCCAATGCCGTTTGCAACGTACACATTCGCACGGAATGGTGAAAACGGCTCGCCGCCGCAGCGAACGTCCACTTCCCGCCGATTCGCGACCTGCTCTGCAGAGTGGACCTTGGTCAGGCTGTCCCGCACAGCCGCCGTTAATCGCCAGGGCGATTCACATGGAAAAACACCCTGTGATGTCCTAAATCCCGAGCATGATTCTGGCGGAGACAAGCCCATGGACACCTTAACCCGCATGCGCTCCTTCGTGGATGTGGTGCGCGAAGGCGGCTACTCGGCGGCCGCGCGGGCGACCGGACGCTCCAAGGCGATCCTGTCGAAAGATGTGCGCGAGCTTGAAGATTTTTTGGGCGTGCGCCTACTCACCCGCACCACGCGCTCGGTTGCCGCGACCGAGGCGGGTCAAACCTATTTTGAAGAAGCACTCGATCTGCTCGCCGGGATCGATGGCCTACAAGAGCGTATGCGCGAGCAGGGCGACACGCCGCGTGGGCCGTTGCGCGTTTCGGCACCGCGCACGCACTCCGATGGGCTGATCGGGCGGGCAATCATGGACTTTGCCGCCGCCTATCCACAGGTACAGCTGGATGTGGTGTTCGAGGATCGGTTCATCGATATGGTCGCCGAGCGCTTCGATGTGGCGATCCGCATTTCCGAACTCGCTGACTCCAGCCTGATCGCCAAGAAGCTCGCGCCCTACCGTGTGGTCATTTGCGCAACGCCTGAGTTGATCGCTGAGCACGGCGCGCCCAAGGCACCGGAAGACATGAGCCATCTGCCGACCATCGCCGACAGCAATCACCGGGTGAAGCGGGCCTACACCTTCGACACACCGGAGGGGCGGCGCTCGGTGCGCATCAATCCCGTGATGAGCATCAATGCGCCCCATGCCATTCGCATGGCTGCGCTGGCAGGCCTTGGCTACTGCCAGGTTCCCTATCTGACGGTTCAGGGCGATGTTGAAGCCGGGCGGCTTGTGCCGGTGCTCGAGGCGTTCGAGTTGAAGGGCGTTGGCGTCTATGTCGTTTACGCTGAACGCCGCCACATGACGCAAAAGCAGCGCGCCTTTATCGACTTTATCGCCGAGCGCTTTGCCAGCCGTGGTGGTGATTGTTGATCACGTGTCCATCCACCGTCTTTAGGTTTGCCACACTCCTGCCAAGCTCGCTGCCTAAGCGCGGCCTTATGGTTCGGCTGGTCTTGCTCACCTGTCTGCTGGCGCTGATGGGGACACTGCGCGTGTCCGCCCACCCGCACGTCTGGGTGGATGCGGCGGCAGAGGTGTTGTTCGACGAAGCCGGGTCAATCGTTGCCATCCGCCACGCCTGGCGGTTCGACGAGGCGTTTTCCGCCTATCTGATGCTCGGGCTTGATCTGAACGGCGATGGTGTTTACTCGCGCGAAGAAACCGCCGAGCTTGCCGAAACCAATGTGACATCGTTGGCCGATTTCCATTTCTTCACCAGCATGGCAGGCGCGGCGACCACGGACCGGCTGGGCGATCTTTACTCCGAAACGTTCAGCGCCCCGATCGACTATTATCTGGAGCATGATGGGGTGCACACCACGCTGCACTTCACCTTGCCGCTCGACCAGCCGGTGGAAGCGCGAGCGCATGATCTGGTAATCCTTGATATTTTCGATCCGGAGTATTTCGTCGCTTTTTCGCTGGTTGAGAGCGATCCTATCCAGATGGCCAATGCGCCGGTGGGCTGCGGTTTGACCGTCGATGAGCCGCCACCGCTGGATGATAGCTATGCCAGCATCCTGTCGATGATCCCGGCCGAGGAAGCCGTGCCGGAGGAACTGTTGTCGGTGACGACGCAGCTGGCCAATCGTGCGCGGATCGTCTGCACATGAGCCGGCGTTTCATGCTGCTTCTGCTGATCGTACTTGCCGTGGCGATTTTTGCCGCGACGGCGGTCAGTGGCGCCCTGGCCAACCCTTTTGGTCCGGCGGTTCCGATGGAGCCGGTGCCGGCGGTCGGCTTTGACCAGTTGATTGCCTGGACGGCGCAGGCCCAAGGCGCTTTCTACGACGGGCTGACCAGCGCGCTGCGTCAGGTTTCAGAATCCCCGGCCGCGCTCTGGACGCTGCTTGGCTTGTCGTTTGCTTATGGCGTTGCGCACGCTGCCGGCCCCGGCCACGGCAAGGTGGTGATCAGCTCCTACATGTTGGCAAGCGGCGATACGGCGCGCCGCGGTGCGATGCTGGCCGTTGGCGCAGCTTTGGTGCAGGCCACGGTTGCGGTTGTTCTGGTGGCCGTGCTCGCCGGTGCCTTTGGGTTATCACGGGCGTTCTTGACCGACGCGACGATCACGTTGGAGCGCTTTTCCTATGCGTTGATCGTGGGGCTTGGGCTCTATCTGGTTTGGCGTACGGTGAAAGGTCTTCTGCCGCAACCGGCCCAGCCGGCGGTTCTTGCGGCTGCCGGTCACCAGCATGCCCATTCGCACGCGCATGCCGATCCCCACCATGTCCACGATGCCCATTGCGGCTGCGACCATGCGCACATGCCAGGTGCAGAAGAGGTCTCCCACACGGCAGGGCTTGGCCAATCGCTGATGCTGATTGTTGGCGCCGGGGCGCGGCCTTGCACTGGCGCGCTCCTGGTCCTGGTGCTTGCCATGTCACAGGGGCTGCTCTGGGCTGGCGCGCTTTCGGCCTATGCGATGGGCATCGGAACCGCGATCACGGTCGGCACATTGGCGGTGTTTGCCAGCGGATTGTCGGGCCTGTTCCATCGAAGCGGCCAGACGTCTAGCGTGATGCGCTACGCACCGCTGGTTCTCAGCCTTCTTGGCGGGCTCATTGTGGTGGCCTTCGGTGTGCTTCTGCTGCTCGCCTCGTTGAGCCGCTAACCGGCTTTTTCAGCATGGTGAGCACGGGCGGCATCGCCAAACGCCTTGAAAATTTTCGTCGATGGCGCGTCGGCGTCCTCCGACTGGCTTGCCCAGTATTCCGGATGCCATTGGACTCCTAAAGCGAAGCTTTGCGCATCGCGCACGCTGATGGCTTCGATGGTTCCATCGTCGGCCCGTGCTTCGACGTTGAGTCCGTCGCCCAATCTGGCGATGGCCTGTCGGTGAACCGAGTTGACGCTCAGTACGCGTGTTCCAAGCAGTCGGTCCAGCAGGCCGTCTGGCGTGATGGCGATGCTGTGATTGTGTGCGAAGCGCTTGTGCTGAGGCGCCTCGCTCGGTCCGCCGCGATGATCCTGGCGGCCTTCTTCCTCTTGGATTTCCGTCGCCAGTGTGCCGCCCATGGCCACATTCAGTTCCTGGTGTCCGCGGCAGATGGCGAGCAGCGGCAGGCCATCATTCAGCGCGGCTTGAATGAGCGGCAGCGAGGTGGAATCGCGGGCCGGGTCATAGGGCTCATGGGCCTCGCTAGGGTCTTCATCGTAAAGGTCAGGGTGCACATTGGTGCGCGAACCGGTGACCAAAACGCCGCTGGCCGCTTTCATCAACTCGTCGTTGATCATCGCATCGCCGAGCGAGGGAACGATGACCGGCGTCACGCCGGCAGGACCGGCGAGCGACTTCAGATAGGTGTCGATGGCGGCATGCCATGTGAAGCCGTGAAGCTCGCGTTCATCGGAAGAAACGAGAACGATAGGGCGGGATGTCTGCATAGATAGGTCCAGGGTGCTGGGGAATCGGGCAGCGAAGTTTTCTGCCTCATCCTTGGGCATAAAGGCCTGATATACCATGCATTTTGGTTAAAGGTCTTTCGCCCTTTGGTGCATAGTCATTGACCCTTGTGCTCCGATGGGGTTTGCGGTTTAAGTGCACGAAGCTGCATGGGGGTTATGCATTAAACGCATAGCTGATTATGTTTGGCTAATAAGCTATCCGCTGAAAGAAGTTCGGGAGGAACTCTATATGGATCGTCGTTCATTTATCAAAAAAGCTGGTCTTGTTGGCGCAGGCGCTGCCGCCTCGACAACGCTGGCCGCACCTGCCATCGCGCAGGGCAACCGCACCTTGACCATGGTCACCTCAGTGCCCGATGGTTTTGCGATCTTCGATGACGCAGCCCAGCTCGCTATCGATTACATTACGGCCATGACCGATGGTCAGCTGAGCTTCAACAAAATGTCCGCCGGTTCGCTGGTTGGTGCTTTTGAAGTGTTCGATGCTGTGTCGTCTGGCCAGGCTGACGTCTACCACTCAGCTGAGTACTACTTCCTCAACCAGCATCCGGGTTTTGCCTTCTTCACGTCCGTACCTTTCGGCATGACGGCGCAGGAAATGGCCAACTGGTACTACCGTCGCGGTGGCCAGGAACTGCATGACAATCTGTCAGGTCTGTTTGGCCTTAAGCCACTTCTGTGCGGCATGACAGCGATGCAGCCAGGTGGTTGGTTCAACAAAGAAATCAACTCCGCTGACGATCTGCAGGGCCTTCGCTTCCGCATGCCGGGCCAGGGTGGTCAGGTTCTTGGCCGTCTTGGTGCTTCGGTTCAGAACATCCCCGGTGGTGAAATTTACCAGGCGCTGGCCTCAGGCCAAATTGACGGCGCTGAGTGGATCGGCCCCTACGCCGATGAGCGGATGGGCTTCCAGGAAGTCACCAACACCTACTACGCCGCTGGTTTCCATGAGCCAGGCTCAGCCCTGAGCATGGTGTTCAACGTGGAGGTTTGGGAATCGCTGACGCCAACGCAGCAGCAGATCTGTAAGGTTGCCACCGAAGCTGCGCACGCGCAGAACACGGCGCTTTCGCTGGCTGAAAACGGTGCTGCCTTGGCCCGTCTGCAGGCTGGCGGTGTTCAGGTTCGCCAGTTCCCTGAAGATGTTTGGGACGCTTATGGCCGCGGTGCCGCTGAGGTTCGCGCAGAAAATATGAGCGACCCAATGTATGCGGAAATCGCCGAGAGCTATTTCGCCTCTTTGGAGGAGTCAGCTGACTGGTATGAGATTGCCGATGGCGAGTATATGCGTCAGCGCAACCGCGTGAACGCAGCCATGTAATTGGTTGTCCCGCCCGGCTTCGGCCGGGCGGGTTTTTTGGCTTCGGATGTCTTCTGGAGCAAGCGCGTTTGGGGATGGCGCGGGGAGTGCACTGCCATGATTGACTTCATCATTTGGTTGCTCAAAAGCATCGCGCTTGCGCCGTACCACCTGGCTCTGGCGATCACCAATCCGCAAGCTTGGCTGAACTGGGGCGACCCTGAAGCGCTGGTGCGCTTCATTTATTACGGTGGGTCGATCGAATTTTTCTTCGTCATGCTCACCATTTTTCTGGTGATCACCGCGCTGGGCATGTTCTGGAAACGCGAGATTCTTTGGGGCTGTGTGCGCGGCTTGGAAGCGTTTGCCAACATTGTCGGGCGCACCGCCGCCTGGGTTGGCCTCATCATGGTGCTGCAGCAGGTGATGATTGTTTTCCTGCAGCGCATTTTTCGTGTCGCTGAAATTCAACTTGGGCCATTGGGCACCGCCTTCAGCCAAGATTTGAGCTGGTGGTCAGAGGAGCTGAAGCTCTACAACGCCATGATCGTCTGCCTGTGCTGCACCTACACATTCGTGCAGGGCGGCCATGTGCGCGTCGACTTGGTCTATTCGGCGGTTTCCCACCGCACAAAGCGCCTGATCGATATGTTCGGGTGTCTGTTTTTCATGATCCCTGCCATGGTGATCACCTACCTTTACGCGTGGTTCTTCATGTGGCGGCACCTGGTGGTGCCCAACCCTTCGGCCTCCAGCACGCTTGATCGCATGCTGATGCAGGCGCGCATTTTGCGCTGGAATGTGGAGACCATCGGTTTCAGCCCCAACGGCTTCAATGCTTACTTCCTGTTCAAGGTGCTTCTCGTTGCGTTCTGCGTTCTGGTGCTGATCCACGCGATGGCGTTTTTCTGGCGCTCATACCTTGAGCTGGTCGAAGGCGAAGAGAGCGCGGGCAAATATCTCGACAAAGATGTGATGGGCGACGAAGCCGAGGAGTTCGCGCACGAAGCCCATTCAGGTTCGACGTAAGCGAGCGATTTAGGTTTATTTGGTCGCCTGCGAGCGGCCAGGGGGTAAGGCAACACCATGCTTTTCGGATTGGACGGGGTCGAAGTCGGCCTAATTATCGTCTTCCTTACATTGTTCGCGTCGATTTTGACTGGCTTCCCGGTGGCGTTTTCCATCGCCGGGGCTGGTGTGATTTCCTTTGCGATCATTGCAGGGCTCGACTCCGCCGGCCTGCTTATTCATCAGGCCATTGACACAAGCTCAGAACCCTACCGAGCCCTGGTGGCAGAAGGGGTGGTGCGCGACGCGATTTCGGTGTTCCGATACCCGGACTTACCGCGCATAGAAGAACCGGTGTTTCCTGGTGGCTGGCAGTTGGCCATGGAGCGCAACATCTCGTTTATCGTCAACCGGATGAACGAGCGTGTGATCGCCGGTCAATCGATCGAGACGCTGCTGGCTGTGGCGATGTTCGTGATGATGGGCATCACGCTTGAGCGTTCGCGGATCGCTGAAGATCTGCTGACGACCATGGCCCGTGTGTTTGGCCCCTTGCCCGGCGGCTTGGCGGTATCCATCGTGATGGTTGGCGCTTTCCTTGCCGCCTCCACCGGCATCGTCGGCGCTACCGTGGTGACCATGGGCCTCCTCGCGCTGCCGACCATGCTGCGCAACAACTATTCTCCCGAACTTGCCACCGGCGTTATCGCCGCGTCCGGCACGCTCGGGCAGATCATCCCACCGTCGATCGTGATCGTTCTGCTCGGCACGCTGGTCGGTGATCTTTACGCGGCGGGTCAAGAAACGCGCGCGCAACTGGCCGGCTGTACCGATGCGTTGACCTATCTGGGCGAACCGGCGGTGCTGTCGGTCGGCACGCTGTTCCAAGCCGCGCTGTTGCCGGGCATCTTTATCGCGATGCTTTATGGCGTCTACGCGTTTGGCTTTGCGCTGGTGAACCCGGAAAAAGCTCCAGCCGTCGATCTTGGCGCCGGCAGCGGTTCAGAGCCGATCGGGCGCAAGCGCGGCATGACCTGGTTCGTTGCCGCACCGCTTGGATTGATCATCGCGGTCGTGCTGGCGGTCAGTGGCGGCATGATTGGCAGCCAGTCGTTCACGGTGTCGAACTTCTCCGATGGTGGCGAAGTGGCGAGCCTGCGCACCAACGTTTCGGAACAATGCCAAGCCTCGATGATCGAACTGCACGGTCAGGACGCTTGGGATCAGGCGGTCGCCGAACGTGCCGCCATCCAGGCTTCCGGTGGCGGCGAAGAAGCCCATGAGCGCACCGAAGAAGAGATGGTCGAGGCGCGGGCGCAAGCGCTGGCCGACACCGCGCCCATTGGTTCGGGCGTGACGACGATCTTCGTGTTGTTCGCCATCATATTGCTCATTGCTCGCGGTGTTTCGGCAAGCGCCAGTGCCACACCGCTCATCGTGGGAGGTGCGGGGGTCGTCCTTGCCTTCGTGTTTGATGCGTTGTTCATCGGCCCGCTGACTGGGCCAGGTGCCAAATTCATGATTTTGGCGATCCCGGCACTGCTCGCGCTCTACGGCGTGCGGCAGGCGATGGGACGGTTGGCGCAGAACGAGCTGTTGCGCGTCGTGTTCCCGCCGCTGGTTCTGATTGTCGCCGTGCTTGGCTCGATCCTTGGTGGCATCACCAACCCGACGCCCGCTGCGGCGCTCGGTGCGGCTGGTGCGATCATGCTGGCGGCCTTCCGCAAGCTGAAAGAAGAAGACGGCAAGTCGAAGATCGTCATCTATTCCAGCCTTGCGCTGGTGGTGATGATCCTGCTCGGCGTGAACTTTGATCTGCGCATCACCCGTGAGTCGGTCTCCCTGGAAGACTGGGTTGCCTATGTGATCGCGCAAGGTGCCTACCACTTTGCGTTCCTTGGTTTGCTCTACAGCTGTTGGGTTCTTTTCCGCGGCAATGTGCTCTCACCGGTGGTGCGCGAGACGGCCAAAGTCACCTCGATGGTGTTCACCATCCTGATCGGCAGTCAGCTGCTCAATCTGGTGCTGATTTCCTTCGGCGGTGAGCACTATATCCAGCAGTTCCTGCGCGCCTTCGACAATGAGCTCGTGGTGTTCCTCATCGTGATGCTCATCCTGTTCGTCCTGGGGTTTGTGCTCGACTTCCTGGAGATCATCTACATCGTGATCCCGATCGTCGGGCCGGTGATCTATGGCGGCACGCTTGACCCGGCTTGGGTGACGATCATGATTGCGGTGAACCTGCAGACGTCGTTCCTGACGCCGCCGTTCGGCTTTGCGCTGTTCTATTTGCGCGGGGTGGCGCCGCCGTCGGTGACGACGGGCAACATCTATCGTGGTGTGCTGCCGTTCGTGGGCATCCAGGTGCTGGCGCTGGGGCTGTTGTGGCTCTTCCCAGGCATCGTGACGATCCTGCCGGATCTGCTGAACTAACTGGCTCAGCATCCCTTGACCAAAGCCCGCAGATCGCTCCGATCTGCGGGCTTTTTCGTTTTGACGTTTGTTAGATGTCGTTGCGCGGGATGCGCAGAACCTGCCCGGCGAAGATCACATTGGGGTCGCTGAGCACGTTTTGATTGGCCTGGAAGATCGGCTGAAAATTAGCATTGCCATGTTGATCTTGAGCGATGCTGGTCAGCGTATCGCCCGGCTGCACGGTATAGGGTCGCCAGCCGCCGAAGCCGGGTAAGATTTTCGGTCCGAACAGAACCGGGATCACTACCGACGGGCCGTTTTCGTTGCCGGTATCGTCGGCCAGCGTCAGGAACAGGCGGTTGAGTTTGAAACTGTTCGTGTCGGGAATATCGATCGCGCCTTGAAACTGCTTGAGCCCGAGAGCGCCGACGGTCGTGAACGCGCTGTACTCGTCATGGCCGTCGGAGACGCGAATACTGAGCGTGCCTTCAAAGGCGG
This sequence comes from Hyphomicrobiales bacterium, assembly GCA_046290415.1. GTDB lineage: Bacteria > Pseudomonadota > Alphaproteobacteria > Rhizobiales > MH13 > MH13. The sequence continues at coordinate 26,162 of JBKAGN010000042.1, forward strand.
TGGCGTTTCCTGCGATTAGTATTTTTGACCCAACCAGGTCAAAGGGCTGGGGCTGTTGGATGTCGAGAGTGATGGTCATATCGCTTCTTCCTTCTCTGCCAGCCCGCCGACATTCTACCGCGTTTGGGCAAGAAGCGTATGCGATGATTGCACACTAATGACCGATCTACCCACCTCACGCGATAGGATGCGTTATCCGACAAACCGAACGATAAGCCAGATCGCCAGACCGTAGGGCAGAAGGGCAACGACCATGAGCGCGCCGTCGCGAGCAAGCATGCTGAGTGCAAGCAGAACGACACCGATGCCCAATGCTGAGGAAGAAAATGGTACGAACTCCAGCAATGGCATCATCAGGCCCGACAAAAGGCAAAGCGATTGCGGTATGAAAATCAATGGACGGCGGACAAACACGCGAAACCGCTGGGTGGTGTGCCGATCAATCCACGCCGACATTGGACGAACCTTGAGAAAGGCATGGCGCACGGTCTGCCCGTTGACTTCCCGTTTTAGAACCCACGAGGGAAGCCAAAGATGGTGACGCCGAAAGAGCATCTGGGCGGACACGAGGGCGATGATGATGCCCATCGATGAGGAAAAAAACGGAATGCCACTGAGCGGGGTCGCCACAGCCAAGGCAGGCAGCAGTAAAACAGGCGTGAAACTGGCACGGCCGACCGCATCGAGTAAGCTGTCCACATCCAAGCGATGGGCATGTGCGGTTTCAATCACCCGATCAACGATCTCTGAAAGGCTGGCGGGCGAATGGGTCATGGAGTTCCTGTGAAGCTTTCTGCGCCTGAATGGTAAAGTGGTGTATTGCTGCCGATTCCAGCACCACGCCAATCTGCTGCGTCCGCCGAGATGCTCCGCTTATGTGTAGACCGGCCGACCCTTTACAAGGACAGTTCTCATAACCCGTACAGCTCTCGTGACCGGCGCCAATCGCGGCATCGGCAAAGCCATCGCCGAAGGTCTGGCCGCGCACGGCTTGAATGTGGTTTTAGCTGGCCGCGATGGCGCCACGCTTGGTGAGTTGGCGATTGGTCTTCACCAACAGCATGGCGTTGAAACCCGTTCACTGGTGATGGATGTAGCCGACCCGGTGTCCATCGCGCAGGGCCTTGCCAAGCTGGAGCGCAACCAGGTTCAAATCGACGTGCTGATCAACAATGCCGGCATCCTGCCTGATGGCGACATGCTGACCATGCCGTGGGAGGCTATCGAGGCTTCCACACGCGTCAATGCGCTTGGGCCCCTTCAACTGATGCGTTTGCTGATGCCGGGTATGGCGGCGCGTGGCTATGGCCGCGTTGTCAACGTCTCCTCAGGTTGGGGGTCGCTGAATGAGCTTGGGCCAGGCGCTTATGGCATCACCAAAGCATTCTTGAACGCGATCACCATCAAGGGCGCCGGCGAAGCCGGACGCGGCGTTCTGGTCAATGCAATGTGCCCCGGCTGGGTGCAAACCGACATGGGCGGCGCTGGCGCCGACCGCACGCCGGAAGAAGGCGCTGACACCGCGCTGTTCTTGGCGACGCTGCCCGACAGCGGGCCAACAGGCGGTATCTTTCGGGATCGACAGCCGATCCGGTGGGATGAGTGAGGCTTGACCAGGCCAAAACGCCATTAGCCTTCACGCGCTCGCCAGCCTATAGGTCAGGGACGCGGGAACCTTGCGCGTCTCGCGCCGTTGTCTTCAAGCATTTCTCTTCCTGCCCGGGATCCCTCTTGGCGGATTTCCGCCCTTATTTCTGCGCCATCTTCCCCGGCGCGTCATGAAAGCCGATGCTTTGGACCATGCAATCGATATCCACCTTGCTTATCGGGTTTCAGGGCCGACCGACCTGTTGCTTCAGATCGAGGTTGCCGATCTTGCCGATCAGCAGGTGCGGTCAAGCAATCTACAGCTCTCGACCACCAGCCATTTTGCCCGTGTTGCTGCCGAAGAAGGCTTAGGCGATCGCATCTGGCTACGAACCGACGAGCCGTTCCGCTGTCACTACACCGCGCAGGTGCATATCGACCGTCCGGTGCTCGATATCTCGGCGCTGGCGCAAGTGCCGCCCCATCTGCTGCCCGGCGATACGGTGCGTTACCTCATGCCCTCGCGTTTCTGTCCGTCCGACCAGTTTCAAAGCTTTGTGGCGGCTGAGTTCGGATTCTTGGAAGCGGGCGTGAAGATCGTTGCGATGCGCGACTGGGTGAACCAGGCCATCGCCTACGTTCCCGGGGCGAGCAACGCGCAAACGTCGGCCACCGACACGTTCGTCGAACGCCAGGGCGTGTGCCGGGATTTTGCGCATCTGATGATAACCTTGGCGCGCGCGGCGACCATTCCGGCGCGGTTTGTCAGCGTCTATGCACCGGGTGTCACGCCGCAGGACTTTCATGCGGTGGCGGAGATTTTTCTCGATGGAACCTGGCATCTGGTGGATGCAACCGGCATGGCACCTGCCGACAGCATCGCGCGGATCGGCGTCGGTACCGATGCCTCTGAGGTGGCCTTTCTGACGTCCTTCGGCCCGATCGAGCTGGAAACGCAGACCGTCAACGTCACAGTGATGGACAGCTAGACGGCAGCGTTCGGCTGGCAAAGGTTAATTTCGGTCCACCACTTGGTAAGGCTTTGCGGCGACACTGAACGCTGAGTATGCGTTGTGTGGAGTTGTGCGTTTCATGAATGAGGACCTCCTTGACCAAAGCGAAGCTTTGGCCGACCCGCCCTCTCATGGCGCAACGGCGCGCATGAAGGCGGCTCTGGACTGTGCAGGTATTGGCGACGGCATGGTCGTGCTCAACGGGTTCGGTCCTGCCTATGGCACGTTGCAAGCGATGGCCGATGAGGCGTTGAAAGCCCTGGGCGCAAGGTCCGTCAGCGGTGAAGACATGTTGGCCGATGAGAGTTTGGTCGCCACTTGTTTCGTTGGCTCGCCCGATCGCCTTTTCGCACTTTGCCAGGCTGGTTATGCGCCGGTTCTGACCCACGCGCTGGTTGGCGGTGGCGCAGTGTTTCCCATCGTGCACACCATCGTCGGGCAGTTTGGTATCGCGCTTTGCGACATGATGACGGACGCAGTCTTCGGGCCTTATGCCACGCGCACCAAGCGTGAGGACGCCTACACGCTGCTGGATGGCGTCGAGGTTTCCGTGCTTCGCGCCGGTGGCGAAAACCCGGTTCCGCTCGGCATGATCGGCGAAGTGGTTCTTTCCGACGAGCCAGGCACAGCGCTGCGCACTGGCGTGCTCTCAGCCTTCGAGCAGGTGCCGCATCGCTATCGTGCGCCCGGTCTGCAGGGGTGGATGGGATTTGCGCAGCCTGTGGCCACGGTGCAGGAGCATGCGGTGAAGGCGAGCGATGTGGCCGCCTTGATCAGCGAGCATGAGGACGTGCTCGACGCACGTCTGATCGCCCATTCCAAGGATGAGGCCGAGCCCATTCTTCAGGTCGAAACCGAAGCCGGTGAGTGGATCGAAGAGGATGTGCTGGCGCGCTTCGAGGCACTGACCGGCCTGCGCCCGGTTTTGCAGCGTGTGGCGCCTGGTCGGTTCGGCAATAGCGGACGAAATTTTGCGTTGATGGCGGCTTGATCGCCACGAAGCGTCACCCCTGTGCCTGTCACAGGGGTCCATGCCCCTAAATCTCCGGTCAATATCACCGGTTTCAAAAAAAAATCTGTTGGAATGGATCCCCGCCACAAGGGCGAGGATGACGGCTGAAGAAGATCAAAAAAGGCCGGGATTGCTCCCGGCCTTTGGTATGTCTGATCGGCGTCAGCGTTAGCGCGTCAGCATGATCCGGCCATCGATGGCAGGGGCAAATTCGCCCAACTCGCGAACATGGACCATCACATCATTGGCCATCAGCTTGGCGTCTTCCTCGCGGATCACGCGGCGTGCTTCGGCAAACATCGTATAGCCATCGCCGCCGCGACCCATGAAGTCGTTGGTTGCCACGGTGTAGGTCGCCGCCATGTCGAGCGGCTCGCCGCCAACCATGACGGACGTTACGCGGTCGCCAGGCTCACGGGTGATGTCGGCTTCGATGGTTATGCCGGAAACCTGCGGGAAGCGGCCCGACACATCTTCAACGCGGCTGAAGCCGTTTTCCAGAGCGGCCAGAACTTCAGCACCGGTCAGCTCGATCATGATGTTGACGTTGCCGAACGGCAGCTCGGTCAGGATATCAC
>JBKAGN010000043.1:0-29631 GCA_046290415.1 Hyphomicrobiales bacterium
AGCCGCCCATGGCAACGATGGCAGTCTGCATGTCTTCGGTGCGGGTACCCGGCGGATCGGCCACAACGTCCATACCGACCCGCCCGACGATGATGAAGCGGTTCTTGGCGATGCCTGCAAGAGCGGTTTCCAAGCTCACTTAAGCGCGACCTTCCGTGTTGCCCGCTTTGGCGGCATCGAGGACTTCAGGATACGGGTAGTTGAGGCCAAGAAGCTGGCGCATGTCGGGGCTGGCTTCATCGATGAAGCTTTGCGGCAGCGCGGCAGGCATATCTTCCATCGGCTTCACAAACTTCGGTAGATACTGGATGAGCACTGCGTTGCGATCATGGTCGCCGTTGTTGGGCATCGCGCAGTGCCATGTGACGCCGTAAAACAGCGCAACATCGCCTGGTTCCCCCTCCATTTGAGCGCAGCGCTCGAAAAACTTGTCGCTCTCGCGGGGGTAACGTAGCTCGCGCTGTGACCCTGGTACATAGGCCGTAGCACCGCTTTGCTTGGTGAACGGGTCAAGGATCACCGAGACCTGCGCGTTCATCGGGAACGAACCGTTGAGGCCAACAGGGTGAGTGTCTGGCGCATGAAAATCCCAGTAGGGATAATCCACGTGCGGCTCCTGCCCCGGCCCGCCGGGAAGCAAGCGGTTGGCTGCGATGGAGCCCATAATGAATTCGCTGCCAAGAAACTTACGCAAGATCTTCATCAGCACCGGGTGCGTTGCCATGTGCGAAAACACCTCGCCCTTGGCGAGCAGGTTCCAAACACGCCGTTGCAGGCTGATGGTTCCTTCGGCTTGCGCCGCGCCCTGAAAATGGGTGACCTTCTCAGAAGCCTGATCAGAGTGCTCCATGATGATCGCGCGGGCCTCGGCGATCTGTTCAGGAGTGAAAAGCCCAGAAAGCAGCACCACGCCTTCGCCGTTCAGCAGCTCCTGAACGATCTCATCAACGTCTAAGGTATCCGGCGTGTAGCGCTTCATCAGATGCCCTTCCGCTGGCGATTACGTGCGCTTTCTACGTCGGCATTGGCCGCGCGCACTTTTGGTTTGTTGGACACGAAAGGCGTGCCGACCTCCCACCAGGTGTGGCCCTCTTTGGTCCAGCCCTCATAGGCATCGACATTCATGACGATAACGCTGGTGGAGTTGGCCGCTTTGGCGCGCCTGAAGGCTTCGCCGAGCTCGGTGGGGTTTTCCACACGCTCAACCAGTGCACCCATGGAGGCGGCGTGAGCGGCAAAGTCGACAGTGAAGGGTTCAGGCACCGTCGGGCAATCAGCGATGAGGTTGTTGAAACTCTCCTGGCCCATATTGTTTTGCAGCTTGTTGATGACAGCGAAGCCGCCATTGTCGAGCACCAGAACGATCAGCTTCTTTTGGCTGAGCACTGAGGAATAGATGTCGGAGTTCATCAATAAATAGGAGCCATCGCCAACGAGGACGATGGTTTCAGAATCCGGTTCGTTTTCACTCTGGGCGATGCGCGCGCCCCAGCCACCGGCAATTTCATAGCCCATGCAGGAGAAGCCGAACTCCACATCGACCGTGCCGATGTCAAGCGTGCGCCAATTGGCTGTCACCTCGGCGGGCAAGCCGCCGGCTGCCGTGACCACACGGTCGCGTGGGTCGCAGAGCGCGTTCACAACGCCAATCGCCTGTGCATAGGAGTTGGGCCGGTTGGAACCGTCGGTTGCCGTAGCGCTGACATTGTCGGCGACATAGGCATCCCATTTGGCACGCTCGGCTTTGGCGCTGTCGGTCCAGGAATTGGGTGCTTGGTAGCCGCTGATCGCCTCGTCCAGCGCTGTCAGCCCAAGCTTGGCATCGCCGACCACGGGCAGCGAGCGGTGCTTGCCGGCATCATGGCGCGCGGCGTTGAGCCCGATGATCTGTGCATCCAGCGCGAAGGCTGTCCACGAGCCGGTGGTGAAATCCTGCAAGCGGCAGCCGACCGAAAGGATCACATCGGCCTGGCTTGCGATAGTGTTGGCGCTGTTGGAGCCAGTGACGCCGACGGGACCGATGTTGAGCGGGTGTGTCGCCACGAGGTTGGCCCGACCTGCGATGCTTTCGATCACCGGAATGTTGTGGGTTTCGGCGAACGCTGTGAGCTCGGCAACCGCGCGGGAGTATTGTACGCCGCCACCCGCAAGGATCACCGGACGCTGCGCGGCTTTGAGCGCGGCGGCGGCATCAGCAATCTCGGCGGTATCGGGGGCCTGTCGGCGGATGCGATGGGTTGTCTCATCAAAGAACGCCAGTGGGTAGTCATAGGTCCAGCCCTGAACATCCTGCGGCAGACCGAGAAACGCCGGGCCGCAATCGGCAGGATCCAGCATGGTGGCAATGGCCGCCGGCAGCGACTGGATGATCTGAGCCGGATGGGTGATCCGGTCCCAATAGCGGCTGACGGCCTTGAACGCATCGTTCAAGCCCAGCGCCGGGTTGCCATAATGCTCCAACTGCTGAAGCACAGGGTCGGGCAAACGGGTCAAAAACGTATCGCCGCACAGCATCAGCATCGGCAACCGGTTGGCGTGCGCCAGGGCGGCAGCGGTCAAGAGATTGGCGGTGCCTGGACCGGCGGAGGCGGTACAGAACATAAAGCGCTGGCGCAGATGGTACTTGGCGTAGGCTGCCGCCGCGAAGCCCATCGATTGCTCGTTCTGCCCGCGATAGAGCGGCAAGATATCCTGCACATCGAAGAGCGCCTCGCCCAAACACGGCACATTGCCATGGCCGAAAATGCCGAAGCCGCCACCACACAGGCGCACGCGAGCGCCATCGATCTCGATGAACTGCGCGCTCAGATAGCGCACGATAGCCTGCGCCACCGTCAGCTTGATGGTATCACCCACGCTGGAACCTTGGGACATAGAGTCCATCCCCTGTGATCAACATATTGTTTTTGGCGATCTGGCCAGCGGACGAAACTTGCCCATTGACCAAAACGCGATGTGAAGATACCGCTTTTGCAACCGGTTGCAATATGTTTTCATAATCAACCGACGAATACACGTCCGAAACAACGGATCTGCGGGAGCGCGCGCCATGCAAAATGGCCGAGACATTGGCATCGGCATCGTCGGTGGAGGCTATATGGGCAGAGCCCATGCCGCTGCGATGAGCGCCGTCGGTCCGGTTTTTGAAACCAGGCTACGCCCGCGTTTGGCAATGATCGCGGCTTCCAGCCACGCCTCCGCGCAGCGCTACGCCGATGCGTTTGGCTTTGCGCGCGCCGCCGCTGATTGGCGTGAGCTGGTGAACGATTCCGCTGTTGACGCGGTGGTGATTGCCTCGCCGCAAGCGTTCCACCGCGAGATTGCCGAGGCTGCCTTGGCGTTGAACAAGCCGGTGTTCTGCGAGAAGCCGCTGGGTGCTTCCATCGAAGATGCACGTGCCATGGTCGCGGCGGCTGACGCCTCCGGCGTGGCGAACATGGTCGGCTTCAATTATATCCGCACGCCGGCCTCATCGTATGCCCGCCAACTTATCGACGAGGGTGTGATCGGTGATGTCACATGGTTTCGCGGTGAGCACACCGAGGACTTTTTGGCCGACCCGGACCTGCCAGCCAATTGGCGCACCGAGGACGACGCTTCGGGCACGCTGGGCGATCTGGCACCTCACATGATCAACTGCGCGCTGGCGCTGCTTGGCCCCATCGAGAGCGTGATGGGCGACTTTGAAACCGTGCATAAAACGCGCGGCGGCGTGACGGTGAACAATGATGATCACGCCCAGATGATGTGCCGATTCCAGCGCGGTACGATGGGGCATCTTTATTTCAGCCGCATCGCGACGGGCCGGAAGATGGGTTACGCCTACGAGATCCACGGCACCAAAGGCGCGATACGCTTCGATCAGGAAGACCAGAACGCGCTCTGGCTCTATAAGGCTGAAGGGCCCGAGGCTCAGCGCGGCTTCACCAAAATCCTGACAGGTCCAGCACACCCCAACTATCTGGCCTTCTGCCAGGGGCCGGGGCATGGCACCGGCTATCAGGATCAGATCATCATTGAGGCACGGGACTTTTTGTCCGCCATCGAAACACGCGCGCCTGTCTGGCCCACATTCAAGGATGGGCTGGCGGTGAGCGAAGTGATCGAGGCCATCCGTGCCTCGCGTAAAAACCAGACTTGGGCTCAAGTGGGCTCGGCATAGGACTAGCAATATGACCATCAAAATCGGCAATGCGCCCTGCTCGTGGGGCGTGGAATTTGCAGGTGATCCACGCAACCCGGACTGGAAACAGGTGCTGAAAGACAATGCGGCGGCGGGCTACAAAGGCATTGAGCTTGGTCCTGTTGGCTTCATGCCCGAGGACCCGCCCCAGGTGGCCGATGCGCTGGCGGAGCACGATCTTGAACTGATCGGTGGCGTGATCTTCCGCGCCTTTCACGACCCGGCAGCATGGGACGACGTGCTGGATGGCTCGGTGCGCACCTGCAAGGCGCTCACGGCCCATGGCGCGAAGCATTTGGTGATCATCGACTCGATTTCACCGCGTCGCGCGCCCACCGCTGGACGCGCCGACGCAGCCGAGCAAATGGACGAGGCCGAATGGGCAGCCTATCGCGACCGCATCGCCCATGTGGCGAAAATGGGGACCGAGGAGTACGGACTAACGGTTGGCATTCACGCCCATGCTGGCGGCTTCATGGATTTCGAGCCGGAGCTGGAAAGGCTACTGGATGAGGTGGACGAGAGCATCCTCAAGATCTGCTTCGACACCGGCCACCATTCCTATGCCGGCTTTGATCCGGTGGCCTTTATGAAGCGCTATATCAACCGCATCAGTTACATGCACTTCAAAGACATCGACCCGGTGGTGAAGGCCGATGTGATCGCCAAGCGTACCGGCTTTTACGATGCGTGCGGGCAAGGCATCTTCTGCAAACTCGGGCTAGGCGATGTGGATTTTCCGGCTGTGCGCCAAGTGTTGTTGGATGCGGGGTTTGAGGGCTGGTGCACAGTTGAGCAGGACATCGATCCAACGCTCGGCAACACCAACCCACTCGCCGACGCGGCAGCCAACCGCGCCTATCTCGCTTCCATCGGTTTTTAGGGAACACGCACATGGCAAGACTGAATTGGGGCATGGTCGGTGGCGGCGAAGGCAGCCAGATCGGTCCGGCGCATCGTATGGGCGCGATGGCCGATGGACATTTTTCGCTGGCTGCTGGCGCTCTGGATCACAATCCTGAGGCTGGACGCGCCTATGCGCAAACGCTCGGCATTGCGGCAGATCGCGCTTATGGCGGCTGGCGCGAGATGCTGGCGGGCGAGAAAGATCGCCCCGACCGTATCGATCTGGTGACCGTGGCGACTCCCAACTCCACCCATTATGAGATCACCAAAGCCTTCTTGGACGCCGGCTTTCACGTGCTCTGCGAAAAGCCGATGACCATGACGGTGGATGAGGGCGAAGACATCGTGCGCACTGCACGCGCCTCCGGCAAGGTTTGCGCCGTCAACTACGCCTACAGCGCCTACCCGATGATCCGCCACATGCGCCACATGGTCGATAGCGGCTATCTCGGCGCCGTCCGCACGGTGGTCGCCAATTTCAGCCATGGCCACCACGCAGCGGGCGATGATGCTGACAATCCACGCGTACGCTGGCGCTATGACCCGGCGCAGGCGGGCGTGTCGGGCCAAATGGCCGATTGCGGCATTCATGCCATGCATTTGGCGAGCTTCATCCTGGGCGACGAGGTTGAAAAGCTGTCCGCTGATTTCGCCTCCACCGTGTCTGGCCGCGTTCTTGAAGACGATGCGATGGTGAACTTCCGCACCGTCAAAGGCACCGTCGGGCGGCTTTGGACCTCCACCATTGCCCTTGGTCGTCAGCATGGCCTGGACATCCAGATTTTTGGTGAAAAAGGCGGGCTGCGTTGGGCCTCCGAGCAACCCAACCAGGTCTATTGGAGCCCGCTGGGCGGTCGCACCGAAATCATCGAAAAGGGTGAAGCTGGCATCTCCGATATGGCCGCGCGCCTCAGCCGTGTGCCGATCGCACATCCAGAGGGGTTCCCGCTGGCGGTTGCCAACATTTATGTGGATCTGGCCGCGGCCATTCAGGCGCAGAAGTCTGGGGAGGCGCTTGACCCTGTGGCCAACCATTTCCCCAAAGCTGAGGATGGTTTGCGCTCGATGGCAGCAGTCTACGCCAGCGTCGAATCCGCCAAGCAGAACGGCGCCTGGGTGGATGCCCGCCCGCCGATGTTTCGTTAGTCGGCCACTTTCGGCAACGTTCCCCGCTGCACCACCCTGCACGGAAAAAGCCGTGCTTCGGGATAACGGTCCGGTTCTTCGAGCATGGAGACCACAAGCTCAATCGACGAGGACACGATCTGCGCAATCGGCTGGTGAATGGTGGTGAGGTCGATGTTCTCCCACCGCGCCATTTCCATATCGTTGAGGCCAATAAGACCGACATCTTCCGGCACCTTCTTGCCTGCATGTTGAAGCGCTGAGAGTGCGCCGATCGTCAGCACATCATCCCCGCAGAAATAGGCCTGCGCCATCGCGCTCTTGCCGCGGTCCTTCAGAAGGCGCTCCATCTCATCGCGCCCCGCATCGAATGAATAGGCCTTGGCAAAGCTGTAGCGCAGCTTGATGCCAGAATGGCGGGCAATCTCGGTGGTAAAGCCGGTGTAGCGATCCTGGGTGGAGGTGGCGGACTCCGGTCCGCCCATAAAACCAACATCGGTGTATCCGCACGCGATCAACTCGCGCGCCGCCATACGACCGCACTCGACATTATCGATGCCGACCACATGAACCTTGGGGCTTGTCGTGTGCCGACCGAAGGAATGCACCACGGGGATACCAGCTTTTTTGAACGCGTTTGCAAAGTCCGGACTGAGCGTTGAGGAAGCGACAATGACGCCGTCGACGGAATATTGGCGCACCATGCGCACCGATTTTTCCGGCTCGGTTTCATCGGTCAGATTGACCAGCAAGGGTCGCAGGCCACGGTCCTGTAACCCGCGGGTGAAGAGATCGAAGACCTCCAAAAAAATCGGGTTGTGGAAGTTGTTGGAAATTAGCCCGATCAGTTTTGTGCGACCGGTCGTGAGGCTGGAGGCCAACGCGTTGGGGTGATAGCCGAGTTCGCGCGCCGCCCGCTCCACCTTCTGGCGCATCTTGGCTGAGACCGATGCGCCATCGGTAAAGGTGCGCGAGACAGCAGAGCGCGAAACGCCGGCTTTCAGCGCAACATCTTTAAGCGTGACATTCATACCAGCTGTGCGCTCGGCCCAATTTTGCCTTGCGCGTTCCTTCCAACTCCCATGACCCAAAGGATTGAACTACCACCAGAAAGAATGGCTTTACAGCTTCAATTTTGCAACCGGTTGCAAATAGGGCTGCACTGTGCTTTGCTTCATGCTGAAGGGGATCAAACCCCCTCAAAGGAACCAAAACCAAAGTTGTCTGGGAGGACAATCATGAAGTCGCTTCTCGCGAAACTCGCCATTGCAACGGCCGTCATCGCCGCGCCAATGATGACCGCAACCACCGCGTCCGCCGAAGGCGAACGCTATGTGCTTGTCAGCCACGCTCCTGATTCAGATAGCTGGTGGAACACCATCAAAAACGGCATCGCGCTTGCCGGCGAGCAGATGGGCGTTGAGGTCGAGTACCGCAACCCACCAACCGGCGATATCGCCGACATGGCGCGCATCATCGAACAGGCGGCTGCTTCGGGCCCCAACGGCATCATCACCACGCTTGCCGATTATGACGTGCTGCGTGGACCGATTACCGATGCAGTCGACCAGGGCATCAACGTCATCATCATGAACACCGGCACGCCGGATCAGGCGCGCGAAGTGGGCGCCCTGATGTATGTTGGTCAGCCAGAATATGATGCAGGCTTTGCTGCCGGTCAGCGCGCTGCCAGCGAAGGCGTGACGAGCTTCCTCTGTGTCAACCACGCTATCCAGCAGCCAACCGTCGGTGAGCGTTGCCGCGGTTATGCCGATGGCCTGGGTGTTGACCTTGGCAACTCCATGATGGATTCCGGCACCGATCCGGCTGAAATCAAGAACAAGGTTCTGGCCTATCTCTCCGCCAACCCAGAAACTGATGGCATCCTGACCCTCGGCCCAGTGTCGGCCAACCCAACCATCCAGGCTCTTCAAGAAAATGGCATGGCTGGCGACATCCACTTCGGTACGTTCGATCTGGGCGATGAAATCGTGCAGGCGATCAAGGACGGCATCATCGAATGGGGCATCGACCAGCAACCGTTCCTGCAGGCCTATCTGCCCGTTGTGGTTCTGACCAACTATGACCGCTACGGCGTGCTGCCAGGCAACAACATCAACTCTGGCCCAGGCTTCGTGACAGCCGATGGCCTTGAATTGATAGAAGAATTCGCTGGCGAATATCGCTAAGCGGCCTCCCGGAAAAGGCGCCCTAATGCGGGGCGCCTTTTTTCTTCCTGGGCCTTTGATGGCCAACACATCATGGGCGGCAGTCCCCTCTCTTGCTGACCGACCTTGAGACATCCAAGACAGACAGGTCACACACAATGTCTGAGACAGCTTCAACCACTCCCGCTGACAGCGACGAACGCGTCAAAGAGATATCCCGCTTTCGGCAGGCGCTAATCCGTCCGGAACTCGGTGGCATCGTCGGCACCATCGCCGTCTTCACCTTTTTCCTGCTGTTTGCCTTTGACAGCGGCATGTTCGCTGCGCAGGGCGTCGTCAACTGGTCGGTCGTGTCGGCCCAGTTCATGATCATCGCCGTCGGCGCCTGTCTTTTGATGATCGCTGGTGAGTTTGATCTGTCCGTCGGTTCAATGATCGGCTTTGCCGGCATGATGACGGCGATCTTTTCGGTCACGATGGGCTGGCCCGTCTGGGCGGCGATCCTGATTACGTTTGCTATGTGCCTGACCATCGGTGCGCTCAACGGATTCATCGTTATTCGCACCGGATTGCCGAGCTTCATCGTAACGCTTGCCTTCCTGTTCATCCTACGCGGCTTCACGATCTTCCTGCCGCAAACGGTGGAAAACAAAACCATCATTGGCGGGATCCGCGAGGCCGCCGAAGGCGATTGGCTCGCGCCCATTTTTGGTGGCAAAGTTGGCGAGTGGTTCTTTGTGTGGATGGGCAACAATGGGCTGATCGATACCTTTGAACGCGGCACCCGCGAAGGTCAGCCTGTGGTGGACGGCATTCCGATGCTGGTTGTTTGGGCCATTGGCCTGGTGATCTTCGGCCATGTGCTTTTGACTAAGACACGCTTCGGCAACTGGATTTTTGCCGCTGGTGGCGATGCGGAATCGGCACGCAATTCCGGCGTTCCGGTTAATCGCGTGAAGATCCTGATGTTCATGTTCACCGCTTTCTGCGCAACGGTTTTCGCCATGTGCCAAATCTTCGAGTTTGGCTCAGCCGGCGCCGACCGCGGCTTGCTCAAAGAGTTCGAGGCCATCATCGCGGTGGTGATCGGCGGCGCCCTGCTCACCGGCGGGTACGGCTCGGTGATCGGCGCTGCGCTCGGTGCGCTCATTTTCGGCGTCGTCCAGCAAGGGCTGTTCTTTGCTGGTGTGGAAAGCTCGCTCTTCCGGGTTTTCTTGGGCATCATTCTGCTCGGCGCGGTGGTCTTGAACACCTACATCCGACGCATGATCACGGGAGAACGTTGATATGAACACCCGTACAACCCACGCGCCCATCGTTCAGATGAAGAACATCGAGAAGCATTTCGGCTCAGTGATTGCTCTGGCCGGTGTCTCGGTCGATGTCTATCCCGGCGAGTGCCACTGCCTCTTGGGCGACAATGGCGCCGGCAAGTCGACCTTCATCAAAACGATGTCCGGCGTGCACAAACCGACCAAGGGCGAGATCGAATTCGAAGGCAAACCGATGCACTTCGAAGATCCGCGCGACGCCATGGATGCTGGCATCGCAACGGTGCACCAGCATCTTGCCATGATCCCGTTGATGTCGGTCAGCCGCAATTTCTTCATGGGCAATGAGCCGGTGAAGAAGCGCTTTGGCATTCCGTTTTTTGATCGGGAGAAGGCCGACGCCATTACGATGGAAGAGATGCGCAAAATGGGCATCAATCTGCGTGGGCCCGACCAGGCGGTGGGCACATTGTCGGGCGGTGAGCGCCAGACGGTGGCGATCTCACGCGCGGTGCATTTCGGTGCGAAAGTGCTCATCCTCGATGAGCCGACCTCCGCGCTTGGTGTGCGCCAGACGTCCAACGTGCTGGCAACCATCGATAAGGTGCGCAAGCAGGATGTGGCCGTGGTGTTCATCACCCACAATGTTCGCCACGCGATGGCGGTGGGCGACCGGTTCACGGTGCTCAATCGCGGCCAGACTCTGGGCACGGCGCAGCGCGGTCAGATCACGCCGGAAGAGCTGCAGGACCTGATGGCCGGAGGCCAGGAACTGGCGACGCTGGAAGGCTCGCTGGGCGGTACGGTTTAGGGTCACAGCCCAAAGCCAAAAAGACGGTTGTGACGCCGGTGATCAAGCTGGCGTCACGCCACAATGGGCAGCGTGGTGACCGTGTAGCCTGCCTGAATAGTGTTGCCGGATTTCGGATCACGAAGCTGCATCGAGAACTGAGCTGACGGGCGAACACCGCCAATCGCGCCCAGCGTGCCGCACAACATGGTTTCCCCTTCGCCGAGCGGACGGCGCGCAAGCAAATCATCCAGCGGCCGAATACCAGCCAGTGTACCCTCCTGATAGGTCACCTGCTGACCGTTCTCCTCGATTGTCGAGGAGAGCTCCAGTTCGTCCAGGCGGTCTTTCACATCCTCATAGCGCCAAAGCGTGGCCGCAACTGGCTTGCCGCATAGCTGTTTGGAGTGGGCAATCGATGTGGTCTCAAAGGCCCGGTCGGTATGGTCGGACCCAAGGCCGAGCCAAAGCTCTCCTTTGGCACGCAGCAGGAAGGGCTCAACCTCTCCGGAGCTTTCTTTGCCGATCACCGTCAGTTCTTCGGTTTGGCAGAGCAGGCTTGGAGAAAGCTGGTAGAACAATGGCACCTGTGAAGGCGGGGCAACGCCCAGTTCGGCAAGCTCATCAATATGGTGGCGAACCGCTGCCTCATCTCTCCCAGTGAAACCAGCCGTTGCCAAAGCTGTCGGCGTGACCGTCAGCGGGCCTGCGTCAGTGGAAAAAGTCAGGGGCATGTACTCTCCTAGAGCCCGGACGGCAGGAAGAGGGCGATCTGCGGGAACAGGATCAGCAAGCCTCCCATCAGCAGCATCACCAAAGCGTAGGGGATCGCGCCGACCATGACATCTGTGAAGGAGCCGGATTTCCGTGCGCCCTGCACCACGAACAGATTCAAGCCTACTGGTGGCGTGATCAGGGCCATCTCCACCAGAATGATCATCAGAATGCCGAACCACACCTTGTCATAGCCAAGGCCGACAACGATCGGCACGATGATGGGTATTGTGGCGACCATCAGCGACAGGGTTTCGATGAAGAAGCCCAGGATGATGTACATGAGGATGATGACGAAGAGGGTCATCAACGGGGTTAAACCAAGATTGCTCATCAGGTCCTGCAGCGCCCGGCCAAGCCCGGCCGATGACAAGGCAAAATTCAGAACATAGGCGCCGACAACAACCAGCATGATCATGGCCGTGATGCGCACCGCGCCGCGCAAACTGTCGACCAGCATGCGCACTGACAAGCCCTTGTTGACCGCAGCGATCAGCAACGCGATGGCGACGCCGATGGCCGCCGCTTCCGTGGGGGTGGCCCAACCGGTGTAGATGGACCCGACAATGGCGCCAAACAGAAACAGGATGGGCAGTAGATCGGACAGGCCGGCGAAGCGTTCGCCCCAACTGGACGAGCGCGACGGGCCGCCAAGCGAGGGCTTGATGATGCAGAGGATCGCCGTGATCGCCATGAACATCAGCGCCAACAACAGGCCGGGGATCAGGCCAGCGAGAAACAGTTGCGGGATCGAGCTTTCGGTCAGGAACCCATAGACGATGAGGTTGATCGAAGGCGGGATCATGATGCCCAGCGTGCCGCCTGCGGCAATCGCACCGGAGAACAGGCGCGGATTGTAGTTGAGTGCTTCGGCCTGTGGCATGGCGACGGTGGCGACGGTCGCCGCGGTTGCCACCGACGAGCCAGAGGTCGCGGAGAACAAAGTTGCTGTGCCAATATTGGCATGGATTAGGCCACCAGGCAGCCACGACACCCAACGGTCCAGCGCGGTGTAGGTGCGCTCGGCCACACCGCTGCGCACCAGAATTTCGCCCAGCAGAACGAAAAACGGGATGGCGATCAGCGTGGCGCTGTTGGACGACGACCAGACAATCTGCCCGAGGCCACGCATGAGAGGAAAGGGGCTGAAGAAAGCATCGATGCCAAAGGCCAGCACGAACAGCACAATGCCGACAGGAATGGACAGCGATAACAGACCGAGCAGGCCAAAGCCGATATAGGCGATCATAGCTCCGCTCCCACGCCGCCAGCGGCCTCAGCTTCCCTTAGCCTGCCACGGGCTGTGTTCCAGAGCAGCGCCAGTGCCAGAACAGACGCCGAGAAAGCAAACCAAGCCCAGCCACCCCACCAGATGGCCTGAGGTATCCAGAGCGGCGTTTCCAACGGTGTGTTGGCGGTGGAGCCGAGACGAATGGAACGCTCAAGCACATGCCATCCCTGAAAGGCGACATAGAGTGCGGTCGCCGCCAAGGTCCAAAGTGCCAAGCAGTCCATCAGTGCCCGGCCGAGCGGGGGTAGCTTGACCCGCACAAGATCAATGCGCACATGGGCCAGCTTGGTGAGCGCATAGGCCATGGCCCAGCTGGTCACACCGGCCATGACATAGCCGGAGATTTCATCGGTACCGCCGAAGGAAGCGTCAAAGCGGCGCAAGATGATGTCGGCCAGAATGTATCCGGCGGTGAGGAGAAGGGCGAGCCCCGCCACAACAGCAAGTTTATCGTTGATGCGGCGGAGGCTCAAAACAGCCCGGTCAATCAGGTGATCCATGAGAGGGGACTCAGCGGTCATTGGTTGGTCCAGGCTGCCTGTTGGATTTTTGCGTTCTAAGGGTCGATACCTCAGTTCAGTGGAATGGAAACGCCAGTTGCTTCACCGACGCTGGCGTTCCAACGCTGCGCCCAATCATCGCCAGCACGTTCCGCCCAATCGGGGAGAACCTGATTGACCAAAATGTCGCGAGCACGGGCTACATCCTCCTCGCTGGCCTCAACCAGCATCAGGTCGCGAGCATCGCCCAGCGTGCATTCTGACGTTCCAGTGAGGCAGGCAATGTCCATGGCCAACCCATCCTGGGCCACTTCCCAGGCTGGGTCTTCGAACTGCTCTTTGATGGCTGATTCCAGCGTTGCTTGATCCTCAGCGGATAGGCCGTTCCAAGTGTCCATATTGATGGCCGTCACCACCGGATCCCAACCACCAAGGGGAATGGCGAGCAGGTGGGTGGAGACTTCCCACCAACCGGCATTGTAGCCGGAGCCAGCGCCAGTGATGGCACAATCGACAACGCCGCGTTGCAGCGCGCCTGGCACTTCACCAAAGCCAAGCGTGATGCCTTCGGCGCCCAGCGCCTCCAGGAACAAAGCTGTCATACGGCCAGAGGCGCGGATTTTCTTGCCTTCAAGATCGGCAAGGCTGTTCACTTCAGCGTTGCAGAAAACCACCTGCGGCGGATAAGGCGCGATGGCCAGCACATGGGCATTGAAGGTGTCAGCGTAAATGTCGGCCACCATCGGTCGCGCCGCATCCACCATGGAGCGAGCCGACGCCGCATCGGTTGCAATCAGCGGCACATCGAGCCCTTCAAGTTCCGGGGCATCGGACACGGCATAGTCGGCCACCGTCATGCCGACATCAAAGACGCCATCGCCGAGCATGCGGAACACATCGCCGCCGCCAATGCCCATCTGGTCATGGGTGGTCAAAGCCGAAGACATGCGACCCTGGCTAACCTCGCTCAAGACATCGTTCCAGAACGGCGCTTCGAACTGGCGATGCAGCGGCAGGCCGCTCCAGGAACCGACGACGGCCAGCTCTTCGGAAATTGCCGGGGCTGCCAGCAAGGTTGCGCCAAGCGCGGTGGAAAGGGTGAGGATCAGGGTACGTTTCATGAGAGGCTTCTCCTGTTTGCAGTGTTTCTTATGTTTTGTGATCGGTGTCAGGCCGTATCGATAGCTCCATGGAACTCATCGAGATCGGTAATCAGCATGGAGCCAGGTGCGTGGGTCACGCAGATGGCAGGCTTGGCATTGGTGATGGCAACTTGCGGCGTCACTCCGCAGGCCCAGAACACGGGCACTTCGCCTGGCAGCACATCCAGCTGGTCGCCCCAATTGGGCGCATTAAGGTCGGCAATGCCCAAGCCCTTGGGATCACCGATATGAATGGGTGCGCCATGCGCCAAGGGATAGCGCGCGGAAATGGTTTTGGCGCGTTCCACGTCAGGCTCGGCAATCGGGCGCATAGAGGCTACCATCGCGCCACGAAACACGCCACTTGGCACCGTCTGGCGATTGGTGATGAACATCGGCACGGTGCGGTCCTGCTCGACATGGCGCATCGCGATGCCAGCCTCCATCAAGGCCCGTTCAAAGGTGAATGAACAGCCGATGGCGAAGGCCACCCAGTCGTCCCGCCAGAGTGTTTTGAGGTCAGAAACCGAGGCGTCGAGCACCCCGTTGCGATAAACATTGTAGAGCGGCACATCGGTGCGCAGATCGATGGTGGCGCCAAGAGAAGGGATCGCCGGATCGCCAGGCTTGCTCTTCCCGACCAACGGACAAGCCTGCGCGTTGGCTGCGCAGTAGATTTCAAAATCCGCGGCGTCAGACAGCGGAAGAATGACCAAATTGCACTGCAAATACCCAGCGCCCAAACCGGCCGTGTGGCGCGTGTAGGTGCCGCGGCGGATAGCGTCGCGCACCGTTTCCAACGGCTCTGCTTTCAAAGCGGCGTGTGATGTTGGCGATGGAGCAGGCGTTTGCAGCAAAGGAGCTTCCTCTTCGTATCCATGAAGAGTGTCCGTTTGAATGCGATAACGTCAAATCGCGATTATTTGTAGGTATCGATAATTTTTTTTAATCACTTGGAGGCGACTTCGCGCGCGATCAAAGCTGCCTGGGCGGCGACGCGATCAACCGGTTCGGCAAGATAGGACGCGGTGAAGCGCAATGGATTGACCGACCAGCCCGGATCAAACGGCCGAAGATCGCCGCGTGCGATGCGCGCTTGGGCAAGACGGATGGGCAGAACCCCGACACCAAGCCCGGCGGTGACCATCTCAAAACAGGCCGACAACGAACTTGAGGGAAACAAGCGCACCGAGGGGCCAAAGCGATCCACCAGGGCGGCATGCAGCTCGCGATAGGGCCGCGTGTTGCGGGCGTAGGTGATCACCGCCACTGTGCCAAGGTCGGGCGTGCCCTTGCGGCAAAGATCGGGCGCTGAAAACCAGCCCAGCTCAAAGGAGGGCAGTTCGATGTTTTCAATGCTGTATTCGGAGATCGGTCCCATAAGCAGCGCCAAATCGATGGAGCGATCGAGCAGTTGATCGCGCAGATTGACGGAGATATCCACCGACACCTCAATCGTCAGCGCATCGTAGCGCGCCTGCACCGCTGAAACCAAAGCGGGCAACCAGGCTTGGGCGATGGTTTCTGCCGCGCCGATACGCAGCAGGCCAGTGAGCTTGTCGCGCGGGGTGATCTCGGCGCGCACGCGGCCCACAAGATCCATCATCTGCCGAGCATAGGGCGCAAAGTCTGCCCCGGATTTGGTCAGCACCAAACCCTTGGCACGGCGCTCAAACAGCGGTGCGCCTAAGCTTTCTTCAAGCGCAGCAAGGCGCGCGGATAAGGCCGGTTGGGTGATGTGCAGTTGTTGCGCAGCGGCGCGTACCGATCCGTACCGTACGATGAAGAGGAAGGTTTTGATCTGATCGAGCGTCACGGTTTCATCTGCTACGCTGGCGGTTCGGAGTTTTGCTATAGCACTTCGCCAAGACGGCAAAAGCGGTTATGCCAATGCCATGCGTATTGCAGCCATCCTGACCGGTGGGAAAAGCCGGCGCATGGGCGAAGACAAAGCTCTGCTTGATCTATGTGGTGAACGGCTGGTGGACCGCGCGATTTCACGGGTTGCACCTCGGGTCGACCTGGTCTGTCTGGTCGGCCCAACCGATTATGGCACCGGGTTGCCGACCGTGGCCGATGATCCAAACTTTCAAGGACCACTGGCTGGCCTGTTCGGCATGTTGGCCTGGATGCAGGAGCATCATCGTGAGGTTGAGGGTTTTCTGACAGCGCCGGTGGATGCGCCGAACTGCCCAAGTGACCTTTACGAGCAGCTCACAGGCATGGACGGAAGCGCGATGGCGGCTGATCCAAAGCGGGTTCACCCCACCTTTGCGCATTGGCTTGTCGCAGAGCTGGTCAAGGCGCGCGATGCCGTGGACGCGACGGGCTCGTTGCACAGCCTCGCTGAGGCGGTGGGCGCGTGGCCGGTCGCTTGGCCGAACGGCGCGCCATTCCTCAACCTCAACACGCCTGAGGAGGCGCAGGCGTTCTTGGCATCAGAGGAAGCTGCCGATTAGAGGCCTCAGAGGCTGTTATCAATGGCGCGGTGCAATTCGGCGAGCCCTTCGCCAATGTTATCGCCATAGCGTAAGAGATTGCCGCCGAGCAGGAACACAGCATCTTCGCCATACATGTCGATCATATCGGTGGCCCGTTCAACGCTCATGCCGCCGCCGGGCGAGGGAAAGATGCCCGGGCCTGGCGCAGAGCCATCGCGGCAAGCATCGGCAATGGAAAGGCACTCGTCCGCCGTGAACCCGAAGCGTCCGCCGACATTGGGAAAGACTGAAATGTCGGACCCAGCGATGCGTTGCAGCGTGCCGAACATCATCGCGTGGGTCAGGCCAGTGTCCTTGGACAGAACATACGGACCAAGGAAGCTTGGGTGCGTCATGACTGGCAAGGCCAGCCTATCATCCCGTGCGATGCGACGCACCAGATCGAAGCCGAAAAGCCCAGGCATAATGAGCAGCCCATGCGCGCCATTCTCTTTGGCAAAACGGGCATTCTCGATGAGATCTTCACTGTGACCGGCGAGGCCCGCGAAGTAGAGCGTTGTACGCCCCGTCTCCTGGTTGGCTTTGGCAACCGCCTCGCCGATGCGCTGCACGCGCTCACGAAATGGCGCGCAAGGCTGGTCGGTCAGGCCATGATCCTCCTTGACCAGATGCGCGCCACCGACCGCGCAGCGATAGGCGATATCGGCCAGCGTCTGCGCGCTGGAGCCCTGTGGCTTCAAAACCGGAGAAAGCAACGGACCACGCGGTGCGCCTGCGAGCCTACGCAGACCCTCAATGCCGAAACGTGCACCGGGATGAGCGCTCTTTAAAGGGCCGAGATCAAGACTAACGGTTTTCACGCCCTTCTGGATCGAGGTGTTGCCCATGACGACGTTCAAAAGTTGTGGCAGCTCGGTGCCGGTGCTTTGCGGCGAGTAGCTGATGACGGCGTCAAACACGCCTTCGCCTAATGGCGTGACCGTTGCCACCTGCCCCATGATCGTGTCTTCGACGAATCCCGCCGGCACAACATCGCGCGGTATCTCGACGGTCTGCTCCAGGGCGATGCCTTCGGCGCGCGTTTCAGCCTGCTTCTGGCTGTCAGCAAAGACGCGATAGGTGACCTTGAACCGGCCCACTGGA
Organism: Hyphomicrobiales bacterium; assembly: GCA_046290415.1. Classification (GTDB taxonomy): domain Bacteria; phylum Pseudomonadota; class Alphaproteobacteria; order Rhizobiales; family MH13; genus MH13. Next base: position 17,735 of record JBKAGN010000043.1, read on the forward strand.
ACGGCAGCCATCAGAGGCCTTCGGCTTTGACGGTGGAGTGGACGGCATCAACCCGCGCGGTGGTCAGATCATCCTCAGTGATGCCCAACTGAGCGCCAAGCAAATCCTCCACACCGGCCACCAAAGCGGTGGCATCCAGGCCATAATATTTCATCAGATAGCCGCGCGAGCCACCGTGGGCGTAGGTGTCTTTCAGGCCCAACCGCACCAGCCGTTTGCCGACGCCATTGTCGGCCATGATCTCGGCAAGCAGCGAGCCAATGCCGCCCTCGGTGACATGGTTTTCAAGCGTCACCACACCGCTCTTGACCGATTGAATGTGGTCGAGCATTGCCTTGGCGTCGAACGGTTTGATGGTGTTGAGATGCAGATGGCGGACGGAAACACCCTTCTCTTCCAGGGCCCCACGAGCACGCAGCGCTTCCTCGGTGCTGATGCCCGAGGTCACAATTAGAACATCTTCGCCGAGCGCCAGTTCGCGCATCTTGCCCACTTCAATCGGCGTATCGAACAGGCGCGGGACCGAACCACGCAGAACACGGCAATAAACCGGACCGTCAGTCGAGTCAGCGGCCTCGCAGATAGACTCCACCTCGGTGGCGTCGCCGGTTTCCAGGATCGTCATATTGGGGATTGAGCGCATCACGGAGATGTCTTCAATCGCCTGATGGGTCATGCCGCCTGGAGTGGTGACACCGGGCAAAAAGCCCATCAGACGTACTTTTCTGCGCGGATAGGCAATGGATGCCATCAACTGATCATAGGGACGGCGATAGAGGAACACGCCGAAGGTATGCAGGAACGGGCGAAAGCCCGCCATGCCCAGCCCGCCGGCAAAGGAGAGCATGTTCTGCTCGGCCATACCGAGCGAGAGGAACTTGTCGGGGTGCTTGTCGCGGAACTTATCGATCTCGCAAGACGAGGTGAGATCGGCAGACAGGCAGAGCACCTCCGGGTGCGCCATGGCGTAGGCTTCAAAGGCCCGTTCATAGGGGCGGCTGACCATTTCCGGCATATCAGTGCGCTCCCTGATAATCGACGGGCTCAACGCCGAGGGCGCGGGCGATGTCATGGTTCATTTCGGCGCGCTCTTCTTCAGATTTGAAACGCACATAGTGCAGACGCGGGAACCTTCTTTGGAGTGTAGGCATGCCCCGGAAGGGCGAGGTGTTGGCGAGAATAATCAGCGGTTTGCCCTTGTGCTTTTCGGCCACGGCATCGCGCATTTCATCGAGCTTGTGACCATCGATGGAGACAACGACGGCGCCGAAGTTTTCCATTTTGGTTTTGATGTCGCCAACTTCCATGACCGAACTCATGGCGCCGTCGCATTGCTGACGATTGACGTCCATGATCGCGTAGAGATTGTCGATGCCGTGATGGGCGGCGCACTGGATGGCCTCCCATGTCTGGCCTTCCTGAACCTCGCCGTCGGACATGAAGACCCAGGTTTTGCCGGTTTCCTTTTTGCGCTTGCGTGCCCAGGCCAGGCCAGCAGCCGTGGAGAATCCAATGCCCAACGTGCCGTTGTGCACTTCCATGCCCGGCGAATGCTCAGCGCCGATCATTTCCACCGAGGAGCCATCCTTGTTGAACATCTCCAGGCCTTCCGGTGCCATGCGCCCGACCTCGATCAAGGTGGCGTAAGCGACCAGCGCATAATGGGCGGGCGCAATGAAAAGGCGGTCGAGATCACTGCGCTCCGGGCCATTGTAACCGGCGCCAGTGTGATAGGTTGGGTTGTCGACCGACGGCACACCGCCAAAGGGCTTGGGGATCATCGGCAGCGTTGGCGCGCCGAGCTCCAACTGTTCGTTGTAGAGCCAGGACAACTGCTCGGCGGCTGAACAGGCTTGGCTCAGATACCCGCCATTGTTGCGCATCGCGTGCTCGAACACGCGGCGGCGAATGCCAAGGGCAATCTCTTCGGTGGTTTTTGCGTTCCGACGGATCATAGCCATCGTCACCTTTCCTTCGGTGTACGTGTCAAACGACATTTGCATAAGTCAAATAGACTGACAATTGTCAAAGTGTGTTTTCCGGTGTCATTTGACATAAGAAGGGGGCCAAATTGGCCCCCTTGCAATCAATGTGGACAGTTAGCCTTAACGTGGCGGCAGCGGCATCCAGTCGGTCATCGCCACATCGGCGTGCTGGAACTGCGGCATCGCCGAAGACAGATCCTCCATGTTGGAGATGTCGGCCTCGTTGAGGAAATCCTGTGTGATGAGGGTTGGCGGCACAACGACCTGCGCGCCCGGATCACCACCGGCCAGCATGATGGCCAGTGCGCGGACCGACACCTCACCCACAACAGCGGGGTTCGTCGCAACGGTTGCTTTCCATGGGCTGCCAGGCTCGCGCATGACGGCAATGTCCGCGGTGGAGACGTCAGCGGAATAGATCGACACGTCTGAGGACATGCCTGCCTCATTCACCGCAATCACCACGCCTTTGGCGAACTCATCATACGGCGCAAACACCACATTTATGTTCGGGTTGGCCTGGAGCACCGAACGCGCCTGGTTGGCGTTGGTATTGGCGATCGGATTGTCCAGCGTGCCGAAACGGGCAACTTCATTGATGCCGGGGTTTTCCTCACGAATTTCCTGCCAAGCGACATCGCGGCGGTCGAGTGGGGCGATGCCTGGCACGTAGACGTAGCCAGCTGTCCACTCGGTGCCATTGTCTTCAATGGCCTGATCGAGCGCCATGCGGCCAAGCAGATAGTCCGACTGTTCGATCTGTGGAATGGCCTCATTTTCTACGTTCACATCGAATGCTACGACCTTGATGCCAGCATCTACGGCGCGCTGGGCGGCCTCGCGCATGGACTCCGTCAGGCCGTGCTGGATGATGATGCCATCCACACCCAACGCAATCGCCTGATCGACCATGTCGGCCTGCAAGGCAGCGTCCTGACGGCTGTCAAAGACGCGAAGATCGACGCCGAGCGCTTCGGACTGGGCTTCAACGCCTGCGAGGTAAGCTTGGAAGAAATCACCCGTGGAAAGATAGCGAACCAGCGCAATCTGAACGTCGCCTGCATTGTCAAACGGGGCTGGCATATCCTGGGCAAGTGCTGCACCCGTCATGCCGGTGGAGGCGACGAGCGCGCCTGTCAGCATTTTCATGAAAGTTCGTTTTGTGCCGATCATTGGAGTTTCTCCCTTTTCAAGTTCGGTCTTCTTTTTTGACGGCCCGCGCAAAAACGCTGCCGTTTAATGGCCCCCTCCGCGCTTGCGCGTGGAAAGGGCAAAGGTGAACATAAGCGCGACCACCAGGACGCCGCCCTTGACGAAATCCTGGGTGTAGTATGGTGCGTTCATCATGGTGAGGCCTTGCAGCAGCACGCCGACGAAGAGCGCGCCGATGGCCGTACCGAACGCATTGGGTTTGGCAGCGCCGAGCACGGCAAACCCTATCAAGGCGGCCGCGACACTATCGAGAAGCAGATTGTTGCCCGATGCGATGTCACCACGCCCAAGACGAGCTGCCAGCAAAATGCCGCCGATGGAGGCCATGACGCCGGAGATCATATAGGCGGTGATCTTGTAGCGATTGACGTTTGTGCCGGCGAGTGCGGTAGCGCGCTCATTGGAGCCAATGGCGTACATCAGGCGGCCGTGACGGGTGAGTTCCAAGAACACCCAGACCAGCAGGCCGACGATCAGGAACACGATCACCGGAACCGGGATTAGATCTTCCAGTACGAAGTCAAACCGGTGACGGCCAAGCCATAAGAAAGCTGGCGAAAAGACGCCTTCGGCCACCTCGCCGCCTGGCAAGGTCATGCCGGTGGAAATGGAGCGCCCCTCGGTGGGAATGCGTTGCAGGCCGATGAGCAGGAACATCATGCCGAGTGTGGCCAGCAAATCCGGCACGCGCATTTTCACAATCAGCAGACCGTTGATCAGGCCCACGAACGCGCCCATCACCAGGCAGGCAAGCACGGCCACAAAGGCCGACTGTTCCAGCACCACCATCATGTAGGCTGAAAGCATCAACGCCGATGTTGCGACGGAGCCGATGGAAAGATCAAAACCCCCAACGACCAGCGTGCAGGTGACGCCGAGAGCCAAAATGCCGGTGATCGCCACCGACTGAAAAATGAAGGCGGCAGAGCGCGGCCCGGCAAACCCGTTGGTCGCGAGCGAGAAGAAGACGATCAAACCCAGCAACAGGCACAAAAAGCCATAGCGGATGGCAAGGTTCACCAGCGTCTGCGACCGGTCAACGCTCGGGGGGAGCCGCTTTGATGCATCCGGTTGTGAGGTCTGCGTGTCAGTTGTCATGAAGCGTGTGTTTCTAAGTTGGAAGACTGGGCTGCCTGACCGGACACCTGAGCTAAAATGGCGCCCAGATCGACGGCTTCATTGCGATGCTCGCCCACAAGGCTGTGTTCGTAGAGCACGAGAATGCGGTCAGCGATTTCGAGCGCCTCGTCCAGCTCGGCCGCAAAAACGATGGTCGCGCGTTCGCTGGCAGTATCTCGGATGGAGCGCCCGATGTCGCGGCGGGCACGGATGTCGACACCCTGAAACGGCTCATCAAGCACCAGAAGCTGGCTCGCCTCTGCCATCCAGCGGCCAACCATCACCTTTTGCTGGTTGCCGCCCGACAGCGTGCCGATGTCATCGGCGGGTGACTGGCAGACGACGCCCAATTGATCGATCATGGATTGTGTCGTCCGCTTTTCGCTCGCCCGGCTCAAAAAGGAGAGAGGGGCATGGCGGGCGGTGAACGGCAAGGTGAGATTTTGCGTGATATCGAAAGTTGGGATAACGCCGTTCGACGCGCGGTCCTTTGGTGACATAAACACACCGGCGGCGATGGCAGCTTCCGGCGAAGCGGGTTTGTAGGCCTTGCCCACCAGGCGCATCTGGCCAGCCAGTGGCTTTTCCATGCCGAACAGAATTGAGGCGAGCTTGGTCTTGCCACTGCCCAGAAGCCCGGTGATCGCCACCACCTCGTTGCGGTGGATCGTCAAAGTGATCGGCGTGCCGCCCTCAGAGAGCTTTACGCCGTCCAGTTCGATCACAGGCTCGCCTTTGGCGGCGACATTGATATCAACCGCCGTCATGGCATGGCCGAGCATCGCAGTGACAGCGCCTTCATAGTCGAGCGGCGCTGTTTCAAAGGTGCCGGAAATCTGACCATCGCGCATGGAGATGATGCGGTCGGCGATGCGGCGAATGTCCGACATGCGGTGGGAAATGTAGAGGATCGCAACGCCGGTTTCACGCAAATGATCCAGCAGCTTGAAGAGACGCTCAGCTTCCGTGGCCGAGAGCGAGGATGTCGGCTCATCAAGAATCAGAACTTTGGGGTCCTTGGCCATGGCGCGGGCGATGGCGATCAGCTGGCGTTCAGCGACACCCAAATCAGAAACCTGCGTGCGCACATCGATGTCCAGGCCCATGGCCGACGCGATTTCACGCGCATCTTTGCGCAGCTTGCCTTGGTTGATGAAGAAGCCCGCGCCCGGCTCATTAAGCCGATCGAGCATCAGATTAGAGGCCACATCCAAATCGGGGATCACGCCATCATTGATAGACTGGTGGACGGTGACCACGCCAGCTTCAATCGCTTGGCTAGGAGATGCAGGGGAGAATGGTTCGCCAAACAGTTCGATGTTGCCGCCATCACGTGCGTGGACGCCGCACAGAATTTTCACCAATGTGGATTTGCCAGCGCCGTTCGCGCCCATCAACACGGTGATCTGACCGGCTGGGATCGTAAGGTCGATGCCGCGTAAAACGCGGTTCGGCCCAAAGGCTTTTTCGATTCCGACGACGCGGCACGCGGCGTGTTGCATAGGCTAGTGGCCTGTTTGTTGTTCGCCCATGGTTTGTCCATGGTTGCTCCCTGACGATGATCGTGAGCGCCAAGATGGCAAAAGTCAAGAGCACTTGACAAATGACGAATTGGGCGACCAGACTTACTGCAATGAATAAGGTTCGAGCAGGCGCACCCACCAAATGAGGTGCGCAGCATAGGAGGAACGAACCCGTGGCGACCACTCAAACTCCACATGATTATGAAGCGCTTAGCGTGGAAACGCTGCCTGGCCGTCTTGTCGGCGTGGCGGATCTGTCCACGCGTGTCGGCGCCGATCCGGCCAGTTGGTCGGTTAAAGAAGTTGGCGATGGCAATTTGAACCTGGTGTTTATTGTCACCGGCCCGCAGGGCCGCGTGGTGGTGAAGCAGGCCCTGCCCTATGTGCGTCTGGTCGGTGACAGCTGGCCGTTGCCGCTGAAACGCGCCTTCTTTGAGTATCACGCCCTCACCCGCCAAGCGGCACGTGATCCTGGCATGGTGCCGGACATCTACCATTTCGATGAAGCCCAGGCGCTGATCGTGATGGAATATCTGTCGCCGCACATCATTTTGCGCGGCAAGCTGATCAAGGGCGAACGCGTAGACGGACTTGGGCAGGCGCTTGGGCTGTTTTGCGCGCGCACGGCCTTTCGTGGGTCAGACCTTGCGATGAGTGCCGGCGACAAGAAGGCTGATACGGCGCTGTTTTCCGGCAATGTGGAACTGTGCGACATCACCGAGCAGTTGGTGTTCACCGACAGCTATTATGACGCCGAACGCAATCACCACACACCTGAACTCCAGCCTGTTGTGGACGCGTTGCGTGCTGACCCTGCCGTAAAGGCTGCTGCGCAATACATGCTTATGCGTTTCACCTCCGGCGGCGAAACCCTGATGCATGGCGATCTGCACACCGGCTCGGTGATGTGCACGGGTACCGACACCAAGGTGATCGATCCGGAGTTCGCTTTTTACGGGCCGCTCGGCTTTGATCTCGGGATGCTGATCGCCAACTATTTGATGGCTTTTTTCAGCCAACCCGCCCATCGCTCCGATGAAGAACTGGATGCCTATCAAGACTGGCTGCTTCAGGTGGTCCAGGAAACCTGCAAGACCTTCCATGCGGAGTTCGTGCGCCTCTGGGCTGGCGAGCGCACGGGCATCCTCTACCCGCCTGCGCTCTGGGAAGGTCAGGGGCAATCCTCCGATGGCGCGCGCGATACGCTGCTGAAACATATCTGGAACGATGCGATGGGCTTTTGCGGGGTGGAGCTGCACCGGCGCATCCTTACACTTGCCCACAATGCCGATTTTGAAACCATTGAAGACACCGGCGCGCGCGCCAAACTGGAAGCGCGCAGCTTGGATATGGGCCGCACAATTTTGCTGGCGCGCCCATCATCCACCGAAGATCTGATCGCGCTGGCGCGGACAACGAATTCAAAGGATTTGCTATGAAAGTCGATGGCACGCACTACCGCTCCATCTGGTACGACGTTGGCACCGATGAGGTGCGCATCATTGACCAGCGCTGGCTGCCGCACGCGTTCAAGATCGTCTCGCTCAAAAGCCTTGAAAGCTTCGCCACGGCGATCCGCGATATGTGGGTGCGTGGCGCGCCGTTGATCGGTGCTACAGCCGCTTACGGCATGGCCGAAGAGATGCGCCGTGATCCTTCTGATGCTGCGCTGAACGCAGCTTGGGATGTGTTGCATGACACCCGTCCGACCGCGATCAATCTGAAATGGGCGCTGGACCGATGCCGCACGCATTTGCAGCCGCTTGGCCCTGCCGATCGCGCTGATGCCGCCATGCAACTGGCGCATGAGATTGCCGATGAGGACGTTGAAATCAACCGGATGATCGGCGTTCACGGACTGGAAATCATCAAACAGATCGCGGCGAAGAAACCGGACGGCGAGCCGGTCCGTCTGCTCACCCACTGCAATGCAGGGTGGCTTGCGACCGTTGACTGGGGCACGGCCACCAGTCCGATGTATCACGCGGCCAATGCGGGCCTTCCGATCCATGTGTGGGTGGATGAAACCCGCCCGCGCAACCAAGGCGCGCTCACCGCTTGGGAGGTGGGCAGCCACGGCATCAACCACGCCTACATCACCGACAATGCCGGCGGCCATCTTATGCAACACGGGCAGGTGGATATGGTGATCACCGGCACCGACCGCACCACGGCGCGCGGCGATGTCTGCAACAAGATCGGCACCTATCTCAAAGCGCTGGCTGCCCATGACAATGGCGTGCCGTTCTATGTCGCCCTACCCTCACCCACCATCGATTGGACGGTTCAGGATGGCGTAAAAGAAATTCCCATCGAAGAGCGCCCAGGCCGTGAAGTCTCGCACATTCAAGGTGTGTTGGCAGACGGGTCGATTGGCGAAGCGCAGGTTTCGCCAGACGGATCCCCGCTCGGCAATCCAGCCTTTGACGTGACCCCAGCCCGCCTCGTTACCGGCCTCATCACCGAGCGCGGCGTTTGCCAGGCCTCACCTGAGGGCTTGGCCACGCTGTTTCCTGAACGTGCGGCGGCCTGACACTGATGATTGAAAACCGTTGGAGCGATGCGGAGGCCCAAAAATGGGTCGATGCGCTAGGCGCTGACCCAAGTGATGCCGACACGGCGCTGGCGCACCGCGTCTACACCTGCCGGATCATTGGGCAAAACCCTGACCTCGTCATGCATGGCGGTGGCAACACATCGGTGAAGGTGACGCGGCCTGATCTGTACGGTGAGCCGCAGCGCGTTTTGCATGTGAAAGGCTCGGGCTGGGATCTTGATACCATTCAGGCGCCTGGTCTGCCGGGAGTTCGACTTGACCCGCTTTTGGCGCTGCGCGCGCTTGGCGCTCTCTCGGACGAAGAGATGGTCAATGTCCAACGGCAGAACCTCCTTGATTCCACCGCGCCGAACCCTTCGGTTGAGACTCTGCTGCACGCCTTCCTGCCGCACACCTTTGTCGATCACACGCACGCCACGCCGTTTCTGGTGCTCGCCAACCTTCCGAACGCTGAAGAAATAGCACGGCAGATTTTCGGCGACCGGCTGGGCATCGTGCCTTACATCATGCCGGGTTTCGCTTTGGCCAAGGCGGCGGCAGAGGTCTACGATTCCAACCCTGATGTTGAGGGGCTGCTGCTGTTGAAGCACGGCCACTTCGCTTTCGGGCCCGATGCCAAGTCCAGCTACGATCTGATCGTCTCGCACACCAACGAGGTGGCGGAGTTCCTGAAAATGCAGGAAACAACGTCGCTTCAGGTCCGTTTGCCAGCCCGGGCTCCCGATGGGTTGGCGCGGTTGCGCGGCGCTTTGGCGCCGGGCGACCGCGATGCACCCATGCCAGTTCTCGCGCTGCGCAACGGGCCTGAGGTCATGGCTTTTTTCGAGCGCGAGGACGTGGCTGAGCTTGCCACACGCGGCGTCGGATCGCCTGACCATGTCATCCGCACCAAGGCCAAACCGCTGGTGCTCTCCGCGAGCGATCTTGCCTCACAGGAGGCAATCACGGCCAAAATCGATGCGTTTAGAGCCGATTATGAAGCCTATTTTAACCGCCAAAACGCGCGTGTTGGAAATGACCGCAGGATGCTTTCGCCCAGACCCAATTTGGTGTGGGCCGAGGGTTTTGGGCTGATCGGCATCGGCGCGTCGGACAAGGCGGCCCATGTTGCAGCTGACCTCGGCGAGCAGAACTTGCGCGTGCGCGCCATCGGCGAAGATGCTGGCGGGTTTAGACCCATCGAAGAGAACGATCTTTTCGACATGGAATACTGGTCGCTGGAACAGGCCAAGCTCGGCAAAGGAAAACCGGCGGCCTTTGCCAGCCGCGTGGTGATGGTGACCGGTGGCGGCGGTGCGATAGGGTTGGCCATTGCTAAGGCATTTGCGGCGCTCGGCGCGAGTGTCTTTCTGGTGGATCGCGACATGGACCAATTGGCCGCGGCGTTGGAAAGCCTAGGCGTCGGCCATGATGGCCTGGCGCTTGATGTCACCGATCCGGATGCCGCCGAACAGGCGATGGACCAGGTAACGCAACGGTTCGGCGGGCTGGACATTCTGGTGTCCAATGCCGGCGCGGCGCTGAGCGGCGCTTTGGTTGATCTCACTGATGAGCAGTTGCGCGCTGCCTTTGAGCTCAACTTTTTCTCCCATCAGCGTTTTGCCAAAGAAGCGGCAGCTCTGTTTGCGCGTCAGGGACGTGGCGGGCAGATGCTCTTCAACATCTCCAAGCAGGCGGTGAACCCGGGCAAAAACTTCGGGGCTTATGGCCTGCCCAAAGCAACGACCTTTTTCCTGATGCGGCAACTGGCGCTGGAGCTTGGGGATGCAGGCGTGCGGGTCAACGGAGTGAATGCCGACCGCATCCGTTCTGGTCTTCTGACTGACAGTTTCATCGCCGAGCGAGCCAAAGCGCGCGGCACTGATGAAGCCTCCTACATGGCCGGCAATTTGCTGAAACGCGAGGTCGAGGCCCACCATGTGGCTGATGCGTTTACCGCCCTAGCGCGCATGGAGCGCACCACCGGCCATGTGGTAACGGTCGATGGCGGCAACATCGAAGCCGCACTGAGGTAGGGTCACCACATGCCGGACGGGAAGACAGCCAAGGATGCCAGCCACTCCGAGGCCCAGCTCGCCCATGTGGCCATGCTCTACTATCGCGAGGGGCTGACCCAGAGCGAGATCGCCCAGCGCATCGGCCTGTCGCGGGCGACCATCGTCAACTATCTGCGGCTTGCCCGCGATCTTGGCATTGTTGACATCCGCATTCGTGGCGAAAGCTTCACCGCCTCGCCGCTTTCGCGCAAACTGACAGAGCGCTACAGCCTGACCGATTGCTACATCGCCCATGACGATGTGCAACCGCAGCGCGGCGAAGCCGTGCTGGAGCGGGTTGGACAACTGGCGGCGTTAGCCATGCGCGATCTGTTGGAGCCGCGCGACAAGCTCGGTATTGCCTGGGGTGAAACCATCCAGCACGTGGCGAACACGTTTCCCAACGGGCCAGTGCCCAATCTCACTTGCTACCAACTGATTGGCTCGATGGACTTCAACGCGCGGTTTGCGCCTGAAGCCTGCACGATTGAGATCGCCCGGCGCACACTGGCACAGTGCCGCACGCTGCACGCGCCTGCTGTGGTTTCGTCGGTTGATCTGGCATCGCAGCTGCGCGAAGAACCGATCATTGCCCGACAACTCAATGAGCTGGCAGACCTCACCAAAGCGCTGTTTTCGGTTGGCAGTTTGAGTCACCCACTCACCCTGGTGGGTTCCGGCATGGCAACGCAGGACGAGTTGGACACCTATGTGGCGATGGGCGCCAAGGGCGTGTTCTGGGGCCACTTCATCGACAAGGATGGTAACTGGCTGGACGGGCCGTTAACAGGTAGGCTAATCGGCGCATCGCTCGACCAGCTGCGCGCGATCGCCATGCGCATGCTGGTCGCCTGTGGCAAAAGCAAGCGCGAGGCCATTGAGGCGGCGCTCCACGGCGGGTTCGCAACCCATCTTGTGACCGACGAAGACACCGCCTCTTGGTTGCTACGCTAAAGCGTTTGGCGTCAAAATCACTTCTTTGGATGGCCACTGCGGTTTAAGCCATGCCCGTCATGACCCCCATTCTCTATTCTTTTCGCCGCTGTCCCTACGCCATGCGGGCGCGCCTGGCCTTGCAGGTTTCAGGCGTTGCAGTGGAACTGCGCGAGGTGGTGCTGCGCGATAAGCCGCAAGCCTTTTTGGATGTTTCACCCAGCGCAACAGTGCCGTGCCTGGTCACAGAGGCTGAGGTGATCGACGAAAGCCTCGACGTAATGCTCTGGGCGCTGAAGCAAAACGACCCTGAGGATTGGCTTGCCATGCCAAAGGAAGGCTACACATGGACTGAGCGGGCCGATGGTCCGTTTAAGCAGGCGCTTGACCGCACCAAGTATGAGACACGCTATCCCGGTAGCGATCCCACCGCTGAACGCGCCAAGGCGTCGGTGTTCTTGTCCGACCTCAACGACCAGATCGAAGAGTGGATGTTTGGTCGCGAGAGCCTTGCCGACAATGCCATTTTGCC
>JBKAGN010000044.1:0-29582 GCA_046290415.1 Hyphomicrobiales bacterium
GTCTAACGGCACGACTAGGTGCCTGCGGGGGTAGACCGGGGGAGGTCCGTCTACCCTGACGGGACAAACGGGTCAGGCGGCGCGAATCGTCGCCAAGAAGGCGTCGATGTTGCGCCGCATGTCGGCGGCTTTGTCGTTGACGACAACAGAGGATTGCAAAACGTCGGTGGAGGACTGACCGGTTGCATCGGCAGCTTCGCGCACGCCGTGAATGTTCCGCGAAACCTCGTTCGTTCCCTCGGCGACCTGCTGCACGCTGCGGGCAATGTCTTGCGTCGCCGAGCCTTGCTCTTCGACGGCTGCAGCAATGGCCGATGCGGCCTCGTCCATGGCTTCGATCTTGCCGGTGATCGATTGGATCGCGGTCACCGAGCTTTGCGTTGCCGTCTGAATCGCGGTCACTTGATCGCCGATCTGCTCGGTCGCTTTGGCTGTCTGCTCGGCAAGTGCCTTCACTTCGCTTGCCACGACCGCAAAGCCCTTGCCGGCATCACCGGCGCGCGCTGCCTCGATTGTTGCGTTTAGCGCGAGCAAGTTGGTCTGCTCGGCGATATCCATGATCAGGCTGACAACCTGGCCGATCTTTTCTGCTGTTTCGGCGAGCGATTCGACCTGCTCGCTGGTCGTCTGGGCCGAGCCGACGGCTTCGCGCGACATATCGGCGGAATTGGCCACCTGCTGGCCGATCTCGGCAATGGAGGCGGAAAGCTCTTCGGCCGCACCCGCCACGGTCTGCACATTGGCGCTGACCTCTTCGGAGGCCGAGGCCACAGCCTGCGATTGGGCGTTGGTCTCGTTGGCGGTTGCCGACAGGGACTCCGATGAGTTCTGCATCGATTCAGCCGATTGCAGCACGGCCCCCAAGGCTTCCTGACTGGCCGTCTCGAAAGCGTTGATTGCCTTTTCGATGGTTTCGGCACGCGCCAATCGCTTGGCCTGCTCGGCCTCCTGCTCTTCGCGCAATCGGTCGCCTTCCATCATACTCGTCTTGAACACGTCGATGGCGGTGGCCATCGACCCCAGCTCATCCTTGCGATCGAGCGCAGGAATCGTGACCGCATAGTCACGCTCGCGCAGCCGGCCCATCACATCGGTCAAACCGATGATGGGGCGTGAGATACTGGTCGCAAGCACGAAACCGAAAACGCTGGCAAGGATCACGCCAACGGCACCGACGATCATCGCAAGGGTCCGCTGGGTCTCAAAATTCGCGCTGAGCGCCGGCCCAATCGTATCCTGCGTGGCAATTTGGTTGGTGTTGATCTCGACCGCCTCAGCCATGATGCGCGGGCCGACCACGTCGAGCGTCTCGGTATAGATGGCGTTGCGCCCGTAGATCGCGGCAACGATGTCGGCCAGCGTGGATTCATAGAGAGCAAAATCAGCGACCACATCTTCAGCGATTGCCCGTCGCGTGGGATTGTCGAGCACACGGAAAAGCCGAGGCATGAAATCCTGCGCGAACGTGATTTCTTCGACGGCACGGGCCTGAAGGCGATCTTGATTGTCGATGATAAAGCGAGAGCTATACGCCCGCGCCAACAACAAATGCTGGAGCGCGCTGCCGGCATAATAGGCCGCCTCGGGATCGCGATCCTCATAGGCGCCGAGCATGATCTGCGTCAGCGCGAGCCGCGCCCGGGTTCCAGTTGGCTGCAACGTTTCCGTCAGCAAGGTATCGATCGCCCTTTGCTGGTCGGCCGCCACGTCCATCGCGGCCTGATACTGCTCGGCATCATCGACCATGCTTTCGAACTGACTGGCCAAGTCCGGATTACGCGCCTCGATCAGCTCATAAGCATCGCGAATGCGATTGACCGATTGGGCGATGGCTGCGTTCGGATCGTCCAGTACGCCGGAGCGAAAACGCATCACATCAAGCCGCATCGTGGTCACGGCTTTGGAAAACTCCGAGCTACCGTTGGAAAGAAGGGCAGCCGCCCGATAGGACCCAAAGGCCGATTGGTTCTTCAACCCGTTCCAAATGGCATAGCCAGCCATCAAACCTACGATCAGAACAGTAATGCCAAATCCTGCGTAGAGTTTACCCTTCAAGGATAAAGAAGACATCGCGCACCCATTTCCAACAGAAGTTTTAGGGCAAAATCATCCACCCCGGAAGGGCAACAAACGCATGATTAGGGTTAATATTGTGTTATGGTGATGTATTGATCAGAATTACACGTTCCATTTTGACTATTTTTTGCACAACTTTAGATAGCTAAATTGTTTATATCAATTTTCAAACCGGCATTATCGTAGCAGCGCTGATTATCCGGTCAGCAATTGACCGTCATTCACAACGAAATGACGCTTTCTAAGATTTGAATACTTAAACATGTAATACTTATATCATACAACTTAAAGTTGAATATTGTTAACGCAATCGCTTGCGACCTGCCTCTGTACCCGGAGGCCAAGACAGGCTAAACCAGCGCTCCGCTGTTTTCCCCGTGATCCGTGCGTGGCAGGCCTGCGCGCCCAAGTCTCTGGTCGTGCCCTTGTTCACCGCGCAAGCATTCCCATAATGGTTGTCCATGACATCTGACTCCCCCTTGTTTGATTCCATCCGCATCAAGCCGCGCGGCAAGGCCAAAGCCGCCAAGCCAAAGGCCGAAGCACCGCCCTGCGGCTGGGAAGGATGCGAGAAAAAAGGCGAGCACCGTGCGCCCAAGGGCCGCGACCAGGAGGGTGAGTTCCACTGGTTCTGCCTGGAGCATGTGCAGGCTTACAACAAATCCTACAACTATTTCTCCGGCATGAACGATGAGGACCTGACCAAGTATCAGAAGGCCTCCATGACCGGCCATCGCCCGACCTGGGAGTGGGGCAAAAACGGCAAAGCGGAGACCGTGAAAAAACGTCGCGGTCCCAAGCCGACCGCGTCGGGCAAACCGCGCAAGCCCTGGGCCGATGATGCCGGTGCTGATCCGTTTGCCCTCTTCGGCGATGCCGGTGAAGCCGCAGCCGAAAAAGCCAGGCGGCAAACGCGAACCGTCGGCAATGCCGCCCGTAAGAGTTTCGCCGCACTGGGGCTAGATACCGACGCCGACGCAGAGGCCGTCAAGGCCCGCTTCAAGGATCTTGCCAAACGGCTGCACCCGGACCTCAACAAGGGCGACCGCCGCTCCGAGGAACGCCTGCGCGACGTTATTCAAGCCTACAACACCTTGAAAGCCGCCGGCTTCTGCTAGACAAACAGGGCAGGCGGCCAAAAGCTTGCCCACCCCCATTTCTGCGATCAGGACACCGAACGCATGACCCTTGCTGCCCCGACCCCCTTTGGGAGCGTTGCTTCCGCCGACGAAAATGCCGTGCCAACCGAAACCATCGATGTGCGCAAGGTCTTCGGCATCGACACCGATATGCAGGTCAAAGGGTTCGCCGAGGCCGACGCGCATGTGCCCGATTTCGACCCGGATTACATCTTTGACCGCGACACGACGCTCGCGATCCTGGCCGGTTTCGTCCACAACCGCCGCGTGATGGTTCAGGGCTATCACGGCACCGGCAAATCGACCCACATCGAGCAGGTCGCCGCCCGCCTTAACTGGCCGACCGTGCGCGTCAATCTCGACAGCCACATCTCCCGCATCGATCTGGTCGGCAAGGATTCCATTGTTATCCGAGACGGCATGCAGGTCACCGAGTTCAAGGACGGCATTCTGCCCTGGGCACTGCAGACCAACACCGCCTTGGTGTTCGATGAATATGATGCCGGGCGCCCGGATGTGATGTTCGTGATCCAGCGCGTGCTTGAGGTTTCAGGCCGCCTGACCCTGCTCGACCAGAACCGGGTGATCCGCCCGCATCCCTCGTTCCGCCTGTTCGCGACCGCCAACACCATCGGTTTGGGCGATACGTCGGGCCTCTATCACGGCACGCAGCAGATCAACCAAGGTCAGATGGACCGCTGGTCTGTGGTCACGGTGCTGAACTATCTGCCGCACGATACCGAGGTCGACATCGTTCTGGCCAAGGCGCCCGCCTACAAGACCGGCGAAGGTCGCGAGCAGGTCGCCAACATGGTGCGCCTGGCCGATCTCACGCGCAACGCCTTCATCAATGGCGATCTGTCGACCGTGATGAGCCCGCGCACCGTGATCACCTGGGCCCAGAACGCGGAAATCTTCGGCGGTATCGGCTTTGCCTTCCGGGTTTCGTTTCTCAACAAGTGCGATGAGACCGAGCGCCCGCTGGTGGCTGAATTCTACCAGCGCTGCTTTGGCGAAGAGATCCCAGATTCCGCGCTCAACGTCGCCCTGAGTTAGCCATGGCGGACCCACGCGCACGCCCAGGCTCGAACCAGCGCACATCAAGCCGCTCGGCGGCGCACAATGAGCCGCTGAAAAAGGCCGTCTCCGGCTGCCTGAAAGCCATCGCCGGGCGCGAGGACGTGGAAATCACCTTCGCGGCCGACCGGCCTGTGCTCACCGGCAACAGCGCGCGCCTGCCAGAGCCGCCGCGCCGCATGAGCGCCGAAGATGGGGCGATCCTGCGCGGGCTTTCCGATGCCATGGCGCTGCGTCTGGCCTGTCACGACACCAAGCTTCACAAAAGCATGGCCCCGGACGGACAGGCCGCCCGCGCAATCTACGATGCGGTCGAACAGGCCCGTGTCGAGGCCATCGGCGCTGGCCGCATGAAGGGCGTGCGCGGCAACCTCTCCGCCATGCTGGAAGACAAGTACCATCGCGGCAATTTCGAAGAGATCACCGACAAGGCCGACGCCCCGCTGGAAGATGCTGTGGCGCTGATGGTGCGCGAAAAACTCGCTGGTATGCCGGTGCCGAAAAGCGCTGAGAAGATCGTCGATATCTGGCGCAAGGACGTGGAAGCCAAGGCCGGCAAAGATCTAGAATCCCTCGCCGACACGGTGGATGATCAGGAAGGCTTTGCCCGCGCCCTGCGCGATCTTCTGGTCTCGCTCGACATGGCCGACGAACTCGCGCCCGAAGCCACGGATAATGACCAGGATGATGAGGATTCCGACGTCAATGATGATGGCGAATCCGACAGCCAGAACGATGATGAGGCCACCGGCGATGAAATGACCGGCTCGGTGGAAGCCGAAGCCGCCGAAGCCGGCGAGGATGATGAGGCCGGCGAAAGCGAGGCGTCCGAGGAATCGGTCGCCGAAATGTCCGAGGGCGATGAACCCGATCAGGGCGAGGATGCCGGCAGCCCTCAGAACCAGCGCCAAAACCAAGGCGTTCTGGAACCGCTCACCGACTACAAGGCCTACACCACCAAGTTCGATGAAGAGGTGAAGGTAGAAGACCTTTGCGATGCGCAGGAGCTGGAGCGCCTGCGCGCCTTCCTCGACAAGCAGTTGCAGAACCTTGCCGGTGCCGTCGCGCGTCTCGCCAACCGCCTGCAACGCCGCCTGATGGCGCAGCAAAACCGTGGCTGGGACTTCGATCTGGAAGAGGGCATGCTGGATTCTGCGCGTCTTACCCGCGTGGTCACCGACCCGATGCAGCCGCTGGCTTTCAAGATGGAGCAGGACACGGAGTTCCGCGACACGGTGGTCACGCTCCTGATCGACAATTCTGGCTCCATGCGCGGTCGACCGATCACGGTGGCCGCCACCTGCGCGGACATTCTCGCCCGCACGCTGGAACGTTGCGGCGTGAAGGTCGAAGTGCTCGGTTTCACCACCCGCGCCTGGAAAGGCGGGCAGTCGAGGGAATCCTGGCTGAACGCTGGCAAACCCGCCATGCCGGGACGCCTCAACGATCTGCGCCACATCATCTACAAATCCGCCGATGAGCCGTGGCGCCGTGCCAAGCGCAATCTCGGTCTGATGATGCGCGAAGGGTTGCTGAAGGAAAACATTGACGGCGAGGCGCTGGAATGGGCGCATGCCCGCCTGCTCGGTCGCCCCGAGCAACGCCGCATCCTGATGGTCATTTCTGACGGTGCGCCCGTGGACGACAGCACCTTGTCGGTGAACACCGGCAACTATCTGGAGCGCCATCTGCGCCACGTGATCGATCAGATTGAAACCCGCTCGCCGGTGGACCTGATCGCCATTGGCATCGGCCATGATGTGACCCGCTACTATCGCCGCGCGGTCACCATCGTCGATGCCGAAGAACTGGCCGGCGCCATGACCGATCAGCTCGCCTCGCTGTTTGAGGAAGAGAGCGCTGCCGTTGGTCGCCAGATGGGACGCCAAATGGGACGCAAACTTGCGTCTTAAGGTCTGTCTGGTTGCGCTGGCGATCGCACTGTCGCCGGCGCTTGCTGACGAACCCATCACGATCAACGCGACGTCCCTGCCGGTGTTCGACAGATCGGTGCCCGACAACCGTTTCGGACCGCTGACCTATTTGGGCGGCCTGGCGCTTTCCAGCCGCCATCGCGACTTCGAGGCCCTATCCGGCCTCACCATGCAGGATAACCGCCTGATCATGGTGACCGATGAGGGGCATTGGGTGACCGCCACACTGCAATCGGAAACCAATGGCACACCAACCGATCTGACCGATGCGCGCATCGGCCCGCTCCGCAACACCGATGGCATGCCCATGCAGTCCAAACGCCTGGCGGATGCCGAGGCGATCACACTGGTCGGTGATACGTTTTGGGTGACCGCAGAACGCAACCAACCCATCCGCGCCTATGATGCCAGCGAGGGCGCGCCGAGCGGACCTGCTAGCCTGCCCCTTGGTGACGCCGCGCCGCTGCGCGGCAGCCGCAATGCGGGCCTGGAGGCGATCGTGCATGTGCCCACCGGTCCGCTGGCCGGTGAAACGCTGATCTTTCTCGAAGAACCGCCACGACGCGCGTCTGACCCAACCGCCGCCCGGCTCACCGCATCCGGCGAGTTCGTGCCCTTTGCGGTTCAGCGTCTGGAGGATTTCGCGATCACCGGCGCCGCCACGCTACCCGATGGCGATGTGGTGATCGTGGAGCGTCGCTTCTCCTGGGATGACGGCATCTTCATGCGCGTGCGGCTTTTGCCAGCCAACGAGATCGCAAACGGCGCCGTGCAGGGCCGCATGCTGCTTGATGCCGATGGCGGCACAGTGATCGACAATATGGAAGGGCTCGCGGTCACCGATCACCCGGACGGGCCAATCCTGACGCTGATTTCCGATGACAATGGCAATTTCTTCCAGCGCACGGTTCTGCTGCGCTTTCAGATCACCGGCGATCTGCGCGATCTGCCTGCGCTTACGCCGCCTGCACCGGTCGCCCGTCCAGACCTGTAGCCAGCAGCAGCAAGCGATAGGGGAAGAGCAACACCGGGATTGCCAGCAGCTTGATCGAAAGATCGCCCAGCGCCCAGCTCACCCAGCGCGGCGCTTCCAGGGCCAGCAACCCAAACAAGGGTGCCATCTCAGTGGCGAACCCGTCGCCGAAACCAACAAGCGGCGTCAGAAACGCGGCAAAGGCCAGCGTGAAGAACAGCGCCGTATCGACCATCGATCCAAAGAACGAAGAGACCGCTGGCGGTTGCCACCAGGCAGCTTTCTTTTCACCGCGGATAAGATGGGCGAACAATTGCACGTCCAGCATCTGCGCCACCAGGAACGACAGGCCGGATGCCAGCGCGATACGCGGCGTGGCGAACACGAACGACAAGACCACAGCGACCGCAAAACCGACCAGCACAACCTGGCGGGCTTTGGCGGCGCCGAAGGCGCGATTGGCAAAATCGGTGACCAGGAAAGCAAGCGGGAAGGTGAACGCGCCCCAGGTGAGCAGATCACCCAGCGCCAAAGGCCCCAACGAGCCGGAAAGCGGATACTGCACCAGCACGTTGGACACAACGATAACCGCCGCCATGCCCAGCATAGCGGCGATAAAGAAAGCAGTCTTGGTCATGTTGTTTGCCCTAAACGGCGATGCTTAGGCGGATTGAGCCTTGAGCACTTCTTTCTTCACTTTCAGCGCGTTGGCAGAAAGTTCCGTGTCGCGTGCCTTCAAAAGAAAGGCATCCAGACCACCGCGATGCTCCACCGAACGCAGCGCGCTGGCAGAAATGCGCAAGCGCACCGTGCGGCCAAGCGCATCGGACACGAGCGAAACGGTGTTCAAGTTCGGCAGCCAGCGGCGACGGGTTTTGTTGTTGGCATGGCTGACATTGTTGCCAGTCTGCACACCCTTGCCGGTCAATTCACAACGACGCGCCATGGTCGGTCATCCTTAAACGTTGGTTTGCTGCAAAGCGTGGCCCGGATTGGCGCTGCCTTGCATGCGAACAAGAGAGCCGGTCGGACAAGGCGCAAACAGCGCTCTTCCCGCGGGACTTTTGCCGCTTTTGGAAACGAGGCGTGTCTATAGGCACCACTGCGCATTCTCGTCAAGCGTCGCCGGGCGCTTCCGCATCGGTGAACCGGCGTGAAATCGCGCCAAAAATGCCACATTGGCGGTCAACGACCATTGAGTGGGGCACGAATCGCGCATGGTTAACGGCTGATAAACGGCTTTGACTTAGCGTTTTGCCAATTCTGACGCCCGCTGAGCGGGTGATGGCACTGATTGCATGGGTCTTGTAGTGGCTGTTTGGCCTCGGCAAGCGCCCGAATGAGGACCAAAACCGTGACCCGGACCAACTCTCGTTTTTTCTCGCGCCTTTTCAAAACCGGCGCAGCCTTGGCGCTTGGAACGGCAACGTTCCTTGGCTCGGTGCAAACCATTGACGCTTCGCTGATACCAGTTCAGGGCCGCAGCCGGAACAGCTCGTGTCCAGTTTCGGGTTAATGCGCGCACTTGCCGGCATTCGTATCGGCACCGGCGTTCTTTCCGCCAACATGAGCGACCGACACCGCCACCATCCCGCCCAACAGCCGGTCGGTGGCTGTCAGCCAGGGCCGGTTTCGCGCGGGTTTCGGCACACCGTTGGGTTCCGGTAATTATGATTGTGGCATCGAAGATCTCACCAAACCATCGTCCATGCGCCTTTCGCGCGAACGCCGAGCTTCCGCCAGCCGCCTCTGTGGAACAAACGTGCCTCCGCGCCCAGCATCGCCGCGATGTGGTCGATCCGGTCTCCGCGCTATTGATGCCGGTGCCCAATGTGGAAAGCGCGCGCGGTCCGGCTGCTTGCGAGCGCACGCTGCCCCTGTTTGACGGCCGCCAGCGCTACGATATCGCGATGACGTTCGTGCGCATGGAACAGGTTCAGTTCGGCAATGGCCAAGCCGCCGTCTGCCGGCTGCGCTATCGCCCGATCGCAGGCCACCGCTCCAACCGCCGTGTGAACCAGGATCTGGCGCAGAATCCGAACATGTATGTTTGGCTGTCGCAGGTTGGCAATCAGGCCCTGGTGGCACCGGTGCGCATGGAGATCGGGCTGGATTTTGGCACCTTGTCGATCCAGGCGCTTGACTTCGCCGCGCAGTAGCAGCGCCCTGACTGCAAGCACGTTCGCCAGCAGCCATGTCGGCAGAGACGCGCCTTGCAAGCTACGGCACACTGGCGCCGGGCAGGGAAAACCACGCGCAAGTGGCTGATCTGGAAGGGACATGGTTCAAGGGCACAGTGCGCGGGCGCGCAACGGTCAATCCGTCAGGACGGTGGGCTGGCTACCCCGGGTTTGTGCTCGATCCGCACGCTGGTCTGGTCGAGGTCTTCATCTTCGAGTCCGCCGACTTGCCCGGCCATTGGCCACACCTGGATGCCTTTGAGGGCGAGGCCTATCGGCGCGTCACCACCGCCGCGCAGACGCCGCGGGGCTCGATCGAGGTGTCGATCTACGAACTCAAACAGGGCTAGAGCATGGACCCCATGGTCGTCCGCGGGTGCGCGATTTTGTCCTCGCGCTGCCAATGCGCCGTGCGGTCTTCGGAACGTTCTGGAAGGTTGAACATCGCGCGTAATTGTCGAAGCGAGCTGGCCTTGCTAGCGGCCTGGCGTTGTGCTGCCTCGCGCGCCTGCTGTTTGCGCGCAAGCCTTTCGATCAGTTCCGGCAATACTTCCGATTGGACGACCACTTCAATGGCGTCGCGGTGACTGGCCGGCGTCCATGGTCGTGGAGAACCCATAGTGCACCTGTCTGTTTAATGGACCGATTGCAGGATGCCCGCGATCCATTGCGTCAGCGTGCTTCAGGCCCTCGTTTTTCACAAGACGATGCTAATGCGTAGGGCTTCTTGCTTATGCCAAGCAACCCGAGGCCAGTTCCTCGCCTTCAGCTTGCATCGCCTCCCGCTGATACCGATCAATCGACGCGCTTCCTCCTCGCCTAGACTCCAAAGCTCCTTTTCCTTGGGGCATGAGCTGCGGAGGCCGCAATGCGCGCGCATCATCGGCACCGAACATTGCGCAGAGGCGCTCAACTGACCGTCCTGGTGGTGGCGCTCTTCTGGTTCACTTTCGCTGCACTTTCCGGCGCGGAAGATGGCGCCGCCGGGATCTGGGCAAACCTTCCCAACACTTTGCCATGGATCGCGCTGCTCGCCCTGTTGCTGGTGTCACTGCGATGGCCTGTTGCCGGGGGCGTGCTCATCATCGCCGCTGGCATCGGTGCGCTAATCTATTTCAACGCCTGGACGAACCTTTTGCTGCATGCAGCGCTTGTCCTACCGCTCCTTGCGTCAGGCGCGGCACTGATCATCAGCCGATGGCCCGTTTTGGTACAGAAACGTTAACGCCGAGCGGTTCGGCCACAGGAAAACCAGCGCTCTCTTGTGGCAGCAAAGGGCGAAGCACCCCATATCCAGCGTGAACGAACCCTGAAAATCGCTGCGACAGCCGATTCGGACACGCCTTGTTCTGGGCACGTTCCTTAGGTTAACACGCAAGCACTCACTGTCGCGCTTAAGGCCCTTCCCCCTCCATGCCCTACACCTCCCGCTCCAAGGCGCCCGGTGCTGGTGTGACGGCCATTCTTGGCCCCACCAACACCGGCAAGACCTACATGGCGATCGAGCGCATGATGACGCACCAAACCGGCGTCATCGGCCTGCCGCTGCGCCTTTTGGCGCGCGAGGTCTATCTGAAGCTCTGTGCCCGAGCCGGAGAGGACAAGGTGGCGCTGGTCACCGGCGAAGAAAAGATCATTCCCATGGAGCCGCGCTACTGGGTCTCCACCGTGGAAGCGATGCCGCGCGATCTGGATGTGGATTTCGTCGCCGTTGATGAAGTGCAGATGGCCGCCAATTTGGAACGCGGCCACGTCTTCACCGACCGCATTTTGAACGTGCGCGGCAAGCTGGAAACCATGCTCTTGGGCGCCGCAACCATTCGCGGCCTGCTCGCCAATCTCCTGCCCGGCATCACCATCATTCAGCGCCCACGCATGTCGCTGATCACCTATGCCGGCTCGAAAAAGATCACCCGCCAGCCACGCCGCACCGCCATCGTCGCGTTCTCCGCCAACGATGTGTATTCCGTCGCCGAGCTGATCCGTCGCCAGCGCGGTGGCGCCGCTGTGGTGCTCGGCGCGCTGTCCCCACGCACCCGCAACGCGCAAGTCGATCTCTACCAGAATGGCGATGTGGATTTTCTCGTCGCCACCGACGCCATCGGCATGGGGCTGAACCTCGACGTCGATCACGTGGCCTTCGCCGGACGGCACAAGTTCGACGGCTTTGACTATCGCGAGCTGGCCGCCGCCGAGATGGGCCAGATTTCCGGCCGCGCTGGGCGCCACACCCGCGACGGCACCTTCGGCGTCACCGGACGCACCGAACCGCTGGACGATTATCTCGTCGAGAAACTCGAAACCCACAGTTTTGAGCCGGTCAAGCGCCTGCAATGGCGCAATGCGAACCTTGATTTTGCCTCCATCGAGGCCCTGCGCGACAGCCTGGACGATATTCCCGGTCACGACCTTTTAACCCGCGCCCTGCCGCAGGAAGATGCCGACACGCTTGATGGCGTGTTGCGCGACAAGGCCCTGCGCGAGCGGGCCACCAGCCGCGAACGGGTCGAAATGCTGTGGGATGCCTGTCAGCTTCCCGATTATCGCAAGATCGCGCCTGCCCAACACATCGAGATCGTTGGCCAATTGTTCGCCCACATCGCCGACCGTGGCACGGTGCCGGACGATTGGATGGACGCGCAACTGAAGAACTCCGACCGCGTTGACGGAGACATCGATGCGCTGTCAGCGCGCATCGCCCAGGTTCGCACTTGGACCTTTGTCGCAAACCGAAATGCATGGCTCGATGATCCCACGCATTGGCAGGAGCGCACGCGCGCGCTAGAGGACGCGCTGTCGGATGCGCTTCATGAAAAGCTGACACAACGGTTTGTGGACCGACGCACCAGCGTGCTTATGCGACGCTTGAGGGAGAAGGTGATGCTTGAGGCGATGATCGCAAGCGATGGCGATGTTCAAGTCGAAGGCCAGCATGTCGGCTGGCTGGCCGGGTTCCGGTTTACCCCGGATTCGACCGCTGAAGACTTGGACGGCAAGGCGGTGCGGGCCGCAGCCCAAAAGGCGTTGGCCGCTGAAATCCAGCGCCGCGCTGAAAAACTGTCGCTCGCCGACGATGCCGCCTTCGTCCTGGATGCCGAAGGCGCCATCCGCTGGACCGGCGAGGTTGTTGCCAAGCTGTCCGCCTCCGATGACATTTTGAAACCGAAGATTATCCTGCTTGCCGATGAGCAGTTGACCGGCGGCGCCCGTGAGATTGTCGAAGCACGTCTGACAAAGTGGCTTGCTGATCAAATCGACAAGCATCTCGGCAGTCTGCTGGCCCTGCGCAATGGCGACGGCCTTGAGGGCATCGCCCGTGGGATCGGCTTCCGCTTGGCCGAAGAGCTTGGCGCCATCGACCGGCGCGAAATCGCAGGCGATGTCAAAGCGCTGGAGCAGGAGGCCCGCGCGACGCTGCGCAAGCATGGCGTCCGCTTTGGCGCCTATGCGCTGTTTGTCCCGCAGCTTTTAAAGCCCGCACCTGCTGGCCTCCTTGCCACGCTCTGGGCGTTGCAAAATGGCGGCATGGATCAGCCGGGTCTGCGCGAGCTGCCACAGCTCAACGCCTCTGGCCGCACGTCCATTCCCGTTGATGAAAGCTTTGACACGCGTCTCTATCCGATTGCCGGTTTCCGCGTCTGTGGGCGGCGGGCCGTGCGGTTCGATATCCTGGAGCGCCTTGCCGATCTCATCCGTCCGCTCGTGTCGTTCCGCGTCGGCCAAACGCAGGGCGAGGCGCCCGATGGCGCTGCTGAAGGCGCTGGGTTCACCGTGACGGTGGAAATGACTTCGCTGCTTGGCTGCGCCGGTGATGATTTCTCCGAAGTGTTGAAATCCCTCGGTTACAAGATGGAACGCAAGACGGTTCCGATCGAGCCGCCAGCCCTTGCGACGGAGGATGCTGCTGAACCTGCGACGGAGGAAGCGGCAACGACCAACGTGGCTGTCGATACGCCCGCAACCGAGCCAGCGGCAGGCAATGCAGCGCCAGCCGAAATTGCAGCGCCGGATGCTGCGCCACCGCTGGAGACTCCAGAACCCGCTCCGGCTGAAGAAACTGCCCGTGAAGGCATGACCGAAGCCCCAGCCAGTGAAGCACCCGAGGCAACGAGTGCCGAAACGGCCGATGCCAAGGTGGAGGCTGCGGTGGCAGACACAGCTGAAGCAGCGGCCGAATCGCAGGATGAACCCACCGAACAGGTGATCGAGATCTGGCGTCCAGCGCCGGGCCGTCCGCGCCATCAGGGGCGGCCGGGTGGTCGCCGTCACAATGCTGGGCAGGGTCAGGAGTCTGGCAAGGGGTCTGAGGCCGGCAACGGCCAGGAACGCCCGCCCCGCCAGAGAACCGGCAAAGGCAATCGTCCAGAGCGTGGCGACAAGCGCGGCAAGGGGCCAAGGCGCCAAGATGGGCGTGACGGCGGCAAACCGTCCGGCCCACGCACCTACACCGCTGCCCCGCCGAAAAAAGAGCGCAAAGCCGATCCGGATTCGCCGTTCGCGGCTCTGGCTGGCCTGCTCGACGGCCAAGACAGCAACCGAAAAGATGGCGACACCTAACGCTGCCGACGACACCTCTGCCGACAAGCTACGGCTCGATCGCTGGCTGTTTTTCTCGCGGCTGGTGAAAAGCCGGTCGCTAGCGGCCAAGATGATCGAGAACGGCCAGGTGCGGGTCAATGGCGAAAAGACTCACCAGGCCAAACGCGCGGTCGGTCCCGGCGATGTGCTCACCGTCGCTTTGCCGCGCACCGGCGCCGATGCAGTCAAGATCATCAAGCTTCTCGCCTGCGGCACGCGGCGTGGTCCTGCCGCCGAAGCGCAGGCGCTGTACGAAGACTTGACGCCCCCGCCCCCGCCCAAGGAAGACCGCGATCTGGCCGCCGCGCGTCGCGCACCAAGCCCAGGGCGCAGACCGACAAAACATGAGCGCGACCGGCTGCAAAAACTCAAACGCGGCCTGCCCGACGGCGCATGAACGCGCCGCTACGTACGACCCTTCACGGCCTTGACAAGCAGGGGTCGATAACGATTTGGAAAGACAGGCGCATCGACCAGGCGCGCCGACCCCATCCCCGACTGGAGCCCCTCTCGCATGACCTACATCGTCACGGAAAACTGCATCAAATGTAAGTACACCGACTGTGTGGAGGTCTGTCCGGTCGATTGCTTTTATGAGGGCGAGAACATGCTCGTCATTCATCCTGACGAGTGCATCGACTGCGGTGTGTGCGAGCCTGAATGCCCGGCCGACGCGATCAAACCGGACACTGAGCCCGGTCTTGAATCCTGGCTGACGCTGAACACCAAATATGCCTCCGAATGGCCCAACATCACCATGAAGAAAGAGCAGATGCCGGATGCGGAAGCGTTTGACGGCAAATCTGGCAAGCTGGAACTGTTCTCAGCCGAACCGGGCGAAGGCGATTGATTGGCCTTTGCCGCCTAAGTTCTGACGTTGCGGCAAACTTGGATCGTTGATCGCTGCGTTAACGAAAATGACCAGGGATTAACCATTTGGTGGCAAGAGTTTGATTTTTGCCGCTTTTTGAGGTATGGTCTACCTTCGTTTCTGAGACAACTCGACCAGGCCGGACCCTTTTGCCGCCTCTTTCTCGTTAGTTCGATCTGACATCACACCGCCCAGCGCGGCTGTAAAAGGCCCGCCGCTGATGGCGGTCGCTTGTGTCTGATCGCACCTGTTCCGGTGCCCCATCCTGCGGACCGGACCGCATGAGAGCGAGTTTGTCGCGAAGCGCCACATCGAAATCGCATGCGCCGCGCGCATGCACATGGTCGGGGTGTTCCCCCCTTTGCCCGACCCAACAGGAGTTTGTCAGCGTATGGCGACCGCAAAAAAAACGACGCAGAAACAGGGTTTCAAAGTCAATGAGCAGATCGTGTATCCGTCTCATGGCGTTGGCCGCATCGTGGCCATCGAAAAGCAAGAGATTGCCGGCCTGACGCTGGAGCTATTCGTCATCACCTTCGACAAGGACAAGATGACACTGCGCGTGCCTGTGGCGAAAGTTGAAAGCGTCGGCATGCGTAAGCTCGCCGAAGACGGTTTGGTGGAAAAGTCCCTGAAGACGATCAAAGGTCGCGCCCGCGTGAAGCGCGCCATGTGGTCGCGTCGCGCGCAGGAGTATGAAGCCAAGATCAACTCCGGCGACCTCATTCAGATCGCTGAAGTCGTCCGTGACCTCTATCGCGCCGAAAGCCAGCCGGAGCAGTCCTATTCCGAGCGCCAGCTTTATGAAGCTGCACTCGACCGGATGGCCCGCGAGATTGCTGCCGTCAATGGCATGACCGAGACCGAGGCGGTGCGCCTGATCGAACAGACTTTGGCCAAAAGCCCGAGTCGCGTGAAGGCTGCTGAAGAGGCAGAAGACGGTGATGCTGAGGACCAAAGCGCCGCCGCTTAGTCCAATTAGACGCATAATCAAAAATTAATTTAAACCCGGCCGCGCAGGCCGGGTTTTTCTTTGCGCCCGTAAATTTTCAAAAAATTTCAAATGTTTAGCCAAGGCGGTCGACCGGCAGGCTGGAACCTTTGACTACGAATTCATAGGACGCAGTGATCTAGGGTCTTTAACGCATCGTAAATTCCCGTAAGGTGCGAACAAGGCACAAGTCGAACTGATTTGATCCAAATCGAAAAAGTTTGACGACTGCGTCCAATCACGCAGCGAGGGAGCGTGCAATGAACGATGGATCAGGTCCACGGCGGGACTTCGTCAAAAAGGCGATGCAGGCCCCTTACCTCGAACGTGACGAAGAACATGCCTTGGCCGTTTCGTGGAAGGAACGGCAGGATCAGGACGCGCTGCACCAACTGACCCAGGCCCATATGCGCTTGGTGATCGCCATTGCCGCCCGCTTCCGTCATTTCGGCCTGCCGATGGGCGACCTCATCCAGGAAGGCCATGTCGGCTTGCTCGAAGCCGCCGCCCGGTTTGAACCGGCCCGTGAAGTGCGCTTCTCCACCTATGCCACCTGGTGGATACGCGCCTCGATCCAAGATTTTATCCTGCGCAACTGGTCGATCGTGCGTGGCGGCACATCGTCCGCTCAAAAGGCCTTGTTCTTTAATTTGAGGCGCCTACGCGCCCGCATCACACAAGACGGCACCGTCTCCCCCTCCGAGATGCACCGCCAGGTCGCCTCGGCCATCGGTGTCTCGGTCAACGATGTCGCCACGATGGACGTTCGCCTGTCCGGCTCTGATGCGTCGCTCAACGCACCGATCTCCGACGGCGAGGATGGTGGCAGTGCCGATCGGCAGGACTTTCTGCCGGACAACAGCCCGCTGCAGGATGAGATGGTCGGCGACGTGATCGACTCCGAACGGCGCAACAACTGGCTCGCCAAGGCGCTGGAAGTGCTCAATGAGCGCGAGCTAAAGATCGTCCGTGAGCGGCGCTTGGCCGAAGACGGGGCAACGCTGGAAGCGCTTGGCCAAACGCTGGGCATTTCCAAGGAGCGCGTGCGCCAGTTGGAAAGCCGGGCCCTGGAGAAGCTGAAAATAGCCCTGCTCGACCAGCAAAGCTCTGGCTCTTACGTCTGATGTCTTGAGCCGGCAAAAAGTCGCGACAAACACCGAATCCGTCTGGAACAAGGTCTGATTTGGTCGCGACAAACGCGCGCTTAGTCGCGACAAAGGATCGGTAAGTAAAGGGTCGGCAAGAGAAGCCTATTCTCTGACCAGCTTCACGCGGTCACCAGCGCGCACCCGATCACCCGGTCCCAGCGCGTTGAGAATGCGAAACAGCGCTTCGGAATCCCCGCCCGACTCCATCCGCCGCGCAAGCGATGCAACGCTGTCGCCGCGCGCGACCGTGACCACGTCGATCCGCAGCGGTTCGATGCCGCCACGCTCATCGGCCGTCATCTGCCGGAACGACGCCACCACGCTCGCCGCCGCCTGCGCGAAAGCATCGGTGCGTCGGTCATTGGCAAAGATGAACCGGTAGATCCGCTCGCCGACCTCGATCACCGCGACCTTGAACACCCAACCGCCAGCGGCGGCGTTGGCGGTCGCAACGCGCAACCCATTGGTCGTGGCCAGCGCGATGCTGCTGGCATCCAGACCGTCGATCCAGCCGGCCTGAAGATACTCTTCCAGGCTCTGGCCACGGCGTAACTCCACGCCATCAAAACGCAGCGCCCGGCCATCTTCATGCGCACCGAGCACGGCCTGCGGCGTGTTGTCGAGCCGGAATCCCGCCGGTGCCTCGAAGGCGATGCCGAGGCCTGGATGCAGGAACCGGCGACCGCGCACCACGCCCTCATCGGTCGGCTCGCCGAACACCATCCCATCGATCGCGTCCAGATAGCGATCGCGCTCAGTGGTCCCAATGCCCGGCGCGCCGAACTGGCGGGCGAGGCGAACCGCCGCATCGATACGCGCGGGCGTCGACGGGTGGCTGGATAAAAAGCTCGGCACGCCGCCATCACCCGGCAGCGCATCCAGCGCACTGAACCGCGCCATCGTTTCCAGGAACCGTGCCGCCGCATAAGGATCATACCCGGCGCGGCCGACCGTGCGCACGCCGAGCTCATCGGCCTCAAGCTCTTGATTTTGCGAGAATTGCGCCAGCGACACGCCGTTGGCGAGCACCGCCATCTGCGCAGCCGACGGGTCAGACAGGACGTCCGTCAGAACCCGGTCGATCAGGGCAGCTGTGCGCACCTCCTGCTCGCGAGCAATCGCATGGCGGCGCGTCACATGACCGATTTCGTGCGCAACAACAGCGGCCACCTCGGACTCATCATTCGCCAGCGCCAAAAGACCGCGCGTCACATAAAGATAGCCGCCGGGCAGCGCGAACGCGTTGACGCTTGCCGAATCAAGCAAGGTCAACCGATAGACCCGCCCCGGCTCATCGGAGGCCGCAATCACCTGGCGCAGCATGGCAACCAGGCGGGTTTCCAACTCCGGGTCTTCGTAAACCCCGCCAAAGGCATCGAGGATGCGCGGATGTTCGCGCGCGCCAATGGCTTCTTCAGCGGCGAGCGTGGCCGTCGGACCCGGCTCGGCCCCTTCCATCGTCAGCGGGATCAGCGGGCCATCGCCATCCACGGACAGACATGCGGCGACCACAAGGGCCGCCAGCGCGGTGCTTGCCAGACGTGCAATCAAAGGAAGGCGCAAAGGTTTTCTGGTCCTCAGAATTGGGCGTTTCGGCCTCAGCGGTTGTCCGTCGTCAGCCGCTCAATGGCCTCGGGGTGATCCACGCGGATCATCGGCCCGCCATCGTCCATCACCCAACCGCGCACCCGAATTGGCACGCCCCGCAGGGCATTGAGATCTACTCTGCTGTCCTCAAACACCGGATCATGCTCTCGATCAATGGTAACGGTGAAATCTTCGCGCCAAGTTTCGCCAAAATTAAGGTACCAGCGCGCGCGATGCGCGGCGACGTTCAGAACAATGCCTTCCACGAGCTCAAAATGGTTGGTGCGCTCCAACAAAGCCTCTGCATCGCGGGCATCGCGCACCGCATAATAGGGATGATCCCAGACAGCGCGCTGCTGTTCGCGCGCGACATGTTCACGCAGCAACAGATCGGGGATCAGCGAGCGGTTGTCGGCAAAGGTGTAAACCCGCGCCAGTCCGGCAAGCACCATCGACCCCTGCAGCCAAATGGGACCATCCGGGCCATCATTGAGAACAATGTGTGCCAGATGCCGCCCGTGGCGGTCGCCCCGCCGGCCGCCAAAGAAAAGCTGCGCGTCGGCGCCGCCGACATCCACCAGCTCTTCCAGCAAGCGCTTCGCCGCGCGCGCCAGCGGCCATTCGGCCACGTGATCGCGCCCCAGCGGCAATTTCGGCGCCTGCGTGCCGACCATGCGCACGTCCGGCCCACGTTCCAGCTCCACCGTATCGCCATCGACTATGGCTTTGATGCGAACCTGCGGGCCGACTTCCAAGGTGGACCAGTCGGGATGGGGAAGCGTGTCGGACATAAAGGCTTGGGTTGGCGAAGACGAAGCGGCGGCCAATGGCACGCGCCAGACACCAGACCCAGTTTGCGGCGCAAAGGCAAGCCCACCGATCAGCCCCGACGTCAGGGGCAGCGCGGCGGCGAGCAGCGTTCGCCGGGTCAGCTGATGTGGACGGCCTTGGCGCAACCTTGTTGTCTCCGTCTTGGCGTTTGCGGCTCATCGCGTTCTCAGTTGACCAGCTAGCGGCCAGCGTTCAAGACGCCTCTCGGACACTGTAAGCCAGGCAGTCAAACGCTCAAGCATGCATTTTTGCATATCTAGAATGGTGATTTCGGCAATGGTTCCGACTTTTTTCAATATGTAGGCAGGCGCTCCACAGGAGACCGCCATGCCCCGCCTCATCACTCGCCGCCCGGTTTTTCGCCCATCTGCCCGCTCGCCACTGCCTGCCGCCACGCTATCCAACCGACTGGCCTGGCTTGCCAACCATCGCACCACGCTCGGGCTTCTGCTTCTGGCTGGTATACCGCTGGCGTTCGCCATTTTCCGGCTTGCCTGGCTGGCGGACACGCCGGCGCCGTCTGCGCTCGATGCCAAGGCCCGAACGTTCATCGCCGAACCCTTACCGCTGGTGTTGCATGTGATATCCGCACCGCTTTTCGGCGGTCTTGGTGCGCTGCTGTTCTCAAGCCCCCTGCTCGCCAAGCGTCCAGACGTGCACCGTGTGTTGGGCAAGGCAGCGGCAATCAGCGGCTTGATCGCCGCGCTATCCGGGCTTTGGCTGACACTATCGCTCCACGCCGCCGACCCGTCCGTGCCGGTGCGCACGGGGCTGCGCCTGGTTGTCGGCTCGACCATGCTTGCCGCCATCCTTGTCGCACTCTTTGCCATCGCCTTGCGCCGCGTGCGCGCCCACCGCACCTGGATGACCCGCGCCTATGCCATTGGCCTGAGCGAAAGCACCCAGGCGATCCTGCTCTTCCTGACCTTTCTTGCTCTTGGCGAACTGACATCGAGCATGGTGACGCTGATGATCGCGCTTGGCTGGGCGATCAATCTCAGCGTTGCCGAAACCCATCTGCGCAACCATCGTCCTCCGGCCCACAAACCGCGGCGCGTGTCAGCATTCTGACCGGCGCCTGTTTCCAAGCCACGCACTTCGTCCTACATCCACAGGCCAACCAAAGATTTGTGATTTCCATGACCCAAGCGACCTCCGCAGGACCGATGATCGCCATCGACGGCCTGCAAAAAACCTATGGCAGCGGCTTCGAAGCCCTGAAGAACGTCGATCTGACGATCGAGAAGGGCGAGATTCTAGCGCTTCTCGGGCCGAACGGCGCCGGCAAGACCACCCTGATTTCGGCCATTTGCGGGATCACCGTGCCGACCGGCGGCTCGATCACGGTTGGCGGCCACGACATTCTTGCCGAACCCGGCAAAACCCGGCGCCTGATCGGTCTCGTGCCGCAAGAAATCACGCTGGAACCGTTCGAGACGGTGCTCAACACGATGCGCTTTTCGCGCGGTCTGTTCGGTCTTGGCGCCAATCCGGCGCTGATGGAAGAGACACTGAAAAAGCTTAGCCTCTGGGACAAAAAAGACACGCAGATCAAAGAGCTGTCGGGCGGCATGAAGCGCCGGGTGCTGATCGCCAAGGCGATGGCACATGAGCCTCAGGTGCTGTTTCTCGATGAACCAACGGCAGGCGTCGATGTCGAACTGCGCAAAGATATGTGGTCGGTGGTCAGCGACCTCAAAGCCGCTGGCGTCACCATCATACTGACGACCCACTACATCGAGGAAGCCGAAGCGATTGCCGATCGCGTGGCGATAATCTCCAAGGGTCGCATCCTGCTGGTCGATGAAAAAAGCGCGCTGATCGAACGGATGGGCAAGCGTAGCCTGACCATCGACTTCGACAAAAAGCTCGATCCGGTACCCGGCGGGCTCGCGCCCTACGACCTGGTGCTGAGCGAGGATGGTTTAAGCGCCACCTACACCTATGACACGCGCGCCGACCGCACCGGCATCGGGGCACTTCTGCGCGACGTAAACGCCGCGGGCCTTGCCGTGCGCGACATCCATACCGCGCAAAGCTCGCTGGAAGAAATCTTCGTCAGCCTGGTCGAGGACGATGCTCAAGACCAGGCCCGATCCGGCGCGGGAGAAGCGGCATGATCAACGTTTACGCCATCGTCGCCATCTTCAAATATGAAATGGCGCGCGCTTTTCGCACCGCTTTGCAGTCGATCATCTCCCCGGTGATCTCCACCTCGCTTTACTTCGTGGTGTTCGGCGCCGCCATCGGCAGCCGCATCGAATCGGTGGAAGGGGTGAGTTATGGCGCCTTCATCGTGCCTGGCCTCATCATGCTGACGGTCATGACGCAGGGCATCACCAACGCGGCCTTCGGTATCTATTTCCCCAAATTCATCGGCTCGATCTACGAGGTGCTGTCCGCGCCGGTCGGCGTGGTCGAAGTGGTGGCAGGTTACGTTGGCGCCGCAGCCACCAAATCGCTGATTATCGGCGTGATCATCATGATCACCGCAGCCTTTTTCATCGACATTCAAATCGCCCATCCCATCGCCATGGTGTTTCTCCTGGTGACGATCTGCTTTGCCTTCTCGCTGTTCGGTTTTATCATCGGCATCTGGGCGCAAAGCTTTGAGCAGTTGCAGCTGGTGCCGCTGCTGATCATCACGCCCTTGGTGTTTTTGGGCGGCAGCTTTTACTCGATCACCATGCTGCCGCCATTCTGGCAGACGGTCTCGCTGTTCAACCCGGTCGTCTATCTGATCTCGGCGTTCCGCTGGAGCTTCTTCGGCACCGCCGATGTGGCGATCGGTGTCTCGCTGGCCGCCATCGCGCTGTTTACCGCAGTGTGCATCACCATCATCTGGTGGATTTTCAAAACCGGCTATCGCTTGAAAAGCTAAAGCGTTTGCAGCAAAAGTGGGAACCGGTTTTGCGTCCGAAAACGCGACAAAAACGAATGTCGGTTTGGTCGATAAGGACGACCATGGTGGGCCCCGTAGCTCAGTTGGATAGAGCACCAGATTCCTAATCTGGGGGCCACTGGTTCGAATCCAGTCGGGGTCACCAAGGTTTTGCAACGCAAAACCGTCGGCATGGCAGGCGAATGCGGAGCAATCGCCGAGAATGCCAAGGTTCAGCGAAAGCCAAACGCGGAAGCCGCGGCAGGTGATCGCTTTGCGATCAATGAAAGCGACATTTTCACTTTGCTCTGGGCGTGCCGCCCAAGCACGCTATGTTCGCTCTGGGCGTTCCACCCAACCGCAAAGGCGTGCCAAACAGGCACCAGCGCCCAAACTTTTCGCACGCTCAAGGATTGCGCGTTTGCATGCCGATAGCCTTATATGTCAGCCGGTTCGACGCATCCCCTTGAGGTTTCATGGCAATTCGCAAATCCATCCGCTTTCTGCTCAACGATCAGGTGGTCGAGCTTGAGTCGTTGCGGGCAACGCTGACGCTGCTCGACTTTCTGCGGTTGGAGCGTGGGCTGACCGGTACCAAGGAAGGCTGCAATGAAGGCGATTGCGGCGCCTGCACGGTGTTGGTGGGGCGGCTCGGATCGGATGGGCTGCACTATCAAAGCCTCAACGCCTGCATCCGCTTTGTCGGCTCGCTCGACGGCTGCCATGTGGTGACGGTGGAAAGCCTGGCGCGCGGCGGCACGCTGCACCCGGTGCAGCAGGCGATGGTGGATTTCCACGGCTCCCAGTGCGGCTTCTGCACGCCCGGTATCGTGATGTCGCTTTACGCGCTCTGGATGGCCAATCCGACGCCTTCCGAACGGCAAATCGAAACCGCGCTTCAGGGCAATCTCTGTCGCTGCACCGGTTATGAGCCGATCATCAAAGCCGCCAAGGCGATCTCCACTTATGGCTCCAATGCCGACGACATTCTGACCACGCAACGCGCGCGGGTCACCGATCAACTCACCGCCTGGGCGGATGAAAGCCTGGTCGATGTCACGGCGACGCGTGAAGCGGGCACCGAACGCTTTTTTGTTCCGCAGACCACGGATCAGCTTGCCGATCTGCTCGCCGACCATCCCGATGCCACCATCGTTGCCGGTGCGACCGATGTCGGGCTGTGGGTGAACAAGGACCACCGCGCCATCTCGCCGGTGATCTTTGTCGGTGGCATGCAAGCGCTTCAGTCCATCACCGTCAGCGACGGGGCGGTGACCATCGGCGCGGGCGTCAGTTACTCGGCCTTCGTGCCCGTACTCCAAGCGCACTTTGCGCACATGGAGGAGCTCTGGTGGCGGATCGGCGGGGAACAGGTGCGCAACATGGGCACGCTGGGTGGCAACATCGCCAATGGCTCGCCCATCGGCGACACGCCGCCAGCCTTTATTGCGCTCGGCGCGACGCTCACCCTGCGTTCCAAATCCGGCACCCGCACGCTTCCGCTGGAGGACTTTTTCCTCTCCTACGGCAAGCAGGACCGCCGGCCGGATGAGTTTGTTGAAAGCCTCACCCTGCCGAAGCCGCCGGAGGGGTCGTTGGATGCGGTTTACAAGATTTCCAAGCGCCGCGATGAGGACATTTCCGCGCTCTGCGGCGCGTTTTCGCTCACCGTGACAGGCGGGACGGTATCCTCAGCGCGCATAGCCTTTGGCGGAATGGCTGGAACACCGGCGCGCGCCAAACAGGTCGAACTGGCGCTGGTCGGCAAGCCCTGGACTAGGGCCACGATCGACGCCGCAAAGGCTGAGTTTTCCAAAGATTATCAACCGCTTACCGATTGGCGCGCCACGGCAGACTATCGCTTGAAGGCGGCTGAAAACCTGCTCACCCGCTTCTATCTGGAGCACGCCAATTGCGATCATCCGGTGCGCCTTGCCCGTGAGGTGGCGGCATGAACGAGCACGTCACCGAGCCGGAGACTGTTCCGCCGCGCGTGCGCGCCAAACAGGACGATCCTATGCGCACGG
Organism: Hyphomicrobiales bacterium; assembly: GCA_046290415.1. Classification (GTDB taxonomy): domain Bacteria; phylum Pseudomonadota; class Alphaproteobacteria; order Rhizobiales; family MH13; genus MH13. The sequence goes on from JBKAGN010000044.1 coordinate 24,294, forward strand.
ATGCCACGCCCGAGCCGATCAAGGGCGGCGTCCACCAGCCAATCCAGCATGAATCCGGCCACAAGCACGTCACCGGCCAGGCGGTCTACACCGACGACATCGAAACGCCAGCCAGCACGCTGCACGCCTATCTTGGCCTGTCGACCTGCGCCCATGGCAGCATCGAGGCGATGGATCTCTCCGCCGTGCGCTCAAGTCCCGGCGTCGTTGGCGTGCTCACCAGCCGCGACATGCCGGCCTCCAACGATATCTCGCCGACCCATCTGCATGACGAACCGGTGCTGGCCGATGGTGAGGTCCATTTCTATGGCCAGGCCATGTTCGCTGTGGTCGCCACCAGCCGTGAGCTGGCCCGCGCGGCGGCGCAAAAAGCCAAGGTGGAGTATGGCCAACGTCCCTTCGCGCGCACCGTCGAGGAAGCGCGGCAATCCAACTACCCCAATGTCACAAAACCGCTGACCTTGAAGCGCGGCGACGCGGCGAGCGCATTGCAATCGGCCACCAACCGCTTGCAAGGGCGCTACGAGATTGGCGGGCAGGACCATATTTATCTGGAAGGGCATATCGCGCTCGCCATTCCCGGCGAGGACGATGACATGACCGTCTATTCCTCCACCCAGCACCCTAGCGAAGTGCAGCATATGGTCGGCCATGTGCTCGGCGTGCCGTCCGCTGCCATCACGGTGAACGTGCGGCGCATGGGCGGCGGCTTCGGCGGCAAGGAAACCCAGTCCAACCAGTTCGCGGTGGTGGCTGCGGTCGCGGCCAAAAAGTTCGGTAAACCGGTGAAAATCCGCCCCGACCGCGACGATGACATGGTCACCACCGGCAAACGGCATGATTTTGTGGTCGATTACGATGTCGGCTATGACGATGACGGGCGCATCGAAGCGGTGTCGGGAACGTTCGCGGCGCGTTGCGGGTTCTCTGCCGATCTGTCCGGCCCGGTCACCGATCGCGCGCTTTTCCACGCCGACAACGCCTACTACTACCCGCACGTCCTGTTGCAGTCGCAGCCGATCAAGACCAACACCGTCTCCAACACGGCTTTTCGCGGTTTTGGCGGCCCACAGGGGCTGATCGTTGCTGAACGGATTATGGAAGAGATCGCCTACAAGCTCGGCAAGGACCCGCTGGAGGTGCGGCGGATCAATTTCTACGACCGTGAAGGCGAGGAAAACGCCCGCACGGTGACGCCCTACCACCAGAAGGTGACCGACAACATCATCCACCGCGTCGTCGATGAGTTGGAAGAGGCGTGCGCCTATCAAGCCCGGCGTGAATCGATCCTGGCGTTCAACGAAACCAGCCCGATCATCAAGAAGGGCATCGCGCTGACGCCCGTGAAGTTCGGTATCTCCTTCACCGCCACCTGGTACAATCAGGCAGGCGCGCTGGTGCATGTCTATCGCGACGGTTCGGTGCATCTCAACCATGGCGGCACGGAGATGGGCCAGGGGCTCAACACAAAGGTCGCCCAAGTCGTCGCCGACACGTTCCAGATCGATGTGGACCAGGTAAAGATCACCGCGACCACCACCGAGAAGGTGCCCAATACATCGGCGACAGCCGCCTCGTCCGGCTCCGATCTCAACGGCATGGCCGCCGACAACGCCGCCAACCAAATCAAAGACCGGCTGATCGATTTTGCCTGTGACGAGTTTCAGGTCACACGCGAGCAGGTGGTGTTTGAAGCCAATGTCGTGCGGATCGGCAATCAGCGCATCCCATTCCCCGATCTGGTCGATCAGGCCTACATGAAACGCATTCACCTGTCGGCGGCAGGCTTCTATAAAACGCCGGACATTCACTGGAACCGGGACACCGGCCAGGGCAACCCGTTCTACTATTTCGCCTATGGCGCGGCGGTCTCGGAAGTTTCCATCGACACGCTGACCGGCGAGTATCATGTCGACCGCACCGACTTGCTGCACGATGTCGGTAAGTCGCTGAACCCGGCCATCGATATCGGTCAGGTGGAAGGTGCGTTTATCCAGGGCATGGGCTGGCTGACGACCGAAGAACTTTGGTGGGACGACAAGGGCCAACTGCGCACCCACGCGCCATCAACCTATAAAATCCCACTGGCATCGGACCGCCCTGCAATCTTCAACACCAAGCTGGTCAGTTGGTCGACCAACAAGGAGCGCACCATTCGCCGCTCCAAAGCGGTGGGCGAGCCGCCCTTCATGCTCGCCGCCAGCGTGGTCGAGGCGCTGTCCATGGCCGTGGCATCGGTGGGCAACTATCGTGAGTGCCCGCGCCTTGACACGCCCTGTACGCCTGAACGTATTCTGATGGCGGTGGAACGGTTGAACGCGGGGGCATAGCCCGTTCCACCGGAGCACATCTATGCTTGATACCCCAGATCCGCATGCCATCGGGCGTTTCGTCCGCGCCGCTCCTGCCATTCTCGTCACGGTCGATGACGCCAAGGGCTCGACCCCGCGCATGCAAGGCACGCAGATGCTGGTCTCGGCGACGGCCGTGCTCGGCACGATCGGTGGTGGCCAGCTGGAATTTATGGCCATCGACGCGGCGCGCGCCATGCTCAACGCCGACGACGGATCACAGCGCCTCACCATTCCGCTCGGACCGGAGATCGGCCAATGCTGCGGCGGCCGTGTTATACTCCTTTTGTCTAGATGCGACGCGCAGACGGCGGAAGACCTAGCGTCAAGTGTTAAGGTGGCTAAGAAACGGCAACCTTTCGTTTACATCTTCGGTGCAGGTCATGTGGGCAGAGCATTGGCCCGCGCGCTTGTGCCTCTGCCTGTGAACAGTCTGCTGATCGACAGCCGCGAGGATGAGCTCGCGCTGGCCGATCCAGCCATTGATCAGGATCTGACCCCTTTGCCGGAAACGCACATTCGCGCCGCCGCGCCGGGCAGCGCTTTCGTCATGCTGACCCATGACCACGCCCTTGATTTTCTTCTCGCCCGCGAAGCGCTCGCGCGCAGCCAAACTGTCCAAGATGTAGCCTATGTCGGCATGATTGGTTCCAAGACCAAACGCGCGACCTTTGCCCGATGGCTGGACGAGGAAACAGGCAGCCGCGACGGGTTGGACAAGCTGACCATGCCCATCGGCGCGTCCAAGCTGAACGACAAACGCCCGGCTGTGATCGCCGCCATGGTGGCCGCGGAAGTTATCCAAGCGGTCGGTGGTTACACCGGAGTGGACGAAGAGGCGAAAGGCACCTTCCAAACCGGTCACCAGCATGCACAGCGGGTGTCGGCATGAGGTCGCTGCTTCGTGGTCGCACGCTGACCTTCCACCGCCGTCCGGCCAATGGAGACGATCGGCAGGCCTACACCTATGACGGCGATGGGTCGGTGTTGATCGAAGGCGGCAAGATCATCGCCAATGGCCCTTTTGACGTGCTGAAAATGGCCCATCCGGACGTCGATGTGATCGACCATCGCCCACATCTGATCCTGCCGGGTTTCATTGATCCACACATTCACTACACACAGATGCAGGTCGTCGGGTCTTACGCCGGCAGTTTGCTGGAATGGCTGAACCGCTACACCTTCATCGAAGAACAGCGCTTTGCCGACCAGGCTCATGCCGAGCGCATTGCCGACCTCTTCCTAAACGAGCTCATTCGCTACGGCACGACGACCGCTGTCGCCTTCTGTTCGGTGCATTCGGGAAGCGCCGACGCCTTCTTCGAAGCTGCCGCCAAGCGCAACATGGCGATGGCCGGCGGCAAGGTGATGATGGACCGCGAGGCACCGGACGCGCTTACCGACACCGCGCAGTCCTCCTATGATGACACAAAGGCGCTGATCGAACGCTGGCACGGCAAGGGCCGCGCGACATATGCCATCACGCCGCGCTTTGCGATCACCTCCACGCCGGAGCAGTTGGAAGCCGCCGGCACACTCGCCCGCGAGCATCCGAGCTGCCTCATCCAATCGCATCTGTCGGAAAATGACGGCGAAATCGCTCGGGTCGCCGAACTCTACCCCGACGATGCGGATTACACCGCCATCTATGAGCGCTTCGGCCTGCTGACCGATCGCGCGCTCTACGGCCATTGCATCCATTTGAAACCGCGTGAACGCGCCGCGATGGCCGAGGCCGGTGCCGTGGCGGTGTCCTGCCCGACATCGAACCTTTTTCTCGGGTCCGGCCTGTTTCGTCACAAGGTTCTGCAGGAGGATGGCATCCGCATCGCCTACGCCACCGACATTGGCGGCGGCACCAGCTATTCCATGCTGCGTACCATGGATGTCGGCTATAAAGTTGCCCAGCTCCAGGGCGACCGCATGCACCCGTTGCAAACCTTTTACGCCATGACGCGCGGCAACGCCGAGGCACTCGGCATGGAACGCCAGATCGGAACCCTCGATCCTGGAACCGATGCCGATCTTGTGGTGCTCGATGCGTCGGCGATGCCGGCCTCAGCGCTCAAGATGGAGCGCGTGGAAACCCTGGAAGAAGAGCTGTTCCTGCTGCAAACGCTGGCCGACAACCGCATGATCGCGGAGACCTATGTCGCCGGGGTGCCAATGAAATCCGCACTTTGAACCAGCCGTGAGCAAGCGCCCGGCCGATCATCTGGAACAGGTTGAGGTGAAAAGCCGGGCCGAGCTGCGCGCCTGGCTCGCCGCCAACCACCAGCAATCCGAAAGCATCTGGCTGGTCACCTACAAGAAGGCGGTTGCCGACTGGTATGTCGACTATGACGCCGTGGTCGAAGAATGCCTGTGCTTTGGCTGGGTGGATTCGCTCACCCGTGCCAAGGACGACAAACGCTCCATGCTGCTGCTTGCCCCACGCAAGGACAAGAGCGCCTGGTCGGGTAGCAACAAGCGCCGCGTTGAGAAACTGCTCGCCGCCGGCCTGATGGAGCCGCCGGGCCTGGCCAAGATCGACGCCGCCAAGGCCAACGGCATGTGGGAATTTCTCGATGATGCCGAGGCGCTGATTTCTCCGCCCGACTTGATCGACGCGCTGGAGCGTTACCCCAACGCCAAAGCCCATTTCGATGCCTTTCCGCGCTCGCCCAAGCGCGGGATCCTGGAGTGGATCAAGCAGGCCAAAAAGCCCGAACCCCGTGCCAAACGCATCGAAGAAACCGCGCGTCTGGCCGAAACCAACGACCGCGCCAACCAGTTCAAACGCTGAACGCGCCATCATCTCATCTCGGCAAGGGCTATCGGCAACCGCCCGCTTTCCGCTACACCCGAGACAATGAAAAACATGACAACGATAAACCGCTGGGAGTGAGTAGGATGAGTGAACCTGTCCGTTGGGGCGTGCTGGGCGCGGCCAATTTCG
>JBKAGN010000045.1:0-29217 GCA_046290415.1 Hyphomicrobiales bacterium
CCATCGACCCGCGTGATCGTGGAGTCGGCTGACATCACCCGCGAAAAAGGCCCCAAGCGCGTTGGCCCGTTCGCCGTGCCCAAAGCCATGTCCTCGACCGCCTCGGCAACGATTGCGACCTTCTTCAAAATCAAAGGCGTGAACTATTCCATTTCATCTGCCTGCTCGACGTCAGCGCATTGCATCGGCAATGCCATGGAAATGATCCAATGGGGCAAGCAGGACCGCGTTTTTGCCGGTGGCTGTGAAGATCTTGACTGGACCTTGTCGGTCCTCTTCGACGCCATGGGCGCCATGTCGTCGAAATTCAACGACACGCCATCGCGTGCCTCGCGCGCCTACGACAAGAACCGCGATGGTTTTGTTATCGCCGGTGGCGCCGGTGTGCTGGTTCTCGAAGACTACGAAACTGCCAAAGCGCGCGGCGCGAAAATCTACGCTGAGTTGATCGGTTATGGCGCAACGTCCGATGGCCACGATATGGTCGCGCCGTCTGGCGAAGGCGCCGTGCGCTGCATGCAGCAAGCGCTGGAAACGGTTGATATGCCCATCGACTACATCAACCCGCACGGCACCTCGACGCCGGTGGGCGATGTGACCGAAGCCAAAGCCATCCGTGAGGTCTTCGGGTCCAACGTACCGACGATCTCGGCCACCAAATCGTTGACCGGTCACTCGCTAGGCGCGACTGGCGTGCAAGAGGCCATTTATTCACTGCTGATGATGAACAATGATTTCATCTGCGAGAGCGCCCACATCGACGAGCTCGATCCCGACGTTGCCGATCTGCCGATCGCACTGGAGCGCCAGGAGAAGAAAGTCGCCGTGGCACTTTCCAATTCCTTCGGGTTCGGCGGTACCAACTGCACGCTCGTTTTCAAACACCCTGACGCGTAAGAAAGAAGACTTGGAATGAGTGATCTTATGCAGGGCAAGCGCGGGCTCATTATGGGTTTCAAGGGATGCCAGGAAAAGTGGGAACCGGTTTTCCGTCCGGCATCCCGACCAGCGAGAAATCGCGACGGGAGCCAAACCTAAAATGACCCAACTAATGCAGGGCAAGCGCGGGCTCATCATGGGCGTCGCCAACAATCACTCGATTGCTTGGGGCATCGCCAAAATGCTGGCCGACCATGGCGCCGAGCTGGCGTTCACCCATCAGGGGCCGTCGATGGAACGTCGTGTGCGCCCGCTGGCCGAAAGCGTCGGCTCCTCCATCGTCATGGATTGCGATGTGGAAGATATCGCTTCGGTGGATGCTGTCTTTGATCGCTTGAAATCGGAGTGGGGCAGCATCGATTTCTTTGTCCACGCGGTGGCGTTTTCCGACAAGAACGAACTGGCCGGCCGTTTTGCCGACACGAGCCGCGAAAACTTCAACCGCACCATGACGATCTCCTGCTTCTCGTTCGTCGAGACGGCCAAGCGCGCCGCCGCGCTGATGCAAGAAGGGGAAAACCCTGGCGGGTCGATGGTAACGCTCACCTATGATGGCTCGCAGCGTGTCATGCCGAACTACAATGTGATGGGCGTTGCCAAGGCGGCTTTGGAAGCCTCGGTGCGCTATTTGGCGACCGACTTTGGCCGGGATGCCATTCGGGTGAATGCCATCTCCGCCGGTCCCATGCGCACGCTTGCTGGCGCCGGAGTTGCTGATGCGCGGCTCATGTTCAATTTCCAAAAACAGCATGCCCCGCTTGGTCGCACCGTGACCCTCGATGAGGTGGGCGGGGCCGGGCTCTATCTTCTGTCTGATCTTGGCAGCGGCGTGACAGGCGAAATTCACTATGTGGATTCTGGCTACAACACCATTTCCATGCCGCGCCTGGAAGCTTTAAAAGTGCTCCCCACGGCTGAGTAAGGCGTTTTGCGTTTTACCTGAGGCAGTCTTATTGCAAGTCGCGTTCGATCGAAGAGAGGGGCAGCGAATTGCAATTTACGTCACACGCAAAACCCTCAGCCGCTATGCGCCTGCTGATCACCGGCTATGGCTATTCGTCCAAAGCCATCCATGCTGCGTTGGAAGACCAGCTTGAAAGCCTGACGGTCACGACCCGAACGCCGGAAAAAGCCGAACGTTTGCAGGCCAGCGGCCTAGACGCCGTTGTGTTCGACGGAAGCCAGCGCAGCGCTGATCTGGATCGCGCGTTGGCGTCGGCGACCCACCTCATCATGTCCGCCGCACCTGGCGAGGCCGGTGATCCACTTCTGGCAACGCACGACCTCTCAAAAGCTGCCAATCTGCAATGGGCCGGCTACCTTTCCACCGTCGGTGTTTACGGCAATCATGATGGCGCGTGGGTGGATGAAGACACACCGACCAATCCGCAAAGTAAGCGTTCCAAACAGCGCGTTGCCGCCGAAGAGGCTTGGCTGGCGCTGAGCGCCTCACTGAGCATTGAGATTGGTATCTTTCGCTTGGCGGGTATCTACGGGCCAGGGCGATCAGCGCTCGACAAGGTGCGTGATGGTTCGGCCCGCCGCATCGTCAAACCCGGCCAGGTTTTTAACCGCATTCACGTCGAGGACATCGGTCGCGTGGTTGCTGCGGCGGCAGCGCAAGGTGTGGGTGGTCTTTTCAACGTTACCGATGACGAGCCCGGTCCACCGCAAGACGTGATCGCCCACGCCGCCGCGCTGCTAGGTGTCGATCCACCGCCGGAAGTTGCCTTCGAGGACGCAGACCTCTCGCCAATGGGCCGCTCTTTTTATGGCGAGAACAAGCGTGTCTCGAACGCCAAGATCAAACAGGCTTTTGGATCGATGCTCCATCCAACCTACCGTGAGGGTTTGGCGGCGTTGTTTTAAGACCCCACCGTCATGGCCGGGCTTGACCCGGCTATCCATCCCCTGACGGCAGCCTTTGTCGACAATGGGTGCCAATAGAGCTGGATGGCCGCCTCAAGGGCGGCCATGACGCCAAATGGTGCTACTCCAGCACTTTCTGCATCAGCACCAGATCAAGCCAGCGATCGAACTTGCGTCCCACCTGTTTAAGATGCCCGACCTGCTCGTATCCGTGCTTGGCATGTAGAGCGAGAGACGCCGCATTGCTCGCCTCAAGGCCACCGATCAGCACATGCACGCCTTGCTTGCGGGCATGGGTCTCAAGGGCCTCCATCAGCCGACTGGCAATCCCGCGCCCACGCTGCGCGGCATCGACATAGACGGACAGTTCGCGGCTGTGTTTGTAGCCATCATTGGGGCGGAAGTGTCCGTAGGTTGCGTAGCCGGCGCAGGCACCATCACGGTCCGCCACGAGCACCGGGAAATCCTGACGGACCCGGTCCTGCCACCAGACGCGGCGACCTTCCAGATCACTCAAGCGCTCATTCCAGATGGCAGTCGTGTTGGCGACCGCGTCATTGTAGATCGCAAGAATGGCGGGCAAATCGGCATCGATGGCCGGTCGAATGATGATTTCAGACATCGCTTCCCTTCGCCCAAGCGCATGATCTGCGCAAGAGGCCGGTTAGGTTGAGCAAGAATACGGGTTGCAACCCAAACGTTCGTCATCAGTTGACGCAACGTAAAAATGAAAGTTTTTCAGGCGCTTACATCGAAATGGGTCAAAGCATTAGCATGTTCTTTACGTGTCGTTACGTATAGCAGAGCGCCTACTGCTGTTCCCCATACTGGAGCCACCTTTTGGTCCTTGCCTCAGCATCGATGTACGCTGCAACCAGCCGGCCTGCGCCGTCGCGTTTGGTTTACCGGCTTGCCATTGGCGCCATGCTCACTTTGTTCTTGGCCAGCCTTGCCGCCTTTGCCTCACGACCGGCTGAGGGCGCATCCTTCGCCGTCATCGTCCCGCCGAGCTTGGGTCAAGCCGGGCTGATGCGTGCCGTGGCCGGTGCCGATGGGGTTCTGGTTCGCCAGAGCCGCTATCCCTGGCTGGCGATCGTTGCGCCGCGCAACACCCAAACGCCATCCAACTTCCGTGCAGCGCTACGCGGCGCGGGCGTGCTTCTTCTTCTCCACCCGGCACTTTTGGCCGGCTGTTTTGATCAACCCTTTTCCAACGCCATTGCGAGACCAAACTCATGAACGACGCCTCCACCCTCAGCATCGGCAGCGGTGACGCACTGTCTCGACTGCGTGCGCAGTTTGCTCGCGTTCTGATCCCTCTGATCTGGCTGAATGCCGGCCTCATAACGCTGTCGGTCCTGTTCGTGACCGATCAAGCGCCGCTGTTTTTGATCCCAGCTGCTCTGCTATTGGCGATAGCCGCCACCGCGTCCTGGTGGAAATATGGGACCGCGCAAATGACCCGCGACCTATCGGGCATCGCTGTGATGGCGCAGGTGGCGTTTTTGGTGATGGCCTTCTCTGGCCACGCCTACCAGGTCGACATGCACATGTACTTCTTTGCCAGCCTGGCGATCTTGGCGGCCTGGTGTGACTGGCGCCCTATCGTCATTGGTGCGGCGATCACCGCCGTACATCACATCTCGTTCAACTTTCTTCTGCCCTTTGCGGTTTTTCCCGATGGCATGAGCATCGCGCGGGTTCTCATTCACGCGGTGATCCTGATTTCGCAAACCGCCGCCCTGGTGTTTCTGACCCATGCGCTTGAAGCTGCATTGCGGGCGTCGAAACTGGCGGTCGATGAAGCCAACGAGGCGCAGGGCAAAGCTGCCGCTCTGTCGTCCGACTTGAACGATCGCGCCGAGGAAGAGCGCGCTCTGCGTGAGCGCTCCGCCGCCGTGATTAATCATTTGCAGGAACGGGCCTCGGCGGTCATCTCCAATCTGCGCGCGACCGCCGAACAGTTGGGCGGCGCCGCCAAATCGGTTGGCCAAAAAACACAATCGAGCAAGGGCCGGACAATGGAGATCACCGCCAACGCCGGTCAGGCAGCCGACCGCATCGCGTCGGTCGCCGCGACCACGGTGGAGCTGGATCAGTCCATCGCCGAGATCTCAACGCGGCTCAACGCCTCGCGGGAGCGTTCGCAATCGGGCGCGCAAAGCGCGGAGACCGCCATGGTCACCGTGCGCTCGCTGGTCGAGCGCGCCGATGCCATCCACCGGGTGATCGAGCTTATCTCTGACATCGCTGAGCAGACCAACCTGCTGGCGCTCAATGCCACCATCGAGGCTGCGCGTGCTGGCGAGGCAGGCCGCGGCTTCGCCGTTGTTGCCTCGGAGGTCAAATCTCTGGCTGAGCAAACCGGCCGGGCGACCGAAGAAATTTCCGGTCAGATCGCCGGTATCCAGGAAGCATCGTCCGGCGCTGCCGACGGGCTTGGTGGTATTCATGAGGTGATCGGTGAAATCAACGAAACGTTGGCCGATCTTGCCTCCGTGGTCAGCCAGCAGTCGGCGGCCACCAACGAAATCGCCTCCAGCATGGATGGTGCGTCTGAGAACGCCAAAGGCGTGTCCAGCGAGTTGGGCGGCGTTGTCACCGCCGTCGAAGCCATCGAAGATGAGATGGGCCAGGTCGAGCAAGGAGCAGGCTCGTTGCTTGAACAGGCTGAAACCCTGCTGGCCGAAATCGAGGACGCGCGCCAAAAACTGGCTGCCTAGTCCCGTCGGGCTGGCGCATTCACAACCCAAGCGCTAAGCGGGGCTTTGTCCTCCCCGCTTAGCGTCGGCCTCCATGTCATCCAGCCAATCCCGCCGCCTTGAAGGTCTTGATCTTGCACGGTTCCTAGCCCTGGTCGGCATGGTGATCGTCAACTTCAAGATCGCTATGGGCGTGCCTGAAGAGAGCGCCGGTTGGGCAGCCGCCCTCGGCCGTGCCTTGGAAGGGCGGGCAGCGGCCACTTTCGTCGTGCTTGCCGGCATCGGATTGGGCCTCGCCTACCAGCGGGCCTCCGGACAGTCGCTGGTCGCTGTCACCTTGAAACGCGCGGCTTTTCTGATGGCGATCGGCCTTCTCAACAGCCTTATCTTCGAAGCCGATATCCTGCACTATTATGCGGTCTATTTCGCGCTTGGCGTCTTTTGCCTGCCCTTGTTACGCCGCTGGCTCGCGGCCCTCATCGCCACCCTGATCTTCGGGTTTATGGTGCTGGTTTTCGTGCTCGATTATGAGGCTGGCTGGAACTGGCAGACACTCACCTACTCCGGGTTCTGGACGCCGGAAGGGTTTGTGCGAAACCTCTTGTTCAACGGTTGGCATCCAGTTGTTCCGTGGCTGGCTTTTCTGCTCTTTGGCATAGTGCTCGCCAAGAGCGACCTGGCGCGCCCACGGACCCAGCATGTCCTCATCGGTGGTGGCATCGCCGTCTGGTTGGCTGCCGAGGCGCTGTCATGGGTTTTGCAACCGCGTTTTACCGGCGAATGGCTTGAGCTTGTCGATCTGGTCGGCACCAGCCCTGTTCCGCCCGCGCCGCTTTACATGCTGGCCGGTGGCGGTTTCGCAGCGGCAATGGTCGGGCTGTGCCTGGTTTTGGCGGCACCGCTCAAAACGATCGGTGTTCTTGATGCCGTCACGCCCGCCGGTCGCCAAACCCTCACGCTCTACATCGCCCATATTTTTCTCGGTATGGGTACCTTGGAGGCGCTGGGTATGCTTGGCGGCCAAAGTGCGGAGGCGGCGTTTGCGGCAGCGCTCCTGTTTTCCCTCGTTGCCACCTTGTTTGCCTGGGTCTGGGCGCGGCGCTGGAAGCGTGGCCCATTGGAGATGCTGATGCGCCGCTTGGCCGGCTAGCATAATCAGGCGTCAAAACGGGCTGCCCACAAAGCATGCACGCCCGCCTGCATTTGCGCTTTGACGCAGTTTGCCTGGCACGGCATCTTGAGCCGGTTCAGAGCACAGGGAGTGAGTGATGAGCATCGCAACCGTCGATACGGGCAATGGCCCACGCGCGTTTTTTGAATCCGGCCTTGAGGCCAAGCCGACGCCGTTCGAGGCGATCCCCCTGATTGATTTCGGACCGATGCTATCCGACGACCCCGCCGAACGAGCCAAAGTTGGCCAGGCGGTGCGCAAAGCGTGTACCGAAGTGGGGTTTTTCTACGCCCTCAACCATGGTGTTCCGCAGCCTGTGATCGACGCCACGTTCCAGGCTGCCCATCGGTTCTTCGCCCTACCGGATGACACCAAGCGCGCGGTCAGCGTGGAGAACTCCGACAACAATCGCGGCTACACGCCGCTGCTTGGCGAGAACACCGATCCAACCGCCAAGGGCGATGTGCACGAGGCCTTTGACATCGGGCTTGAGATGGAGCCTGACGACCCTGATCTGGACAAAGGCCTGTTCGGCTATGCGCCGAACCAGTGGCCCGATGCCAGCCTGGACGGCATTGAGGATTTTCGCGATGCGCTGCTGACCTATCACGGTGCGGCACTGGCGTTTGGAGCACGCATTTTCCAAGCCTTCGCCTTGGCGCTGGAACTGCCTGAGGACTATTTCGCGCCCAAGATCACCAAGCCGCTGGCGGTGATGCGCGTGCTGCATTATCCGCCGCAAGAGGGAAAGATCGACGAAAAGCAGATCGGCATCGGCGCACACTCAGATTATGAGTGCTTCACGATCCTCTGCACCGACGAGAAAGCTGCTTTGCAGGTGCTCAACGCCGCTGGGCAATGGATCGAGGCGCCGCCGGTGGAAGGCGCGTTCATCGTCAATGTCGGTGATATGATGGAGCGCTGGACCAACGACTATTTCAAGTCGACGATCCACCGGGCGATCAACCGTTCCGGCAAACAGCGCTATTCGATCCCGCTGTTTTTCGGCACCAACCCCGATGTCGAGATCGCCGTGCTCGAAAGCTGTCAGTCGCCGAGCAACCCACCTCGCTATGAGCCCATCCAGGCTGGGGCCTATGTGGAGCAGCGCATCACGGACACGTACGCCCACCGACAGGAAGATTGACCCTCGAGCCAAGTGGTCGTCGCTCGCGACGGAGCGGGCGCGACAAGGAAGATCGATGTCCGAGGCGGTCGGGCCGCAGGACCGAAGCGCAGCGCTGGGAAGTCTTGCTCCTTCCCTCTCTGGTCACCCTCGAGCCAAGCCCGAGGGTGATCAACGTGGGATGCTACGCCGCCGCGTGGTGCAGGCGGTCATAAAGCCAAGGATTGTCGCGGCTCACGCTGCCCAACGCCTTGGCGCCGGCCAGAACGGCCAGATCAACCAGCGGTTCCAGGACGATCACGGTCATATAGGCACTGCCAAAGGAGCCAACGGCAGCCAGGTTTTCGGCGCCGAAGCCCTGGCCGTAAAACGCCCAGAACGCCACCCAGGCCACAACGCCGCCTTGATACATGGCTGAGAGCGCAAGCACATCGCGATAACGCAGATCAACATAGGCGGTGCCGGCCGGAATGATGCGCTTGGCGAGCATCGCCACGGCCCAAAGCGGCACGATCAGCGTGGTGACGTTCATCGCGTATTGCGGCAGATCGGCTGGAGCAAACAGCATCCCCTGCGCCAACAGGCCAAGCGCCAAACCAATCGCGGCAGGCCCGGCGCCAACCACCAGATAGAGCGTCGCGCCGAGGATCAGGTGCACTTCCGATACGCCAACCGGGTATTTGAAAAACACCTCAAAGAAGACGAACACAGCGACGGTCGAAAGCACCGCGCGCAGACCGAATGACATCAGGCCATCCTTGCGGATGGTGTCCCACGCCATTTTGGCGGCGAGGCCAGTGCCGCCGGCGGCGGTGGCGAAGGAAAGAACAATCTTGGCGCCGTCCACGACGCCCGGTTCGATATGCATGGAAAGTCTCCTAGATAGCGCACCCATCGTGCGCGGGTCACAGTCAGTGCTCAGGCAGGTCTCCTGGCTCGCGGTCATCGTCCCACCCCACCTTCCCAGACCTGTCGGCCCAGTGGCGTTGAGGATGAGGCTCACGCTTACAGTTGCGTGGGCAGCTGCGGCCAAAGCCCCCTGTTTGGGTCGGCTTGTCCCGCATTCCCTTTTCACCCGACCGACCATGCGCTCGCATCGCTGGTCAGGCACCTGAACTCCTGGAGTGTAGACCTCGCTATGGACTGCGGCAAACTAAGAATGATGCGGCACCATCATCCCTTTGCCGGATGCGGGGGTGGTGCTATAGGCGGGCGATGAACCAAACCGCCCTTGCCCCCCACACTGATGCCGCCGATGACACGGTGGAAATCAGCCATATCCGCAACTTCTCCATCGTCGCGCATATCGACCATGGCAAGTCGACGCTTGCCGACCGTCTGATCCAGATGACCGGCGGTCTGACCGAGCGCGAGATGAAGGAGCAGATCCTTGATTCGATGGACATTGAGCGTGAGCGTGGCATCACCATCAAGGCCCAGACAGTGCGCCTGCTCTACCCGGCCAAGGATGGTAAGACCTATACGCTGAACCTGATTGATACGCCGGGCCATGTGGATTTCGCCTATGAGGTGAACCGCTCGCTGGCCGCGTGCGAAGGCTCGCTGCTCGTGGTCGATGCCTCCCAGGGCGTGGAGGCGCAGACGCTCGCCAACGTCTATCAGGCGATCGAAAACGATCATGAGATCGTGCCGGTCCTCAACAAGGTCGATCTGCCCGCCGCCGAGCCGGAACGGGTGCAACAGCAGATCGAGGATGTGATCGGCCTGGATGCCACCGATGCGGTGATGATTTCGGCCAAAACCGGCTTAGGCGTTGATGAGGTGCTGGAAGCCATCGTCACCCGCCTGCCAGCGCCCAAAGGCAACCCGAATGCAACGTTGAAGGCCATGCTGGTGGACAGCTGGTACGACGCCTATCTCGGCGTCGTGGTGCTTGTGCGCATCATCGACGGCAAGCTGAAAAAGGGCCAGAAGGTGCGCATGATGGGCACCGGCGCAACCTACGACGTTGACCGGGTAGGGGTCATCACGCCCAAACTTGCAACGCTCGATGAGCTTGGCCCGGGCGAGATCGGCTTCATGACCGCCTCGATCAAAGAGGTGGCTGATACCCGCGTCGGCGACACGATCACGGACGAAAAGAAACCGACAGCCAACATGCTGCCGGGCTTTAAACCGGCGCAGCCGGTGGTGTTCTGCGGGCTCTTCCCGATCGATGCGGCAGACTTTGAAGATTTGCGTGCCGCCATGGGCAAGCTGCGCCTCAACGATGCGAGTTTTTCCTTCGAGATGGAAAGCTCAGCGGCGCTCGGTTTTGGTTTCCGCTGTGGGTTTCTCGGGCTGTTGCACCTCGAAATCGTCCAGGAGCGGCTGGAGCGCGAGTTCAACCTCGATCTCATCGCGACCGCCCCCTCGGTGGTCTACGAGCTGCAAATGCGGCAGGGCGCCAATGATGAAGGTGAACCGGAGGTTATGGAGCTGCATAACCCCGCCGACATGCCCGATGTCATGAAGATCGAGGAAATCCGCGAGCCGTGGATCACCGCGACCATTCTGACCCCGGATGAGTATCTGGGCGCGATCCTCAAACTCTGTCAGGAGCGTCGAGGCGTTCAGAAAGAGTTGTCCTATGTCGGCGCGCGCGCCATGCTGGTCTACAATCTGCCGCTCAATGAGGTCGTGTTTGATTTCTATGACCGGCTGAAGTCGATCTCCAAAGGCTATGCGAGTTTCGACTATCAGATCACCGGCTATGAAGCCGGCGACCTGGTGAAGATGCAGATCCTGGTAAACTCCGAGCCGGTGGATGCGCTGTCGATCCTCGTGCATCGCAGCCAAGCTGAGTATCGCGGTCGGGCGATGTGCGAAAAGCTGAAGGATCTGATCCCGCAGCACATGTTCGTCATCCCGATCCAGGCAGCGATTGGCGGCAAGATTATCGCCCGCGAGACCATCCGCGCCCTGCGCAAGGATGTGACGGCCAAATGCTATGGCGGCGACGTCACGCGTAAAAGAAAACTGCTGGAAAAGCAGAAGGCTGGTAAGAAAAAGATGCGCCAGTTCGGCAAGGTGGACATTCCGCAGGAAGCCTTCATCAAAGCCCTGAAAATGGACAGCTAGGTCCGTGGCCGAGCTGTTCTACGTGACCATGCTCGGCTTCTTCATCACGCATGAACTGGATGCGATGCAGCGCCATGAATGGCGTGTCTTACCGCTGACATCTTTTCTGCCGGAAGAAACAGGGCGTCGCGTCTTCCTCTGGATGCACGTGCCGTTGTTTGCGGTTCTGTTCTTTCTCGGCGCTGGCGATCCCAGTACCCGCCTGGCTCAGGGCTTGTCGGCTTTTGCCATCGTGCATGTTGGGCTTCATTGGCTGTTTCGCAATCACCCCAAGAATGAGTTCAACAACCCGGTCTCCTGGGCGCTGATCATCGGTGCTGGACTTGGTGGCGTCGGGCATCTGGCAGCCACTCAGCTCTCAGTCTAGCCGTTCGCTCAAGATCGCATCAGCCGCACGCAGCCCGCTCAAATAGGCGCCGTGGACGTTGCCGTGATAATCGAAGCTGGTGTGTTCACCGGCAAAATGAACTGGTCCAATAGGCGCGGCAAAACGGTCAAAATCATCGGGCGTTGCACCGACCTTGGCAAACGAGTAGGCGCCAAGCGCGAGCGGATCGCGGGACCACGCGGTTTTGAGAACGCCGGTTGGCTCGGGGATGGTGGTGCCGAAAACGCCGCGCAAGACGTCCATCATGTCGGCGGTGGCCTCGTCGTCGCGCATTGCATCGGCAATGGGCGCGTAGGACGCCAGGCTAACCCCCATAAGCAGTGGCACATCGCCATAGGTCAGGGCGTTCATGAAATAGTTCCAGCGCCCCATCGGCTCGGTGGTCACGCCAAAGTACTGGACATCTCGCGGCCAAAAGGGTTGCTCAAACCGCAGCGCCAGCTTCGTTACTTGGCCCATGCCAAGCGCCTCGATTGAGCGTTGGTAGGCGGTTGGCAGCGGTGGATCAAACGTCACGCGTCCAGCTTTCAACACGCCGATGGGCAGGGTGCAGACGACGTGCTTGGCCTGAAAAGAACCGCTCGATGTGGTGATGGAGACGCCGTTGGAATCGTAGGCAATGCTCAGCACCCTCTCGCCAAACCGGATGTCTAAGCCGCGCGCCAGTTGCGGGAGGATGCGATCATAGCCGGCAGGCAGGATAACATCGGCGCCGCTGAACCCGTCATCCTCATCCCACATTGCGGCCGAGATAGCGTCGATGGGACCACCGGTCAGAAACTCAAGATAGGCCGAAAGCATCCACCGCAAGAGTGGATCTTCAAGCTCGCCATCGCCGAAACGCCCGATCGCCGCCGACATGGCTATGTCGGCCTCCACAGCCTCATCAATCCGCTCGGCAAGACGCGCCAAGCGCGCTTCACCCGCCACCACATCGGCGTCGGGAACCAAGGCGCCGTCGGCGCGATGCACGACCAAACTGTCATCGTCAGTGACGAACGTCTCCAACCCGGCGTTGCATGCCAGAGCGGAGATGGGATTGCCGCGCGGCCCATGGATCCAACCGGCGCCAAGCTCGACGGGCAGACCAAGCGAGCGTTCTGTATGGATGCGCCCGCCAATCCGGCCCGCAGCTTCCAGGACAATAAGCGACTTGCCAGCCTCAGCGAGCGTGCGCGCAGCCGCCAATCCGGCAATCCCTGCTCCTATGACCAGGACATCGGGATCGGAAACGGCGCGGGCCGACTTCGGGGCCAGCGTCGCAGCCAGGCCAAGTTTCAAGGCATCGCGCCGGGTCGGCGATTGTAAACTCATGCGAAAGCCTTCAGCGAATAGTCCGGCGTGCCAGACCAGGTGAACGTCCAGCTCGCGCCCGGTCTAACGTTCTGAACGATGTGCGGATCGAAGGCGACGAAACAGCGTCCGCGGGGTTTTCGCACCGAAGGGTAGAGCAGCCGGCGATGACCGCCGGCCCGCAGGTCCCGCGCCAAAGCCTGCCCCGCTGGATAGCCAGCCGTTGGGTCGTCCTGCAGGGCTTCGGGGTGTGAGTTTTTTGTGATGCTCGGAAATGCTCCGACGAAATCGGCCAGCAGTTCCACATAACGCGCTTCATCGTCGTAGACGCCGATGAAGCTCAACTCGCGCGTCCGGTGATAGCCAACTTCGGCAGCGGACGTCTGTAGATCGTAAGCGCAATACCAGGCGCCGCGACTTTCGTCGTTGAAGCGGTTGCCGCCGGTGCGCGTGTAGGTGAAGGCGGCGTTGATGTGGGTCTGGCCGTAGAGCCGCAGATCCCCGTCGCGCCGGGCGAAGGCCAGTTCCCGCCGATCGAGTGCTGGCGAGCCTTCGCGTTCCACTTTCAAGCGCTGATTGGTCAGCCCTTCCAGCTCGGCCAGAATGGCCGCCTCCTCATCGCTATCGACGAGGCCGCGCAAAACCGGTGGCTTGTGATAGGTCGCTGGTATCAGTCGAACCAACGCGCGATCATTGATCGTGACAAGCTTCAAGCGCCGCCCCGCAGCGCATCGATATAGGTGCGCACAGCGATAATGGTCGGCAGCCCGCCCTCGATCATCCGGTCCAAGGGGCGCTGACCGTCAAACAGCGGACCGGTGTTTTCCAGCTTCACCCAGCGTTCCGAAAGGGGAGGGTCGAAATAGAGCGCCAGTGCCTTATAAAGGCCGATAAGGGCGCTGAGCCGCAACGTCTGATCGCGGGTCAGATCGCCGGAAAATTGACCGGATTTGATCCGTTTCCACGTCGATTCCGACACATCGAGAAGGTGCGCGGCTTCACGCAGCGTCAGCTGCCATTGTGCTGCGAGGCGGCTGTAGGCCTTCAGCCCGACCGATTGCCTGTCGGTTGGCGAAACGTGAACATCTGCAAGGGCCATAGCGTGTCTCCTTGCATCAAGTATAGTCCATATGGACGCAATATCAAGATCAAGAGGACTAGGTCATGCCCGATCTCAGCAATCAAACAGCCTTCATCACCGGCGCCAGCCGTGGCATCGGCGCCGCCACCGCGCATGAGCTTGCCCGCTTGGGCGCCAATGTGGTGCTCGCGGCCCGCTCCACCGGCGACATCGAAAAGCACGCCGCCGAGATTGTGGCCGCAGGCGGCAACGCCTTGGCGGTGGCCTGCGACGTGGCTGATTATGATCAGGTGGAGAGCGCTGTGAAGGCCGCCGAGGAGTCCTTCGGGCCGGTGACGATTTTGGTGAACAATGCCGGAATCATCGATCCCATCGGCCGCATGGACGATCTCGATCCTACCGATTGGGGCAAGGTCATCGATATCAACGTCAAGGGTGTCTACCACTGCGCCCGCGCCGTTCTGCCGGCCATGCAAGGTGCCGGGGGCGGGACGATCGTCAACATTTCGTCCGGGGCGGCGACGAATGCCCTGGAAGGGTGGAGCCACTATTGCTCGTCCAAGGCGGCGGTGCTGATGCTCACCCGCTGCTTGCACAAGGAGTTCGCCGATAAGGGCGTGCGCGCGGTTGGCCTGTCGCCGGGCACCGTGGCCACCGAAATGCAGGTGCAGATCAAAGCTTCGGGCATCAATCCGGTGAGCCAGCTTGATTTCGATGTGCACATTCCGCCCGAATGGCCGGCCAAAGCGATTGCTTGGCTGTGCACAGCCGACGCCGATCCGCATCTGGGCGGAGATGTATCGCTGCGCGATGAAACGATTCGACGATCTGTGGGTTTGATCTAGGCGCTCCAAAAGCCCCGAACTCACGCCTTTGTGCACACACTTTGAGCATGGCGCCCCTTTGAGCCATCTTGTCGCAGGGCACGATTCGTGGCAGAAGAACGCTCACTACCTTGCGGTACGGGAGACGTCATCGGCACGTATGTCGATGGGGCCGAAGAAGCAACCTCCCCGGAATCTTTCAGGCGAAAGGACCGTGCCGCAACAAGGCAATCTGGAGAGCGATCATCCTTGGATGATCCACCGAAGGAGCAACGCCGCTCATCATCGCATCGGATTGCACGATGCGGGCCTCCAAAAGGGGATGAAGCGACGAAACTCTCAGGTTTGAGGACAGATGGGGACCGTTCGGCGCGACGGACTAGCGCCAAGCGGTCAGCCATGTCCTGAACCCTAGGAGGCCTTGCTTGATGAACGCACCCACCACCTCAGAACAGCTTAAAAATGCCACGACGCTTGCCGGTAACATTCCCGGCGTGCTCTCCAAATCCGGCGCGCGCAGCGTTGCCGTAATCGGTGCTGGCATCACCGGCGTCTCCGTCGCCTATGCGCTGGCCAAACGCGGCTTGCAGGTCACGGTGTTCGACCGCCACCGCTACCCGGCCATGGAGACAAGCTTTGCCAATGGCGGCCAGCTTTCCGCTTCCAATGCTGAAGTCTGGAACCACCCGTCCAACATCGTCAAAGGCATCAAGTGGATGTTCGCGGCCGATGCGCCGCTGCTCTTCAACATGACGCCGAGCTGGCACAAATACTCGTGGATTGCCGAGTTCATGGCGGCGATGCGCAACTACGAAGCCAATACGGTGCGTTCCGCAGAAATTGCGATTATGGCGCGCAAGAACTTGTTTGACTGGGCCGAGGCCGAAGGCATCGACTTCGATCACGAGAAGCGCGGCATTCTGCACATCTACAAGACCGACAAAGCCACCAAGCATGCGCGCATGGTCAATGGCCTGCTGGACCGTGCTGGCCTTGATCGCCGCGAGATCACGCCCGCCGAGGCCAAACAGCTTGAGCCAACACTTGCTGGTGAGGTCAAAGGCGCTTTTTACACCCCATCGGACACCAGTGGCGATATTCACAAGTTCACCGTGGGTTTAGCGCAGGCAGCCAAACGCCTGGGTGTCCGCTTTGAACAGGACGTTGATGTCCAGCATGTGTCAGCGGGCAACGGCATCGCGGTGCGCTACGCCAAGAATGGTGAGACCTCGACGGAACGGTTCGATCAGATTGTCGTCGCCGCCGGCGTTGGCTCGCGGGCGTTCGGTGCGCAGCTCGGCGACCGGGTGAACGTCTATCCGGTCAAAGGCTATTCGATCACTGTGGAGCTGAAGAATGAGGCGGCTCAGGCGGCTGCGCCATGGATGAGTTTTGTCGACGACGATGCCAAGATCGTCACCTCACGGCTCGGCAAGGACCGGTTCCGCGTCGCTGGCACCGCCGAGTTCAACGGCTTCAATCGCGACATTCGCGCCGACCGCATTCGTCCTCTGGTGGCGTGGTGCCACGCACTGTTCCCGAACATGCCAACCGAGCATGTCGTGCCGTGGGCCGGCCTGCGCCCGATGATGCCCGACATGATGCCACGCCTGAAGAAAGGCAAAGCGCCGGGCGTCCATTACCATTGTGGCCATGGCCATCTAGGCTGGACCATGTCCGCTGGCACCGCCGAGATCGTCGCCGAGAACGTGCTGCAAGAAGTTTTGGCTTAGGGCAGAAGAGCAAAAAATCGGCCTGGACGCTCGCTGAAGCGTCCAGGCCAGACCGAAGGCGGGTACAGGGAAGGACCAACATTCGGTCAACCGTTGGCCGCTTTAGCGTAGCAATCGCGTGCGGCTGATGCGTTTCAATTCCTCGCCCGCGCTTTCACTGAGCGGCAGGTTGGCGGCCCGCATCACGTCGCCACGGGTGACGCCCATGTCGCAGAGCATATGATCATCCAGCTCCAGCATCTGACGAACGCCGCGGCGATACTGGATGCGGGTGTAAAGATTCTCGGCGGCCTGCCATGTCAATGTTGCCGCCTCAACCAGAAGGCCGACAGCGTTGTGCGCAAACGCGCCGAAACCTGTGTGAACGTTGGTTGTGTGTCGAACGGTCATTTCTGTCTCCTTGGTAACAGACGTGCGAGCCGCCGAATCGATGGCCGCAGCGTGAGAGGAGACTTCGCGAATGTCTCTGAATGGACAGTGCAGTAACTGTATGCTTCAATCAAACGAATAGTTTTGATCGCAACTATCACGAAATTTGAAAGCGCCTGACGAGGTTGATAGCGCCCATGAACATTTCAACTGCCGTCCAACCAGGACCACTTCTGGAACTTGATCTGCTGCGGACCTTGGTCGCAATTGCCGAGACCGGCAATTTTTCCGCTGCCGCTGACCGCTTAGGCCGCACCCCATCGGCGGTCTCCATGCAAGTGAAGAAGATGGAAGAGATGGTAGGAGCTGCTTTGTTCGTGCGTGACAGCCGCTCGGTCAGCCTGACGCGCGACGGCGAGGCCTTGCTTCAGCATGGCCGCCGGTTGTTGGCGCTCAACCGCGAGATGATGACGCGCTTTGCCCGACCAGACCTGGTCGGCGAGGTTCACCTCGGCGCCCCGGATGACGTTGCCGAGCGCTTCTTGCCGACCATGCTGCGGCATTTCGCCGAAACGCACCCGGGCGTGATCCTGAACGTGCTGGTCGATGGAACCAGACGGTTGAAAGAGATGGTCGATGAGCAAACGCTCGACCTTGCCATCGTCACCGTCGGAAGTTCGATGACGAATGCCGAGGGCGCCGAAGTGGTCCACACCGAACCACTGGTATGGGCGGCTTTAGCCGGCGGCGTTGCGGTCGAGCAAACACCACTTCCCATTTCCCTCTGGGAGGAGGGATGCACTTGGCGGGCGGCGGCGCTCGACGCGCTGACCAAGGACGGCCGCGATTATCGCGTTGCTTATCAAAGTGCTCATATCTCTGGGCAGCGCGCCGCCATTCTTGCCGATCTGGCCATTGCGCCGATTGCCCGCTCGCACCTCAATAACCGCATTGTTGAAGCGTGCATGCCTTCCGGGCTTCCTTCTTTGCCGGACTGCTCGCTTGCCCTGGTGGTACGTGATGAGCCCTCGGCACCGGTTGAGGCGGCCGCGCAACATGTGCGTGAGTGTTTCCAACGCCATGCCCGCCAAGCCGCCTAGGCCGTCCCGCCGTGCTGTGCTTGCCGGGCTGGGCGCTGCCCTGGTTGCGGGCCGTTCCCAGCCATCGCGCGCCATGGGTCCAGGTGTAACCCGGCCGCCAGGTTTCTACGTGCCCGATGAAGCGCTGCGCCACGAGCGCACCTTCATGCAATGGCCTGTCAGCCGAGAGGTTCATCCCGAACGCGATTTTCTCGACCATTTACAGGACACCATTGCGCGCATCGCCAACACCATTGTCGCCTTTGAGCCGGTGGTGATGCTGATGGCACCGGAGCATGAGCGCGCCGCCCGCCGCCTGCTCTCTGAGCGAGTGGAGATCTGGCCAATCCCGACCGAAGACCTTTGGGCGCGCGATTCCGGCCCGCTGTTTTTGGTCGATGGGCAGGGCGGCCTTGCCATCCGACAATTGAACTTCAACGGCTGGGGCGGCAAGCAGATCCACACCAATGATGGTCAAATCGCTGCTCGCGTTGCCGAACGCATGGGCTTGGACCTGCTCGATAACGGCTTGGTCGGCGAGCCAGGCGGCGTTGAAACCGATGGCGAGGCGACGCTGATCGCCCATGAAAGCTCCTGGGTAAACCCAAACCGCAACGGCCAATCGAAAGCTGAGGTCGCCGCATTGCTCAAAGAGGCCTATGGCGCGGTGGAACTGATCTGGGCGCCGGGTATCGCCGGTGAAGACATCACCGACTATCACATCGACAGCCTCGCGCGTTTCACCGCACCGGGCGACGTCATCATCCAATTGCCCGCCGAATACGATCCTGACGACATCTGGAACGAGGCCGCGCACGAGACCTTCGACGTTCTCGCAGCGGCCAATGACGCCGCAGGCCGATCGCTCAACCTGAACGTGATCGTCGAGCCGCAGCGTGTGCGTGTCCGCTCGGACGATTTCGTCGCCTCTTACGTGAACTACTATGTGTGCAACGGCGCGGTCATCGCGGCGCAGTTCGGCGACCGCGACACCGACGTTGAGGCAGAAAACGCGCTGGCTCGTTCCTATCCGGGTCGAGAGATCGTCACGCTCGATGTCGATGCGCTTGGTGAGGTTGGCGGAGGCATTCACTGCGCCACGCGAGAACAGCCTGCCACGTGATTGCGCGGTGCTAGCCGCCGATCAGACTTTGCAATTGCAGGCTCGTGCGCTCTTGCACGTTGCGGAAGGCGCGACGGGCGATGTCCACGTCGAACTGCGCATCACGAAGATCTGCGCGCAGATCGTCGGCTTCGTTGCGCAAGATCCACACCATCTGCTCGGCTTGGCGAATGGCGTCACGCCCATCAGCGGCGTCCGCGCGTGCCTGCGCCTGTTCAATGTCTTCGTGTTTTTCGTCCAAACGGGCTTCAAGGTTTCGCACGCGACGTTCGGCGTCGTCGATGTCTTGCTCGGCGCGATGCACCTGCGCGCCCAAAACATAACCTTGCAAGAAAGTCGCTTCGCTGCCGACCGGGCAGACATTGCCATAGGTGTCACCGTTGGCCGCCACACGATAGCCGGAGACCGGCGTGCAATAGGACTGCAGGCCGATGTCACGACCGGCCCGATAGGCGTCTTGATCAATGATGGCGGGTGTATCGCGGCAGGCGCGGCGATGATCGTCCAACCTGGAAAGCAAATGACCCTGCTGCCCGTCCTGCACACCGATCTGATACCAGTCGCCGCGTAGGCACTCTTCACGGCTTAGCGTCGCGCAGCCGGCAAGCGCGAACAACAGGCCGAGGCATGCCAGACCCAGCAGCAGTTTCGGATTGCAGAAGGCGTTGATCATGGCTTCGGCCTCTAGCGCGTTCAACCTGTACCGGCGATGAACCATCAGTTCAGCCTGAAGCCCTCTCGACGGATCACGGGCACTTGGTCCATGTTTCGGTGCGGGGCGAAGAAAAGGGAAGTGATTCCGTGTCGATCCGACCTTCACGGCGTGCGTTCAGAGCGTCTTTTGTGGCCACCTTGGCAGCCGCGCTGAGCGCCGGCCTTGCGTTCGCGCAAACAGCCCCCAATCCGACAGCGCGCCCAGATCGCGCGACTGAAGCGGTTCTTCCGGTTCCCGTGACCAACACGACGCCGGCCCGCCAACTGTTCGGCCGTGAGCCGACACCGGCGCCTTTGGCCGCGCGCTCCATTGGTGGCTACGCGCGTGGATGTCTGGCGGGCGCGGTCCCGTTGGCGGTCGATGGTCCGGCATGGCAGGCAATGCGCCTCTCGCGCAATCGCAATTGGGGCCATCCGGCCTTGGTCGAGTATTTGCAAGAGCTGGCTGTCGCCGGTCGCGAACAGGAAGGTTGGAATGGGCTTTTGGTGGGCGATATGAGCCAGCCACGTGGCGGCCCGATGCTGACCGGCCACCGTTCCCATCAGATTGGGCTGGATGCTGATATCTGGCTGACACCGATGCCCGATCGCACACTCTCCCGACAGGAGCGGGAAGAGATATCGGCCATATCCATGCTGCAGGACGGGACGCGCACCATCAGCACCGAGCGGTGGAGCGAAAGCCACGCACGCATTATCCGACGCGCCGCCAGCGATGGGCGCGTGGCCCGTATCTTCGTGCACCCGGCGATCAAAGAGCAGCTTTGCACCTGGGAAAGCCCAACTGCTGACCGGTCATGGCTACGACGTGTGCGCCCCTGGTACGGCCATCACTATCATTTTCACGTTCGGCTCGCCTGTCCGGACGGCATGGTCGGGTGCCAAAACCAAAACCCGCCGCCTGCCGGCGACGGGTGTGGTGAGGAACTGGCCTGGTGGCTTGGGCCTGAACCGTGGCAGCCAAGCGATACGCCGGCCCGGCCAAGACCGGAAACGACGCTCGCCGATCTGCCAGCTGCCTGTAGCCAGGTGCTTGTCGCCAACTAAAGCGCCTTAGGCGGAGACGCCGGCTCCGATGGGGCAGGAGACACCTGTTCCGCCGAGGCCGCAATAACCGTTCGGATTCTTGGCGAGATATTGCTGATGATAGTCCTCAGCAAAATAGAATGGCCCGGCTTCACGGATTTCGGTTGTGATCTGACCACGACCGGCCTTGGTCAAGGCGTCCTGATACATCGCCTTGGACGCCTGCGCGGTTGCGATATCGGCATCATCAGCGAGATAGATGCCCGATCGATATTGCGTGCCGACATCATTGCCCTGGCGCATGCCCTGAGTCGGATCGTGCGCTTCCCAAAAGGTTTTCAGGAGCGTCTCCAGGCTCGTAACCTGTGGATCATAGACGATGCGCACCACCTCATTGTGTCCGGTACGGCCCGAGCAGACCTCTTCATAGGTCGGGTTTGGCGTCGCGCCCGCCGCATAGCCGACGGCCGTCACAAAAACACCTGGCAGCGACCAGAAGGCTTTTTCAGCGCCCCAGAAACAGCCAAGCCCAACATCCATAACCTTGTGGCCGTCAGGGTAGGGGCCAGCCAGCGGATTGCCGTTGATAAAATGTGTCTCAGCCGTTGGGATCGCAGCCTCGCGCCCTTCCAAGGCTTCACCCGGCGATGGCATCTCGGTCTTCTTGGTCAGCGAGGCAAAAAGGTTGAGCATGGTAGGGCCCTTTCTCAAAATGCCTCGGACAGGTTTGGTCCAAGGCTCGGTATCGGTGCAAGAGGTGGGCCTTGGCTGGCCTTGCGTCAAGCTGTGACCCCGGTCACAGCCACGTGATGAACGCCGCGATAACCAAGGCTGCCATCAAAGTGACGTGAAGAGCGAAAAAGGCTGGCCAGCCGCCGCACTTGGCGGTTTGATTGCTTCAACCCTCACATCCGATCCTTCGGGACTTGCCACAAGACTTGCCACAGGACTTGCCATGCGCGCGCTCACTCTCGCCCTTCTTTCCACCACCGGTCTGCTGCTGGCCTCCGGCGCAAACGCCCAGTCCGTCGACCAGGCCGGCGCCGATGCGCTGGAAGCCCGTGTTCCGGCGATCCTCGACTATTTGCTCCAAAACGCGCCGGACGTTCGCTACGCTTTTGATGGCGACATCCAGGCCGTGCCCAATGGCGATGCTTACGATCTGGCGATCCCAGAAACGACCATCGATGCCAATGGCGATGCCGATATCGTGATCCCGGCCTTCGCCGTTGAGGTAACGCCGCAGGAGGATGGCTGGCAACGGGCGGCGTGGCGTTTCCCGAGCCCGATCGTTGCCACCAATCCGCGCAACGATACCGACCGCGCCGACATTGCCTTCACCAGCGCCGACAATGTCATCGTCATCGCGCCGGAATACAGCATGGCGATGCAGGCCGATATCGGTCTTTCCGATTTCAGGATCACGGTCCAGGACGAGGAAGGCACGATCACCGTCGATGACGTGACATTGGCGGTCGATACCGAGCCCTCTGGCACCGGCGAGCACAGCTTTGATTCGGAAACTTTCGCCCAACTGGCCGGCTTTCAGATCAACATCCCGTCCGAGGAAGTGCTCATAGCGGTGGAATCACTAGAAATGGGCGGTTCATCGGCGCGCCAACGTTTGGACCTGTTTGCAGCGCTTCAAGAACGCGTTGAGGGCCTCGACCCGGAAAGCGAAGAGTTTCTGATCGGGTTCGTCGATGTGCTGCGCGCCAATGCCGGCGCGAAGTGGATCGGTGATGCCGATTATGAAATGGGACTCGACGGGCTGACCTTCACCATTGAAGATGTCAGCGGGTCATTGGGCGAACTGGGTGTCACCATGGCCGCATCCGATTTGGATGCACCGGCGGCACAACTGGAAATCGCCATGCAGGCCAGTGACATCGGCACAAGTGATGTCCCGCCTCAGTTTGCGCAGCTTATCCCCTCGCAGGCACGTATCGATTTGGTTGCCGTCGATGCGCCTATCGAAGCGTTCAGCGATCGCATCTTCGGCTATCTGGGCGAAGCGCCCAGCGACGCTGAACTGTTCGGCCCCAAAGGCCGTCGCGCAGGCGTCGGCAACCCGATGGCCAACCTGCAGAACATCGACCCCATGGAGTTCTTGGGCATCCTGATGAGTTCCGACGTGGAAGTGCTGCTGCGCGACTTCCTGGTCGAGGCGCCGATTGGTTACGTCGCCGCCGAGGGCACGGTTCAGCCCGACCCGCAGGCGGCTCTCCAGGCCACCGCGGACCTTAACTTGCAGATCTCCGGCTTGCCGGAGATGATTGCCTTCGCCCAGCAGATGGGAGGGGAGGCCGCCGAAGGCGCAGCCTTCGTGTCGGTGCTTTCAGCGATGGGCCGCGATGCGACGGACAGCGAAGGGCAGGCGATCAAGGAGTTCGATCTGGAACTCACGCAAAACGGTCAGGTGTTGCTCAATGGCAATGACATGAGCGCCATGATCGGCGTTTTCCAATAGGCTTGTTCAGCCGGCGGTTTCGACCGCCGCTGCATCAACTTTCACCTTCGGGCGGCGGGCAAGAATGGCAAAGATCAAGCCGAAGCCGCCGATCGCTGCCCAATCCCACCAAGTGAGTGCCGTTTGGATGATCGGGTCCCAGAGATAGGGCCAGACGTAACGCTGGATGAAAGCCTGCGTGCCATTAAGCAGGTCAGGTGCCGTGGCGTAGATCAACGCCCCCAAAGGCTCAGGCGCAAAACCGGAAAAACTCGCCCAGTCGACGGCAACAAGATCATCGGCCAACAACACCAGCGCGACGGCGATCAGCGCCAAGCCAAGCAGGCGAATGGGAAAACGAATGACCGCCATGGCGGGTCTCCTTGATCGAACAGATCCCCAACGGGTTGGGGTGCGGGGCAGATGTATGGAGCTTTTCGGCGGCCAACAAGGCGCTCGCGCGGCATTGCACGCAACTGTGATGCCCGGTGAGATCGCGCGAAGCGTCTGTTAGACGTGCTCCAAACGGTGTTTGAGCTTGGACGCGCCTTCGGTTAGACAGGCGCTGAGAACCGCCTTTTCGTACATGGTCCCTTTCTTGATGCCCAACCCTTCCCCCATGCCCACCGCCGTTCCGACTGATGCAAGTCACGAGGACAGCATTCTCGACGCTGCCCGCACGGTGCTGGCGACCGAGCGCGCCGGTCTGGATGCGCTGGAGTCGGCATTGAACGGCGAGTTCGTGACCGCGGTGGAATGGATTCTGCGCGTCAAAGGCCGTGTCATCGTCTCAGGCATGGGCAAGTCCGGCCATATCGGCACCAAGATCGCTGCCACGCTTGCCTCGACCGGAACACCCGCCCATTTCGTCCATCCGGCCGAGGCCAGCCACGGCGATCTGGGCATGATAACGCCGGACGATTTGTGCATTCTGATTTCCAACTCCGGTGAGAGTCGCGAGCTTGCCGACATCGTCGCTTACACCCGCCGCTTTGCGATCTCGATGATCGCCATCACCAAGGTGCGCGAGAGCTCGCTCGGCAAGCAGGCCGATCTCATCCTGCAACTACCCGATGTGCCCGAAGCCTGCACGATTGGCATGGCGCCAACCACGTCGACCACCTGCACCTTGGCCCTCGGCGATGCGCTGGCCATAGCGGCAATGAATGAGCGCGATTTCGATGCCTCAAGCTTCGGCGATTATCACCCGGGCGGCAAGCTTGGCGCCCACCTGACGCCGGTCGCGGCGCTGATGCATGACGGCCCTGGACTGCCGCGCGTTGCACCCGATGCACCGATGGGCGATGTGCTGGTGGAGATGACGGCCAAGGGGCTGGGGATCGCACTCGTCGTTGATGAGGCTGATCATCTCAAAGGCATCATCACCGATGGCGATTTGCGGCGCAATCTGGTCGGGCTGATGGACCATATCGCGCTTGATATCGCGACCAAATCGCCGCGCACCATTCAACCCTCGGCGCTGGCCAGCGCTGCGATCGGCGTGATGAACGAGCGCCAGATCACGGTGCTCGCGGTCGTCGATGAAAACGGCATTCTGCAAGGCGTTCTGCACATGCATGACTGCCTGCGCGCCGGTATCGTTTAAAGCGTTTTCAGCAAAAGTGGGCACCGGTTTTGCGTCCGAAGAACGCGTCGTAGCAAAGAAATTGAACGTTCGAGGTGAATTGTGTTCACCGAAATATCTCCAGACTTTTTCCATTCGGCCGCTTGCGTTCCTGGAGCTTCAGGCCTAAAGAGGCGCCGCTGCTAGGGGCAGCATCCAGGTCCGCGGAAAGCCGTCATCGGCGCCCCTCTTGATCAGTTTTTGATACCCTTCCCGGTATTTCTCATGCCCGAACCAAGCGGATCGGCGGGCGCTATGATGAGGAATCCGATGACCAAGTCTCTGGACCAATTGCGCCGCGATGCGCGCGCTCTGAAACGCGAGTTTGAAGCCGGTGAGGCACATGCCCGCCAGCGCCTGCGCGTCCATCCCCCGCGCCCGGACGGCGCCCCGCTCAAACACGCCGACTATCTGCACGTGATCGCGCAGGAGAACAATTTCGTCAGCTGGCCCGCGCTGAAGCTCGCCGTTGAACTGCACGGCATGGACAAAGCTGCCAAGCTGCAACGATTGAAGATCGCGCTCTATCACGGTCAGGTCCAAACGGTGGAAAAGCTGCTTGCCGACACCCCGGATCTGGCCGATGGCGTGCTCGGCTTGGAGATCGCGCTTTACCGCCGTGAAGCGGTCGAAGTGGCACTTCAGGTCGATCCAACCTGTCTTCAACGCGATCTGGGTCCTGCACCTGCCTTCGTCCACCTGGCGCGTTCGCGCATGATCCATGCCAATCCTGAGCGCCAGGCTGATATGCTGGCCATTGCAGAACTGCTTCTTGCCCATGGCGCCGACGTCAATCGCGGCCTGCCATCCGGCGAGGGAACGGAGCATATGCTTTCGCCGCTCTGTTTCGCCATTGGTCATGCCAACAACATGCCGCTTGGCCGATGGCTTCTGGAGCATGGCGCCGACCCCAACGACAACGAGTCGCTTTATCACGCCACCGAGCTTGGCCACCATGAAGGCTTGAAGATGCTGCTTGCGCATGGCGCCGATCCACGCGGCACCAACGCGATGCTGCGCGCCATGGATTTCCATGACGTGGAGGCGGTGCGCCTGTTGCTCGATGCCGGGGCGCTCGCCGATGAATTCAATGATGGTGAGGTGGGGGGCGAAAAGCCTTGGGTGGTGCCGGCGCTGCACCAGGCGGCGCGGCGTATGTCGCCGCCTGCAATGATCGATCTGTTGATTGAGGCCGGTGCGGATCCAGCGCGGACGTATCAGGGCTGCACCGCCTATGGCTATGCCCGCGTGTTCGGCAACCGCGATCTGGCAAAGGCGATCGAGGCGCGTGGCGCGGTTCCCGATCTCACGGCGGAAGAAGCCTTGCTCGCCAAGGCCGCCGACGGTGAGGACACCACAGGTGAGTTCATGGACACGGCCAAACTGCCGGATGCGTATCGCGACATCGTTCGGGTGATCCTGCATCTTCCCGGCAAGCTCGATCATGTGAAGCGCCTGGTTGCGCTGGGAGTTGAGTATGACCGCCCGGACGGCGAAGGTCTGACACCTGTCCAGGTGGCCGGTTGGGAGGGGCTGCCGGAGATGATGGCCTATATCCTGTCGCTCAGCCCCGATCTGTCGCATGTGAACGGCTATGGCGGCACGCTGCTTTCCACCATCATTCATGGATCGGAAAACTGCCCGCAACGGGCGCAGCGCGATTATCTGGGCTGCCTGGAACTTGCGCTTCATCTCGGCGTCGCGTTGCCGCGCCGGGCGCTTACGCTTGCCGGGGACCCGGAGGTGGCTGCGTTCCTTGCCGATTGGGCGGAAGCCCACCCTGGACAAGTGGTTGAGGGAGGCGCTGCATAGGGCGTCAAACAACCGGCGGCGGAACCAAACTCTGCCGCCGGCGTTCATGCCATAACGGTAGTCTGAAAGGTGATCACCATGCCTCTGTTCTCTTCGAAGTCCTCAACCGAGCAATCTGAACGTGCCAGTGGTACGCGCCTCTTGACCGCCACAACCGCTGCCCTTGCGTTTGCCGCTGCTTTGGTCGTGCCAGCCAACGGTCAAGGCGTTGAGCGGGTCGAGCTTGGCGTTTTGGAATGCACGGTGGATGGGGGAACCGGCTTCATTTTCGGCTCCACCAAGGATTTGCGCTGCACCTTCAACCCCGCCGACGACCTGCGTGCTGCTGAGCCTTACTTTGGGGTGATTTCGCGCTTCGGCGTCGACATCGGGTCGACAAGCCAAGGCACCATCGCTTGGGCGGTGCTCGCCCCGACGACGGACATGTGGGCCCCTGGCGCCTTGGCGGGCAATTATGTCGGCATCGGTGGTGAGGCAACAGCCGGTGTTGGCCTTGGGGCCAACGCGCTGCTCGGTGGGTCCAATGAAACCTTTGCGTTGCAGCCGCTGAGCGTGTCCACGCAGGTCGGTCTCAACTTCGCGCTTGGCGTCAGTGAGTTGGAGCTGCGCGCCATCGTCGACTAGAGCATTTTCAGCGAAAGTGTGTGCGGTTTCGCGCCCGGAAAATGCGACAAAACAATAAGTTAGAGCGTTTCGAGTGACTCGGTGTTCATGAGAAACGCTCTAGCGCAGGGTTCGACTGACCAGCGTTTGCCCGCGTTGTAGGTGGAGAGGCCATCGATCAAATCCGCGGGCGCAAGGGCTATCGACGAAATATCTCCGGCCCGGAATGTCGGTCTAGGCCCGCGCCGCCATACGCCGTGCCATGTCGATCATGCGCGCTGAAAAGCCCCACTCATTGTCATACCAACCAAACAGGCGCGCCTGCCGGTCGCCAACGGTTCTCGTTTCGGGCAGGGCGAGGATGAGCGACTCTGGTCGCGCGCGCATGTCGGTCGAGACGCAAGGATCATCGGTGAGCCCGACAAGCGGAGAGTCGTGAAACAGGTCGCGAAGCCGATCCTCGATGGCCTCAACCGGCCGTTCAAA
This sequence comes from Hyphomicrobiales bacterium, assembly GCA_046290415.1. Taxonomy (GTDB): domain Bacteria; phylum Pseudomonadota; class Alphaproteobacteria; order Rhizobiales; family MH13; genus MH13. The sequence goes on from JBKAGN010000045.1 coordinate 27,493, forward strand.
CTGCAAGACAGCATCGATGGCCGAGACGCTGATGCAAGGCACCCGCACCGCCGAGACTGTGAGCTTGTCTGCCATGGCCGGCAGCACGCGGGTCACTTGTGTGGCCGCGCTTGTGCTTGTCGGCACCATGGAAACCGCTGCCGCGCGGCTGCGCTCCAAGCTCGCCGCAGGGGCATCCACGGTGGGCTGACTGCCGGTGTAGCAATGCACGGTGGTGATGTGCGCTCGCGCGATGCCAAACGCGTCGTGAAGCGGCTGAAGCAGAGGCGCGATGGCATTGGTGGTGCACGAGGCGTTGGAGACAATCTTTGCATCGCCAATGGAATCCGCATTGGCACCCAACACCGCTGTGATGTCCGCAGCATCCGATGGCCCAGAGATCAGCACCGACTTGGCGCCAGCTTTCAGCCCGCGCCCAGCAACGTCACGAGTCTTGGCCTTGCCGGTGCACTCCAGCACCACATCCACACCGGACAGATCAGCCTGCGAGATGTCGGCAAAATTCGTGAAAGGCAGCGCTTTTCCGTCGACGACAAGCCCACCTGTGCCCTCTTCGACACTGCCGGGGTAGGGCCCGAACACCGAGTCGTAGCGAAACAGATAGGCGCAGGTTTTAAGCGGCGCGATATCGTTGAGGCCGACGACCGTGATGTCGGCATGGCTTGCATTGGTCAAAATTTGACGCAGAAGGGTTCGACCGATCCGGCCGAACCCATTGATCAGAACACGCATGGCTGTGGGTGACTTTGCAAAGAAGCCCGTGAGGGCTGAGGTTAGAAATCGACCTCGATAGCGATGCCTTTTTCGATCGCCAGGTCAACCACGCTGGCCGCCACGGCAAGATCTTGCAAGCCAACGCCAGTGCCATCGAACAGCGTGATCTGGTCAGCGTCCGTGCGTCCGCTATGGGCGCCATTGATCACTGCGCCGATTTGGTTGACGTCGCTTTCCTTGATCAGGCCTTGGCCGACCGCGTGCTGCGCTTCACCGATGCTGATCGACTGCGCCACTTCGTCGGTGAACACCGTTGCGCGCTGGAGCAGCGCAGGATCGACCTCCTGCTTACCCTTGGTGTCGGTGCCCATGCAGGCGATGTGCGTGCCGGGGCTCACCTGATCGGCCATGAGGATCGCATCGTGCGAGGAGGTGATCGAGATGATCACATCGGCACTGCGCATGCCATCCAGTTTGACCGCTTCAAAGGGCAGACCGGCTTCCTCCGCCACCTTCTCAATGTTCGGCAGCATCTCCGGATGGAAGTTCCAGCCGATGACCTTTTCAAAGCTGCGTTGCTCAAGGGCCGCGCGCAGTTGGAATGTTGCCTGGTGGCCGGCACCGACCATGCCGATGACTTTGGCATCGTCGCGCGCCAGATGTTTGATCGACACAGACGATGCCGCTGCGGTGCGCAGGGCCGTCAGCAGATTGCCGCCGACAATGGCTTTCACCTTGCCGGTATCCGGATCGAACAAAAAGACCGTCGACTGGTGGTTGATAATGCCGTGATTGGCCAGATTGTTCGGCCAATAGCCACCGGCCTTCAGCCCCAGCGTCAGACCGGCTCGGTCGAAGCCGCCCTTGAAGCCGTAAAGCGCATCGACATGGCCGATTGCCTCGCGCACCACCGGAAAATTGTAGGCATCGCCTGATGCCATGGCAGCAAAAACCTTCTCCACCGCGTCGAAGGCCACCTCGCGGGTCATCAGGTCGGCGATCTCACGTTCG
>JBKAGN010000046.1:0-28329 GCA_046290415.1 Hyphomicrobiales bacterium
CATGATGATGCCGGTGCGCGGGTTGGAGACCTCCTCTGGCGCCAGACCAGCATCGGCAATCGCCTGATCCATCGCGACGTGGTTCCAGGCCGTGCCGCCGCCATGGAAGCGCATGTTGCGGCGGTCAACCAAGCTTTCAACATCGACCGTCGGCATGCCGTGCACCTGGCAACGGAAGCCAAGGTCGACATAGTCTTGCGCGGTATCAATGCCCGATTTGGCAGTGCGCAGGCTTTCGAGCACCTCATCGGTGGTGTTGCCAATGGAGGACACGATGCCCATCCCGGTGACGACGACACGCCGCATGGCGATCTCCTCAAATCTTGAACGCGGATACCCGCTGGGTCAGGCAAATAGGGTTAGCTGGCCTCATCTTCAAAGAGACCCACACGCATACCCTGCACAGTGAAGATGGTCTCTCCGTCGGCTTTCACCCAGCCATCGGCAATGGCAAGCTTGAGCCGTGAGCGCATCACCCGCTTCATGTCGACGCCATACTCAACAGTTTTGACGTTGGGTTGAACCTGGCCGGTGAACTTTACCTCGCCAACGCCCAAAGCCCGACCGCGGCCCTTTTCGCCCAACCAACCGAGGTAAAAGCCCGTCAGTTGCCACAGCGCATCCAGACCCAGACAGCCTGGCATCACCGGATCGCCGATAAAGTGACATTTGAAGAACCAGAGGTCGGGGTTCACGTCCAGCTCGGCGAGCACATGACCCTTATCGTTGGCGCCGCCCTCCTCACCGATCGAGGTGATGCGATCAAACATCAGCATCGGCGGTGCGGGCAGTTGCGCATTGCCGGGGCCGAACATTTTGCCTTCGGCGCATTCAATCAGTTGATCATAGGACAAGGAAGAGGGGCGGTCGGACATAAAGAGCTCCCAATAAAACAGCGGCGCGAAAAGGACGGCTGTGCCGACTGTTCGTTGTTTTTGCAGCGGGTGGTATCAGTTTAGGGCCGCAAAACAAGCCCCCGTGTGGATCGGGCCGGTCAGGGCTTCGCACCGCCGATCGGGTTCACCATTATGCGAATGATTTGCAAAAAGTGCGTCGCAAAGGCTTCGGAGGGCCCGCATTACCTTGACCTTCGCGCGTGAAACCGGCACATAAAGGGCCATTCGGTACACTTAAGCAGACAGGCTTTGGTGCGCCGCACCTAAAGGTTTCAAGCGGCAGTTGGACAATCCACCGCGCCCAAGGTTTGCAATAGACAGCATGACGGCCCCGATGGACAGCACAACACCTTCGCAGATGGACGCTGCAACGGCGACCACCGCCAAGCTCCGTGCCGCCGGACTTCGGCCGACGCGCCAACGGGTTTCATTGGCCGCGATCCTGTTCGATGGCGAGGATCGTCACGTTTCTGCGGAATGGCTGTACGATGTGGCCAAACGCCGTGGCGCTGACGTTTCTCTGGCAACAGTCTACAACACGTTGCACCAATTCACCGCCGCCGGCCTGCTGCGCGAAATTACGGTGGATTCCACCCGCACCTATTTTGACACCAATATCGGCGACCACCACCACATGTTCCTGGAGCATGAAGACAAGGTGATCGACGTGCCGTCCAATGCCGTTTCGGTGAACCGTCTGCCGGAAATCCCCGAGGGCATGGAGTTGGTCAGCGTTGACGTTTTGGTCCGCGTGCGGCCGAAAGCCGGCTAGTCAGCGGTCAATAGGCTGGGGCTTAACCCGAACCTGGCAAATCCACTTCGATCTGAACATCCGGCTCCGAACCTGGAAGCCAGCCATTGGTGTAGGCCACCGCGGCACCCACCAAAACGACGACCAAGATGCCGGCAACAAACCAGCCTGCATTGTTCGATTTCATAACCGACCCACCTTCGCATTTGAGAGGTTGCGCCCTTGTGGGAGCCTGAACCCCTAACGCGCAGAAACGGCGATGGTTGCGTTCAACCGATCAATTGGCCTCAAAGGCTTCATCGGGATAAGCGCCCCAAAGCGAGGTCTGGCGCACATAGCCGCGCCACTCGACCTGCGGGTCGGCAGAACTCACCTCACACCAATCGCCATCGCATTCGATAATTTCGGCTAGGACGCCCGGCTGAAGCAGAAATCGCGTGCTCGCATCGATATCCGGCGCACGGCGCGCCGGTATGGGATCACCATCGCTCCAAGGCGCGATCACGGCGGTGCGACGCCCAGTCAGCAGATCGTGGCGGATCCAACCTTCATCGCCTTCCATGTCACGAATCTTGCGCCAATTGCCAAACTCGGCCGTGATCTCGACCGGCAAGCCAGCGCGCACAAACGTCCAGCGGATATCATAGGCGCCGCCAGGGCCGACCCGCACATTGGCTTCACTGGGTCGGATCGAAACAAAGCGTGGCAGCGGGAACCCCGTCACGGGCCCAACCGTCACGCCGTTCTGGATCGCCGGCGCCTGCGCGTTGGCAGGTGCAACAGACGCCAGCCCGACCCAAAGGGCTGCGGCCAGGACGAGAGCAAGCGGTTGTGCGAAACTTCTGATGCGGGTTGGACAGGACATTGTGCGCTGCGATAAGCCTTGAGTGACGCAGGCCGGTTGGCTGGCCATTGGTTTGGCTGGACAACATGGGTCGCGTACGGTTGTTAGGGTCGATACTTGGCGCAGCAGCGTTAATTTTGGGTCAAAACGCGTCGGTTGGCCGGCATGAAAAGGTGAGTGCAGATGGTGAAGACGAAACCTCAGATCGTGGTCACGCGGAAGCTGCCCGATGTGGTTGAGACCCGGATGCGCGAGCTTTTCGATGCCAAACTGAACACCGATGATCGGCCGATGACCCAGGCCGAGCTGGTCGAAGCGGCGCGCACCGCCGACGTGCTGGTGCCGACGGTCACCGACAAAATTGACGCAGGCGTTCTGGCGCAGGCCGGGCCAAAGTTAAAAATGATCGCCCAGTTCGGCGCAGGCGTCGACAATATCGACGTTGATGCCGCCAACAACCGCTCGATCATTGTCACCAACACGCCCGGCGTTCTGACCGAAGACACCGCCGACATGACGATGGCGCTGATGCTCGCCGTCCCACGCCGCCTGAAAGAGGGCGCCCGGTTCCTGGTTGACCACGCCGAGGACTGGGAAGGCTGGTCGCCGACCTGGATGCTCGGCCATCGAATTTGGGGCAAACGGCTCGGCATTGTCGGCATGGGCCGCATCGGCCAGGCCGTCGCCCGCCGCGCTAAGGCTTTTGGGCTGGCGATCCACTACCACAATCGCCGCCGCGTTGCGCCGGGCATCGAAGAAGAGCTTGAGGCGACCTATTGGGAGTCGCTCGATCAGATGCTGGCACGCATGGATGTCGTTTCCGTGCACTGTCCGCACACGCCGGCTACGTTCCACTTGCTGTCCGCGCGACGCTTGAAGCTGATGAAACCCTCGGCGTTTATTGTGAACACCGCGCGCGGTGAAATCATCGACGAAGCGGCGCTCATCCGCATGCTGGAATCCGATCAACTGGCCGGTGCCGGGCTCGACGTCTTTGAGCATGAGCCGTCCGCTGATCCCAAGCTCATTAAGCTGGCGCGCGACAACAAGGTGGTGCTGCTCCCGCATATGGGATCGGCCACCATCGAGAGCCGCATCGATATGGGTGAGAAGGTGATCATCAACATCCGCACCTTCGCCGACGGGCACCGCCCACCGGATCGGGTATTGCCGAGTATGCTTTAGATTATTCACGCTCGGCGTTGGTCGCCGGGCGGTGCATTTTCCTTTTGGCTCTGGGCCTTCGGCCCAACCGCAAGCGCCCGCCGGATCGGGTATTGTCGAGTATGTTGTAGGACAGTCACGCTCAGCATCGGTTGCCGGGCGGTGCATTTTCCTTTTGGCTCTGGGCCTTCGGCCCAACCGCGGAACGCCCACCGGTTTGGGCCCTACCCAGCATGGCCTAAGACTGTCCCGCTTCGTCATGGCCGGACTTGATCCGGCCATCCAGGACCATTCTGGATCCTCGGATCAAGTCCGAGGATGACAATTAGGATGAATTGTGGGGGGTATCCGCCAACAGCCACACCATCCGGTCGATGAACCACAGCTTGGCACCAAGCGTCATCACCAGGCCAAGCAACGTGGCCCAGAGATTGAACGTCCAAAGGCCGTAGATCAGCGGCAGAAGGCCGATCCCCGCCACCACCGACAGGCCGATTCCCCAGCGAAGATGATGCTCCGGGATGGGCTTGGTCTTGCGGGCCAGAAACACGCGCTCGCCCAGCACACCCTTGGATTCCCAGCGGTCCAACGTCTTCGGTTCCCGAAAGGCGCGAGGGTTGATGAACGTCCAAAGGATGATCGCGGCAATCGGAACCAAGCACCACCAACCGATCCACAGGCGCGACCAAACGGCCAGAGCCAGCAACGGAAGGATGATGAGGCGCGTCCAAAAGCTCCATGGATTGGCATGGCGCGCCCAGGTGCGATCATCCATGCCCATCAATTGCTCAGCTTTGGCGAAGAGGTCAGCCATAGGCGATCTCTTCAAATCTCATCGTGAGCGCGTTGACCAAAAGCAGCCGGCCAAGCAGCGGCTCGCCGGCGCCGGTGATCAGTTTGATGGCTTCCATGGCCTGCATGGTGCCCAGCATCCCCGTCAAAGCACCGATCACACCCACCTCGGCACAGGTCGGCAAGGAACCGGGCGCCGGAGGGTTTGGAAAAAGATCAGTGAAACGGGGATAGGGGCGGCCATCCTCCTTGGTGCGGTGGGGTACAAGAACCGTCAGCGACCCATCCCATACCGACACGGCTCCAGTGACCAAGGGCACCTTCAGTGCCTCGCAGGCAGCGGCGACATCGGCGCGGGTCTCGAAACTGTCCGAGCCATCGACCACGACATCGGCGCCCCCCAGCAATTTTGCGGCATTGTCGGACGATAGACGCGTTTCATGTTTGATCAGCGCGACATGTGGATTGATGCCTTCCAACGCGTCGGCTGCACTCTCCACCTTGGGATCGCCAACACGGGCTGTCGGATGGATGATCTGGCGCTGAAGATTGGAGAGCGAGACGCTGTCATCATCGATGATGGTCAACATCCCTACCCCCGCCGCCGCCAGGTAGAGCAAACAAGGTGCACCAAGCCCCCCTGCCCCGATGACGGCGACATGCGCGGCCTTCAGTTTCTGCTGACCCGGGCCACCGATATCGCGGATCACCAAGTGCCGTGCATAACGCTCGATCTCGGTTTGTGAGAGTGTTTCGTCCATGGCCCGTCTTAACCCCGTACCGCTTTGCCGTCACCTCACGCTTGCCCCGACGCGCCTGCACCGCTAGATCACCGCGATGCCTTCTGTTGATGTTAAAATCTGTGGTTTGAGCGAGCCGGAAACGCTGGAAACAGCGCTTGCCGCCGGCGCGGATATGGTCGGGTTCGTCAATTTTCAAAGAAGCCCTCGCCACGTCGAACTCTCCCAGATGGAAACGCTGGCCAATATGGCACGCGGACGGGCACAGATCGTCATCCTGACTGTCAACGCGACCGATGCGCATTTGGGTGCGCTCAACGAGGTCGTCAAACCCGACTGGTGGCAATTGCACGGCAGCGAGGACGCTGCGCGGGTTCAGGCCATTCGCACGCAATTTGGTCGCCCGGTGATGAAAGCGGTCGGCATCGGCTCAGCCGAGGACGTTGTTTCGGCCAACGTCTTTGTTGGCGTTGCCGATAGGCTGCTGCTCGATGCCAAACCGCCCAAAGATGCCACGCGCCCTGGTGGGCTGGGAGTGACATTTGACTGGGCTTTGCTGGATGCGGTTGACCGCTCGCAGCCCTTCATGCTTTCCGGTGGGCTGACGCCCACCACGGTCGGCCATGCCATCACGGCGACCGGCGCCAACGGCGTCGATGTCTCGTCCGGCGTTGAAAGCGCGCCGGGCCTTAAAGATGCCGCCCTGATTGAACAGTTTATCGCCGCCGCCAAAGCGGCGCTCCCCCAGTCGATGATGAGGACCAGCGCATGACGACACAGGCAACCGGCCCGGCTGCGCAGCCCAACTCTTTCCGCACAGGACCCGACGAGGCCGGCCATTTCGGTATCTTCGGCGGGCGGTTCGTCGCCGAAACGCTGATGCCGCTCATCCTCGATCTGGAGCAGGCCTATGAGGACGCCAAGGCCGACCCCAGCTTTCAAGCCGAACTTGATGGCCTCAACGCGACCTATGCCGGTCGCCCCTCTCCGCTTTATTTCGCCGAGCGTCTGACTGAGGAACTGGGCGGGGCAAAGATCTACTTCAAGCGCGATGAGCTGAACCACACCGGTAGCCACAAGATCAACAACTGCCTGGGGCAAATCCTGCTGGCCCGCCGGATGGGCAAAACGCGCATCATCGCCGAGACGGGCGCCGGCCAGCATGGCGTGGCAACCGCCACGGTCTGCGCCCGGTTTGGGCTCAAATGCGTTGTCTATATGGGCGCCACCGATGTGGAGCGGCAGGCGCCGAACGTCTTTCGCATGAAGCTTCTTGGCGCCGAGGTCATCCCGGTGACCGCAGGCGCAGGCACGCTGAAAGATGCGATGAATGAGGCGCTGCGCGACTGGGTCGCGACCGTCGATGAGACCTACTATTTGATCGGCACCGCTGCCGGTCCGCACCCTTATCCGATGCTGGTGCGCGATTTCCAGTCGGTGATCGGGAAGGAAACACGCGGGCAAATGCTTGAGGTGGAAGGTCGGTTGCCCGATGTAGCCGTGGCCTGCGTCGGTGGCGGGTCCAATGCCATCGGGCTGTTCCATCCCTTCCTTGACGATAGCGATGTGAAACTGATCGGCGTTGAAGCCGGAGGCCATGGGGTCGAGGTGGAGAACGGTCACGCTGCCTCGCTGTCCGGTGGACGACCTGGCGTGCTGCATGGCAACCGCACGTTCCTGCTTCAGGACGATGACGGGCAAATCCTGGAAGGCCATTCGATCTCAGCCGGGCTCGACTATCCCGGCATTGGACCAGAACATTCGTGGCTGAAAGACATTGGCCGCGTGGAATATGTGCCGGTGACGGACAACGAAGCGCTGGAGGCCTTCAAGCTGCTCTCGCGCACCGAAGGCATTCTGCCAGCGCTGGAACCAGCGCATGCGCTCGCCCATGTCGCCAAAATCGCGCCCGGCATGGCCAAGGATCAAATCCTGGTGATGAACTTGTGCGGGCGAGGCGACAAGGATGTGCACACCGTCGCGCAGGCGCTCGAGGCGCAAGACGCCGCCAAACAATAGGGGCGAGCTATGACGGTCACGATCTATCACAACCCGAAATGCGGCACCTCGCGCAACACGCTGGCGATGATCCGTGCCTCTGGCGAAGAGCCGGAGGTGATCGAGTATCTGAAGACACCACCGGGGCGCGATAAGCTTGTAGAGCTCATTCAGGCGACCGGGCTATCGGTGCGCGAAATCCTGCGCAAAAAAGGCACGCCTTATGAGGAGCTTGGTCTGGACGATCCAGACCTTACCGATGATCAGCTGATTGATGCGATGGTCGAGCATCCGATTTTGATGAACCGGCCGATCGTGGTCACCCCGCTTGGCACAGTGCTCTCGCGTCCGTCGGAAAAAGTCTTGGAGGTTCTGCCGAACGCTGAAGCCGTTGGAACGTTCACCAAGGAAGATGGTGAAACCGTATCCAAGAAAGACTCTTCATGACCGACTATTCCGACCTCAATGCCCTGTTCATCAACACGACGCTGAAAAGCACCAGCCAGGGCGAGAGCCACACCGAGAAACTGATGCGTAACGCCATGGCCATCATGGAGAAAGCCGGCGTTGGCGTGTCGACGATCCGCGCTGCCGACCATGCCATCGCCTTCGGCATCTATCCCGATATGCGCGAGCACGGCGCTGATCATGATGATTGGCCGGACCATATCTGGCCGAAAGTGAGCGAGGCGGACATTCTGGTCATCGGCACGCCGCTCTGGCTGGGCGAAGAATCCTCGATCTGCCGGGTGATCATTGAACGGCTCTATGCCCATTCGGGCCAACAGAACGACAAGGGTCAGGGCATTTTCTACGGCAAGACCGGCGGCTGCATCATCACCGGCAATGAGGACGGGGTGAAGCACGCTGCGATGACGCTGCTCTACGCCATGCAACATGTCGGCTACACCATTCCACCGCAGGCCGATTGCGGCTGGATCGGTGAAGTTGGCCCGGGCGCCTCCTATGGCGATGATGGCGCTGGCTACGACAATGATTTTACCCAGAAAAACACCACCTTCATGACCTGGAACCTGATCCATATGGCGCGCTTGCTCAAAGATGCCGGCGGCATCCCGGCGCACGGCAATCAGGTTCCGCAATGGAAGGACGGCGAGCGGTTCGGCCATCCTGACCTATCAGAAAGCTCTGCATGACAACGCGTATCGAAAGCCGGTTTGCAGCCCTCAAGGACGAAGGCCGTCCGGCGCTCATGACCTATGTGATGGGCGGCGACCCGGACATGGAAACCTCGCTGGGGATCATGAAGGCGCTCGCCACATGGGGCGCTGACCTCATTGAGCTTGGCATGCCGTTTTCCGATCCGATGGCCGATGGACCCTCGATCCAGGCAGCGGCACGGCGGTCGCTGCAAGGCGGCCAGACTTTGGCCAAGACGCTGAAGCTGGTGGAGCGTTTTCGCGAGGTGGATCAGGAAACACCCATCATTTTGATGGGCTATTACAATCCGATCTACATTTACGGCGTTGATGCGTTTTTGACCGAAGCCTTGCGGGTCGGTGTCGACGGTTTGATCGTGGTCGATTTGCCGCCGGAAACCGACGACGAGCTATGCCTGCCGGCGCTTGATGCGGGTCTCAATTTCGTGCGGCTGGCAACGCCTACAACGGACGACAAGCGCCTGCCTGCCGTTTTGAAGAACACCTCCGGCTTCGTCTACTATGTCGCCATCAAAGGCATCACCGGCACGGCGAGTGCCGATCCAGCGCAAGTGGAAACGGCGGTCAATCGCATCAAAGGCCACACCGATCTGCCCGTTGCCGTTGGTTTCGGCATCAAGACGCCTGACGATGCGGCGCGCATTGGCGCGGTGGCCGACGGCGTGGTTGTCGGCTCGGCTTTGGTGGATGTCATTGCCGGAAGCCTTGATGAGGATGGCAAGGCCACCGATATGACGATAAAAGCGGTAACGGAAATGACCGCGCAACTTGCTGGTGGCGTGCGCCGCGCAGCGAAAACGGCCTAGCACCGCAACCGGTCGCAGCCCTGTTAGGAGACCTCTCCCCGTGAATTGGATCGACAATGTCGTGCGGCCGAAAATCCGTACTCTGTTTGCCTCTTCGAGCCAAACGCCGGAGAACCTTTGGATCAAGTGCCCGGAAACGGGCGAGATGGTGTTCCACCGCGACCTGGAGAACAATGATTGGGTTGTGCCCAACTCCGGCCATCACATGCGCATGCCGATCCGCCGCCGTTTGGAGCGACTGTTCGACGAGGCGCAGTTCGAGCTGATCGAAACGCCTGATGTGGCAGCTGACCCACTGAAATTTCGCGATGAGCGCAAATACACCGACCGTATTCGCGATGCGCGCGGCAAAACCAACGAGCAGGACGCGTTTCTGGTCGCCGCCGGCACGATCCACGCCCAGCCGGTTGTGGTCGCGGCGCAGAATTTCGCCTTTATGGGCGGCTCGCTCGGCATGGCCGCCGGTGAGGCATTCATCAAGGCGGCCGAAGTGGCGGTGGAACGTTCACGCCCACTGATCCTGTTTGCCGCCTCTGGCGGTGCGCGCATGCAAGAGGGCATTCTTTCGCTCATGCAACTGCCGCGCACGACCGTGGCTGTTCAACGCGTCAAAGAAGCTGGTCTGCCCTACATTGTGGTGCTGACCAATCCAACCACCGGTGGTGTGACGGCGTCCTACGCGATGCTCGGCGACATCCATATCGCCGAACCGGGTGCGCTGATCGGGTTCGCTGGCCCGCGCGTTATTGAACAAACCATCCGCGAAAAACTGCCCGAAGGGTTCCAGCGCTCGGAGTATCTGCTGGAGCACGGCATGCTCGACATGGTGGTGACCCGCCAAGACATGCGCGACACGCTGGCTCGCCTGGTCGATCTGTTCATGAACCCTGTGTCCTTGCCAGCACTGGCGGCGCCGGAAGAGCCAGCAGAAGACACCACCACCCTGGACGAGCCAGCCTCGGTCGAAGAGCCTGTGGCGAGTGAAGGTGAACCACAGCGCGACGCCCAGCCTGCATGATCGGGACACAAGGAACCAACTGGTGAACGATCCGGTTATGCCCAATACGGGTGGGCAGACGTCGACCGAAAAGGTTGATGTGCTCGACCTGCTGCACCGTTTCACGACGTTGCATCCGCGCGCCTGGGACCTCGGCCTGGAGCGGCTTGCCCGCCTACTCAACGATCTGGGCAACCCGCATCTGCGTCTGCCACCGGTGGTGCATGTCGCCGGTACCAACGGCAAGGGCTCAACGATTGCCTTCATGCGAGCGATGCTGGAGGCAGACGCCCGCAGCGCGCATGTTTACACCTCACCCCATCTGGTGCGATTCAACGAGCGCATCCGCATCGGTGCACCCGGCGATGGTCAGTTCGTTTCCGATGCCGCGCTCACCGAGACCCTGTTGCGGTGCGAGCGGGTCAATGCCGGCCAGCCGATCACCTTTTTTGAAGCAACAACAGCGGCGGCCATGGCGCTATTCGCGCAACACCCGGCCGATGCGACCTTGCTTGAAGTCGGTTTGGGTGGACGGCTCGACGCGACCAATGTGGTCGAGACGCCGCACATCTGCGTCATCACGCCGATTTCCATGGATCATATGAGCTTCCTTGGCGACACGCTTGAAAAAATCGCCGCCGAAAAGGCCGGCATTTTGAAGCGTGACGTGACAGCGGTGATCGGACCGCAGGAACCAGCCGCACTGGACGTCATCCGAGCCACCGCGCAACGGGTCGGCGCCCCGCTGGTCGTGCATGGCCAGGATTACATGGCCTATGAGGAGCATGGTCGTCTGGTCTATCAAGACGCTTTCGGATTGCTTGACCTGCCGCTGCCGCGCCTGCCGGGCCGCCATCAAATCACCAATGCTGGGCTGGCGCTTGCTGCCATGCGGCACAGCCAGTTCGAGCTTCCTGACCAAGCCTTTGAAACGGCGATGAGCACAGTGACCTGGCCGGCGCGTCTGCAAAAACTGGCCGGTGACCTGGCAGCGCTTGCGCCATCGTGCGACGTTTGGCTTGACGGCGGGCACAATGCCGGTGGTGGGCAGGCGCTTGCAGAGGCCATGGCCGATTTGGAAGACCGGGTGCCGCGCCCACTTTATCTCGTTGCCGGCATGCTGCGCACCAAGGACGCCTCCAGCTTTTTCGAGCCGTTTGGCGGCCTTGCCCGTCAGGTGATCGCCATTCCGATCCCCGAGCATGAAAAAAGCTACGACACGGTGAGCCTTGCTTCGTCAGCGGCGGAAGGCGGTACGTTCGCCTCGATCAGCCCGAGCCTGGAAGACGCGTTGCAAGAGATCGAATCCGCCTCAGACGAGCCCTGCCGCGTGCTGATCTGCGGCTCGCTTTATCTGGCCGGCTACGCGCTGAAGGCCGACGGGGCAGAGCCGGTCTGACTTCACCGCGTCGTGATCCCTGTGATGGGCAGAGGGATCCATTTCAATGCGCTTTCCGGCACCTCGGCGACACGGACGACCTCTTGAAATGGTTCCCCGCCACAAAAGGCGGGGATGACGTTTCAAGCGTTGCAACGACTGCGATTCAACTCCACCAACGCCCATTTGGCGGCATCTTGCACCACCTCTGACACATCGTTCTGAAGCGCTTCAACACGCGCAATGAGGCTTGGATCATCGCTGTTCCCCGCGGCGATCAGGCAGTTGCGGATGAACCGGTCGCGGCCGATGCGCTTGATCGGTGAGCCGGAAAAGAGCTTTCGAAACGCCGCATCGTCGAGCAAAAGCAAGTCAGCGAGCTTCGGGGCATTGAGGTCCGCGCGCGCCTTCAACTTAGCTTCACGGGCGGTGCCCGCGAATTTGTTCCAGGGGCAAACCGCGAGGCAGTCATCACAGCCATAAATCCTGTTGCCCATCGCCTTGCGGAATTCCAGAGGGATCGGCCCTTTGTGCTCAATGGTGAGGTAGGAGATACAGCGCCGCGCATCCAACTGGTAGGGTGCGGGAAAGGCGTTGGTTGGGCAGATATCCAAGCATCGCGTGCAGGAGCCGCAATGATCACTCTGCGGGGCATCGTCGGGCAGATCCAGCGTGGTGAAGATCGCGCCTAAGAACATCCACGAGCCGTGCTCGCGCGAGACCAGATTGGTGTGCTTGCCCTGCCAGCCAAGCCCTGCGGCTTCGGCCAGCGGCTTTTCCATGACCGGCGCGGTGTCGACGAAAACCTTCACCCCGCCGCCCAGCTTGGCGACGATTTTCGAGGCAAGCGTCTTCAGCCGGCCTTTGATGACATCGTGATAGTCGCGGTTGCGCGCATAGACCGAAATCGTGCCGACATCACCCTGATCAAGGGTGCCCATTGGGTCGGTATCAGGCGCATAGGATAAGCCCAGCATGATGATCGCCCGCGCATCAGGCCAAAGCGCGCGCGGATGGCTGCGCCTTTCCAGCGTGTCTTCCATCCACCCCATCGTGCCATGACGGCCAAGGGCGACGAACCGCTCCAAGCGCGGACGCAGATCATCGATCCGCTCAGCATGGGTGATCGCGCAGGCGTCGAAACCGACATCTACGGCGGCCTTGCGAATGAACTCGGTTGGTTTGGAACTAGAAGTCCGGGTCGTCATAATGCGCCGGTGGTATCACACCGCTGATGCGCTCCTCCAGAAGCGGCGCAAAGGACGGACGTGATTTCACCCGTGCGTACCAGAGTTTCGCCGACTCGCGGTCTTTCCAGGCGACCTCACCCAGATAATCCAGTGATGAAAGCGCCGCAGCAAAGGCTAGGTCGGCAAGGGTCAAACGTTCACCCGCCAGCCAATCACGGTTCGTCAAAACGTGACCGAGATAGTCCAGATGCCAACCCAGATTGTCTCGGGCAATGCGCATGGCGGCGGTATCCGGTGGCCCACCGCCAAGATCGGCGGGAATGCCGCGTTTCTGGGCCTTCTCATGAACCAGAACGCCGGTGACGTCATGCTCCATCAGCACCAGCGCCCAATCCATCAGACGGCGCACTTCGGCGCGGGCGGCAATGTCGGCGGGCATATAGGGCGCTCCGCGATCCTCTCGCGCTTCGGTCAGATAGCCGGTGATCGGGCCCGCGCCGACAACCACTAGGTCATCATCGGTCTTCAATACCGGGACGGTGGCTGCCGGATTGAGTGTCAAAAAAGCGCGCCGACGCTCCCACACCTTTTCCTGTTCCAGATGCACCGCCTCTGCAAACTCGGCGAGCACCAGCCGCACGAAGCGCGAGGAGGCATCCAGCGGTAGGTGGTAAAGCGTGGTCATGAAGCCGTCATGGTTGCAATGG
Source organism: Hyphomicrobiales bacterium (assembly GCA_046290415.1). Taxonomy (GTDB): domain Bacteria; phylum Pseudomonadota; class Alphaproteobacteria; order Rhizobiales; family MH13; genus MH13. The sequence continues at coordinate 13,445 of JBKAGN010000046.1, forward strand.
ATGGGAAACACGTCAAAAGGAACCCAGCGGGTCTGACGAGACCTGATGGCCAAACCAAGGCGCTTGTTGAATCAGGTGTGCATCGTATAGGCACGGCGGATTGCCGTCTCAAGTCGAACAGCTTTTTCTTTACGCCTTACCTAATACAAGGCTGCCCCGCCCTTGGCGGCGTATTTCTTATCTGGACCTTTCATGACCCTTGAGACGTTTTTCCAAGCCCTTTTTCTCGGCCTGTTGGAAGGGCTGACAGAGTTCATTCCCGTCTCATCGACCGGTCACATTCTGCTCGCGGGTCATTTCATTGGGTTTGAAAATGAAGGCCGCCTTTTTGAGGTTTTGATCCAGCTCGGCGCAATCCTGGCGGTGTTTTCGGTTTACACCGCCAAGCTGCTTCAGATCGCCGCCGAGTTGCCAACCAATCCGCGGGCACGACGGTTTGTTGCGGGCATTCTGGTAGCCTTCCTGCCGGCAGCGCTGGTCGGCGCAACCTTTCATGATGTGATCAAGACGGTGCTTTTCGAAACGCCAGCCCTCGTCTGCACGACGTTGATCGTCGGCGGCATCGTTCTGCTCATCGTTGATCGCATGAACCTGCAGCCGCGCTACACCGATGTGATGGACTACCCGCTGTCACTCTGCCTGAAGATCGGCCTGTTTCAGGTGTTGGCGTTAATCCCCGGCGTGTCGCGATCGGGCGCAACCATCGTTGGCTCGCTATTGATGGGCACCGACAAACGCTCCGCTGCCGAATTCACTTTCTTCCTGGCCATGCCAACGATGGCCGGCGCCTTCGCCTTCGATCTTTTTCAGAACCGCGACATCGTCACCAGTGATGGGTTGGCGGTTGTGGCCGTCGGGTTCGTCGCCGCGTTCGTGATGGCGGTGATTGTCGTGCGCTGGGTGCTCGACTATGTCAGCCAGCATGGGTTTGCGCTGTTTGCCTGGTGGCGGATCATCGTCGGGTCGCTCGGCTTTTTGGGTCTGGCGCTGCTCGGGTAGTGATCCATGATCATGTCATCCCGGACGGCAAGGCCGAACCGGGATCTGCAACCATCTGGTCTCTGTGAGGTCCCGACCGGCGCATGAAGCGCGATGGCCAGGACGACAACGCTGTATCAGGGCTTTGCGCCCAGCGCCGCATACTGCCCGTGCTTGCGGTAGCGCCAGAGATAGGTCGGGATGATCGCATCGATGGCCGCTGGGTTGAGCCCAAGGCCGGTGAGCGTGCGTCCTTCCCTGATGGCCTCGTCGGAAACCACATTGTCGGTCGCCAGCATTTTGACCTGATCGACGGTCAAAACGGGGTTCGGCATAATCTCAAAGACCTTCGCTTGGAGTTCGGCAACGCGTTCCGGCATGGCGATGATCGGGCGCTTGCGGTCGATGACTTTAAGCATGCGCTCCATCAAGCCTTCGAACGTATCAACCTCCGGGCCACCGAGCTCGTAGGTCGCACCCGGGGCCGCACCGCCATCGACAGCCAGCGCAACCGCATCGGCAACATCACCGACATAGACCGGTTGGAACCGTGTTTTCGGGCCAACCACCGGCAGGATCGGTGAGAACCGCGCCATGTTGGCGAATCGATTGAAGAACTCGTCCTCCGGACCAAACACGATCGAGGGGCGCATGATGATCGCTTCGGGAATAGCCGCACGGACGGCCTTTTCGCCGAGCGCCTTGGAGCGCGCGTACTGAGCTTCAGACCCCTCGTTGGCTCCGATGGCGGAGACATGCACCAAATTGGTGACGCCGGCCTTCTTGCAGGCCTGTGCAATCAGGCCCGGACCTTCGGCCTGAACTTTTTCGAAGCTCTGCTTGCCGCTTTCGTGCAAAATGCCGACCAGGTTCACAACCGCATCGGCGCCATCGACGGCGCGATCTACCGACCAGCCGTACCGCAGATTGGCTTGAATGGCGTGAACTTGACCGACGGCGCCCATCGGTTGGGTGTGGCCGGCAAGATCAGGCCTGCGCACCGCCACCCGCACCCGGTAGCCGCGTTTGGCCAGCTCGCGCACGATGTAGCGTCCGAGGAAACCAGAGCCGCCAAATACGGTAACCAGTTTGCCGTTCAGCCCTGCATTGCCGGGGGTGTCAGCCATGACGCAAAATGTCCTTTGTGGGTCGCCTTTGGCGGTGATGTAGCCTGCGCCGCGGGCCATGTGCAAGCAGGTGATTGGTCTCACGCCCAAGCCACAGACCGATCCTTTCCAAGGGGCCGTTGACAGGACCGCACGCCAGCCGTAATGCAACGCCCTCAACCTTACCCACCTGCCCAGGTGGCGGAATTGGTAGACGCGCTGGCTTCAGGTGCCAGTGATCGCAAGATCGTGGAAGTTCGAGTCTTCTCCTGGGCACCAAAGTTGATTTCATAGAAATCGACGCAACTGGCATCGGGGTTAGAAGCGGCAGGCGAATGCGTAGCAATCGCCGAGAGCTCTGGTTCGAGGTTTGTCCTCTCACCCGCACCACTTTTCCCCGCTCCGTGCCTGCTGCGGTTGGCCTGAAAGCCCAGAGCCCGTTCCCAGGGGCATGACCGCCTGGTTTGGTGGAACACGCGGCAGGCGTTTGCGCAGGAAATCCTAGGAGCGTCGAGTTCAAGCCGCTACGACCAGTTGAATCCGCTCTTGCACGTCTGCGCTCACGGCACAGCTATGTGTTTGCGCTGCGGTCGATCGAACTGGGCAAACGGACCACCAACAAAGCACGAGGCATTGCGCGTATTGGACCCGTTAACTCAGGCTTGCTATGCACGCGCGTTAGCACAGCAATTGCCAGGCCAATTTCATGACAAGCATTCGACTGCACAAGGGCGATTTGCCCTCGCTGGACGCCTATGGCGACGAGATTGCCATCGACACCGAAGCCATGGGGCTGCATCCGCACCGCGACCGGCTGTGTGTCGTGCAACTCTCGCCGGGTGATGGGTCGGCTGACTTGGTCCAGATCGCCAAGGGCCAGACATCGGCCCCCAATCTTGAGGCATTGTTGGCCGATCCGGCGCGCACCAAAATCTTTCACTATGCCCGCTTTGATGTGGCGCTGCTGTTCCAATCGTTCGGCGTCATGACAACGCCTGTTTTCTGCACCAAGATCGCCTCTCGACTGACCCGGACTTACACCGATCAACATGGCCTGAAGTCGATTTCCAAGGAGCTTTTGGGCGTGGACATGTCCAAACAACAACAATCAAGCGACTGGGGTGCTGAAACGTTGACTGAGGCCCAGCAAGCCTATGCAGCGTCCGATGTGCTGCATCTTCACGCACTGAAAGCCAAACTCGAGGAGCTGCTCGACCGGGAAGAGCGCCGTGCGCTTGCCGAGGCATCGTTCGGCTACCTTCCCACACGCGCCAAACTTGATCTGTTGGGGTGGGGTGACAGCGATATCTTCGCCCACTCGTGAACGTGTCACAGCGCCCGCAAGCCGGGCCGATGCCTTCACCGCCGCGCGGCGCCACTCAGCAAGAGTTCGCGCCTTGCGCTTGCTTGTGCCTGCCGCTGGCGTGGTCAGCGTGGTCGTGGTGCTCGCCGGCTGGTGGTACTCCACGGCGACCATTCCGGAGTTAGCGATAACCGATGTGACGGTGACCGACGAGGGCATCGCCATGGATGCGCCGGTGCTTCGCGGCGAGGACGATGATGGCCGGCCCTACGAGTTGCGCGCCGCCGAGGCGTTTCAATCGCTTTCGGTGAACCCGGTGATCACGATGCGTCAGCTTGAAGGTGAAATGACCATCGACGACGATGAGCAAGCTTTCATTGTCGCTCCCCAGGCACGGTTCGACAGCGAAACGCAGCTGATGGTGTTTGAAGAAGGTGGCGTGGAGTTGCGCCTTTCCTCCGGCGGCCAGGCCTTTTTGGGGGTCAGCGAAGTTGATCTTGAAAACGGCACATTGCGCTCGCAAGAGCCGGTGCGGATCGCCAATGAGGAAGTCACACTCGATGCTGGCGGTGTGCAAGGATTTGACGGCGGTGAACGGCTCCTGTTTACCGATGGCGTGCGCATGGTGTTCACGCCGGCGCAAGACAATGCGTCGGGTGGGGCGCAGGACGGGACGTGAATATGCGCATCACTCGCTCAATTTGGTTCGCTTGGATGGTCTTGGCGGCGATTGCTTTGGGCGCCAATCCGGCCCATGCGCAGACGCTCGCCGATGGCTTGAGCGGCTTCTCCCAAGATTCAGACGATCCCATCGAGATCGAGGCGGACAATTTAGAAGTGCTTGACGCTGAGAATGTGGCGATCTTCCGCGGCAATGTCGAGGTTGTTCAAGGCACTGCGACGCTGCGCACGCGAGAATTGCGCGTGCATTACCAGTCCGGTGAAGAGGGCGCGATTGGACCCACGAGCAATCAGGGCCTGCGGTTGCTCGAAGCGATAGGCGCTGTCGAAATCCGCTCTGAAGACCAGTATGCGGCTGGCGACCAAGCACGGTTCGATTTCGTCACGGAAATCATCACGCTGACGGGAAGCGTTGTTCTGCAGCAGGGCGAAAACTTGGTGCGCGGCCAAGAACTGGTGGTCGATTTGACGACGCGGGAAAGCCGCTTGGACTCCGGCGCACGGCGCGTCACCGGTGTGTTTTCGCCTGGTGGAGGGCAATAGGCGCACCATGCGTTTGGTCAACCAATCTCTCGCCAAACTCGGCCGCACGCTCGATGGGTTTTCCGACCCGTCGGCGATGCTTGTGCGTTGGGGCATTTTGCGCCCGCGCGATCCGCTCGATCGGCTTAGCCATGACTTTGACAGACTGATTGGGCAAACCGCGACTCCGGTGGCTCACGGAAGCGCCAACGGGTACGCCAATGGGGGCAAGAACGGGACCAATCTGGTCGACGAGGATGCCTTGCCGTTTGAGCCCTACGACGTTTACGAGCACCCGGTTATCGGCGATGCCCTGGTCGTTCAAGGTCTGAGAAAGGCTTACAAGGGCCGCGTCGTCGTGCGTGACGCCGGGCTGACCGTAAAGCGCGGCGAAGCGGTCGGTCTGCTCGGGCCGAACGGTGCCGGCAAGACGACGATTTTTTACATGATTACCGGGCTGGTTCTGCCCGATGCCGGGCGGATCCATCTTGACGGCAATGAGATCACCCAGCTGCCAATGTATCAACGGGCGCGCCTGGGCATCGGCTATTTGCCGCAAGAGGCCTCGATCTTTCGCGGCATGACCGTGGAAGAAAACATCATGGCTGTGTTGGAGCTGGTCGAGCCAGACGCCGACAAGCGCCAGGCCGATTTGGAATCCCTGCTCGATGAGTTCCAGATCAAAGCACTGCGGAACACGCCATCCATTGCCTTGTCGGGCGGTGAGCGCAGACGCTGCGAAATCGCGCGGGCGCTGGCATCTCGCCCGGCCTTCATTTTGCTCGACGAGCCCTTTGCCGGCGTCGATCCGATCGCCGTCAACGACATTCGCGCCTTGGTCCGTCATCTAACGACGCGCGGCATCGGCGTTCTGATCACCGACCACAATGTGCGCGAAACGCTCAGCCTGATTGACCGCGCGACGATTATCCATTCCGGCACGGTCCTCACCGAAGGCACACCGGATGCGATCGTCTCCAACGCGGAAGCACGCCGGCTTTATCTGGGCGAAAGTTTCTCGCTCTAACCGGCCAAGTTTAAAGCCTGTCAACCTCTCCTTATACCTGCTTGGCATGAGGCTTGCTTGGTCATAGCGAAGCAGTTTACATCGGCGCATGGGTATGTCGCCGAAACTCGTCCTGCGCCAAAGCCAATCGCTGCAGATCACACCGCAGTTGATGCAGGCGATCAAGCTACTTCAGCTTTCTTCGCTGGAGCTCTCGGCCTTTGTAGAGCGCGAGTTGGTGCAGAACCCGTTGTTGGAGCGCGATGACACCAGCGACGAGCTTCAAGATCCGGTTGCAAGCGATGATGGCCCTGACTTGGCACGCGAAGACGAGCGCCCGGATTGGACATCCGATCAGTTGGAGACCAGTGCTCAGTCGGTCGCTGACAACCTTGATACCGCCGCTGACAATGTCTTTCCCGAAGACGCCCCAGTCGAGCCGCGGGCGCCAAGCCTTGCTCTTCCCAGCGGCAGCGGAGCAGCGCTGGAAGATCGCCCCGACATTGACGCATTTGTCACGCGCGAGATGTCTTTGCACGAGCATCTCAGCGATCAAATGACCATGGCAATCACCGCGCCCGAGGAACGGCTGATTGCCCGCATGCTGATCGATGCCATTGACGAGAATGGCTATCTTCAGACGAGTTTGGACGAGGTTGCCGAGCGCCTTGGCGCAGAGGTTGAGAAGGTCGAGGCAGTTCTAGCCGTCATTCAGACACTGGATCCGGTCGGCGTCGGCGCGCGGTCTTTGGCCGAATGCTTGGCGCTGCAACTGCGCGAAAAGAATCGTTTCGATCCCGCCATGAAAGCGCTGCTCGACCATTTGGAGCTGGCAGCAAAACGCGATTTTGTTGGCCTGAGGCGCAAGTGCGGCGTCGATGTCGAAGATATCACCGAGATGCTGTCGGAGCTTCGCGCCCTTGATCCAAAGCCAGGCCGTGGCTTTTCCAGCAGCCCGGTCGAGACGGTCATTCCGGACATCTTTGTCCGAGAGGAACAGGGCGGCACTTGGGGTATCGAACTGAACCCCGAAACCATGCCCAGGGTCCTGGTCAACCGCACCTATTACGCGCAGATCGACCGGGCGACGCTTACCGTGGACGAAAAGAGCTATCTGTCCGAGCAGCTTCAATCAGCCAGTTGGTTGGTGAAAAGCCTAGACCAGCGCGCTCGCACCATGGTGAAGGTGGGAAAAGAAATTGTGCGTCAGCAGGACGGTTTTTTTGCGCGCGGCGTCGATCACTTGAAACCTCTCACGCTGCGCCAGGTTGCCGAAGCGATCGAGATGCACGAGTCGACAGTCAGTCGCGTGACGTCCAACAAATACATCGCAACGCCGCGCGGTGTTTTCGAGCTCAAATACTTCTTTACCGCCGCCATCCAGTCCGCCGATGGGGGCGATGCGCATGCGGCCGAGGCCGTGCGTCAACGAATCAAAAAGCTGATCGATGCTGAAGACCCAAAAAAGGTGCTGTCCGATGATCAGTTGGTCAAAGCGCTGAAAGATGATGGCGTTGATATCGCCCGTCGCACCGTGGCGAAATATCGCGAGTCCATGCGCATTTCGTCGTCCGTTCAACGCCGCCGGGAAAAACGCGCCGCCATGCCGGCCTAACGCTCGAACGCAGCACGTGGCCAACCCATCTCTGGTGGGTGAACGCGCGTGCAACACACCTTATGGGGGCTTGGCGAAGGGCGCACCGCGTGTCAGCCTGCTTTTCCAAGAACCCACGGCAAAATGCGCTGATTGCGCGTTTTTCGAAGAAGGAGGATGGCCATGAGCCTGCGAATCACCGGGAAAAACATGGATATCGGCACCGCTCTGCGCGGGCATGTGGAAGACAAGCTTTCCGACGCCGTGGCAAAGTATTTCTCCGGCGGTTACTCCGGCCATGTCACGATGGAGCGCGAGGGCTCGGGTTTTCGCACCGATTGTTCCATCCACCTTGATTCGGGCGCGATCATGCAATCAACCGGTCTGTCGGTCGATCCGCATCAAAGCGCCGACCAGGCCTCGGCCCGATTGGAAAAACGTCTGCGCCGTTACAAGCGTCGCCTAAAAGATCATCATCAGGACAAATCAGAGCGCGTCGCGATGGCTGCAGCGAGCTATGTGACCTTCGCCAGCCCGGATGAAGATGAGGAGCCGTCGGAGGATTTTGCCCCGACAGTCGTTGCGGAAACCGAGACCGAAGTGAAGACGCTGACCGTCGCCAGTGCGGTGCTTGATCTTGATTTTTCCGGCGCGCCTTTGGTCATGTTCAAGAACGCTGCGACCGGTCAAATCAATGTCGTCTACCGGCGCAATGATGGAAATATAGGCTGGATTGATCCCGCCGCGTAGGGTAACGCGACGCCCTGAAACGTTTTTCTCACGCGCCTCGTCACCTTGAACTGCGGTCACCTGATCGCTTGGTGCGGCGCGGATGGAGCCATTATGGGTATGGACTTAAGCGATCTGGTCGCGCCGGACGGTGTGATCGCCTCGCTCAAAGCAACGTCGAAGAAACAGGCCCTTCAGATGCTGTCGGCCAAGGCTGCATCGCTGACCGGGCTTGCCGAGCGCGACATCTTCACCACGCTGTTGGAGCGCGAACGGTTGGGTTCGACTGGCGTTGGCCACGGTGTGGCGATACCGCACGGCAAATTGCCCGGGCTCGACGGCGTCGTGGGCCTGTTCGCCCGCGCTCACAATCCGCTCGACTTCGAAGCGCTGGACGACCAGCCGGTTGATCTTCTGTTTGTGCTTTTGGCCCCAGAAGGCTCTGGTGCGGATCATCTGAAAGCTCTGGCGCGCATTGCCCGCGTTCTGCGCGATGAAGTGTTGGCCGAGAAGATTCGCTCCACAGATCACGCCACGGGCATCTACGCGGTTTTGACCGGCGGCGCGCAATCGGACGCGGCCTAACGCATCGGCGTTCATGCCTCACCCTCCCCATTGCGTTGTTCATGGCTTGTTAACCATACATTAGGCGCCACTCGCTAGCGTCAGGCTTGGCTTCGGCCATCCTTTTGATCCTTGCGAACAAGACCCGCCAATGACAGCCACCGCGACAGCCCGACCGCTAGAACCATCCGCTGAAAGCGAGCCCGCCAAGCGTCTGCGAACGCTGCGCTTTGGAGAGGCTGTGCCGCTTTGCTATTCGGCAACACGGTCCAATGATCGGTTTGCCTTTGGATCGCTCGGTGGGCGTTACACCCTGCTCGGTTTCCTGCCGCCGCAAGGCACCAAAGACTGTGCTGCCATGCTGGCACCGATGGAAAGCGCACAGTCCCTGTTTGATCCGGCGAAGCGCGTTATCGCCCTGGCGAGTAACGCCGCCGAGACACGGCAGACACGTGCTCTGATCGCGCTGGATGGGGCGCTTCTGGTTTTCCACGATCAACCCAATGGTCTGCACGACGCGTTCGGCGTTACCGGCGCAACACAGGCAGCTCAGCCTGGCGTCATGGCAGCCGGATGGTTTCTGGTCGATCCGGTTCTGCGGGTGATGGCCACATTCGCGCCGAGCGATACAGAGCAGGCGCTGGCAACCTTGGAAGCCACCGGCGAGCCGCTGCAGCATGCCGGCGTTGCCACACCAGCGCCGGTTTTGATGGTGCCTCGGGTTTTTGAGCCGGACTTCTGTCAAACCCTTTTGGACTACTACCAATCCAACGGCGGAGAAGCCTCTGGCGCGACGCGCGAGCGCGATGGCGCACCTCTTGTTGAACTCGACAACGCCGCCAATAAGCAATTTGACTGCACGATCGATGATGAGCGCCTGCGAGAGGCGGCGATGCATCGCATTTACTGGCGCCTCGCACCGCAGATTGAAAAAGCTTTCCAGTTCAAAGTGACCCGCATGGAGCGATACATTGTGTGCTGCGACGACGCGGACACGGGTGGATACGCCAAGGCTCATCGCGACAATACCACCAAAGGCACCGCCCATCGTCGTTTCGCTGTGTCCATCAATCTCAATGCTGAAGACTTTGACGGCGGTGGCGTAACCTTTCCTGAATACTCCGACACGGCCTACAATCCACCAACCGGCGGCGCGCTGGTCTTTTCATGCTCCTTGTTGCACGAGGTCTTGCCGATCACTGGCGGTCAACGATTTGCGTTCCTGCCCTTCCTCTACGACGATGAGGCGGCCAAAATCCGCAAGGCAAACAATGCCTTTCTCGACGAGAGCGTTGGCAGCTACGCAGGATAGGCGCCAGAGAAAGGTTTTGTTTACCTTAAACGGTAAATCAAGTGACCTTGGCACGGATTGCTGAACCGCTTCACTATTTCTTAGATCAGCTCAAATAACGTCTGTTCATCAGCGCAATGCAATAGGGCGTTATTTCATGGACAATGATTCTACGTATGATGAAGAGGCGCTTCGCCGACGCTATACGTGGCAATACATTGCCGCCATGGCATTGGTCGCAGCCTCGATTGTTATCGGCGCGTTTCAAGTCAACCAAATACTCGATGTCAATCGCCAGCAAGGCGAGATCATCAATGTTGCCGCCTCGCAACGCATGTTGTCGCAGCGCTTGGCACTGCTTCCTGATCGCGTTCTTTCCGAGACAAACACCTATCGCCGAGATCGCGCGTTGCGCGACATTCGCTTGGCGGTCGAGCGCATGCGCGAGGCGCACGCCTACCTGACCGAGGGGCGGAATGGCGAACCTGCGCCCGCCCAGGCGACGGCCGCTCTGCGCCATCACTATGCGCCAGCCGGCCGAGGCTTGGAAAACATGGTGGCCAGTTTCATCCGCACCTACGAGGCATTCGCCGATGCCCCTGGAGAGTACGGTGAGGCGATCGAGTATCAACGCATGAATGCTGAAAACGGGCTCCTGGTCCGGCTCGATCAGGCCGTTGAACTCTACACGCAGACCGCTGAACAAGAAATGGCGCTGGCCATGCGTGTGCACGGCATATGGGTCCTGATCGCGCTCAGCTTCGTCCTCCTCGTGACGATCTTTATCTTCCGGCCGCTGGCGCGGGATGCCGCCAGAGCGGTTGGCAATATCGGTGCCGAACTGGATGAGCGCGCCGGCCTGCTGTCCCGATCGTTCAAGATCGCTAAGCTAGGTCATTGGCGTGCCACCAACGCTCAGGCCGATCCTGTTTGGTTGTCACAAGAACTGATCGACATGTACGACATGGATCGCCGTGAAGGCTTTGTCCCGCTTTCCGTGATCCAAGAGGGAGATGTGGTCCCTGAAGGAACGGCCATTGAGGACAATGCCCAACACGTCGCCTTCAAGCGTACTTGGGAAAAAGGTGAGCCAACCGTTGCCCGCTCACAATACCGCAAGCCGAACGGCGATATCATCGACATGCTTGTCCACATGGAACCCGAGTTTGGGCCTGACGGCGACGTGGTCGGCGTCGTTGGCGTGATCAAGGACGACACAGCCGAGGTCGAAGCCGAACGCGCGCTCAAGGAAAGCTATGCGGTGATCGAGCGCAAGTCGCGTGATCTGATGGAGTCCCAGCGCCTTGGCAAGCTGGCCAGCTGGCGGGTTTGCCTGGAAACCATGACCGTGGAATGGGACGAACGCGGTTATGAGCTGATGCGCTTTGACCCCGAAACACTCGATATGTCGGTGGAGAATGTCAGCCGCTGCTACATTGATGGCAGCCGTGAACGCTTGGCTGAGTTTCGCAACCGCGCGATCGAAACCGGCACGCGCCAAAGCGATACATTCCGCGTGGAGCGCGGCGATGGCACGCAAATCGACCTGCAATTGCAATGCACCTTGGAGCGGGACACCAACGGCGAGCCGTTTGCGCTTTTTGGCACGATGCAGGACGTCACCAAGGAACGCGCTGCGGCACGTGAATTGGAGCAGCTGGCCTATTTCGACAATCTGACGGGGTTGGCCAACCGCACACTGTTCACCCGCGAGCTCAAGCGGATCAGCGATGCGGCACGCAATGCGGACCATACGGCCGCGTTGATCCTTTTCGATCTTGACCACTTCAAAGAGGTCAATGACACACTAGGCCACGAAGCCGGCGACCAGTTATTAGGTATTGTCGGTCGCAGGCTTGCCAATGTGGTGCGCGAGGAAAACTTCGTCGCGCGGCTCGGCGGCGATGAATTTGCGGTCATCGTGGAAGGCAAAATCAGCCGTCAGGCGCTCGATTGCCTGTGCGCGCGCATCATCGAGAGCATGAGTCACCCGGCAACCTTGTCGCTGGGCACGGTGCGCACTAACGCCAGCGTCGGCGTTGCGCTTGTGCCGGCGCATTCTGATGACCCCGATGAGCTGCTGCGGTTCGCTGACCTTGCGCTCTACGCCTCAAAAGAACACGGCCGCGGTCGCACGACGTATTACGATGACAGTTACAGCGAGGCGCTCAGTGCCAGGCTTTCGCTGGCAACTGAAGTGCGCTCGGCCCTCGATCAAGAGCGTTTCGAGGTGCACTACCAGCCCGTGGTCGATATTCGACAGGGCAAGGTCGGTGGCTTCGAAGCCCTGCTGCGCCTGCCGAAGGAAGGCGGCGGGTTTATTCCACCCAGCCAATTCGTGCCGGTCGCCGAAAGTTCGCATTTGATCGCCGATCTTGGCGCTTTCGTGTTGCAGACGGCGTGCAAGGAGGCGCAGGCCTGGATCAATGATGGCCTGCCGCCGCGCACAATCGCCGTCAACGTGTCAGCCGCTCAGGTTTGGCATGGTGACTTGGAAAAGGTGATCGATGGCGCCCTTGAAAGCTCCAAGCTCGATCCAACGCTGTTGTGCATTGAACTGACCGAAAGCGTCTTTGCAGCCGAAAGCATCGACCGGCTGAATGGCATTTTGACTCGGCTAAAAGAGCGCGGCATCCAGTTGGCGCTTGATGATTTCGGCACCGGTTATTCCTCGCTCGGCTATCTCAACCAGTTGCCGTTCGACACGCTGAAGATCGACCGAACCTTCGTCTCTTCGGCGCATCAGTGCCTTGAAAAACGCAAGCTCCTGCGCGGCATCGTCAGCCTTGGCAAAGGGCTGGACCTGAAAGTCACAGCCGAGGGCGTTGAGACCGAAGATGAGCTCAAACTGGTACGCCAACTTGGCTGTCATTGCGTGCAGGGCTGGTTCTTCAGCAAGGCTGAACGTGCCGACCAAGCGATCGTGGAAGCATCGCGGATCGAGGCGTTGAGTATGCTTCGCCATCTCAACCCTGCCGAACAGCAAAAACAGCATCGCGACGCCGTGATGAACGCTCTGTTGCGCAAGCCAGCCTAGCGGCTGTCTCGCTCAGCCTACCGAACTGGCCGTTGCTTCAATGCCCGCGGTGGCATCCTTAAATACGATGTCTGCCGGACGCGACGCGGCGTTCACCAGTCGCGCGTTGGGCAAATCATTGTCTTCGATCCGCCGGCGTGCAACCTCTTGTGGCAAGTCATGCTTGCGCCAGCGCTCGACCAGGCGGGCACGCAAAGCTTCCTCCGGTACATCGATCTGAACCGTCAGATCGTAGAACGCGGCCAGCTGGTCCCAGGGCGGGTCCTGCAGCAGCAGGTAATTGCCTTCGACCAGGATGATCTTCACCGATTTTGGAATGATCCGCGCGCCGCCACGCGAAACCTCAAGGGTTCGGTCGAAAAGCGGGACAGCGATCTCGGCCTCCTCATTGGCCGCCAAGCGTTGATGCATGTGAACGAGGCCGCCGACATCGAAGGTGTCGGGCGCACCTTTGCGCTCCAAACGCCCGCGCGCGCGCAGCACCTGATCATCAAGGTGAAACCCGTCCATGGGCAGGATCGATGCTGAGCCCGGTTCGCGCTGATTGATCGCCTCGCCAAGGGCCTTGCTTAAGGTGGACTTGCCGCTGCCTGGCGCGCCGACAATGGCGATCAGGCGGCGCTTGCCGGTTGCTGGCTCGCCAAGGGCATCCACCAAGTTGTCAAATCGGGTGATCACGTCCGACATGGCCGGTCTTTCTTGTGTGGGCAGGCAAGGGCCGCTCAGGCAGCTTGCGGGACCGCGTCTTCAGGTGGTTTCTTGGCGCCCGTCATGAAGGCCACGGCATCCGACATGGTGACATCGTCTGGCTTCACCACGCAGAGGCGTTTGCCGAGACGGTGCACATGGATGCGGTCGGCGACTTCAAACACATGGGGCATGTTGTGACTGATCAGGATGATCGGAATGCCGCGGCTGCGCACATCTTGAATGAGTTCGAGTACCTTGCGGCTTTCTTTGACACCAAGCGCAGCCGTTGGCTCATCGAGAATGATGACCTTGGATCCGAAGGCGGCAGCACGCGCCACGGCCACACCTTGGCGCTGCCCACCTGACAGGGTTTCCACCGCCTGGTTGATGTTTTGAATGGTCATCAGGCCGAGCTCAGATAGCTTTTCGCGGGCGAATTTTTCCATCTGCTTGCGATCGAGCTGGCGAAACAGGCTGCCCATGACCCCTGGCTTGCGAATCTCCCGGCCCATGAACATGTTGTCGGCAATCGAGAGCGCCGGTGACATGGCCAGCGTCTGGTAGACGGTTTCGATGCCAGCCTCGCGCGCATGGATGGGTGAGGAAAACCGCACCTCTTTGCCTTCCAGCATCACCTTGCCCGCGTCCTGCGCCACAGCACCGGAGATCACCTTGATCAGCGAGGACTTGCCAGCGCCATTGTCGCCAATGACGGCCAAAATCTCGCCGGGCAAGAGATCGAAATCGCAATCGTCGAGCGCGGTGACCTTGCCGTAGCGCTTCACCAGCCCGCGCGCTTTGAGGATCGGTTCCATTAGGCCGCTACCTTTCTGATCCACTGATCGACCGCCACGGCGGCGATGATGAGAACGCCGATAAGAAGAAACGTCCATTGCGCATCTGCACCGAGGAGCCGGAGCCCCAGCGTGAAAACGCCGACGATCAAGGCGCCGAAAAACGCCCCCATGATCGAGCCGCGACCGCCAAAGAGTGAGATGCCGCCGATCACCACGGCGGTGATGCTTTCAATGTTAAGCAACTGCCCCGATGTCGGTGAGACGGATCCGATCCGTCCGATGATCGCCCATCCGGCAAAGGCGCAGATGAGGCCCGCGACCGCATAGACCGAAATCAGCGTCTTTGTGACGTTGACGCCGGACAGTTGCGCGGCCTCCGGATCGTCGCCCACGGCATAGACATGGCGCCCCCACGCGGTGTGTTTGAGCACATAGGACAGTAGCAAGAACAGCACGATCATGAAAATCACGCCGAGCGTGAAGATGGCGCCGCCGACATTGTAACTGCTGCCCATCAGCTGCAGCACGGGCGCCTCGGCAGCAATGTCCTGGCTGCGGATGGTTTCGTTGGCTGAATAGAGGAAGTT
>JBKAGN010000047.1:0-27058 GCA_046290415.1 Hyphomicrobiales bacterium
AAGGCAGTGCCTCGCCGCGGAAACCCAGGGTGCGGATATCGACAAGCTCATCATCAGATAGTTTGGATGTGGCATGGCGGGCGATCGCCAGTTTTAGATCGTCCGGGCCCATGCCGTGGCCATCGTCGGTAACGCGAATGGCGGCCTTGCCGCCGGCCTGCAACGTGATGGTGACGTGGCGCGCGCCTGCGTCCAGCGCGTTCTCAACCAGCTCCTTCACCACACTCGCCGGACGCTCGACCACCTCGCCAGCGGCGATGCGGTTGATCACGCCATCGGGCAACTGGCGGATGCTGCGATGCCCTTCAACGGGCGGATGGGCAAGAACAGTCTGCACATGCCCTCTCTGGGTGATCGGTTCGATGGGAATCAGCTCAGCGGCTGGCCTACGATGGCAAGCGAAAGCGGCGCCTTCAAGATGCGGTCGGCGACGCGGCGGATGTCATCCACCGTAATCGCGCGTATCAGGTCGGCGCGTTCAACCATGTAGCTTGCCGGAATGCGTTCCAGCTGCATGCCGACCAGTTGTTGAGCGATCTTTTGCGAGCTGTCGAAGCGCAGTGGGTAGGAGCCGATCAGAAAGTCCTTGGCCTGCTGAAGCTCTTCCTCAGTTGGGCCGTTCTCGACAAACTCGGCAATGACCGAACGCATGACATCCAGCGTTTCCTGGGCCCGTTCGGGCCGGGTCGATGCGCCACCCCCAAGAATGGGCGAATGATCGCGGGCTGAAAGATAAGTGTAGACCGAGTAGGTCAGACCGCGTTCCTGGCGCACTTGCTTGAACATGCGTGAGGAAAACGTGCCGCCGCCCAGAATGTGGTTCATCACGAAGGCGGTGAGAAAATCTTCATCGTCACGCGCCAGACCGGGCAGTGCAAACCGGATGATCGTTTGCGCCACGTCCTGCGTTTCCAGTGCCTGGGCGCCGGTCGGAATGACCATATCGGCGATCGTCTTCAGGTCGGGCTCCTGCCGCAGACCACCAAAGGCCGTGTCAACGAATGTGTCGGCTGCGTCCGCCGATAGATCGCCAACGATGGCCACCTTGATGGTGCTCTGCGCAAGGGCGGCCGCGTGGTGAGCGAGAAGATCATCGCGGGTGATGGCAGGGACGGAGTCGAGCGATCCTTCTGCCTGGCGGGCATAGGGGTGGCCAGCGAAGAAGGTTTCAGCGGAAAGCCGCGAGGCGATGCTTTCGGGATCGTTCAGATCGCGGCGAATGCCCGCCATGATCTGAGCACGCGTGCGTTCGATCGCGTCCTCATCGAGGCGCGGCTGATTGAGCGCCATGGCCAGCAGCTCGGTGCCGAGTTCAATCGTGTCGGAAAGAACCGTCAGTTCGCCGGAGAAGTTGTCATGGCTAGCATCGAAATTGAGCCGAATGGCATTGTCTTCCAGCAGGGTTTGGAAGGCGATGCTGTCATAGTCGCCCGCGCCTTCATCCAGCAGTGCAGACAGAAGGTTCGCTGTTCCGGCTTTGCCATCGGGATCCTGAACGGCGCCCGCACCTTCAAAAACGAACCGTGCCGCAACCAACGGAATCGTGTCGTCTTCGACCAGCCAGTAGGCGATGCCGCCGGGGCTGGTCCGCTCCTGGACATTGACGGCAGCTTCGGCGCGTTGCGGTTCAGTCAAACTGAGGGCCATGGTGATCACCAGTGTGAGAGCCAGCATGAGGCCGGCAGTTTTTGTCTTGATGGTGGGAAGGCGCGAGACGCTAGCCATCAGCGCCAATTGCGGTTTCCGACGGAGACGTTGCCGGACGTTGTAGGCCGACCACAGCGCGGTGCGGTTGGAGCACCAATTGCGCGGCGTCCATCACATCATCGACGGTGACAGCGCCGACGCGCGAGGGCCATTCTTGAACATCAGCAAGGTTTTCTCCTACCGCAAGAGACGACCCAAAAATGCGCGCCAGCGCCGATTGGCTGTCCTGCGCAAAAACCGTCTGTGCCACCAGATTGCGTTTGGCCCGCGCCAGTTCATCTTCGCTGATGCCCTCTTGGAGGAAGCGCTCCAACTCGGCCATCAAGTCAGCTTCAAGCGTTTCCAGCGATACGCCGTCTGCCGGGTAGGCGAACAGATAGAATGTGCCGTGATCGAGGGCCGAACCTTGATAGTACGCACCCACGGCGGCAGCCGAGCGCTGCTCAATGACGAAATGCTTGTAAAGACGACTGGTCGTGCCATCGCCAAGATAGTGGCTGAGAACGTCCAAGGCCGGCGCCCGACGCGCATCATCATTGTGCGTGTAGGACGGCGCCAGATAGGCGATCTGAACGACCGGCTGGGCGATGCGTTCATCGCGCATGGTGATCCGGCGTTCAGCGACCGGCTCCGGTTCAAGCGGGCGGCGGCGCTCGGTGATCGCGCCTTCGCGCGCTGGAAGCACGCCATAAAACTGTTCGGCCAACGGGCGGACGGTCGCCTCATCCACGTCGCCAGCGATCACCAGGATGGCATTTTCCGGCGTGTAGAAGCGGGCGTAAAAATCAAGCGCCATTTCGCGCGAGAGGTCTTCCATTTCGTGCCGCCAGCCTATGATCGGGTCGCCATAAGGGTGGTTCTGGAACAGCGTCGCGGAAAAACTCTCGCGCAGCAGCGCTGAGGGGTCGTTATCGACACGCGAGGCGCGCTCCTCCAAAATGACGTTGCGCTCCGATGCGACCACCTCTTCGGACAGAACGAGGTTCTTCATCCGGTCGGCTTCCATCTCCATCATCAGCGGCAAGTGCTCAACGGCGATGCGCTGGAAATAGGCGGTGTAGTCGTAGGACGTGAAGGCGTTCTCTGTGCCACCAAGACGGGAAATCGTTTGCGAGTAGGTGTCATCGGGGAAGTTGGCCGTGCCCTTGAACATCAGATGTTCCAGAAAATGGGCAATGCCGGACTGTCCAGGCGGCTCATCGGCGGCGCCGACCTTGTACCAAATCATGTGGGTGACAACGGGCGCGCGGCGATCGGGGATCACCACGACCTGCATCCCATTATCGAGCGTGAACTGGCTGGCGCCCGGCGCAAACGAGAAGTCGCTTGATGCGGCCGTGCTAGGCGTGAGGCCATGGGGTGAAGAAATCATGGTCATGAGCAAGGCCCCTAAGAACAGTAATGTGACACGCAGCCGGCCAGCACTCGCAGATGATAGCGGTCGGTGCCTTGGTCGCGTTCGCGAACGCTGAACAGGCGCAGAACCGGCCTTGGCTGACATCATCCAGACTGCTTCCTTCATCATACCCGGGCACCGAATGCAAACGATGGCCAGGTGAAAACGCTTGAAGGCAGGACGTAGGGTTGGCCGCCTCAAGCGAA
Organism: Hyphomicrobiales bacterium; assembly: GCA_046290415.1. Taxonomy (GTDB): domain Bacteria; phylum Pseudomonadota; class Alphaproteobacteria; order Rhizobiales; family MH13; genus MH13. Next base: position 3,310 of record JBKAGN010000047.1, read on the forward strand.
AAGGGGCGGGCCTGTCACAGCTTGGTGAGGATTATGGACGGCGTGTAACGTTCGGCGGCTTGGGGTCAGCCGTTAAAACGGCCACCAGGAGAAGCCGCCCTGTTCGGCTTCGGCCAACTCTTCAGCGTCTGCTCCATAGGGTGCCTCCGGAGAGGGCGTCCTTGATGCCACTGGAGGGTCGGTCAAGAAGCGACGGCCGCGGACAGCCGCGTCGGCCTCACGCGCCGCATTGGCTTGGGTGCGCGCCAATTGAATGTCTTCCTCACGCTGAAGTTCATGCGGGAGCAAGGGCCGATCGAGGCCCGCATTGCTTTCTTGCTGCGGCTGAGAACCGCGCTGTGCCAAAGCCTGCGTTGCCGCAATGTCAACACCGTCAACGCCCGGCGTGTAGACGAGGGTTTGATCCTCGCTCAGCAGGACCTGCGCCATGCGTTCACGGGATCCCGTCGGCCAGTTTGGATCAGCGACCAAGGCCGTTTCTGACTGCGGCGTCGGCAGGCGGTCGGTGGATGGCGGCGCGACGAGTGGTGCGCGGGCGGAATATTCGATGGGCTCTTCTTCAGGGGTCAGCCCAACGACGCCGCCAACATCACCCAGGATGCTTTGTTCCAGGCCAGGTTCATTTTCGTCAAACGAGCCATAGCTGGCGCAGCCCGCAAGCAGGACGCCAGCGATCATCATCGTGCCGAACCGTGCGGCGGAATCTAAGGGAAACAAACGCATCACAAACCTTTATCGTCTCGCGCTGAGCCTGGGCGTTAAACCCCAATTGGGGCAAGAGCATGCCAGACCTACCTCGCGCGGATCGCTATGGAGCTTCACCCGTTACTTTCTGGTTCCGCCCCACCAGAAACGCGTCATACAGGAGAAGCGCAACCCCGGCAACGACCCACACATCGGCGAGGTTAAAGACGTACCAGTAGAACCCGAACGCGTGCAGTGAGACATAATCGACCACCGCGCCGTAGAGCACCCGATCAATGGTGTTGCCGATGGCACCGCCGATCAATAGACCAAGCGCCACGGCAGTAAGGCGATCGGTGTTGCGCACCAGCCAAACAATCAGCGCCAGCGTGATGACGGTTTTCACCGCGACGAGCAGCCAGACTTGCGCCGGGCTGCCGGCCGCGAAAAGCCCATAGGAAATGCCACGGTTCCAGACCAAGACCAGATCAAAGAAGGGCGTCAGGACAACCCGACCCTTGGTACCAAGATCAAAGCCGAACAGCAGCCAAGTTTTCAACAGCTGATCGACGATCAATCCGATCACAGCGATGATCGAGCCAAGAAAAAAAGGTCGGGTCATCCGCTTGGCTAGGCCGCCTTTTGAACGCCGAGCTCGCGCAGGGCATCAGCATCACGCAGCGTGACATCTGGGAAATCGGGATCGGTGCCAACCTCGGGCAGAATTTTCCAAGAGCGCGCGCATTTGCGGCCCTCGGCCTTGCCCGGGACGACGCCCACACCATGGACATCATCCAAATGAAACGCGCCGTCCGGCGCTGCCCCATGATGGACGCTGGCCTGGCTGGAAATCGCGACCTCAGCCCAATCGACGTCTTTGACGGCGTCAAACAGATCGGTGTCAGCGATGTAGGTCACCGGCGCAGCTTCAAGCGAGGAGCCGATGCGCTTTTCGCGCCGTTCGATTTCCAAGGCGCCAGTCACGACGCGGCGCACCTGACGGATGGTCTTCCAACGGGCTGCAAGGCCTTCATCGCGCCAGTCGGACGGCACGTCAGGGAACTGTTGCAAATGCACCGAGGACGCCGCTTCGCCATGCCGGTTCTGCCACACCTCTTCCATCGTGAACGGGAGGAGCGGCGCCAACCATTTGGTGAGCGCGTCGAGCGTGACATCGAGCACCGTTAGGCAGGCGCGGCGGCGCATGCTGGATGGCGCATCGCAATAAAGCGCGTCCTTGCGGATGTCGAAGTAGAAAGCGGACAGATCGACAGTCGCGAATGTGAACAGTGTTTGGAACACTTTCTGGAAATCGAAGCCGTCATAGGCCTCACGCACCGTCGCATCGAGTGTCGTCAGTCGGTGCAACATGTAGCGTTCCAGCTCCGGCATCTCATAGGCTGGCATGTAATCGCGGTCGCGATCATAGTGCGCCACCGAGCCGAGCGCCCAGCGCAGCGTGTTGCGCAATTTGCGGTAGCTATCGACCACGGTTTTGATGATTTCCGGGCCGATGCGCTGATCTTCGACAAAGTCCACGCTGGCAACCCAGCCGCGCAAGATATCCGCGCCATACTGCTTGATGATGTCCTGGGGGAACATTTGATTGTTCAGCGACTTCGACATTTTGCGGCCATCCTCGGCCATGGTGAAGCCGTGGGTGAGCACATCATCGTAGGGCGCGCGCCCGCGCGTGCCGCAACTCTCCAAGAGCGAGGAATGGAACCAGCCGCGATGCTGGTCAGAACCTTCCAGATACATCACCCGGTCCTTGCCGCCATCGACCTCGCGGTGGGTTTTCAGATCATCACGTTTGTCGAGCACATACGCGTGGGTCGAGCCTGAATCGAACCAGACATCAAGAATGTCGGTCACCTGGTCATAGTCGTCGGCATTGTAGGCGTTGCCCAGGAACCGCGCTTTGGCATCCTTGGCAAACCAAGCATCTGCACCTTCAGCATGGAAGGCTTCAACGACGCGCTGATTGACCTCGGGATCGCGCAGAACCTCACCCGTTTCCTTGTGGGTGAACACCGTGATCGGCACACCCCAGGCGCGCTGACGCGACAGCACCCAGTCGGGCCGCCCCTCAATCATACCGCGCAAGCGGTTTTGGCCTGCAGGCGGATAGAAGGTGGTGGCGTCGATGGCGTTGAGCGCGCGTTTGCGCAGCGTGTCGCCCTGTTTGCCTTCGATCGCTTCGTCCATGGAGACGAACCATTGCGGCGTGTTGCGGAAGATGACCGGCTTTTTGGAGCGCCATGAATGCGGGTAGGTGTGCTTCAGGCGGCCGCGCGCGAACAGCTTGTCGTGCTCAATGAGCGCAGCGATCACACGCTTGTTGGCGTCACCCTTCTTGCCCTTGTCATCGATCACGCGCGCCGCGCCGCCTTCGGCATCGGGGCCGAAGCCTGGTGCGTCTTGAGTGTAAAAACCTGCATCATCGACAGGGAAGGGAATGTCGGTGTCGATGCCGCGCGCTTTGAGGGCCTGACTGTGGTCCATCCAGGCTTCGAAATCCTCCCGGCCATGGCTTGGCGCGGTGTGCACGAAGCCGGTGCCGGCATCATCGGTGACATGATCGCCGTCGATGAGGGGCACATCAAAGGTGTAGCCGAGCGCATGCAGCGGATGGCTGAGCGTCAGCGCCGCCAGTTCTTCGGTGTCAACGGCGCGCACCTGTTTGGCCTCTATCTTGGCCTGCGACGTGACCTCCTCGACCAAGGCAGAAGCGACAACGAACTTTTCGCCAGCCTGTGGACCAAAATCGTTCTCCGCGCTTGTCACCTGATAAAGTGCGTAGGTAATACGTGAGGAGTAGGAGACTGCGCGATTGCCGGGGATCGTCCATGGGGTGGTCGTCCAAATGAGGATGTTCGCTCCCGCCAAATCCCCCCCGGCGTCGGTGACGGCAAACTTCACCCAGATCGTGTCGGACTCATAGTCCTGATACTCCACCTCGGCTTCAGCCAGGGCCGTGCGTTCGACAACCGACCACATGACCGGTTTGGAGCCGCGATAAAGCTGGCCGTCCATAGCAAACTTCATCAGCTCTTCGGCGATGGTCGCTTCGGCATCGAAGCTCATAGTGGTGTAATAATTTTCAAAGTCGCCTTCGACACCCAAGCGGCGGAACTCTTCAGCTTGAACGCCGATCCATTCATCGGCAAAAGCGCGGCACATCGCGCGCAGGCTTACCGTGTCGAGATCGTCTTTCCTCTTGCCCTTTTTGCGCAGTTCTTCCTCAACCTTCCATTCGATCGGAAGGCCGTGGCAGTCCCAGCCAGGCACGTAGTTGCTGTCGTAACCCGCCATCTGTTTGGAGCGGGTGACCATGTCTTTGAGCGTCTTGTTGAGCGCGTGGCCAATGTGCAGATGCCCATTTGCATAGGGAGGGCCATCGTGCAGGATATAGCGCGGGCGGCCGGCGGACTGCTCGCGCAGTTTTTTGTAGAGGTTCTGCTCATCCCAGCTTTGCAGGATTTCCGGCTCTTTTTTCGGCAAGCCAGCGCGCATGGGAAAATCGGTTTTCGGCAGAAAGAGTGTCTGCGAATAGTCGAACGGTTCGGTCATGATCTCACATCATCAGGGCATGTGGGGGAGCGCCGCCACAGATCTTGGCTGCTCGGCGCTAGGGTCAAGGCAAACAATCCCGGCACTGCGCGCTGACGTTCAGCGGGCAGCCGGGCCGATAATTCGTATCGCAGGCTGGAAAACCGACTTGCAAACCATGCTCGGCTCTTATCAAGGCGCGATGAGGAAATAAAGGCTCACCTACCGCGTCTGCTGCACGTTAGGCTGGCACGGCAGTGGCGTGCACCAAGCCAAGGGCCTGATCGAGGGGCGACAGCGGCTGGGCGGCGGCGAGTGCAGCGCGGGCGTCGGCGCTATCATTGTCCATTTGGGCGATAAGCGGATCAACGCCATCGAACTTGAGCTCTGGGCGAAGATAGGCGTGGAACGCGACCTCAACGTCCCTGCCATAAAGATCGCCGGAGAAGTCAAACACATGGACCTCAAGCAATGGCGGCTTGTCGCCAAAGGTTGGCCGGCGGCCATAGCTGGCGACCGACGGATAGACTTGGTCGCCGACCTTGATCGTGGTCGCATAGATGCCGTGGGCCAGCGAACTGCGGCTATCAAGCACGATGTTGGCGGTGGGATAGCCAAGCTCGCGCCCGCGTTTCTCGCCATGCTCAACGGTGCCAATGACGAAATAGCGATGCCCGAGTATCGCGTTGGCCTCGGCCAGATGTCCTCTGGAAAGCAGACCGCGAATGCGCGTGGACGATACCGTCTGGCCACCCTCATCGGTGAAGGCATCAACTTCCACGACGCGAAATCCGCCATGAGCGCGCAGCGTTTCCGCGCTGCCGGCCCTGCCCTGACCGAAGCGAAAATCATGACCGACGACCACACAGTCTGCCTGCATGCGCGCGACAATGTTGTCGGCAATGAAGGCCTCGGGCGTCTGGCTTGAGAGGGCCTTGTCGAAGGTCATGGTGTAAATGCCCGCCAAACCAAGTGCCCCGGCAAGGCGCGCTTCGACGGCTGGACTGGCAAGCGCGCTGTGGGTGCCTGTCGGTGAAAAAAACGCCCGCGGATGCGGATCGAAAGTAAGAAGCCAAACCTCGCCACTGCGAGCCTCGGCCACCTCAAGTGCGGCCTCGGCTACTGCCTGGTGGCCACGATGGAACCCATCAAAATTGCCGATCATCACCACGCGTGGCGCAGTGGGGTCAGGCGGCAGGTCAGGTTGGCGGACAGTGAGCACGGCTGGGCCTTATTTATCTTCAGCCTGCCCGCTTTACCGATGGGCGGTTACAGGATCAAGCAAGCTTGAGTTGCTCGCGCGTCGGCACCATCACCAGCGCCTCGCCTTCCAGAACCACTTTGTCGTCAACTTTGCAGACGCAGGAGAGCCGCGCGCGGTTCTTCTCCGGGATCAGTTCCACCACCTCGACGATCACATCAACCACATCGTCGATGTGAACCGGTGCCATGAACTTTAGTGTCTGCGAGAGATAGACCGCGCCGGGTCCCGGAAGCCTTGTGCCCAACACCGCCGATATGAGGCTTGCGGTGTAAAGCCCGTGCGCAATGCGCGACTTGAACGGCGTGCGCGCGGCAAAATGCTCGGACAGGTGGATCGGATTGCGATCCCCGGAGATTTCGGCAAATCCGACAACGTCAGAAGCCGATACCGTGCGTCGATAGGTTTCCGACTGGCCAAGAAACAAATCTTCAAAGGCATGGCCCTGGAGTTCCAAGATGGCTGCGTTCACGTCGTTTCGGCTCCTCGAACCATTTGTTGCGGCGCACCATTCCTTTTAAAACCCTTGCCCACGTCTTTGCTATGCAGCGAACTGCGCACGCCCTTTGACCAAGCAACGTAAGGTCAACCGTGGGTTGCGGGCAATTTTTGCCGCCATTAACGAACGATTCAAAGGCCGTGTGTAAGTTGTTTGCCGGGTTTGGGGTTGCTCATCGCCCGATGGGTCCTGCCTCGAGAGAATTTTGGGACGCGTGTGGCGCAATCGCGCCGCTGTAGTGGAGTAGTGAGTATGCCTGTAGATACGTCCATCCCGGTGCTTGTTGTCGACGATTACAAGACCATGGTGCGGATTATCCGTAACCTTCTCAAGCAGCTTGGCTTTTCGGACATCGACGATGCCAAGGACGGCCAAGAAGCACTGGAAAAGATGAAAGTGCGCAAGTACGGCCTGGTGATCTCCGATTGGAATATGGAGCCCATGACCGGCTATGAGCTGCTCAAATCGGTGCGCTCCAACGAGTCGCTGCAACGTACGCCTTTCATCATGGTGACAGCGGAATCGAAAACCGAGAACGTCGTCGCGGCCAAAAAGGCCGGCGTGAACAATTACATCGTGAAACCGTTCAACGCGGCCACACTGAAATCCAAGATCGACGCCGTTTTCGGCGACTAAGGCAGGACCGACGCGCCTTGCTAAGAGCATGACAAAGGCGGCCTTTGAACAAGGGCCGCTTTTTTCGTGACGGCAGTTCTGCGCGCTAAGTGCCAAGCCTACAGGGAGATGCCAAATGGCCAAGAATGAAGCGCTGGACATCAGCGTCATCGTCGAAAAACAAGCCGAAGCTCTGGTTGCCTGCGTCAACAAAGGCAGCGGCACCAAACGCCTGGACATGGTGCGCGCGCTCGACGTCGCCCGTGTCATGACCGACTCGCTTGAAGGCACCTTGCGCTCGCTTGAGCACGGTTTTGCCGATGCGGTGCGTGAGGCGGCCGACGATATTCACGATCTGCGCATGGAACTGTCGTCGCTGGGCGTCGATAAGCTGCGCGCCGATCACTTGCCAGAGGCTGGCAAGGAGTTGGATGCCGTGGTCGAAGAGACCGAAAAGGCCACCAATCGGATCATGGAATCGGCTGAATCCATCATGGCCGCCGACCGCTCCGATCCTGAAGCGTTTCAAGAGATGGTCGACACCCAGATGATCGACATTTTTGAAGCATGCACCTTCCAGGACATCACCGGTCAGCGCATCGGCAAGGTTGTCGAAACGCTGCAACGGCTGGAAAGCCGGTTCGACCGGTTGCTGGAGTCGCTGCCCAAGAGTGAAGGTGAGGTTTTCTCTAGCGAAGAGGAAAAAGCCCGCGACGCGCGTAAGCAAGAGCAGATCCTCAACGGTCCGCAGCGCGATGGCCCGCAGGTGGATCAAGACGCGATTGACGCCTTGTTCGGTTAGGCCGGTAGCGGTGGTGCTCGGCTGGTGTTCGTAACCAGACTGTCATTCGCTGGATCCTTGTTTGCGTGTCCTCGCGGCCTTGGCCGCTGTGGGCAACGCAGGTGACGCCTTGTTTGGCTGAGCCAAGTCTGACCCTCTAAGTCACGAAAAACCCCGGTGCGATGCACCGGGGTTTTTTCTGTTCCGTTGCAAGGCCGTTATCTAGAGCGTTTCTCATGAACACCGAGTCACTCGAAACGCTCTAACTTATTGTTTTGTCGCATTTTCCGGGCGCGAAACCGCACACACTTTCGCTGAAAATGCTCTAAGCAGCAACCAAGCTCGCGCAGAGCAGCATCTCGGTGCGGCTGACCATCACTGTATCGACGATATCAAAATCACCGTCGGCAAAATCCTGCGCGCATTGTGCACTCACAAGGTCGCTGCGTGTTTGCTCGCAGGTGGTGAGGCTCGCCTCAACCAGATTGGGTTTCAATGCGACCTGGGCTTCAAGATAGGTGTTATCGGCATAGGCTGGCGTGTGTTGAACCACAGCCTGGCCGAATTGGCGCAGCACGTCCTGATCGGCATGCGCGAAGAAGGCTGGAACATTGCGCGGCACCGAACGGCAGGCGATGCGCCCGCCGACATAGCCTGCCGCCGGCGTCGCGACCAAGGCACCGGCAAGAACCAGCAAAGAGCGTCGTGTCATCATGGTGCGTCCTCCTCAAGCCATCGACGTTTGCGCGATGTGATCGGCGAGGCGAACTGCCAATGCCGTGATCGTGAGTGTCGGGTTGGCCGTGCCGACGGTCGTGAAAACCGAGCTTCCGGCCATGTAGAGATTGGCCACCGAATGCAGGCGGCAATCGGCATCCACCACGCCCTGGCGCGGGTCATCATGCATGCGCGTCGTGCCCATGTGGTGGTAGCCGGTGAAAACGTTGCTGAGATCATCAGGCTCGACCACGCCAAGCTGAAGACGGCCGATGCCGGATTGGCCTAAGGCCTGGCCGATGATCTCGTGCGAGCGTCGCAGGCTTTCCATGTCGCCACGTGAGACCCGCCAGTCCAGTGTCACCTTGTTGAGGCCAAGCGCATCGACATCGTCGTTGAGCATGACGCGACTGTTACGATCGGGGGCCTGTTCGGCATCCTGACGCAGCGCGATGTGATCAATTTCACCACCATCGCTCAAGCGGCGCTGAATGTTGCGGCTGACACCGGTGATGATCGAGCCCGGCGCTTCGAGCACATTGCAGGTGCGCTCAGCGAAGCGATCAGGCACCTCACCACGCGCGAAAGTCTTCGCCAGAGCCGAAAAAGACAGCCATGCATGATCGCGAAAATCATCGTTGAAGGCTTCATCCTTCCAGACCACGCGCATGAAGGCGGTGTTGTTGAGAAGGTCTTCGGCGCGCATGCGCTCTTCGGCGACCTTCAGCCCGATTTCCAAAACCGTCGTGTCCGTCGCTTGGTCGTAATAGCCAAGATCGCGCCGCGTGTCGGCCAGGACAATGCGGCTCGCCTCGACGTTCAGATGGTCCATGAAATAGCGGCCCACCAGGTCGTTCTCATTGCCAAGGCCGGCTGGTCGTTGATTGCGGGCGTTGAGCAAGATGCGGGCGTTTTCAATGCCGCCGCAGGCCAGGACAAAATGGTTGGCCGAAACGTGGTGGGCTTGGCCTTCAAGCGTCTTGACCTCGATATGGTCAACGGCGGTTCCCGACGCATTGAGGACGATGTCGCTGATGTTGGCGTGGAGCACGCATCGCACATGCACGGCCTGATCGATCGGTTCGCGGTAGCGCTCGGCGAACCGGGTGGGTGGGCTGTGCTGGTAAACCGCCGGACTGATTATGTCGTCCGGCAATGCCAGCGGCGTGCCCGATAGGATGGTCGACCAGTCGTCCACGTCGTAGCGATAGTCGCCGAGTTCCAAATAGGGTTGGGCGCGGGCGTAGAAGGGATCGAGGTCGCTGCGCGTGATCGGCCAAGCGATGTTGCCTTTGGAGGGCCGGGCCTCGAAATCGATCGGATCGAGCGGCGCGCAAAGGCCCGTCCATTGGCCGGTCGTTCCGCCAAACTCGCGCAAGCGCGAATAGGTCAGATCGGTGTTCTGATGGCCGGCGAGCGCGCCTTCGTACAGCGCCTGCGTGTCGTTTTCGTAGCGAAAACCGCCGCTTTCCAGGAGTAGGACGCCTATGCCCTTGGCTTCCAGTTCCAACGCCATGGTAATGCCGGCGGCGCCTGCGCCGACGATACAGACCGGCGCGTTGAGGTCAGCATCGGCCTCAAGCGTTCTTAAATCCATAAACATGGACAATGTATCCCAATATCGTGGTGTCGCCCACGAACCGAGTATCGCACAAAGGCTCTAAGGTCGGTGCAAATTCACCGGTTAATCTTAACTCAAAGGCGAGCGATCAGGCCGCGTCACCAGGACAGACGGGCCATCCAGGCTTTCGCCGGATAGGGCGCATCGTCGAGAAAGGCTGCAACCTTTTTTCCGTTTGGCGCGGTGCTTGGACCAAATTCGCCAGCATGAATGCCGCCGGTGAAGAACAGGCAGTCAAAACCCTGTTCGCTTGCGCCACGCAAATCGGTGCGCATGGAATCCCCCAATCCAAGAACGTTGGAACGATCCGGGTTACCCGCCATCGCCAGCGCAGCCTCATAGATCGGGGCGTATGGCTTACCGAGAATGATCGTCTGGCCGCCCAGCTCCTCGTAAAGGTCAGCCAGCGCGCCGGCGCAATAGATCAGCTTGTCGCCCATCTCGACGACCTTGTCGGGATTGGCGCAGATCATTGGCAGTTTGCGGGCTGCGAGCGCCTGCAGCCGCTCGCGATAATCCTCAGGTCCTTCGGTTTGATCGTCGATCGGGCCAGAACAGAGGCAAACCTCTGCGTCCTCATCGCTGGTGAAGGTAACCGGCAGACCATCGACCAGCGGCTTATCCTTGTCCGGGCCGATATGGGTGACCTTGGCGTCTTTGTAGGTGGTGGCCAACAGATCGCGCGTCACATCACCGGAGGTGACAATGTCGTCATAAGCCTCAGCGCGCATGCCCAGCCGTTCCAGCTGGGCGCGCACGGGCGTATTGGGACGCGGCGCGTTGGAGACCAGAATCACTTTCAAACCGGCCTGGCGCGCCTCAAACAGCGCATCGACCGCACTTGGCCAAGCCGCCACGCCATTGTGAATGACACCCCAGATGTCGCAGAGCAGCACCTCATAGTCGGGCGCGAGCAGTGACAGGCCCTTAAGCGGCAAGGAGGAATGCGTCATCTTAGTCTTTCCGGCGTTTGAAAGGTGATTGCCGCCTAGGCTGAGCGACTCAGCGCGCGCGCCGAACGGCGTGGTTGCGGCGGCAGGTCCTGCGACGGACTAGGTTCGTTATCCGAACTGTCGTCGTCGGTTGCATCGCTTTGGTCAAGCAGTGGATGGGGTTCCACGTCAACCGCGCGCGGGCGCGCAAACAGATTACCCTGGCCGTATTTCAGTTTGAAATCGAGCAGCTCGACCATTTGGGATTCACTTTCGACCTGATCGACAATGAGATCCATGCCATTGCGTGCCGCCAGATCCGACAAGTCTTCAGGGTGAATATCGCTTTTCGTCTCAGCATCCGAGCCGAGGAACAGACCAACGGGCGCCTTGGCATAGCGGAACCCGTAGCGCGATAGCTCGAACAGATCAGAGCGCGCATCGGTGAGCTGGGTGACGCTCATGCGGAAGCCGAGATCAGCCAGCGTTTGGAGCAGGTCGAAGTCGATCGGGCTGAAGGCGCGAACATCCTTCTGGGTAATCTCGATGACCAGCCGTCCGGCCAGATCCTTGTTGTTGGTCAGAACCTGGACCAACCAATCGGCAAAACGCGACTGCATGATCGCGGCGCCCGACAAGGGCACAAAGACGATGGCCGCCGATTCCCGGGCGGCGAACTTGTGCGCCAAGGCCAGCGCGCGTGCGACCACCGCCATGTCATAGTCAACGCTTGCACCAGCCGCTTCGATGGCGGGCACGGCGTGGCGGGCCTCAAGGGTGCCTGCCCCATCCAGTTTAAGATTGAACAGAGTGGCATAGGCGCGGGCGCGCCGCTGCGGCAGCGTCACGACCGACTGCAGCGCGGCTTCAAGGCGCTCGTTCTCAACGGCCGATGCGACGCGCTTCAGCAGGGCCTCATTGCGTTCCTCTTCCAATGCCTCGGCGCGCTTTTGCGCTTCGGCATCCAGCTTGGGCTGATTTTTCACCGTGGCTTTTTCCACCACCGGTTCCGGAGCGGCTTCCACTTCGTCCGGCTTGCTTGGCGTGGCAGGCGTGGCAGCCTTGCGGAGGCCGCGCTTGGCCATGCCGTTGACTTGTTCCTCCAGCGTCACCATCCGGTGATCGGTGTCGGAAACGGCCTCGGTGACCTGGGCCAGCAAAGCGCCGATGGCCTGCAAGTCCTGATGAACCGGGGCTACGCCAGCATCGACGGCTTGTTGGGTATCGGTTTCCAGCGATGCCAGACGCGAGCGGATCATATCGATCTCATTGAAGGCATCCTGCAGCGCGTGATCATTCATTTCCAGCTGACGCTGGAACGTCTTGCGCTCAGCGCCGCGCGATATCGCCTGGTCAACAGCGGCCAGCGCAAAGAACAAGATCGCGCCAAACATCCCCGCCAGTTCCAACGGCAGAGCCGTCAGCCGGTAGAGCATGGCCGCCGTGCTGATGGCTATGACTGCAATGGCAACATAGATCAGGGCAACACTGGGCCGCATGCAGACTTCACCCGATGATCACGACGCATGGCCAGGCGCGCGAATCACGTCCCAGCCTCCTCACTGTCTGACTATGCCCTAATTCGCCTGCAATGAAGAAGCCAGCCGCGCGCACTCGCCCACAGATTTGCGGACGGGAGGATGCAGCGCGGGGCGGAAGCGTGTTGGGCGATGCTGACTTAGAGCGATGCGTTGGCCGCGCCATCGCTTTCCAGTGCGCCATCAACGAGATGAATGCGCCGGTCCATCTGGGCAGCAAGATCAAGATCATGGGTTACTGCCAGGATCGTGCGGCCTGAGACATCGACAAGGTCACGCAAAATCCCAAAGACCTGGTCGGTGGCCTTGGAATCCAGAGATCCCGTCGGTTCGTCGGCCAGGATCAGAGCCGGGTCGTTGGCGAGCGCTCTGGCAACGGCCACGCGTTGGCGCTGGCCGCCAGACAGCTGATCAGGGCGCTTGTCGATATGGCCTTCCAGGCCCAGTGAAGCGAGCAGATCGCCCGCCCGTTCACTCTGCGCCCGGCCGGACAGCCGGCTCAAGCGGCGCATCGGCAGCATGACGTTTTCGCGGGCGGTGAATTCCGGCAGCAGGAAGTGAAACTGAAAGATGAACCCAAGCTCGGAAAGCCGGATGCGGGCGCGCTCATCGGTCGGCATTTCGTGCGTTGGTTGGCCCTTCACCAGCACATCGCCCGATGTCGGCAGATCGAGAAGGCCAAGCAAATAGAGCAGCGAGGATTTGCCCGATCCGGATGGACCGGTGATCGCCACGAACTCGCCCTCGCCGACCGAGAGCGAGACATTGTCGACCAAGGTCACTTTGACGGTCTCATCAAGAATGCGGGTTGCGTTGACCGCTTCGAGCAGATGCGCGCCACCGGCCATCATGTGGCTCCGCGAATGATGTCCACCGGATTGAGACTGGAGGCTTTGCGGGCCGGCATGTAGGCGGCAAAGACGGCCGAACCGAGCGCGATGCCGATCGCGATGGAATAGTGCACGACCGAAAAGGTCATGCGGATCTTGATCGGATCGTCGCTTTCCGGGTTCACGAATTCAATCTGCCCGAGCGCAACCGTGAGCAGCGCGCCGAGGATCGCGCCGAGCACCGATCCTCCGATGCCCATCGCCAGCCCCTCCATGACGAACAGGCGCCGCATGTCTTTTTCATAAAAGCCGAGCGACTTCATGATCGCGATATCACGGGTCTTTTCGTGGGTGATGGTGGAGATGATGTTGTAGATGCCAAAGCCTGCCACCAACAAGATCGCGGCCACAACGGTGTACATGATGACATCGCGGACGATGAAGCTTTCCAGGATCGCTTGGTTGGCCTCCTGCCAAGAGACGGCTTTGTAGCCGAACTGGCCCTCGATCCAACTGGCAACCGTAGGCGCGCTGTTTGGGTCGCTGAGCGAGATGCGGATGTCGTTGACGGCATTTGGGCGACCGGAAAACACCTGAGCGGTGGACAGGTGCAGATAGCCGGTGGAGCTATCGACCGAATTGTTGCCGGAGTTGAAGATGCCGACCAGCCGGTAGCGATGCACATCGCCGGCCGGCGACACCATCGTGATCGGATCGCCAATTTCGGCATTGATGGAACGCACAAGATCATCGCCCAAGACCACCGCGTCGGCGCGGCTGTTGAGATCCGCAAGAAGACCCTCGCTCATGTCATCGCCGATTTGAGACACTGCGATCTCATGTTCGGGTACAACGCCGGACAGCGAGACGCCAGTATCCCGCCCGGCATAGCGGATAACGCCTTGCACGCGCAGCGTGGCCGATACGTTGCCATCGACGATGGCCCGGATCGCACTGGTCACGGCGACGGGATTGCGAATACCACGCGGATCATCGCGCGGGGCGAGGCTTTCGATCTGCGCATCGTCGAAGACATCCTGCGCCGGCTGACGTTGGGCTTCGCGGCGCTCGTCTGAAATCTGGACGTTGGGAATGGCATTGATCAGCTGATCGACAAAGTCCTCCTGGCTGCCTTGAAGGAGCGCGGCCATGGCAATGGAGAACCCGACGCCCAGGGACACACCCAGAATGGCGACCAAGGTCTGCCGACCACGTGCGAGAACGTGGGTGACGGCCAGATCAAGGAGGAGCATCCAGGCGCCCATCAGGAGCCCGTGGTCCGAACCCGCGCGCCATCGACCAGACCGTCTGGAACCGGGCTGACCAATTCGGCACCTTCGTCAAGGCCGCCGGTCACCTCGACCGAGGTGATACCCTGCAAGCCGGTCTCGACTTCCACCTGCCGGGCGGTGCCGCCATCGACGACAAAGACGGTGTCGCCGCCGGAAAAGGCAGTCGTCGGCGCGAGCAATCGATCCTCGCGGTTTTCGATCACCAGATTCACATCGACGCTCATGCCAATAAACAGGGGGGTGTCTTCCGGCAGGGCAAGGCGCACGCGGTAGGTTTTGAGGACGCTGTCGCCTTTGGGCGTGATGCTGGCGAGCGTCGCCTCCAACACCTGATCGGGAAAGGCGTCCGCGCGCAAAAGCGCCCGCTGCCCAACTTCGATGAGCGGAATGTCTTCCTCATTGATCTCGGCGGTGATTTCCAAGGGACGCGGCTGACCCACGGTGAACAGAACATCCCCCGCCTGGGCAACCTCGCCGACATCAGCGTCCAGCCGCAGGATCTGCCCAGCAATCGGTGCGGTGATGCGATAGCGGCTGAGCACTTCGCGCTGCGCCGCAAGCCCCGCTTCAGCGCTCGCCAACTCGCTGGCGGCCCGGTCGAAGGCTTCGCGCGATCCCACGCCGCGGTCCAACAGGTTGGTGGCGCGTTCCACTTGTTGGTTGAAGAGGCCAACGCGTGCTTCCAACTCGCGCACACGGGCCACCGTTTCGCTGTCGTCGAGCTCGACGATGAGATCGCCGGCTTCAACCGTTTGGCCTTCGCAGTTGCAATGGCCGGTTATCCGCTGGGCGACAATGGAGGTGACATCGGCGCTCACTGCTGCCTCAACCACACCGGAGGCATAGACGATGTGGGCGATGTCACCACGCGTGACGACCGCGACCTCAACCGGTGTTGGTCGGTTGGCGAAAAGGAAATAGCCGCCACCAGCAGCGGCGAGCAAGACAAGGATTATGTTCAGTTTGCGCATGGTTCGATTCTATCATGCAGCCCCGGCACGGCTATACCCGCCCGGTGCATTGGGTCTTTGACGGCCATCAACGCAGGTGCGACGATCAAGGCTTTCGCTGCGCACAAATGCGCATACCGTCCGAACGTCTGGCTGGTCTTCTTTAGGACACCGCCTGAAGCGTGCGTTTCAGACCGGCAAACATGTGATCGATGTCGCTTTCGGCGAACGTCAGCGGCGGCGACAGCGCAATCGTGTCGCCGGTGACGCGGATCATCATATCCTGATTGTGGAACGCATCCTGCATTGCCGCGAACGCGCGGGCGGTCGGCTTGCCTTCGATCGGCGTAATGTCGATGCCGGCCACGATGCCGCAGGTGCGAATGTCCTCGACGATCGAAAGGTCGGCCAGGTAGCTGTGCGCTGCGTCGGCAAACAGGCCTTCAAGCCGCGCGGCTTTCTCGTAAAGGCCTTCGTCGCGATAGACGTTGAGTGTTGCCAGCGCGGCAGCACAGGCGAGCGGATGACCGGAATAGGTGTAGCCATGGAAAAGCTCGATCATGCCTTCGCCGGCGGAATCCATGAAGCCATTGTAGATGTCGGCGCTGGCGATCACGCCGCCCATCGGCACCGTGCCCGAGGTGATGCCCTTGGCGAACACGATCATGTCCGGCGTCACGCCATAGCGCTGCGCTGCGAAGGCCGTGCCCAACCGTCCGAAGGCTGAAATAACCTCATCGAAGATCAGCAAGATGCCGTGCTTGGCCGTGATCTCACGCAGGCGCTTCAGATAACCCTTCGGCGGCGGCAGAACACCCGTGGACCCTGCCATTGGCTCAACGATGACCGCCGCAATGGTGTCGGGACCGTGCAGCGCGACAAGGCTTTCCAGATCATCGGCCAGGTGAGCGCCCCAATCCGGCTCGCCCTTGGTAAAAGCCTGTTCAGCACGGTTGTAAGTGTGCGGCAGATGATCGACGCCGGCGATCAGCGCGCCAAAGAATCTGCGATTGTTGACGATGCCGCCAACCGAAATGCCGCCAAAACCGGACCCGTGGTAACCGCGCTCGCGACCGATGAGCCGGGTGCGACCACCCTCGCCGCGGACTTTGTGATAGGCAAGCGCGATCTTCAGCGCGGTATCGACGCCCTCCGAGCCGGAGTTGGCGAAAAAAACATGGTCCAGACCGTCAGGCGCTTCGGATGCAATGCGGGAGGCCACTTCGAACGCTATTGGGTGGCCAAACTGAAAGGTCGGCGCGAAATCAAGGCTTGCAGCCTGGGTTTGGATCGCTTCGACCACCGGCGCGCGGCAATGCCCGGCGTTGCAGCACCATAGGCCCGCCGTCCCATCCAAGATCGCCCGTCCATCTGGCGTGAAGTAATGATTGTCCTTCGACCCGGTGATCATGCGTGGATCGCTCTTGAACGCCCGGTTGGCCGTGTAGGGCATCCAGAAGGCGTCCAGATCGTTCGGCGCGGAGAGCGGCGTGGTGCCGGCGGCGGGGTGGTTCGCGTCGGAGGAATCGAGCATGACGGGTCTCCTTTTTTGGCGCAAAACGGCTGGCGGCTTGTTTCGGCGCGCTTTATAGCGTGGTCTAAGCGCCAAGCTTTGACTGTTTGGTCAAAACCTTATGCCAGCTTTGCGCGCGCGCAAAGAGGCAAATCGAAACCCGTTTGAAAGCCTCGTCCAATGGCCTCGCCCGCCACGCCAGTCCCCTTTGCCATCGCCTCGATGCAGCGTCGCGCGATGGGCTCTGTGCTGATCGCGATCGCGATTTTGACGCTGATGGACGCCGGCATCAAGCTGATGGCGGGCACGTTCGGCACGCCACAAATCCTGGTCATGCGTTATGGTGCTGGGTTTTTGGTGGCGACGGTTCTGTTTGTTGGGCTGCTCGCTTTTGGACGCGTGCGCTTGCCGACATGGCGCAGCCTTGTGCGCAGTTTTCAGCGTTCCCTGCTTGTGACCTTGGTTGCAGCCTGTTTCTTTTACGCGCTTGCCGTCATCCCACTGGCCGAGGCAACGGCCATTGCCTTCACAGCTCCGCTCTATCTGGCGCTGCTTGGCTGGCTGATCTTGAAAGAGCCGGTGGACGGCAAGACCTGGATCGCGATCCTCATCGGATTGGCCGGTGTGGGCGTCATTTCCTCCTCAGCCTTCGCAAATGGCTTCTCCGGGGCTCTCGGCGGTTACATCGCGGCGGCCATTGCTTCGTTTGCCTATGCGGTGGCGCTTGTCTTGACCCGATTGCACGCCGCCAGTGATCCGGTACCAACAATGATCATGCTGCAGAGCGGGTTTTCTGGTTTGTTGGCCCTGCCGCTGCTCGCCCTGACCTTTGCTGGCATGGCCATCGATGGGCGCCCGTTCATAGCCCTTGATGCCGGTTGGTTATGGTTTGCACTCGGCATCGGCTTTCTGGGCACCTGCGGCCATCTGTTCATGACCTATGGCTTCAAGCACGCGCTGGCGGCCAAGCTTGGCCCGATGGAATACACCAGCCTGTTGTGGGCAGCGTTTTACGGGTTCGTCTTCTTCCAAGAGGTTCCAGGCGTGCGGCTGTTGATCGGCAGCGCGCTGATCGTGCTCGGCACCTGGATCGTGATGCGCAAGGAAAAAGCCACCGGTAGCAAAGCAGATGCGGCCTAGGAGTCAATTCAGCAGCCCAACATCGGACGGGCTAAACCGGCACATGCATAATCAGCCGACACGCTGTTCCAGGTGGTAACCGGCATCGCTATAGGCTAGGTTTCCAAACAAAAGGGGTCATTCAGAAGAGCTGGACTGATGAATGCTAAATCGGTACGCCGCGGGGCACGCACCTTGTTCGTCCTGGTGGTGCTGTTCTACTTCATTCCATGGATCGCAGCCTTTTTTGTACTTTGCGGCCTCATCGACCTGTCACGGCATCGACGCTTCGAAGCAGCATTGATATCGAAATACTTTGCCGGGAACGGTTTGCTGACCTGGCTGTTGTCGCCGATAAATTTGGCCTTCGATCTGATCAGCAAGCGAAGGCCAGTTGTGCTGCACGTCGAGGACTTTGATCCGCCAGCACAGGCTGAAATTCGTGAGCTGCTCGAAGCCTTCGATCAAGACAAAGACGCCATTCTGGGCGACATAAATGCACGGATGGGCGACAGCAAGCGCGGTATGCTGTTCTACAAATGGTACGATCAAAACATCGATACCAGTCAACTGCTTTTCAACAAGCAGTGGACCCATATCAAGACGATCGGCGTGTCAGTGTTCAACAGTCAAGAAAAGACCGGGCTACACTTCGGCCCGCTGCGTCTGACGGTACGGCTCTTGTACAATCTCACAGCGCGACGAAGCCAGGACATTTACATCGAGGTCAACGGGCACCGGTACTATTGGCACGATGATCCCTTGTTCATCTTTGATGACACAATCCAACACAGATCGGTGAACGCTGAAGATGGGTTTCGGGCCGTGGTCTTTGTCGATGTCCTAAGGCCAAGCCGCTTCACGGGACTTCAGAATGCCATCATCAGCGGCTTCAATTTTGCTCTGAGGCCGGTCAATCGTCTTTTCTACAAGAACTGGGATATGCTGGGGCGGAGCAAAACCGAGCGTTCGTGATTGGAACCAATGGCCGTTGGCGGCGTTTCGACAGTCAACTGGCAGCCATGCCGGTGAGAGCTTTGCATTGCCGCCTCCCCCACCTTTTGCGCGCGATGTGACCGAAACCCTGCTGGAGGACATCCCATGCGCAACATCTTTTACATCATCGGCGTGATCGTCGTCGTCTTGTTCATTCTGTCGTTTATCGGCTTGGTCTAAACAAACCCCATTACGACGTGACGCTTTTTCACCGTGGTCAGCTTCAGGTTTCTGGGCTGGCTGCGGTTTTCTATTGGGGTATCAAACTGCGGTATTCTGATCGATTTGCGGGCAAGGTCGCGCCATCAATAGGTGGCCCTGCGGAGATAGGCGGTGCTCGGCACCCTTAACTGACCGCTAACCATTCGCCTTGCGGCTGTGCCGGCGATAAAAAAGTTCATCCCCCCATCCTTGACACCTCAACGCCCCATCCCTATCTCCCGGTCGCGTTAGCACTCACCCATGGAGAGTGCTAACTTGCGTTTCAGGCTCCTTTTTGGGGCTGCACATTCAACCAAGACCGCAGCGGCCCAACGAGGCCGTGCCAACCCAAGGATGAGGACATATGGCATTCCGTCCCTTACATGACCGTGTAGTGGTGCGTCGCATCGACTCCGATGAGAAAACTGCCGGTGGGATCATCATCCCGGACACCGCAAAAGAAAAGCCGCAGGAAGGCGAAGTCGTCTCCGTAGGCCCAGGGGCACGCGACGATGCTGGCAAAGTCCAGGCTCTGGACGTCAAAGCTGGCGACCGCGTGCTGTTCGGCAAATGGTCCGGCACCGAAGTGAAGATCGACGGTGAAGACCTGCTGATCATGAAGGAAAGCGACATCATGGGTGTGGTCGCCTAAGCGACATCACCTTCCGCCCCATTCCTTTTTACTATTTTGGCATTTCCCGCTCTGTTCCTGATGGAACAACCGCTTGGAAATGCAGACCAAACCAAGGAATTCAAACATGGCTGCTAAAGAAGTCAAATTCGGTCGATCAGCACGCGAGCGCATGCTGACCGGTGTGAACACCCTCGCCGACGCGGTGAAGGTGACTCTCGGCCCGAAAGGCCGCAACGTCGTTCTCGACAAGAGCTTCGGCGCACCGCGCATCACCAAAGATGGTGTGTCCGTGGCCAAGGAAATCGAACTGGAAGATAAGTTCGAAAACATGGGCGCGCAGATGCTGCGCGAAGTTGCCTCCAAAACCAACGACATCGCTGGTGACGGCACAACGACCGCAACGGTTCTGGCTCAGTCCATCGTTCAGGAAGGCCACAAGGCTGTTGCTGCCGGCATGAACCCGATGGACCTGAAGCGCGGCATCGATATGGCCGTGACCGAAGTGGTCAAAGACCTCGTCGCCAAGGCCACCAAGATCAACACCTCTGAGGAAGTTGCTCAGGTCGGCACAATTTCTGCAAACGGCGAAAAAGAAATCGGCGAGATGATCGCTCAGGCCATGCAGAAAGTCGGCAATGAAGGCGTTATCACGGTTGAAGAAGCCAAGACTGCTGAGACCGAGTTGGAAGTCGTTGAAGGCATGCAGTTCGACCGCGGTTACCTGTCGCCTTACTTCGTGACCAACCCGGACAAGATGACGGCAGACTTGGATGATCCCTACATCCTGCTGCACGAGAAAAAACTGTCCAACCTGCAGGCCATGTTGCCGGTTCTGGAATCTGTTGTTCAGTCTTCGCGTCCGCTGCTGATCATTGCAGAAGATGTTGAAGGCGAAGCGCTGGCGACCCTCGTGGTCAACAAACTGCGCGGCGGCCTGAAGATCGCTGCTGTGAAGGCACCGGGCTTCGGCGATCGTCGTAAAGCCATGCTCGAAGACATCGCGATCCTCACCGGCGGCCAGGTCATCTCCGAAGACCTCGGCATCAAGCTTGAGAACGTGACGCTTGACATGCTGGGCACCGCTAAGCGCGTGGCCATCACGAAAGAAGAAACCACGATCGTTGACGGTATTGGCGGCAAAGACGAGATCGGCGCCCGCGTCAATCAGATCAAAGCGCAGATCGAAGAAACGACCTCCGACTACGACCGTGAGAAGCTCCAAGAACGTCTTGCGAAACTGGCCGGCGGCGTTGCCGTGATCCGCGTTGGCGGTTCCACCGAAGTGGAAGTGAAAGAGAAGAAAGACCGCGTCGATGATGCTCTGAACGCGACCCGTGCGGCCGTCGAAGAAGGCATCGTCCCAGGGGGCGGTACGGCTCTGCTTCGCGCATCGCGTTTCATCGACTCCAAAGGCGAAAACCCCGACCAGGAAGCCGGCATCAACATCGTGCGCCGCGCTTTGCAATCTCCTGCCCGCCAGATCGCTGCCAACGCTGGCGCAGAAGCATCGGTGGTTGTTGGCGACATCATCGCCAAGAACCTGGCAAGCTGGGGCTACAACGCGCAGACCGGCGAGTATGGCGACATGATCGAAATGGGCATTGTCGATCCGGTCAAAGTGGTTCGCACTGCGCTGGAAGATGCTGCTTCGATCGCTGGTCTTCTGATCACCACTGAAGCGATGATCGCTGAACTGCCGAAGAAAGATGGCGGCGCACCAGCAATGCCTGACATGGGCGGCATGGGCGGCATGATGTAAGACTGGCGTAAGCCAGGATTACGAATAAGCCGCCCATCATCAAAAATGCTCAGAACGGCTTTGGCCGTTCTGAGTGGCGGCATGATGTAGTATGGCGGTCGGACCGTAGGTCCGGAGCCAAAAAAAGCATCTGCTTTAAGAATAGAAAGGCGGGCAGCGATGCCCGCCTTTTTCGTTGCGCTGTGCCGACGGCACAACCGCGAGCACGCTTTTTTGTTGGGTCACGCCACGCATTTCCAAATGGACGCGTAAAGCCGTCTTCTGATTAAGTTGACGCTGAGGTGGAGGACGACTCAGTGAACGGCGCAGAAGCTTTGGTCGAAACGATGCTTGCCTCGGGCGTGTCGGTTTGTTTCGCCAATCCGGGCACGTCAGAAATGCACTTTGTAGCAGCCTTGGATACGCACCCGGACATGCGGTGTATCCTCTGCCTGTTTGAAGGTGGCGTGACCGGCGCAGCGGACGGTTATGCACGGATGAGCGGAAATGTCGCCGGTACGTTGCTCCACCTTGGACCAGGTTTTGCCAACAGTTGGGCCAATCTTCACAATGCGCGCAAAGGCCATTCCGGCATCGTCAACATCGTCGGTGATCATGCCGGGTACCACCTTAAACATGATGCGCCGCTAACCTCTGATCTTGATGGCGTGGCACGCTCGGTATCCCATTGGGTGCGTCGTGCCACGGATGGTTCCATGGTTGGTGCCTTGGGCGCTGAGGCGATCAGCGTGGCACGCACCGGCAAAATTGCGACCGTTGTTCTTCAGGCGGATGCCGCCTGGGGTGAGAGCGGCTCCAGCATCACCAAAGCTGCATCACCTGCGCCCAAGTACAGACCAGACAATGCCCGTATCGCGGCGGCTGCCCGCGCTTTGCAGGAACCTGGGGCGGCCCTTTTGGCCAACGGCCCTGCCTTGTTCGGTGATGGAGCGGAACTGGCCGGGCAAATTGCTGCGCGAACCGGATGCAGATTAATCGCACCCTTCTTTGCGCCGCGGATAGCACGGGGCGATGGGGCTGTTGCCTTCGACATGATGCCCTATCCAGCGGACGCAAGCGCTGAGTTTCTCGCTGACGTCACGCGCATCGTGCTGGTGGGAGCCGACCCGCCGGTGAACTTTTTTGCCTATCCCGGCAAACCTTCGACACCAGAGCCGCCGGGCTGCCCGATCAACCAACTCTGCTTTGCCGACTGGGATGTCCTGTGGACGCTTCAGGCGCTGGCCAAAGCCGCAGGCGTTGATGGTCAAGAAACAGTGGCGCGGATCAAACGCCAGGTGCCGCCAGCGCAGTCCGGCACTTTGACCGCCGAAGGCGTCGGGCGAGCGCTCGCCCGCGCGATACCTGACGGCGCTATCATGGTGAATGAGGCCGTTACGGCTGGCTTTGATATCTGGCCACCTGTTAATGCGGCGGCGGCACATGATAGAATCAACAACACTGGTGGGTCGATCGGTGAGTGCCTGCCAAATGCGCTTGGCGCTTCGGTGGCTTGCCCCGATCGGCCAGTGTTCGCAGTCTCTGGCGATGGGTCAGCGATGTATCAATTGCAATGCCTTTGGACCGCAGCACGTGAACGGCTGAACATCACCTTCGTGATCCTCGCCAACCGGGGCTATCAGATATTGCATCATGAGCTTGAGGCCCAAGGCGCGCCAAAGCCAGGCCGCAATGCACGCGCGATGTTTGATATCGAAGACCCGCTGCTGGATTGGGTCGCCTTGGCCGCCGGTCACGGCGTTGCAGGAGAGCAGGTCGATACCGAAGAGGCTTTTTTTGAGGCGCTCAAGACTGCTGAATCGATAGACGGGCCCTATCTTATTGAAGCAACGCTGTAGACCTTGAGCCTTGAGCTCTTAGCATTCCGACCAAACGGCCATTTCGGTGCCACCTGGCTCCTTGAACTGAAAGCGTCGCCCGCCTGGGAAGTCAAAAATCTCTTTGGTGATTTCTGCGCCCGCGTCTCGGACCTTTGCCAGCATCGCCTCCAGATCATCGGCTTGCAGCACAATGAGCGGTGGGCGCAGTTGGCCGCGCTCGATGCCGCCGCCTAGACCGGCTCCCTGGATGTCTTTGTAATCCGGTCCGTAGTCGACATACTCCCACCCAAAAGCTTGCGAGAAGAATGCTTGAGTTTTCTCCAACTGCGGCGAGGTCAACTCGACATAATCAATTTTGGTCGGGCGCTGTTCTGTCACTGTGGTCTCCTTTTGCGATGCTTGGAACAAAGCAGGAACTGCAACTTGGAGTCCATT
>JBKAGN010000048.1:0-26478 GCA_046290415.1 Hyphomicrobiales bacterium
GTTGCACTGTGTGGAACGCGGTACGCCATCAGCCACACGGCCGAGCCTGGTTTTCGTCCATGGCGCCAGTTCCAATCACCGCGAGTTTCTGATCGCGGTTGGCGAGCATCTAGACGCTCACTTTGGCGAAGATCAGCACGTGATCTTCGTTGACCGACCGGGGCAGGGGGGTAGCGACCGGCGGCCAGGCGACCATTCACCACGCGCGCAGGCTGACCGTATCCTGGCCGCCGCGCACAAACTGGGCGCCCCGTCGATCATCGCTATAGGCCACAGTTGGGGCGGCGCGGTGGTCGCGCAAATGGCCGTTCATGGTGAGACGGTGGAGGGTGCGGTGTTCGCCGCACCGGCGACCCATCCTTGGCCGGGTGACCGCTTTCAAGGCGTTGACTGGTACTACGCCGTGGCTGATGCGCCGGTCATCGGCTGGCTTTTCACGCGGCTGATCACGCTTCCGGTTGCTTGGGGCCAGATCGATGATGGGGTGGAGAATGTGTTCGCACCCGAACCACCCAAGCCGGGCTACGCCAAGGCGCTGGGTGCCCGCCTGGTGTTGCGGCCCGCTGCCTTCAGAGCCAATGCCGAAGATGTCTACCGGCTGCTCCAGTTCGTGATCGAACACACGCCAAGCTATCGTGAGATTACCATCCCGGTGCGCGTGATTACCGGCGATGAAGACGGCGTTGTCTGGCCGCACCTGCATTCGGACGGTTTGGTGCGAGACATCGAAAGCGCTGAAAAAATCGTCATCAAAGGCGGCGGTCACATGCCGCACCAGAGGCATCCCGAACTTCTGCTTCAGACGATTGCTGAGGTGATGAAGGCCGCTGATCAGGCGACCAAAAACGCCGACTCGGAGCGTAGCGAGCCGGTTTAGCTCTACCCGCGGCTCTGGTCTTCGCGCACGAAGGCAATGCGCAGCATGTTGGTCGCCCCTGGGGTGCCAAAGGGGACGCCGGCCGTGATGATGATGCGATTGCCGGGACTGGCAAAGCCCTGCTTCATGGCCACAGCGCAGGCGCGCTCGACCATATCGTCAATGTCGGTGGCATCATCGGTCGCGACCGGGTGAATGCCCCAGATGAGCGCCAAACGGCGCGCAGTCCGTACACGCGGGGTGATGGCGATGATCGGTGTCTGCGGACGTTCGCGGGCAGCGCGCAAACCCGTCGCGCCCGAGGATGTGTAGCAAACCAGTGCCGACAGATGCAGCGTCTCGGCGATCTGACGGGCCGCGGCTGAAATCGCATCGGCGCCAGTGGCTTCCGGCTCGGTGCGCTGGGCGTTGATGATGGAGCGGTAGAGCGGGTCATTCTCGGTTTCGATGGCAATCGTGTTCATCATCGAGACCGCTTCATGGGGATAGTCGCCGGCGGCGGATTCCGCCGACAGCATGATCGCATCGGCGCCCTCATAGACGGCGGTGGCCACGTCGGAAACTTCGGCGCGTGTCGGCACCGGCGAGCTGATCATCGATTCCAACATCTGCGTCGCCACCACCACCGGCTTGCCGGCGCGGCGGGCGGCGCGGGTGATGCGTTTTTGCGTGCCCGGCAGCGAGGCCAACGGCATTTCCACGCCCAGATCGCCACGGGCGACCATGATCGCGTCGGAAAGCTCGATGATCTCCTCGATCTTTTCCACCGCCTGGGGTTTTTCGATTTTCGACAGAATGCCGGAACGACCGCGAGCGATCTTGCGCACTTCGGCCACGTCTTCGGGGCGCTGAATGAATGACAAGGCGATCCAGTCGGCTTCGGCCTCAAGAGCGGCGGCGAGATCGCGGCGATCTTTTTCGGTCAACGCGCCGCCGGAAATCGTGGTGTCGGGCAGACTGACACCTTTTCGGCTCGACAGCTTGCCGCCGACGATCACCTTGGTGTCGATGTAGGTCTTCTTGTCGGTGCCGGTGCACTCAAGGCGCAGCTTGCCATCGTCCAGGATCAGGGTGTGGCCGACATCCATGCCGTCGAAAATTTCCGGGTGCGGCAGGCGCACGCGTTCCACGGTGCCCGGCTCGTCTTTGGTGTCGAGGCGGAACGAGGCTCCGTTTTCCAGCATCACGGCGTCATCGGCGAACATGCCAACGCGCAGTTTCGGGCCTTGAATATCGACCAAGATGCCGATGGTGCTGCCGACATCGGCTTCGACTTCACGGATTTTGGCCATCATCGCCCGCATCTTTTCCGGGTCGCCATGGCTCATATTGATGCGGAAAACATCGGCACCGGCAAGGTGCAGCTCTTTGATTTGCTCGACTTCGGAACTGGCCGGCCCGAGGGTGGCGAGGATCTTGACGCTGCGGTTGCGCTTGTGCATGGGCGGCCTGTCGTTATTGGAGGGAGTCTTCGGTCAATTGCACGGTCCAACTGGCCTGCCCGGCGGTGTCCACTTCAAAGAAGCCGGTCGTCTCAAGCCCGCGTTGTGCACAATCTTCGAATCCCCGAATGGTGAAGATACGTGCGTGTGTACACATATAGTGGCGGCCTTTCCACTCCCCGCCACGGTCATAGTCAATCGCGTAGACATAATAGTAGCGTGACGCGAGGTTGCCCGAGCGCAAGGTTTCACAGGTGTCGCTGGGCAAGTTCCACCAACCCTCCGATATCCAGCCTTGGCGGGAATCGTAGCCAAGCGCGACGCCGATCGTGCTGGACGTCTCGTTGCAGACGCGAAAACCGGTTGGCCCGACGCCAAGGCCGCTCGGCGCCGCACTTGCCTCTTCCATGGCGTCGGTGCCTTCGACGAGCCGGCCTTCGATACCCTCATTGCCGGCTGTTTCGACCGCTTGGGTGCGGTTGTAGAGCACGTAGCCACCGACCACCAAAGCCGCGACGGCAAAGGCGGTGACGACAAAGGCAAAGGTCAGGCCCGGTTTTCGGGCACGTCCTGCGGTGGGATTGAGAAGCCTCATAGCGGTCTTATTATCGTTCTCTCATTCAGGTGCAAGCGTCTGCTGGCGCTAAGCCCGGCGCGATTGTTTTCACCGCGCAGTGTCATGGCCGACGCGCAAATCAAGACGCAGTCCTTGGCCTGCGCCCAAGTCGAAATTGCGGCAACGCGACCGTTTCGTCGAGGCTCGTTCCAAGGCCGACAGGCGGGCCTGTCTTTGCGCGATTTGATAGAAAGTCGCGGGCCCAGACCCTTGCAAGCGGCGCCTCATCGGCGCTACCTGATGCAGGCGGTCGTGCCGCAGAGGCCGACCCGCCCAGCCAGTTTGCTCGCGGAAAGCACAAGCCATGGATCAGCCGGTCGATCGACAGGCACAGATAACGCGTGACGCGCTGCCCTATGAGGTGCGCCTGCGCGATAGCGATCACGGGCTTATCATTTTGTGCGATCATGCCGAAAATACGCTGCCGCCAGCGTACGGCACGCTGGGCGTTGATCCCAGCCAGTTGGAGCGACACATCGGCTACGATATCGGGGCCAAGGCGCTGTGCGAAAAGCTTGCCGATGCGCTTGATGCGACGCTGGTGATGACGCGGTTTTCCCGCCTTCTGATTGATCCCAATCGTGGCATCGATGATCCCACGCTCATCATGCGGCTGTCGGATGGCGCGGTGGTGCCCGGCAATGCCCATCATGATGCGGCTGAGCGCGCGCATCGCATCGCGACCTATTACAAGCCATATGATGATGCGGTTTCGGACGCGATTGGCCACGTCCATCGGGCGACCTCGCGTGCGCCGGTGCTGTTCTCAGTGCACTCCTTCACGCCGATCTGGCGCGGCCATCCACGGCCCTGGCATGCCGGGGTTTTGTGGCACAAAGACCCGCGTCTGGCGGTGCCGCTGATTGAGGCGCTGCAAGCCGAAGGCGATCTGATTGTCGGTGACAATGAGCCCTATCGCGGCGAGCTTCCAGGCGACACCATGCATCGCCATGGCACCTGCAAGGGTCTGCCGCACGCCCTGTTGGAGGTGCGCCAGGACCTCATCCACGATGATGCAGGGGTGGAGTCATGGGCGGACCGTCTGATTCCGATGCTTGCCAAACTTGTGCAACTGCCGACTCTGCGCCACATACTGCCTGTCGAAGACCGGTAACCAAGAGGCCCATTCATGGACGAGAACACCCAGCG
Source organism: Hyphomicrobiales bacterium (assembly GCA_046290415.1). GTDB lineage: Bacteria > Pseudomonadota > Alphaproteobacteria > Rhizobiales > MH13 > MH13. Next base: position 4,085 of record JBKAGN010000048.1, read on the forward strand.
CGATCTTGAAGCGGCGGCGTTTCGCCGTCTGGTGGCGCACTTTCAAACGCGCACCGATGTGCAGAACATCGATCTGATGGCGCAGGCCGGGTTTTGCCGCAACTGCCTATCCAACTGGCTGGTGGATGCCGCGCAAGAGGCTGGTGTCGATCTGGATAAGGCAGGCGCGCGGGAGATGGTCTACGGCATGCCGTATGACGCGTGGAAGGCCAAACACCAGCCGGAGGCAACGCCGGAGCAAATGGCCGCTTTTCAAAAAGCGCAGGCCGAGCACACCGATTGACCTGCAAAAAACCGCTTGTCCCCAGCCTTCTGGCAACCATCCACGGCATTGATCCTTGGCGCGGTTGACCGGCCACCGGGCCTTTGGTTGATCAGACATCCCAGACGTGGAGAGACTATATGGCGGATAGCAGCGTTGCAGCTGGCCAATTGCGCAGTTTGATCGAACGGATCGAGCGGCTTGAAGAAGAGAAGAAGGCCATCGCCGACGACATCAAGGACGTCTACGGTGAAGCCAAAGCCAATGGCTTCGACACCAAGGTGCTGCGCCAGGTCGTGCGCATCCGCAAGCAGGATCAAGCCGAGCGTCAGGAACAAGAGGCACTGCTGGATCTCTACCTGGCAGCCTTGGGCGGACCGGCCTCACCATCGCCAACGGACGTGGACGGCTAGCGTTTTTTTATCGGGTAAGAAGTGTTAGCTGCCGGACCGGCCGAAGCCGTCGGTGCGCAGTTGGAACGTGTTCGACGGAACGAATCCGCTTGACTGCACCACCGTTGGCGACAGGCTGACGGTGCCCGTGGGCGCGACGAGCGCAGCATGCTGGGCGCCGCGGATCGACTGTTTGGCCAGCGCCGGCGTCAGATCATCAGCAATCGGGTAGAGCCGACCGGTGATGCCGGTGCCGACCGGCGTGTCAGTCGAGCCTGTCAAAATGTCGATGGCCGATTGGGCTGGTGTTCGCGCGGCGTCTTCGGCGGCAAAGGCCGCGGCAATCAACGCATTGCCCTGCGCCGATGATGGTGTCGGCGTTGGTGCAGCGGCCACCAATGTCGGTGAGGGCGCTGGTACAGGCGGAATAAAGCGCGGTGCGGCCGGTTCAGCGGCCTGCGCGGCGGCGGCCAGTTGGCCGGTTTCACTGAGCACATTGCCCGGTGTCAGCGGTGACTGGGTCGGCTGGGCAAAGGCGAGCAGTGACTCGTTCGGATCGGGTGTTGCCGCAACCGTGGCTGGCTGCGTTGCCGTGGTTGGCTGTGCGGGAATGGCGCCGAGAGCTTGGGCAACTTGTCCTGTTAGACTGGCCTGTGCGGCGCGTTGTTCGGCAAAGCGCGCTTCGATGATGGCGGCGATCTGGCCGGGCGCAGGCACCGATTGGGCAATTTGCTGCGCGCGGTTGATCGCGGGCAAGGCGGCTGGTGTTTGCGTTGCCGGTTGCGCGACTGGAGTCGCTGCCGCCAGAGCTGGTTGAGCAGTGACGGGCGGCGCCAACGGCGTTGTTGCCGGGGCAGACTGGGCAAGGGCAAACGCGTTGTCGAGCGCGACTGCGCCAGGCGCGGCTGGCGCTGGCCGTGTGCCCAGGGCGGCAAGCTGAATGTCGTCGATGGTTGGCGCCGGTGTCGGTGATGGCACTGCCAGGCCGGCCACTGTGGAAGGCGCCCCCCACGTGCCATCGGGGCTGGCATAGGGCGGCAGCACCGGTGATGGCGCGGCGTAACGATCGCGCGGTGCGCTGGCCACTTCGGTTTCGGCTACGGCTGGTTGTTCGGGCAGGCTGGCCACCACCGTCCGCGACGGCGCGGAGGGTACGTCGGCTTCCGGTTCCGGTGTGTTGCCGCCGAAGAGCGCTTGCAGGAAGCCGCCACCGCTTTCGCCTGGCAGGACGATATCGCCATCGCCGTCATTTTGATCCGATGAGGCGCTGGAACTGGCCGAGGCGAAGACCGAGCGACCGCCACCGCGCTGCAGTTCGCGCTGCGCCTGTTCGAAGCCGGGCATGGGCTGCCCATCGGCGGGAATGTGGATCGTGCGCCCATTGGGGAACACGCGCGACAGCTGTGAGCGGGTCATGCGCGGCCACATGCGCACTGAACCGGTGTCCAGGTGGACGAAGGGCGTTGCTGAGCGCGGATAGAAGCCCACACCGCCCTGCTGAAGGCGAAGACCGGCAGCGCGGATCTCGGAGGCCGAGACGCCAGGGATGAAAAAATCCATTGCCCGGCCTTGGGTGTGCTGCGAGTTGCGGGCCACGCCGGAAGACCGGCGGCGTAGCATGTTGTTGGTGGCCGGTGAACGATAGGCCGACACCACATGAATGGGTTCGCTCGCGCCGACTTCGCGATAGACGGTCCAGACGATATCAAAAAGGTCGGGGTCGATGCGGGTAACCTCATCGCGGCGCCAGTCGCGCAGGAAGCGATTGAGCTGATTAAGCCCTGCCTGCACGAAGCGACCATTGCGCTTATAGGTGACGGTCAACCGTTCATGCGTGTGGGTGTTGTAGAGCGACAGGGTACGATCCTGCGCTGCGGCAAAGCCGGCGCCGGTTGCAAAGAAGGTCAGGGCTGTGAGGAGAACGAGAAGGGCAAAAGGTTTGACAATGGACGGAAGCGAGGATGCATCCGGCAGGCCTTCCATGCCTGCTCGCGCTTCGACCTTTGAGGTCGCCTCAACTCGCGCCGTCCCGTGTCCCAAATTGCCCTCGCTTGCGTTGCAAGACCTTGCAGGTTTGACGAGATGCTTGTGCTAGCACCGAGCCCTATGCCTGCCTGCCACCCGAAGGCGACGCTTGCTTATGCCCAACCGACTGTACCCAACATCGGTAAAACTTGGTCAAATCATGGCGCCGCGCCTTGAGCAAGCGCAAGTGGCTTAGGCTTCCACGATTAGGGTTAAGCCTTGGTTACGAAAGCGAAACCGCTTTCCGTGATCAAAGGCCGGATCGGTTAGCTGCCGGTGAAGCCGAGGGCGGCAAGAATCCGGCCATGATGGCCATAAATATCGCGCGCCATGATCAGTCGACCGTCCTCGTTTACCCGCGCTGTAAAATAGGTCAGGTGAACAGGAATGTGGTTGTCCAAGATCAGGTTGCGTTCGCGTGATCCCTGAAGCGAACGCGCGCGGGCAAGGTCCCAATCGGGCTCATTGGTCAACAGAGCTTCGGCAAAAGCCCAAGGATCGAGCACGCGCACGCAGCCATGGCTGAAGGCGCGCTGATCGCGTCCAAACAGTCCGCGCGAGGGCGTGTCGTGGAAATAAATCGCATGCTGATTGGGGAACATGAATTTGATTTCGCCCAGCGCATTGCGTGCGCCCGGACGCTGGCGGATTCGCGGCATGCCCTGTTCGGCGGCGGCCTGCCAGTTGACCGCAAACGGATCAATTGTCTGGCCATTGTAGAGAATCTCGTAGTTGCCGCGGTGAGCGTAGCCTGGATCCTGCAGAAGGCGCGGCAGGATTTCATTGCGCGCAATGGAGGAGGGCACGTTCCAATAGGGGTTCACCGCCATGTATTCCATCTCATCAGAGAAGATGGCCGTGCGGTGGCGGTTTTGGCCGACGACAGTGCGGGTGGTGAAGATGCTCTCGCCCTCGCGCATCACCCACAGGCGATACTCCGGCACGTTGGCGATAACGTGGAAGTCGCCAAGTTCGCGTGGCATCCAGCGCCAGCGTTCCATGTTGGCGATGATGTCAGGCACCAGATCGCCGGCTTTTTCATTCAGAGCGGCAAAGGTCGCCGGTCCGACAATGCCGTCGGCGGTCAGATTATGCTCGGCCTGAAAGGTTTTGACAGCGGCGTCGAGCGCTTCATCGAAAAGAAGGGGGTCGGGCGAGGTCGGTTCGGGGTCTTCGTCCGACCGGGTGCTGACAAGCTGAACCTCGGCTTCCTCGACGCTGGCGGTCATCATCGGATCGGGAAGACCGAGCCGGTCGCGCAATTGCGGCACGCGCGGGTCAGTATCGCCAAGTCGGATGGTGCCACCTTCGGCGATCGGCTCCAGGATTTCGGTTTCGGACCGCTCGCGCAGATTGGCCAGCTCTTGGCGCAACGCGTGGAACTGATCGTGCTGCGGATGGTAGGCGAGCAGCGCTTCGGCCAGGTCATCGGAAGCAAGCAGCGTCGGCATGACGGTTGCCGGATCAACGAAGTTGCGCTCCAGGGTGATGTCGCGGCCAATGCTGGCCGGATTGACGCGGCCGGTCATGGCGTGGCGGGCATAACGCAATGCCCAAAGCGTCATGCCGATTTCGGCGCGGGCAGCGGCCATGGCGTCCGGCGCTTTGGCCCCAACGTTGATGAAGGCCGGACTCTCGAAATCGACCGGGTTCAAACCATAATCGTCGGCGGTTTGAAAAAGGTCGAGCAATGCTTCGCCGCGTGCATTGAGGCTGCCGGCCGTCAGGAATAGAGGCGCGTGACCGCGGCTTTCATAGAAGTCTTGCGCGGCCTGGCGTTCGGAACTGGTCGTTTCGCCGTCATTCTCCAATCCATGCCCAATGATCGAGGCGATGGATTGGGTGGTCAGCGTGTCGATCATCCGCGCATCGCGCGCGGCAAGGGCCGCTTCGTCGATGACGGGCGCCGGTGCGGCGGCGGGGGTGATTGTGCGGGCGACGACCGAATTGGGGCGATCAGGAACCGCTTGTGGGACGATCGTGAGGGGTTTGGCCAGTTCAAGACGCGGGTCGATCGGGAAAATGTCGGCCTCGGCCATCCGGTCGAAGTCGGCATTGATGATGATCGCGCGTGCGATTGCGTCTTCCACGCAAACCGGATTGATCTCGCATTCAAGGTCGAGGGGTTGCCGCTCGGTGGTGTGACCGAGGCTGGTCATGGCGGTGGTTAGCAATGCGGCCAAGAGCCAGGTGCGTTTGGTCAAAACGTATCTCCTCGTCGCTGTCACAGTTCCCTGCTGCCGACAGCTATTGCCCCGAACGTGCCCCATAAACGGCGCGAATCAGTGCCAGCGCAAAGATCGAGCCGATGACAGAGGCGTGACAGACTGACTCAGCGCTCGCAAGCGTAGGCGGGCCACGCGCCGGTCAAATCCGCGTGAATCTAAGCCGTCAACCTTGAGGGTTGCTCTTGTGCAACAGACTTGCCGTCCTCAGCCGCGCCATCGGGATTGGCGGCATCGATCTGGTAGTCCGTCAGTTTGCGGTAAAGGGTCGAACGGCCAATGCCGAGTGAGCGGGCAACCTCGCTCATATGGCCGCCAAGATGGCCAATGGCGAAGCGGATTGCCTGTTCTTCCAAGGCGGCGAGCGAACGTGGTGATCCGGCGCCGTCGGTCAGATCGGCCATGCCATAGCGCGAGGCGGCGTCGATCATGGCTGGCTGAACCGCGCTCTCGCCGAGCATGGAGGGGTTCGTGGAAGGCGATGACGGAGTTTGGCCGGCGGCAAACTTGGCCTTCTCCAGCGGCACCACCATGCCTTCGCGGGCGGCAATCTGCGGGAACTCCGCTGGCGTAAGCTGGTCGCCGTCGCAGAGCACCACCGCGCGGAAAACGGCATTCTCCAATTGACGGATATTGCCTGGCCAGTCGTAGCCGCTGACCAGTTCCAGCGCTGGCGCCGAGATGCCGCGAATGTGCCGTTTGCCCTCTTCAGCGGCAAAGCGCACCAGGAAATGCTCGATCAGATGCGGGATGTCATCCATGCGCTCACGCAAAGGCGGCACCCAGATCGGGAACACGTTGAGGCGGTAGTAAAGATCCTCGCGGAACAGACCATCACGGGTGAGGTCGATCAGCGGGCGGTTTGTTGCCGAGATCAGGCGGAAGTCGGCGCGGGTCGGTGCCTTGGCGCCAATCGGGTCGATCTCGCCATTTTGCAGGGCGCGCAGAAGCTTGACCTGGATGTCGAGCGGCAACTCGCCGATTTCATCAAGAAACAGCGTGCCGCCATGGGCTTCGGCAAATTTGCCGACATGTTTGTCGTTGGCGCCGGTGAAGGCGCCTTTCTCATGGCCGAACAGAACCGATTCAACGAGTTTTTCGGGGATCGCGCCGCAATTGACGGTAACCAACGGTTTGTTCTTGCGCGGGCTGGAACCTTTGATCGCGCGGGCAATCATCTCTTTGCCGACGCCGGACTCGCCCTCGATCAGGATCGGTATCTGCGATTTGGCGGCGCGCTCGGCCAGTTGCACAACGCGCGCCATCCCCGGTGAACGGGTGATGATGTCGGTGACCGTCAAACGGCCTTCGGCAGAGCGCTTAATCTGGCTGACAGTGTCTTCCAGCGCGCTCATCTTCAGCGCGTTGGCAAGGCAGACGCGCAATCTTTCAGGCGAAACCGGCTTCACAACAAAGTCGCTGGCGCCGTGTTTCATGGCCGAGACGACGGTGTCGATGGAGCCTTGCGAGGTCTGCACGATGACCGGGACAGCGTTGCCGTCGGCCTTCAGCGCGGAAAGAACAGCCATGCCGTCAAGGTCCGGCATAATGAGGTCGAGCAGAACAGCGCGCACTGACTTGCCGTCAGGGCTACGCAGGAAGTTCAAAGCCTCCTGGCCACTTTCCATGCAGATCGGGCTATGGCCCAACCGCGTGAGGGCTGCTTCGAGCAGCCGCCTTTGTACAGGATCATCGTCTACGACCAGAACTGAGGAACGCAAGGGCACGCACTTCTCCACGCAACGCTTTGACAAGCCAAGTCAATCGGCTTGTTTCGAACGGGGACAGCATGCAGCGATAGGGTAAACGGGCGATTAAGCATAAGAACCGTTTGCCCGCTTTCTTCGTAACAAGAGATTATGGCCGCACGCACATCGGGGCTTGCGTGGGTGCGGGACGGCGCGTACCGCTGCGCTTCGTCGACATCTAAGATCGGGATCGAGCTACGTATGGCTGCGCAAAAGGCTGCACTAAAAAACCTTCCAGAATGGGATTTGTCCGCGCTTTACGACGGTATCGGGAGCGCCAAAGTCACCGATGATTTGGCGAAGGCTCTGGAGGATTCCAAAGGCTTCGAGGCGCGCACCAAGGGCAGATTGGCTGAGCTTTTGAGCGCTGGCGGCGACAGATTGGCTGCGGCGATTGCCGAGTATGAGGCAATCGATGAGTTGATGGGGCGGCTCTATTCGTTTGCCGGCCTGGTCTATTCGGAGAACACCACCGATCCGCAGCGGGCAAAGTTTTTCGGCGATGTGCAGGAGAAGCTGACGACGGCCTCCTCGCATCTCATTTTTTTCACGCTTGAACTGACCAAGCTCGACGATGCGGCCCTCGCGGAGGGCTATGGCGACGAAGCGCTTGCTTATTACAAGCCGTGGATCGACGACACGCTGCGCGAGAAGCCCTACCAATTGGACGACAAGTTGGAGCAGTTGCTGCACGAAAAGTCCGTGACGGGGAGGGCGGCGTGGAACCGGCTGTTTGATGAAACGATCGCCAGCCTGCGGTTCGACGTCGATGGGCAGGAACTGTCGCTTGAGCCGACGCTTTCGCTGCTTCAGGACAATGATGGCGGCAAGCGCAAGGCAGCAGCTCAAGCGCTGAGCACCACGCTTGGCGGCGAACTGCGCACCTTCACGCTGATCACCAATGTTCTGGCCAAAGACAAGGAAATCTCCGATCGTTGGCGCGGTTTTGCCGATGTCGCCGACAGCCGGCACCTGGCCAACCGCGTGGAAGGCGAGGTGGTTGACGCCTTGGTCTCTTCGGTACGGGCGAGCTTCCCGCAACTGTCGCACCGCTATTATGCGCTGAAGGCCAAATGGATGGGCCAAGAGGCGCTCGATTATTGGGACCGCAACGCGCCGCTGCCCAATGCCGACAAAAAGCTCATCGGCTGGAACGACGCCAAGGGAATCGTGCTTGATGCTTATCAGCGGTTCTCGCCGGAGATGGCGACCATCGGCCGACGCTTCTTCGATGAAAATTGGATCGATGCGCCCTCACGTGAGGGCAAGTCGCCGGGTGCGTTTTCGCATCCGACGGTGCCGAGCGCGCATCCTTATATCTTGCTCAACTATCAAGGCCGCACGCGCGATGTGATGACGCTCGCCCACGAGCTCGGCCATGGCGTGCACCAGGTGCTTGCCGGCAAGCAGGGCGCGCTGATGGCGCAGACGCCGCTGACGCTAGCCGAAACTGCCAGTGTGTTTGGCGAGATGCTGACCTTCCGCTCGGTGCTCTCGCAAACCGATGATGTCGCTCAGCGCAAGAGCCTGCTCGCCGGCAAGGTCGAAGACATGATCAACACGGTGGTGCGTCAGATCGCGTTTTACACCTTTGAGCGCAAGATTCATGAAGCGCGCAAAGAGGGTGAGCTCACCTCAGAACAGCTTTGCGATCTTTGGATTTCGGTGCAGCATGAAAGCCTGGGCGATGCGGTTCGGTTCGACGATGGCTATCGGCCTTATTGGACCTATATCGGGCATTTCATCCACTCGCCGTTTTACGTTTACGCTTACGCCTTTGGCGATTGCCTGGTGAACGCGCTTTATGCCCGCTACGAAAATGCCCATGAGGGCTTCACCGAGCACTATCTGGACTTGCTGCGCGCCGGTGGCTCGAAGCCTTACAATGAGCTTTTGGTGCCGTTTGGTTTGGACGCCCGTGATCCTGATTTCTGGCAGGCCGGCCTCAATGTGATCTCCGGGTTCATCGATGAGCTTGAGGCGCTGGAAGCCTTAGCGGTTGGTCCGCAGGACCAGAGCGGGCGCTAGAAAAAAGAAAGCCTAAGTGGTTGGTCCGCAGGACCAGAGCGGGCGCTAGAAAAAAGAAAGCCTAAGCGGCCGACGTCGAACAACGCCGTCACCACTTTGCGTCATGCGAGCGTGTGTCACAGAGGTCCTTTCTTCGGAGCTATGCCCACACGCTACGGAATGGATTCCTTTGACGAGCACAGGAATGACGGTCTGATGCCTAGTGGCAATCCTTTCACGCCCTATATGCGTAACAAAGCTTCCCCTCGCATGTGAAAGATCCCAATGGCCGATGAGCGCAACGATTCTGAACGCAACCGCCTGACCGGACGGCTTGGCCGTTATGCCCGCGTCAGCACCTCTGTCGGTGGTGTTGCCGCGACTATGGCCCGGCGACGGCTGTTCGGCGGAGCGAAGGTCAACCCGGCGGATGCCGAAGCACTGGCCGAGGCGCTGGGTGGGCTGAAAGGCCCGCTGATGAAGGTGGCGCAGCTCATCTCTACCATTCCCGATGCGGTGCCGGCGGAATATGCAGCTGAGTTGCAAAAGCTTCAAAGCGAGGCGCCGCCGATGGGGTGGGCGTTCGTCAAACGGCGCATGCGCGCTGAACTGGGCGCCGGCTGGCAGGACAAATTCGACAGTTTCGAGCACGCGCCGACGGCGGCGGCGTCTCTGGGGCAGGTCCACAAGGCTCGCTCTTTGGACGGGCATGATTTGGCGGTGAAGCTGCAATATCCCGATATGGCCTCGGCGGTGGCGGCTGACCTGCAGCAGCTTGATTTCATTTTCTCGCTGTTCCGCCGGATGGATGCGGCAATCGACCCCTCGGAGATGAAGCAGGAGATTGCCGAACGGCTGCGCGAGGAGTTGGATTATGAGCTGGAAGCGGCCCACGCCAAACTCTATCGCAACTTCTTCGGCACCGATGACGCGCTTGTCCGGGTGCCCGACGTGGTTGATGAGCTATCGACCGGCCGTCTGTTGACGCTTGGCTGGCTCGACGGCGAAAAAATTCTTGATTTCAAAGAAGAAAGCCAGGAGGTGCGCAACAGGCTTTCGACCGCGATTTTCCACGCTTGGTGGCGGCCCTTTGCTCATATCGGTGTGATCCACGGTGACCCACACCTGGGCAATTATCAGGTGTTCAAACGCGACGGCGTGCCGGAAGGCATCAACCTTCTGGATTATGGCTGCATCCGCAAGTTCCCGGCGCGCTTTGTGGACGGCGTACTGCAGCTCAATGAAGGGCTGATGAAGGATGACGAGGATCAGATCATCCATGCTTATGAGCTTTGGGGGTTTGAAAACCTCACCAAAGAGCTGCGCGACGTGCTGAACATCTGGGCACGGTTCATCAATGGGCCGCTCTTGGAGGACAAAGTCCGCGCGGTGGCGGCCGGCGTCAATGCCACCGAATATGGCCGCGAACAGGCGATCATGGTGCGCAAAGAGTTGCAGCGCCTAGGGCCGGTGAAAATTCCGCGCGAGTTCGTGTTCATGGATCGGGCCGCGATTGGCCTTGGCGGCGTGTTTCTGCACCTCAAAGCCGAACTCAATTTCTATCAGCTGTTCCAAAAAGAGATCGAAAAATTTGATCCTGTGACGTTGGTCGAAAAGCAGACCAAGGCCATGACCGACGCTGGATTGGAGCCGATTGGCGCCGAGGATCACGGTCTTGACGGCGTTCCATCGGCCGTTGCGGCACAATAACCGCCCGCTCATGAACTAACTCTTGGCCCAACTGGATTGTCAGCGCTTACCTTGCTGGTGTAAGCGCTTGGTCGATCCCTTTCCCTTCGGTTTTTAGGAGAGCGCCCATGTCCGACGCTGCCGAGCGCACCACGCCCGTTGCCAATGATTACAATGAACACAACCGCACCTTCGAGATCTTCGTCGCACTGATCAAATGGGGCACCGTGTCGACCGTGGTGATCCTGATTTTGATGGCGATTTTCTTGCTCTAGGCCATTTTGCCTCTATGTGGCGGCGTTGCCCGCCCAAAAGTGCGGTTGCGCTGCTGTGACCACAATGCTTGGTTGCGGCTTCATTTGTTTCTAAGGCCCGCGTTCGCGGGCTGCGCGTGTCAAGGACGCAATTCATGGTGAAAATAGCGGTTCCGGCAGAAACCGATCCCAATGAGGGCCGGGTTGCCATCACGCCCGATACGGTCAAGCGCTTCAAGGCGCTGGGTGCCGATGTCGCGGTGCAATCTGGCGCCGGCGAGCAGTCTCGTTTGCCCGACAGCGCCTACGCGGACGAAGGCGCAGAGATCGCCAAGGACGCCAAGACAACGGTCGCCGGCGCCGACATCATTCTGCGTGTGCGCCGCCCATCCAAAGAAGAAATGAAAGCCTATCCAAAGGGCGCCATGGTCGTCGCGCAGATGGATCCCTACGGCCATGAGGACGATGTCGAGGCGATGGCCAAGGCTGGCCTCACCGGCGTTGCGATGGAGTTCATGCCGCGCATCACCCGCGCCCAGGTGATGGACGTTCTGTCCTCCCAGGCGAACCTTGCCGGCTATCAGGCCGTGATCGACGCTGCTGACGTTTATGATCGTGCGATGCCGATGATGATGACCGCTGCCGGCACCGTGCCTGCGGCGCGCGTGTTCGTCATGGGCGCTGGCGTTGCCGGCCTGCAGGCTATCGCGACCGCCCGCCGGCTTGGGGCTGTCGTCTCGGCAACCGATGTTCGCCCCGCTGCCAAAGAGCAGGTGGAATCGCTGGGCGCAAAGTTTGTTGCGGTCGAAAACGACGAATTCAAGCAGGCTGAGACAGCTGGCGGCTACGCCAAGGAAATGTCCGATGACTATAAGAAGCAGCAGGCCGAGCTTGTTGCTGCCCATATCGCCAAGCAGGACATTGTCATCACCACGGCACTCATTCCGGGGCGCCCGGCGCCGCGCTTGGTGAGCAAAGACATGATCAATGCGATGAAGCCCGGCTCGATCCTGGTCGACCTTGCCGTGGAGCGTGGCGGCAATGTCGAAGGCGCCGTCGCTGGCGAAATCGCAAACGTCGGCCCGGCCAAAGTGGTTGGCTATTTGAATGTGCCAGGACGGATCGCGGCGACGGCCTCGCTGCTCTACGCGAAGAACCTTTATGCGTTTGTTGAAACACTAATCGACAAGGAATCGAAGGCGCTGGCTGTCAATTGGGATGACGAGCTGGTCAAGGCCACCGTGCTGACCCGCGATGGCGCTGTGGTTCACCCCAACTTCGCCCCGAAATCGGATGCGCCCGAACCTGAGGCCGCCAAATCCGACGGCGAAACGTCTGACGCCCCTGAAGAGGAGGCAAGCAAATGAGTGATGCATTGACCAACGCGGTGGAAGCCGCGCAGGAGGCCGCGCAGGCCGCTGCCGACGCTGCGGCGGAAGCCGCGCGGATCGCCGCTGAGATGGCCGCTGATGGTGGCGCCGATGTGATGGCCGCTGCCGCCCATAGCGCGTCCGGTGGCGCGATCGATCCTTTTGTCTTCCGGCTTTCGATCTTCGTGCTGGCAATTTTCGTCGGCTATTATGTGGTCTGGTCGGTGACCCCGGCTCTCCATACGCCGCTCATGTCGGTGACCAACGCGATTTCCTCGGTGATCGTGGTCGGTGCACTGCTTGCGGTGGGCGTTGATTTGATGAGCGCGGACGGTGCCGGGCTCGCCCGCGCGTTCGGGTTCGTGGCGTTGATCCTTGCTTCGGTGAACATTTTTGGTGGCTTTCTCGTCACCCAGAGAATGCTCGCCATGTATAAGAAAAAAGAGCGATAGGGCGGGACTGACGATATGAGTGCTAATTTTGCAGCCCTGTTCTATCTGGTCGCGGGCGTCCTGTTCATCATGAGTTTGCGGGGCCTTTCGAGCCCTGAATCCTCCCGCCAAGGCAATATGTACGGCATGATCGGGATGGCCATCGCGGTCGTCACGACGCTGTTCCTGACCAACCTCACCATGGGATCGATCCTGCTCATTCTTTTGGGCATCGGTATTGGCGGTGGCATCGGCGCGGTTATTGCCAAACGCATTCCAATGACGGCGATGCCGCAGCTTGTGGCCGCGTTCCACTCGCTGGTGGGTCTGGCCGCCGTGCTTGTGGCCGCGGCCGCGCTTTACGCGCCGCAGGCGTTCGGCATCGGTGAAATCGGATCACTGAAGGCCGTCGCCCTGATTGAAATGGCGCTTGGCGCAGCAATCGGTGCGATCACCTTCACCGGCTCGATCATCGCCTTTGCCAAGCTTGATGGGCGCATGTCGGGCAAGCCGATCATGCTGCCGGCGCGGCACATGATCAATATCGGTTTGGCGGTTGCGCTTGTTGTGCTCTGCACGGCCTTGGTGATGACCGAGAGCCATGTGGTGTTCTGGCTGATCGTGATTGCGGCGCTGGTACTCGGCGTTTTGATCATCATCCCGATTGGTGGCGCGGACATGCCGGTTGTCGTCTCGATGCTCAACTCCTATTCGGGTTGGGCAGCAGCAGGCATCGGTTTTACGCTCGGCAACACGGCGCTGATCATCACAGGTGCGCTGGTCGGTTCGTCCGGTGCCATCCTCTCCTACATCATGTGTAAGGGCATGAATCGCTCGTTCATTTCGGTGATCCTGGGTGGTTTTGGTGGCGATGAAGCCGCCGCTGGCAGCGGGGAAGAAGAAACCCGTCCCGTCAAGCAGGGCTCTGCCGACGATGCGGCGTTCATGATGAAGAACGCCTCGAAAGTGATCATCGTGCCGGGCTACGGCATGGCGGTGGCGCAGGCGCAGCATGCGCTGCGCGAAATGGCCGATACACTGAAAGCCGAGGGCGTGGACGTGAAATACGCCATTCACCCGGTGGCGGGCCGCATGCCAGGGCACATGAACGTGCTCTTGGCCGAAGCCAATGTGCCTTATGATGAGGTGTTTGAGCTTGAGGACATCAACTCGGAGTTCTCGACAGCCGACGTTGCCTTCGTCATCGGCGCCAACGATGTGACCAACCCGGCGGCGAAAACCGATCCGCAATCGGCCATCTACGGCATGCCGATCTTGAACGTTGCTGATTCCGGCACCGTGCTCTTCGTCAAGCGCGGCATGGCGTCAGGCTATGCCGGCGTGCAGAACGAGCTCTTCTTCCGCGACAACACGATGATGCTGTTTTCTGACGCCAAGAAGATGGTCGAGGACATCGTCAAGGCGCTCTAGGCTCGCATTCGTGGTTGAGATTTTGACGCAATCACAAACCCGCTCCGGTTCGCCGGGGCGGGTTTGTTCATTCAGGGCCAACATTCTGGCGCGGGCGTTTGATTATCCCTATGCGCCGCCAGCCACGCCGATCGTGTTCGGCGAAGGCAAGGTCGGTCGGTTCTTACCGCAAAAGGTCCTGCCCGAAGGGCGCATGGTGGCCGTGGAGGGCATTGGCCTCTGTGTCGCGATACTGGCTGTGGGTTCAAACGCCGCCGTGCCGGTGCTGCGCCGCAAGTTTGGCAGCAAGCCAATCAGATTGGTCCAAGGGCAGGTTCGGCTTCACGGCCACACCAAGGTGCATTCAGCGCATATCGCCCGATACGGATCGATGCCGGCGACGCTGATGGAGCAGACTGGGCAGCACGCGACCACCCATCTGCAATTGGTGCCGGTCGACCATCTTGCGCGTCTCGATGCCAGCGAGGCGGTGGGAACCAATTATGATCGAGTCTGGCTGGATCGGCCTTTCCAGGTCCCCTGGTTGCGGCGACGCCTGCCGGGTGTTTGGACCTATCGATCACGCCACGGTCCAGCCATCCGCGATGGGGCGCCTATGGTGCTTGGGTCGCAGCGGCAGGCGCTGGCGCATGCAGCCGAGCGCGCCGCATGGACGCTCGATCTGCCCGCGTTCGTCTATTTGCTGGTGCGCGATGTGGGGTTTCGCTCTGCCGTAACGCAGGCTTTGAAGACGTAAGTTCAACCGGTCGGTCAGTTGACGCGGCCAAGGCCCTGCATCGCGACGCGGCTGTTCTCATTGATTGTGAGCGCGCGCTGGTAAGAAACACGGGCATTTTCCAAATCGCCGGCAGCTTCGTAGGCGATGCCGCGATTGATCCAGGCGTCGATGTTGCGCGAATCGCGTCCGAGAACCGCATCAAAGTCTTCGATTGCCGCGCCCCAGTCGCGCAAGGACAGGTAGCTCAGGCCGCGCGCCATGTAAGGTTCGGTGGCGTTCGGGTTGAGGCCAACGGCGGTGGTGAAATCTTCGATCGCCAGAACATGGTTGTTCTGGGCTTGGAAGATCAGGGCGCGATTGTAATAGGCGCGCGCATCGGAGGAGTTGAGCAGGATCGCGCGCTCATAATCCGCAAGAGCCTCGGGGTAGCGTCCGGCTTCGCGATAAATGTTGCCGCGCCCGACATAGGCCGCGTCATAGGCCGGGTTGACCGCGATGGCTGCCGAATAGTCAGCCAGTGCCTGCGCATCATTGCCGAGTTCACGGTGCACCAGCGCGCGGTTGGCGAGCGCCTGGTAAAAGCTCGGGTTCAGCGCAAGGGCCTGATTGAAGTCGGCCAGCGCATCATTGTGGCGACCCTCGCGGCCATAGGCCGTGCCGCGCATGTTGTAAGCGCCAGGATCTTGCGGGTTGGACGAGATGACTTCGGTGAGCGAAGCGATGTTCACCGCCTGGCTGGCCGCCAAGGTGCCGGTCGCCTGGTTGAGGCCGGCGGTTTGGCAAGCGGCAAGGAAAAGCGCGGCGCCAGCAAGAAGACCAAAACGCGAGGCCAAGCGAACAGAGCTCGTACGCACCGATTGATGACCATCGGTGCGTGATTGGCTGTCGATCTGTCTTGAAACGCGAACCATAAGTACCCTCAGCGCAAGCCCGGTTGAACCCCGGATTGGAACGCTCTGACTATAGCGCACCAGGTTAGCCAATCGATGATGCGCGTCATGCGCATCCATCCAGCGTTGATGAGGGGCTATTCTGGCAGAATAGGGGCTGGGCGCCAGTGCCGCCAGGACCTAGCGGCGGCCCTTGCCTGGAAGCAGGCCTTCGCGCTGCGCGCGCTTACGCGCAAGCTTGCGGGCACGGCGGATGGCTTCGGCCTTTTCGCGTGCTTTCTTTTCCGACGGCTTTTCGTAATGGCCGCGGAGTTTCATTTCGCGGAAGATGCCTTCGCGTTGCATCTTCTTCTTCAGCGCTTTGAGCGCCTGATCGACATTGTTATCCCGAACGAGTACCTGCACGTGTCATCCTGTCGTTGCCGCCATGGCCGGTTCTTCCGGTCCAGAGGGCGAAAAAGCCAATTGTTTTATCGCGCTATGCAGTGTGGACGATGCGGTGCCTTGAGCGCTCAACACGCCGCGTTCGAACGCCCTTAGCTACACCCAGACCTGCGCCCGGGGGCGTTCCTCATCCAACCTGCAATGCGGAATGAGGTGGGCGGATACCAGATCGCGTGTGCTTTGTCCACAAAGCGCGGCGTGTTTTGGTCCGCAATGGCAAGACACTTAAGCGCGTGGCGCGATCTGTGTGATGTGCCCCATTTTCCGGCCCTTTCGAGCGTCTGCCTTACCGTAAAGGTGAAGCTGGGTGTCGCTTGAACGCACATAGTGGTCGAGGTCCAGGACGTCCTCGCCGATGAGATTCGTCATCAGCGCATCGCTGTGGCGCGCCGGTGAGCCCAGCGGCCAGCCAGCAACGGCGCGGATGTGGTTGTCGAACTGATCGTTGAGGCACGCATCCATGGTCCAATGGCCGGAATTGTGCACGCGCGGGGCGATCTCATTGACCAGCAGGACGTCGCGGTCGGTGAGGAAGAACTCAACCGCGAGCACGCCGACATGATCCAGCGCTCCGGCGACCTTGATGGCGGCGGCTTGGGCCTCAGCCACAAGTGACGGCGCAACCGCGGTTGATGCGAATTGACCAACAGCAGAGGTGTCGAGGATGCCGTCCTTGTGGGTGTTCACCGGCAGATCGTAGGCGATCGTTTCGCCGTCTGCGCCACGGGCGATGATGGCTGAAACTTCGGCGACAAAGGCGATGCGTGCTTCCAGCACTGCCGGGGCTTTGCCGATAGCTGTCCAGCTTGCGCCTTCATCGATAGTTGGCGTTTTGAGCCGAGCTTGGCCCTTGCCGTCATAGCCGAGGCGACGGGTTTTCAGGATTGTGTCGCCGCCCAGCGCGGTGTGTGCGCTTTGGATTGTCTGCGGCCCGTCTACGGCGGTGTAGGGCGCGACCTGCAGGCCGATCCCTTCCAAAAACTGCTTCTCGGTCAGCCGGTCTTGGCTGGTTTCCAGCGAGGCCAGCCCCGGTCGCAGCGTCACAAGGCCAGCCAGATGTTCAAGGCTTGCCTTGGGGATGTTTTCAAACTCGAACGTGACCACGTCACAAGCCTGCGCGAAGGCCGACAGCGCATCGGTGTCGGTGTAGGCGGCAGAGGTGTGGGCATCTGCAACATCCGCGGCGGGTGCGTCCGGCGCGGGATCGAAAATGTGTGCTTTCAGACCATAGCGGGCGGCTGAGATGGCAAGCATGCGGCCAAGCTGACCGCCACCTAAGATACCGATCGTGTCGCCCGGTTTCAGACGTCGGTTTTCGGCCAGCATTAGCTAGGGTCGTCAACCGGAACGTCGGCGACGCTGTCGGTGCGCGCCTGGCGCCAGGCTTTCAGGCGTTCTGACAGTTCAGGGTCCGAGAGGGCCAAAATGCTGGCTGCCATCAGACCAGCATTGGCGGCGCCTGCCTTGCCAATGGCCAGTGTCCCGACCGGCACGCCGGCGGGCATTTGAACAATCGAGAGCAGGCTGTCCTGGCCCTGAAGCGCTGTCACACCGACCGGCACGCCAAGGACCGGGAGCGTCGTCATGGCAGCGACCATGCCGGGCAGGTGGGCGGCGCCGCCGGCGCCGGCGATGATCACCTTGTGACCGGCGTTCTCGGCCCCTTTGGCAAAGGCCACCATCCGGTCGGGGGTGCGATGAGCGGAGACGATTTTGGCGACGTATCCAACACCCAGATCATCGAGCCGTTCAGCGGCAAGCCGCATCGTTGGCCAGTCGGATTGGCTGCCCATGATGATGGCGATCGGTGCGGCGGATGAGGACATAAAAATTGGTCTTCTAAGCGATGATGTCGGGCAGCAACTGGTCTTCGAGCACGTTGATACGGTCTTTCAAGACCAGCTTGCGCTTTTTCAACCGTTGGATTTGCAGATGGTCGGCCCGGCCGGTCTCGTAGAGTGCCGCGATGGCCGCATCCAGGTCGCGATGTTCCTGGCGAAGGCGGGCCAGTTCTTGGCGCGCGTCCTGATCATCATTGGAGGGTATGGGGGTCATGAACGAGCAACTCGACGCAATGAACTGTCCACACAATGGGCTTGCAAGCGCGCAGCGTTATCATGCTCTGCTGCACCGCGCCACCGGCCTGCGAATCCCAACCGGTTTTTCATGCACTGCAACCAAAGTTGTTGGGAATTTACTAGGCGAACCGCCCAATTATTCCAAAAGTCAATCTGTACGACCGATATTCCCTATGGCAGCCTTTCCCGGTTAGGAAAAAGGAGGACTGCATGACGGTTGAATCTCATCTCGCCGAATTGGAGCGGCGGCACCTCGCGATTGATAGCAAAATTTCTGATGAAGAGCGGCGACCGGCCAAGGACGGCTTGGAAATCGCAGCGCTGAAAAAGCAGAAACTCAGTTTGAAGGATGAGATTGAGCGTTTGCGTAAAGGGACTGGCAGCGCGCGGCCGAATTAGCCAGCACGACCAGTCAAGGAGTCACCAAGCCGTCTGGCCCTGCGCCAGGCGGCTTTTTTGTTGCGCGATTACAAGGTGCGGTTTGACCCATCGCATCTCCTTTTGCCCAGCTTGCACGCTAAAAGCGGATTGGGCACACCTGTCGGCAGGACCTGATTGCAGGTGCCAGGAAAGAACAAGTCCAAGAACGGATGAGTGGGAAGGGAAACGCCATGAGCGCCAACGGCCAGAATTATCATCAGACCTATCAGTCCTGGCAGGAGGATCCGCTGGCCTTCTGGGCGCACGCGGCGCAAAGCGTGGACTGGATGAAACCGTTCGAGCGCGTGTTCGATCCGGGCGCAGGCGTCTATGGCCGCTGGTTTCCAGGCGGGGTTTGCAACACGGCTTACAACTGTCTCGACCGGCATGTGGAGCGCGGACGCAAGGGCCAGGCGGCGCTGATCTATGACAGCCCGATCACGGGAGCCAAGAAGACCTATTCCTACGAGGACCTGCGCGATGAGGTCAGCGCCTTTGGCGCGGTTTTAAAGAATCTTGGCGTGGCCAAGGGCGACCGCGTCGTTATCTACATGCCGATGATCCCCGAGGCGGCGATTGCGATGCTCGCTTGCGCGCGCATTGGCGCGATTCATTCGGTCGTCTTCGGCGGGTTTGCCGCCAGCGAGCTTGCCACGCGGATCGACGATGCCCGCCCTAAGGCCATTGTTTCAGCCTCCTGCGGCATCGAGCCCAACCGGGTGATCGCCTATAAACCGCTGCTCGACGAAGCGATCGAGCTATCCACCCACAAGCCGGACTTCACCGTCATCAAACAGCGCGAGCAGAAGCCGTGTGACCTGACCGACGGGCGCGACCATGATTATGATACGCTTCTGACGGACGCCAATGCGCGCGGGATCGACAGCGATCCTGAGCCCATGGAGGCAACGGACCCGCTCTATATTCTCTACACGTCCGGCACGACGGGTATTCCCAAGGGCGTGGTGCGCGACCATGGCGGGCACATGGTGGCGCTCAATTGGACGATGAGCGCGATCTACGACATGCAGCCCGGCGACGTCTTCTGGGCAGCGTCCGATGTCGGCTGGGTCGTTGGCCACTCCTACATTGTTTATGCACCGTTGCTGGCCGGTTGCACGACCATTCTTTATGAGGGTAAGCCGGTTGGTACGCCTGATCCCGGCGCCTTTTGGCGGGTGATCGAGGAGCACAAAGTCTCCTCGCTGTTCACCGCGCCGACAGCGTTTCGGGCCATCAAGAAGGAAGACCCGGACGGCAATTTCATTGCCAAATACGATCTGCACACGCTGAAAACGCTGTTCCTGGCGGGTGAGCGGGCCGACCCGGACACAATCGAGTGGGCGCAGGAGAAACTGCGCGTGCCGGTGATCGACCATTGGTGGCAGACCGAGACGGGTTGGGCGATTGCCGGCAATCCTGTCGGTCTAGGCAAGCTGCCGATCAAGCTCGGCTCACCAACTGTGGCAATGCCGGGCTATGATGTCCAGGTGATCGATGATGCCGGCCACCCGGTGCCCGCAGACACGCTGGGCAACATCGTGGTCAAGCTGCCCCTGCCTCCCGGCTGTTTGCCGACGCTTTGGAACAATGATGAACGCTTCAAGGCGTCCTATCTGGAAGAATTCCCCGGCTACTACAAAACCGCCGATGCCGGCATGATCGACCAGGACGGCTATCTGTTCATCATGGCGCGCACTGACGACATCATCAATGTGGCCGGCCACCGGCTTTCGACCGGCGGCATGGAGGAGGTGCTGTCTGGCCATCCAGCTGTCGCCGAGGCGGCTGTGATCGGGGTTTCAGACGCGCTGAAAGGCCAGTTGCCGGCGGGATTTGTGGTCATCAAGGATGGCGTCGACATGCCCATGGAGCAACTTGAAAAAGAGATGGTGAAGCTGGTGCGCGAGAAGATCGGCCCGGTTGCTGCCTTCAAAACGGTGATGGTTGTTGATCGGTTGCCGAAAACGCGCTCGGGCAAGATCTTGCGCGGCACGATGCGTCAGATCGCCGATGGCGAACCTTTCAAGATGCCGGCGACGATTGATGACCCGACCATTCTTGATGAAATTTCCGGCGCGCTGAAGACCAAGGGCTACGCCGCCTAGGGCGCGCAGGGCACCATGATCCCGGCGGGCAATCCAATGTGATCGCTCGCCGGTTGTCTCACCCCTGGGCGGTGGGTTACACGCGGCACATTCTCACCGACATAGGATCGCTTCATGGCCGTCAGCTTCGCACTGGAACGCAAGACCGCGATCGTCACTGGTGGCGCGCAGGGCATTGGTTTGGCCATTGCTGAACGGTTCGTCGAAGAGGGCATGAAAGTTATCATTGCCGACATTGACGACAGCGCGGGGCACGATGCTGCGGACCGCCTGTCCAAGATCGGTGAGGCGCTTTACGTCCATTGCGATGTCGCCGACCGGCTGGATGTGCGCAACCTGCTTGCCAAAAGCCTTGAAGCCTATGGCGAGATTGATGTGCTGGTCGCCAATGCCGGGATCGTCCACACCGCCGATTTTCTGGATGTTGAGGAGGCTGATTTTGACCGGGTGATCGGCGTCAATCTGAAGGGCGTCTTTCTAACCTGTCAGGCGGTGGCCAAACACATGGTGGAGCGTGTCGAGGCGGGTGAAAAACCCGGCACGATCATCACCATGTCGAGCGTCAATGCCGAACTCGCGATCCCCAACCAGGTTCCCTATGTCGCCTCAAAAGGCGGGGTAAGGCAGCTCACCAAGGTGATGGCGCTGTCGCTGGCCAAGCATGGCATCCGAGTGAACGCCATCGGCCCGGGCACGATCATGACCGAGATGGTGGAAAAGGTGCTGGCCGATGACGATATCCGAAATCGGATGATGACGCGCACGCCGCTTGGTCGCATCGGCGAAGCCAGCGAGATCGCGTCCATTGCCGCGTTTCTCGCCAGCGATCAGGCAAGCTACGTCACCGGTCAGACACTGTACGTGGATGGTGGTCGGCTCGGCCTGAACTACACAGTGCCGGTCGAGCCCAGCACCTAAGTTCCGCCGCCTTAGGATTTGTTCTCTTCGCCTTCGTCGGTCGGGCTTGTCAGTTCCTTCAGCTTGGCAAACACCGAATCGGCGTCCAGATCGTCTTGCGCTTCCTGGGCGGCCTCTTCTTCCTGCTCCTGCGTCGGTTCCGACGCTGTGCCGAACACTTCGTCGATGCCGGCTTCTTCTTCGCTCTGGAATTCGGTTGGCGTTGTTGCTGCCAGAGCTTCTTCAGCTGACAACAGAACCGGTCCGGCCGCTTCAACGGCTGGCGGTGCGTTGCGTGAAGCTTTCTGAACTTCCAGGTCAAGCTCGATCTGTTTGCAGAGGCCGAGTGTCACCGGGTCCATCGGCGTCAGGTTAGCGGCGTTCCAATGGGCGCCGGAGCGGATCGATTCGATGGTGTTCTTGGTGGTGCCGACCAAACGCATGATCTGCGCGTCCTTCAGCTCCTTATGGTTGCGCAGCAACCACAAGATGGCATTGGGACGATCATGGCGGCGTGACACCGGGGTGTAGCGGGGGCCGCGCTTTTTGGTGCTGGTGGCGACCACGGTCTTGGCCGGTTGAATTTTCAGCTCCAGCGCCGGATTTTCTTCGGCTGCCGTGATCTGTTCGCGGGTCAACTGGCCGGTCTGCAGCGGGTCGAGGCCCTTGATGCCCTGCGCAGCTTCGCCATCGGCGATGGCTTTCACCTCGAGGGGATGCAGCGCGCAGAACTTGGCGATCTGATCGAAGGTGAGTGCGGTGTTGTCGACCAGCCAGACGGCGGTCGCTTTGGGCATCAAAAGTGTTTCGGCCATTGGTGGAATCCTAGCAAAAAGGCTCTTCAGGCCCGGTCGGAAGGTTTCCGATCGCGGGGCCGAGCATCACAATGAAGATGTCGGGGAGGTGCGAACCGTATAGTAAATTTACAAACCGGTTGCAATGCTTGGTTGCCGGTTGGTTGTTCAGCTTTTGCACCAGGCTTGGTGCAGATAGGCGATCAGACCG
>JBKAGN010000049.1:0-26026 GCA_046290415.1 Hyphomicrobiales bacterium
GCGCCCGGAAAATGCGACAAAACAATAAGTTAGAGCGTTTCGAGTGACTCGGTGTCCATGAGAAACGCTCTAAATTAGGCCGAAGCCACAAAAGCAGCAGCCAGTGAGCCCAAACAAAGAACAAGCGTAAGGACGACCCCGTGGATCTGCTCCACGCGGCTCTTTGACAGGGCATTTGCGATCAGGCTGAGGCCAAACAGCCCCGCCAAGACAAACAATGCTGGACGCAGGGCCACGGCAGGCACCCACGCAAGAAGGCCCAAAGCCTGCGCAACGCACAGTGCGCCGAACGCCGCCAAACAAGCACTGAATGCACTTGCCGTTCGCAGCTTTGGTGAAAGCACGCGTTGAGCGCCGCCCCATGCAAGGCGCCCAAGGGGGAAGCCGAGCGCCAACAGAACCTGAAACAGCGTCAGCCAGACAAAACCCACCAGAGCGATGCTGGCCAAGAGCGTCAAGGTATTCGTCACTTTACCCCCTTTTCAGCAAGACTGCGCGCAACCATTAACCACCTGTTTACCCTAAAAGCGGCAAAAACTGCCTAGTCGCATTTTCCCAACCGGAAGATGCCCAACGAGGCACCGCGCATGGCCGACACGTCGGTAACTGACACCAACACGACCGGCTCGGCCAAGTCCGGCCTGTCCTTACCGCTGCCCAGCCTGGAGCAGTTGAAGGACGCGCTGTGGCGCGGCGATCTGTTCCTGGCCCTGGGTGTGATGACCATCCTGGTTGTCCTCATCATGCCAATGCCGCCATTTATG
Source organism: Hyphomicrobiales bacterium (assembly GCA_046290415.1). GTDB lineage: Bacteria > Pseudomonadota > Alphaproteobacteria > Rhizobiales > MH13 > MH13. The sequence goes on from JBKAGN010000049.1 coordinate 765, forward strand.
CTGGATCTGTTCCTGGCGGTTTCGATCATATTCTCCGTGCTTGTGATGATGACAGCCTTGTTCATCCACAAGCCGCTGGAATTTTCTGCCTTCCCGACGGTTCTCCTGATCGCCACCATGATGCGCTTGGCGCTGAACCTTGCCTCAACCCGCCTCATCCTTGCCGAAGGACACACCGGCGGCGACGCCGCAGGCGAAGTGATCGAGGCGTTCGGCTCATTTGTCATGGGCGGCAATTTCATTATCGGCCTGATCGTTTTCGGCATTCTGGTGATCGTGAACTTTGTCGTGATCACCAAGGGTTCAGGCCGCATCGCCGAGGTTGCCGCGCGCTTCACCTTGGACGCGATGCCCGGCAAGCAGATGGCCATCGACGCCGATCTGTCCGCAGGGCTTATTGACGAAGAAACCGCCAAAACACGCCGTAAAGAACTGGAAGACGAAAGCTCGTTCTTCGGGGCCATGGATGGTGCCTCGAAATTCGTACGTGGCGATGCCATCGCCGGGTTGATGATCACCTTCATCAACATCATCGGCGGCATCGTAATCGGCGTAGCCCAGATGGACATGTCGTTCGGCGACGCAGGACGGGCCTACACGCTCCTCACGGTCGGCGACGGTCTGGTTAGCCAAATCCCGGCACTGATCGTGTCCACCGCTGCTGGCTTGCTGGTCTCCAAGGCCGGCGTCACAGGTGCTGCCGACAAAGCGCTGATGACCCAGCTTTCCGGCTATCCCAAAGCGCTCGGCATGTCGTCCTTTGTGATGGTCGTGCTGGCCATGTTGCCGGGCATCCCGTTGCTCCCCTTCCTCGGACTGGCAGGCGGTGCGGGTTACCTCGCTTGGCGATCGGCCAAGAAAGCCAAAGATGCTGAAACCGAGGTCAAGGCCCAGGAGGTGCTGGCCAAGGCAACCGCCGAAGCTCCACCAGCCGAAGAGCCGATCTCCAAATCGCTGCGCATCGATGATCTTCGCATTGAGCTCGGCTATGGCCTGCTCGGCCTGATCGATGATGGCGAAGGGGCCGATCGCCTGACAGAACAGATCAAAGCTTTGCGCCGTTCGCTGGCAAGTGAGCTCGGTTTCGTCATGCCGTCAGTGCGCCTGCTCGACAACATGCAGATCGGCGCCAACACCTATGTGGTGAAGGTCAAAGAAGTCGAGGCGGGCACCGGCGAGGTGTTCTCCGGCCAGTTTATGACCATGAACCCGACTGGCGGCGCCGTTGAACTGCCAGGGCGCGAAACCACAGAGCCTACCTTTGGCCTGCCTGCCACCTGGATCGAAGGCAAGTTCCGCGACCAAGCCGAAATCAAGGGCTACACCGTCGTCGATCCGGCCACCGTGATTTCCACCCACCTGACGGAGATCATCAAAGGCTCGACCGCTGACCTGCTTTCCTACGCCGACACGCAGAACCTCATCAACGAACTGCCGGCCGCCCAGCAGAAACTGGTCGACGACATCGTGCCGGCGCAGATTTCGGTCTCAGGCATCCAACGCGTCCTGCAAAGCCTGCTCGCGGAGCGCATTTCCATCCGCGATCTACCGACCATTCTGGAAGGCATCGCCGAGGCCAGCGCCTTTGCCCGCACACCGCAGGCGATCACAGAACATGTGCGCACACGCTTGGCGCTTCAAATCTGCGCCGCCCACCAGTCACCCGCCGGCTATCTGCCCCTGCTGCCACTTTCTCCAACCTGGGAGCAGGCTTTTGCCGACGCCCTGGTTGGCGAAGGCGACGACAAACACTTGGCGATGGCGCCGACCAAACTGCAGGAGTTTATCGCCTCGGTGAACACCGCCTTCAACGCCGCCGCCGAGCAAGGCGAAGTGCCGGTCATGCTCGTCTCACCAGGCATCCGCCGCCATATCAGGGCGATCATCGAACGCTTCCGTCCACAGACGGCCATCCTCAGCCAAGCCGAAGTTCATCCCCGCGCCAAACTGAAGACCTTCGGACAGATCGCCTGATGACCAATCCTGTTTTGCCAACTTCTCTTGCCCTGGAGAATGGGTTCGCCGTCGTTCCGGGGGGCCTGCTGGCAACCATCGAAACCAGCCTTGAAAGGACTTCACCGCCGAACAGTGACACCTATCCCCTGCCCGCCGGGTTCCATTTCGTTCAACCGGACCCGGTGGATCTTGATGACTTCAAAAAGCTTTACCGTGCCGTGGGCGACCCCTGGCTCTGGTTCGGTCGCTTGCAGAAGAGCGATGAGGTTATTCGTTCTATCCTCACCGCGCCTACGACAACGCTGCGCTATCTTCTCGACCCGTCCGGTCTGCCCATCGGACTGTTCGAGGCCGAGCAGCAAGAGACAGAAACTCTGGAGGTGACCTATTTCGGCCTGATTCCCGAAGCGACCGGCAAAAAGCTCGGTCCCGTCTTGATGGAGCAAGGACTCGCCGCGGCTTGGACGCCGCAAACGCAACGCGCCTGGCTGCACACCTGCACCTTCGACTCCCCCGGGGCCCTGTCCTTTTATCGGCGGCAAGGTTTCAAACCTTTCCGGCAACGTCTTGAACTCAGCTCCGATCCTCGGTTGACTGGCGTTCTCCCACGCGACACCGCGCCGCAAATCCCGTTGGCGGATTTCTCAGACCCTTAGGAACGCAAAGCATGGAAAAACCGACCCCCGATCTGACCATCACGCATCACGAGGAGGGGTCGAAGGGCACGTACACGTCCCACATAGAAGGCAAACCCGATGCGGAACTCACCTACTCGCGCGCCAGCGACACGCTGATCATCATCGATCACACCGGCGTTCCCGACGAACTCCGCGGTATGGGCGTCGGCGTCAAACTGGTTGAACGGGCGGTTATGGATGCCCGCGCATCAGGCACCAAGATCATGCCGCTCTGTCCGTTTGCCAAGGCGCAACTCCAGCGCCACAAGGAGTGGCAGGACGTCTTGAGTTAGGCCGGTTCTATTCGGCTGCCGTCTTCAACACTTTTGGTGCCGAGACCGGCTGCGCAGCGACTTTGCGCGCCAGGTCGTGGTTGATCAGACCGCGCAACGCGATGTCGATCTGATCGTCCTTGGTGAGCAGAGCGTTCAGCCTGTCGACAGGCCACGCGATAAACCGGCTGCCGGAGGCCAAGAGCACATCAGCTGTGGCCTCACCACCGCCAACAAATGCGATCTCTCCAAGAAATGTCCCGGCTTCAATAGCGATTGGCCGACCATCCTTAAGCACCGTCGCCGAACCTTCGAGCAAATAGAACAGCTCGTCGGGGCGGGCGCCTTGGCTGATGATGCAGCGCTCACTATCGGCCACGCGAATATCGCCAACCCTGAACAGCTTTTCGATTTGACCGGGGTTGAGCAAGCGCAGCTCTTGCGCCAATCCGCGCAGCTCAGGGGCGAATTGGCGCCCCATCCGTTCACGCACAATCAAAAGCACCACCGCAAACGCGATCACCGCCGTCAGACTTTTCCAGAAAAGTCCATAGGTGATGATATCTTGCGCAATGAAGGCGTAGAACAGAGCTTGCAACAACGCCCCGATCACAGTCAGCATGCGTAACGAAATCGCACCGCGCACCATAAAAGCTACGACGGCCAGGAAGTTACCGAGGTTGAAGCAAACAACCAGGAACTCCACGGCCCCTGGCTCTGACCAATTGAACTCGACCGGCATTGTGCCCCACGCCGTTGGAAGAGCGACATCGGTAGTCCGGATGGCATTATCTGGTCAAGAAAAAGGCCCGGCGGTTGGCCGGGCCTGATGCATTGTCGAGCGGAGAAGGCACGATCAGCCGATCATGCCACCACGTGACCGGCGCGACTGGCTGAGCTCTTCCAATTCAGCCTGCTCGCGGCTTGCCATGGTGGCGCGCTGCGCTTCCTGGTCACGCTCTTCGAGCAATTCGACCTTTTTCAAGTCTTCCACCGCCTCGGCCAACTCGTCCTGAGCAGCCTCAAGCTGACCGCGCAGATTGTCCGCGGACTCACGCAGATTATCGCGGCGCTGGGCAGCGGCCTTTGCATAGGTCGGATAGGCGTAGTGGCCCATATCAGTGATACCGGCCTTTTCCTGCTCGATCGAAACCTCTCGATCCAGCTCGCTCGCCATACGCTCGAAATCGGCCATCATGGCTTCAATCTGCGTTACCTGGCGGCGCTTCTCGTCGACTTGATACCGCTTCAGGCGGATCAGGCTTTCACGCGACTTCATGACTCAATACTCCCAATCACGCGTCAGACGCCTCGTCCAGAATGCCGGCGAGCGCCTCATATCCTTCGGCAAGCGACGTCGATTCCCCTTTTTGCTGGCTCAAAAACGCCTCCAGCTGTGGGTTGAGGCGAATGGCCTCGTCAACATCGCTATCCGACCCTCGGCGATACGCGCCCAGACGGATCAATTCTTCCATATCGCCGAAAGAGCTTAACAAAGCGCGAGCACGGCGAACCGTTTCGCGCGCACTTTCTGGCACACACCCAGGCATTGTGCGCGAAACTGATTTAAGAATGTTGATGGCCGGATAACGGCCGCGTTCCGCAATGGCACGCTCCATGACGATGTGCCCGTCCAGAATGGAGCGCACCGCATCGGCCACCGGCTCATTGTGATCATCACCCTCGACAAGAACTGTGAACAGGCCTGTCGTCGTGCCCTCGCCTTTCAGCCCAGGACCTGCGCGCTCCAACAGACGCGGCAGCTCGGTGAACACAGTCGGTGTGTACCCTTTGGTGGTTGGCGGCTCACCACCAGCCAATCCAATCTCGCGCTGCGCCATGGCGAAGCGTGTCACACTGTCCATCATCAGAAGAACATTCTTGCCTTGCGCGCGAAAGAATTCCGACACCGTCATCGCCATGTAAGCAGCCTGGCGGCGCATCAGCGCGCTTTCATCCGACGTGGCAACAATAACCACGGCGCGCTCCATGCCCGAGGGACCAAGATCGTCCTCGATGAACTCTTGTAATTCGCGGCCTCGCTCACCGATCAGGCCAATGACCGCCACATCGGCCTTGGTGTTCGTCGCCAGCATCGACATCAACACCGACTTGCCAACGCCGGAGCCAGCAAAGATGCCAAGACGCTGCCCCTCGCAGCAGGTTACGAATGTGTTGAGCGCCCGCACGCCCAAATCGAGCGGTCCACCCACCCTGGCGCGATTGGCCGGCGGTGGCGGCGCAGCCCGCAAATCGTAGGCGTCTGCCCCGGTCGGCAGCAGACCTTTTCCATCAATTGGACGGCCAAGCGCATCGATGACACGGCCGAGCCAGGCCGGCGACGGTTTGGTCAGCGCTTCAGATGCGACCAAAACGGCGCGGCATCCAAGGCGCATGCCATCAAGCGGATCATAGGGCAGGCAGAGGGCGCGTTCCGGTTTGAAGCCGACGATCTCGACCAAAACCGAACGGCTGTCGCTGATCTCCACCGCCAGGCGCGAGCCAACCGCCAACAGATGCAAGGGACCGGCAACCTCCACGAGCAAGCCCTGGATGCCGGTGACGCGTCCAAACACCTCTCGGTCAAGCAGATCATCGATCTGGTCGGCTAGGTCGTGCATGGCCGGACTTTCCGCTGCGTCATTTACCGAATCGCCTACGTCGTTGCCTTGAAAACGGTTGCACCGCTGATTCGCTGTCTGATAAATCTTAACGCAAAGCGGGCGAATCACCCCGCATGCTTTCCAAAGTGTTGCGTAAATCGGTCCTGTGGAAGGTTGTCTTAACCTTTCGCTTACCACTGAAGGGTAGCGTTAACGACGGGGCAGAACGAAGCCCTTCGTTGTTTCGCGTTTTCGAGCGGCGAAAACCTAGGATAGGGCAAAGGGGATTGGCATGCGTGTATTGCTAATCGAGGATGACATCGCAACGGCAGAAAGCATCGAACTGATGCTGAAATCCGAGGCGTTTAATGTCTACACGACGGACCTTGGTGAAGAAGGCGTCGACCTCGGAAAACTGTATGATTACGATATCATTCTTCTCGATTTGAACCTCCCGGACATGTCAGGCTACGAAGTGCTCCGCACGCTGCGCCTGTCGAAGGTTAAGACACCGATCTTAATCCTTTCCGGTCTTGCAGGTATCGAGGATAAGGTTCGCGGTCTCGGCTTTGGCGCCGATGACTATCTGACCAAACCGTTCCACAAAGATGAGCTTGTCGCCCGCATCCACGCCATTGTGCGTCGGTCCAAGGGTCACGCTCAATCCGTCATCACCACCGGTGATGTCACGGTCAATCTGGACACCAAAACCGTCGAAGTCGATGGTCAGCGCGTCCATCTGACCGGCAAAGAATACCAGATGCTGGAGCTGCTATCGCTGCGCAAAGGCACCACGCTCACCAAGGAAATGTTCCTCAACCACCTCTATGGTGGCATGGATGAGCCAGAACTGAAAATCATCGACGTGTTCATCTGTAAGCTCCGCAAGAAGCTGGCAGCTGCCACCGGTGGTTCCAATTACATCGAAACCGTTTGGGGCCGCGGCTATGTGCTGCGCGATCCCGACGAGTCGACGATGAAGCAGAGCGCTTAAGAGCGCCGCTTCAACCAAATCCCTATCCAGACACCGAAATTGCCGCCCCCCTCTCGGGGCGGCTTTTTTGTTTGCCAGTTTGGCAAGGGGTGCTCGCTAGCCGGCGTCATCGTCGCAAGCAAAAACCCGGCCGCGAGGCCGGGTTTTTCAAAGGCGGTTTTGACGCCGTTACATGTTGGTCTGGCTGCTGTTAGGCCGTTCGACGAACCGGGAAGGTTGACGAGGAACCGGCAACAAAGTCCGGATTGGGCTGGTAAAGTCCGCGGCTGCCAGGAACGGCTTTGAAAGCATCGGTCAATCCAACCACCGTTTCAGCCGCGCCAAGCACCATGAAGCCATCCGGTGCCATCTGTTTGGCAACGCGCTCCAAGATCTCGATCTTAGCAGCCTGCTCGAAATAGATCAGCACGTTGCGGATGAACACGATATCGAACGTGCCAAGCGAGGAAAAGCTGTCGAACAGGTTGAGCGGGCGAAACTGTACCATCTGCTTGATCGCCGGCGAGATCTCCCAGGTTTCACCTTTCTGAGTGAAATGATTGAGAAGCATCTGGATCGGCAATCCGCGCTGGACCTCAAACTGCGAGTAAGACCCGGCTTTCGCGCGGTCCAAAACGTCGCGCGAGATATCGGTACCAATAATTTCAAACCGGAAGGCGGAGGCTTTCAGCCCCTGATCCTTAATGATCATGGCAAGCGAGTAAGGCTCTTGGCCGGTCGAGGCCGCAGCGCACCAGATCCGGATTTTCCGCTGTGATTTGCGTGTATCCATCATCTGCGGAAGCATCACGTCGGAAAAATGATCAAAGGGCGTTTTGTCGCGAAAGAAGAAGCTCTCGTTGGTCGTCATTGCTTCGACGACCTTTTCGCCGGCCGAACGACCAAGCGGTGTCTTCAATTTGGCAACCAGTGCCGAGATCGTATCAAGGCCTTCCTGCCGCGCCACCGGCATCAAGCGGCTTTCGATCAAATACTGCTTGTCATTGGACAAGATGAGGCCGGAGCGCTCTTTCAAAAAAGACCGCAGAAAATCGTAATCTGCCGGTGTCATGGGCGCTCCCCTTTCAAAAGCTGGGCGACCTTGCTAGCCAGTTGATCGAGCGGAAGCACCGCGCAACAGGCTTTGTTCTGCACCACGGCCTGAGGCATACCCCAAACCACTGAAGTTGCTTCGTCCTGGGCAATCACGCTGCCACCAGCGTCGCTGATATGCACTGCGCCCTTGCCGCCATCATTGCCCATGCCGGTCAGTACCGTCGCCAGGACCGCCGACCCATAAGCCTGGGCGAGCGAGTCAAACAGTGGATCGACGGCAGGCTTACAAAAATTGACGGGCGGTCCGTCGGTCAGTGCGATTTTCATGCCATCCGAGCTCTTCTTGACGATCATGTGCTTGCCGCCAGGGGCGACATAGATCTGACCAGGCTTCAGAACTTCGCCATCGCGGCCCTCTGCCGAGGGAAGGCCGGCAGCCTTACCAAGGTTCTCAGCCAGGATCGCTGTGAACGTCGCAGGCATATGCTGGGTGACAACGATCGGTACGCGCTTGGCGGCAGGGCCAACGGTGGCAAAAAACTTCGCCAGTGCCTGCGGCCCACCGGTCGATGATCCGATCGCCAGAATGCGCGGCACGCTGGACGACCAGCGGCGCATATTGGCCAGCGACACTTCCGACTTGTGTACCAGTGGTGAGGCAGCCGAGCGCTCAATCTTAACCGGAGCATCCGGCCGTGAAATGTGTGGCGAGCGAGCAGTCGTCTTGCCCCGCGCTCCGAGCGCACGAACTTTGGCGACCAGGTCGCGGCGAAACTCAGGGCTGGTCGAGACGCCTGAATTGCTTTCCGGTTTGGGCACATAGTCGGCCGCACCGAGCGACAAGGCTTTGAGAGAAATCTCAGCATTGCGACGCGTCAGCGTCGAGGCCATGACGATCTGAACGCCTGGCCGCGCCTTCAGGAGCAGAGGAAGCGCCGTCAGGCCATCCATCTCTGGCATTTCGATGTCCAGAACCACAACGTCCGGCTCAAGCGCTTCGATCTGTTCAACCGCTAGCTTGCCGGTGCGCAACGTACCAACGACAGCCAGCGACGGTTCTTCGTCGATCCAGCGCGCCATCAGACCGCGGGCCACAACGGAGTCGTCGACAACCATCACACGAACCGGATCGGTAACTGGTCTTGGTTGGCGAGCGGCGACTGCGGACATGAACGTTAACCTAGCAAGATGACCCGCACACAAAGGCACGGAGGGACAGCACGAAATGCAACGATAGTGGCTCGGTCGGGCGCAAGAAGCGCCAGACTAGGCAAGTCCAACTTCAGCGAACTTGGCCTCGACGATCTCACGATCGAACGGTTTCATGATGTACTCGTTGGCGCCGGCTCGCATCGCCTTCGCAATGTGCGCAACATCATTCTCTGTGGTGCAAAACACCACTTTCGGCACGTTTCCACCATCTTCAGCGCGGAGCGTTTTCAAAAACTCCAGACCGTCCATGACCGGCATATTCCAATCGAGAAAAATGGAATCGGGCATCGACTGGCGGCATTTTTCCAACGCTTCCTGACCGTCTGCGGCCTCTTCGACCTCGAACTCCAGGTCCTCGAGGATGCGCCGCGCGACTTTTCGAATGACGCTGGAATCATCAACAACCAGGCAGGTTTTCATTGCGCTGTGTCCTTTCAAGAACCGGTCAGGGCCGCGAAGCAGAGATCAATTAAGCAGCGACGCCAACACTCAATGATTGCAGCACGCTATCGACGTCCAGAATTACCATCAGGGTCCCTTCCAAACGATGAACGCCCGCTGAAATCGCCGCCCACCGTGGATCGAGATTGACCGGATTGGGTTCGCGCTCGCCGATCGGCAGGTTCAAGACCTCGCCGACACGGTCGATAATCAAGCCGTAGCTTTCGCCCTTATAGTCGATGCCCACGGCCATGCGCTTCACGCCCTCATCCGCCATTGGCAGATCGAGTTTCCAGCGCATGTCGATCGCGGTGACGATCCGGCCGCGCAAATTGAGCACGCCGGCGATCTCTTTGTTCGACAGCGGAACGGGCGTCATTGCATCGGGCATGAACACATCGTGCACACGACTGATCGGCAACCCGAACAGCTGGTCGGCAATGTAAACCGTCACATACTGGGTGACATCTTTCGACAACACGTCGAGCCCTGAGGCGATCCGGCTGTCATCGTTGTTTGCATCACGAATGGCGCTCATGCCGCCAACTCCACTTCACTGGTTTGCTCTTTGATCGCGGCAATCAGACCCGTGCGGTCGAATTTCGCGACATAGTCGGAAAAGCCTGCGTCACGACCCTTTTGGATGGCCGCAGGGGTTGCATGCGCCGACATGGCGATGATCGGCGTGTCCGCGTAACGCGCATCCTTGCGCACTTGCGTTGTGAATTCGTAACCGGAGAGGCCCGGCATCTCGATATCGGAGACGATGGCGTCGAACCGGCGTCCCTCTTCGAGCAGTTCCAAAGCTTCCTGCGCATCTTCACAAGCGGTCACGCTGTAGCCGGCCGATCGTAGAACTGGGCCAAGCATGTTGCGGAAGAAGGTGGAGTCATCAACCAGGAGAACATCAAATTTCTCCTGCGACGAACCCACATCCTTCATCATGAACCAGTCGTCGAAAGCCAGCGGCATGAAGTAGCCAACATCGATGACTTCGGTTGCCTTGCCTTTGATGACAGCAGACCCGAGCACACCTGGTTTTTCAGAGGTGACCTCGATGTCGAGAACCTCATCGACGATATCAACGATCTCATCGACCATCAGACCCATCGAGCGGTGCTCATCAGCAAAGACCAGCATCGGCTGCGTGCCTTTATCACGTAGCTGCATATTCTCGGTGACCTTGACCAACGGCATCAGGTTGCCACGGTATTGGACCAGGTCGCGATCATTGGCGTGCTCAATGGCCTCAGTCTGAATGTCTTCAAGACGCGTGACCAAGGACAGCATGACGGCTTTGGGTTCCTCGCCTCCGGCCCGGAAGACCAGAAGCGAAACCGACTGAGGCTCATCGGCGGTCATGACCTTCTCTTCGGTCTGTGCCTGCTCGGCCACTTCGCTGTCGATCGCCGAGCCAATAGCATTGGCGATGCCGTTGGGATCAAGGATCATGATCACCGAGCCATCGCCGAGAATGGTGTTGCCGGAGAACATCGACAGATGGCGCAGCATTGACGACATCGGTTTGACGACGATCTCTTCGGTATGGAACACCGCATCGACCACCAGGCCAAAGGTCTGGTTGCCGACCTGCATAACCACGATGAAGCCCTCTTCACCGATATCGCCTGGTTCTTTGGCTGGTTCAGCGCCAAGCAGATGCGCGAGCGGTGAAAGCGGCAGGAGCTTGTCGCGCAGACGCAGCACCGGCGTGTTGCGGATCGTCTCGATCTTGTGCTCGGAGTCTTTTTGAGCACGGACCAACTCGACCACAGCAAGCTGCGGGATCGCGAAACGTTCGCCCGAGGACTCCACAATCAGCGTGGACACAATCGCCAGCGTCAGCGGGATCTTGATCATCACGACGGTGCCGTGACCTTCCTTGCTCTTAAGGTCGATCGTGCCGCCGATGGCTTCAATGTTGGTGCGCACGACGTCCATGCCGACGCCACGGCCAGAGACGTTCGTTACTTTGGCAGCCGTCGAAAGGCCCGGATGGAAGATCAGCTTATGGATCTGCGCTTCGGACATGCGCTCGATGTCGGCTTCGGTGTAAAGCTCGTTATCGATCGCCTTCTTCTTGAGAAGCTCCGTCGGCAGGCCCTTACCATCATCGGCAATTTCAATGATGATATGCCCGCCTTCATGATAGGCTGAAAGCTTGATCGTGCCCTTTTCCGGCTTGCCGGCGGCGGCGCGGTCAGCCGGCAGCTCCAAACCATGATCGGCGGAGTTGCGGACCATGTGGGTCAGTGGGTCTTTGATAAGATCAAGAACCTGACGATCAAGTTCGGTCTCGGCACCAACCATCTCAAGGTCGATGTCCTTGCCAAGTTCGCCGGCAAGATCACGCACGATCCGCGGCAGCTTCTGCCACGCATTGCCAATCGGCTGCATGCGCGTCTTCATGACGCCTTCCTGCAGTTCTGCCGTCACATTGGACAGGCGCTGCAGCGGCACTTTGAACTCAGAATCCTCGTGGCGACGGACAATTTCCAACAGCTGGTTGCGGGTAAGCACCAGCTCGGACACCATCGTCATCAGGTTTTCAAGCGTATCGACCGATACACGGATCGATTGCGATGCCAGCGACTTCTCGCCATTTTGCTTGGCCTCACCAGCAACGCCTGGTGCGCCTTTCGCGTCAGCCTTGTTGGCCGGTGCAGGCTTGGACTCAGCTTTTGGAGCGCTAACCTTGGGCGCTTCGGCTTTCACCGGCGCAGGTGCAGCGTCGGCCTCGGGTGTCTCAGCCGAAGCCTCGGCGTCAACCGCGTCACCGTCTGCATCACCAGCCTTGGCTTTCACTTCGGCCAGCGCTTCTTCCATCTGCTGCTTCGCAGCGGCTTCGGCGTCATAGTCGCTTTCGGTCTCGTTGAAGATGCGATCAAGTTCGTCGAGCGGAACCTCACCAACGCGCACTTCGCGCTCTTCTTCAGGCTCAGGTTCGGGTGCGGGCTCTGGCTCGGGCTCAGGTTCGGCCACAGCTTCACCGCTCTCAGCGGCGATCGACAGGCGTTCCAGTTCACTGATCAAGTCCTGATCGTCACCAACGGACTCAGAACCGGTAGCTTCCAGATCGGCCAAAATGGCCTTCAGGCGATCAATGGAAAGCAGGATCAGGCTAACGCCTTCGGTGGTGACGGGGCAGCCGTCACGATACTTGCCCATCAGGGTTTCGGCGGCATGCGCCAAGCTTTCCAGTCGCGGCAAACCAAGGAAGCCACAGGTTCCTTTGATCGTATGAACCAGACGGAAGATGTTATCCAAAATCTGAGCATTGTTGGGATCTTGCTCAAACTTCACCAATTCCACGTCGACAACGTCGAGGCTCTCATTGGTTTCCGTCAAGAATTCTAGAAGCAGGTCATCCATACTCACACCCCTGTTAGGCGCCTCGACAAGCGATCGGCGAACTCGTGTCTGCGCCTGGTGTGAGCCTGCAACGTCTCGGACCAAGCACTTTCACTTAGGATTGTGATCGGGAACGGTTAATTTAAACTGAAACCACTCGCCGAGATTGCATCGCCTCGCGAGCAACCGCACACACATGGTAAATGCGGTGGTCAGTTTTTAAGGGGCAATGGAAAATTGCCCCTAGGTCATTTGGAACTTGGCTTAGATCGGCACTGTTTTGAAGGTGATCGACGTCTCATCCATATCGGGTTCGATGCGGACACCAACCTCGTCGGCAACGCGAATTAGATGGAACAGATGCACGTTGCGCGCGTGCACGCCATCGGCAAAACGGCGCGACAGTGCGTCTTCTGCACCTTGCGGGATGATGACCTTCTTCGCTTCGCCGCGCACGACAAACTGAGCCTTGCCGGTCAAGTCGGTGCCATCAATCGTGATTTCGCCGCCGCGCGGAACCGCATCCTTGGTCAGCGCCAACAAACCCATTGCCAATTTCGCCACGGCTTTGGGGGCAATCACCCGCTCCAAATTCCAGGACAAGGTTGTGCGGTCGTCGGTGATGTAAGGCACCGTCGCATCTTTCGCTTCGCCCAGATCAACGTCGCCGCCAACATCGCCATAGGCGCCGTAAGCAAGGCGGACGAAACTCAGCTTGTGGACCGCTTGCGCCGCCGATTTTTGCATCAGCGTCTGCGCCACTTCCCGCGTGGAGTCATCGTTTGCGGTCACCCACATTTCCATCGCGCTGGACGATGCGCCCACCGGTGAGATGATGTCGTGGCACGTCTTGCTCACAATCAATGAGGCCAACTCCATCGGGGTTGGTTCGGGAAAGGCGGACATCGCGGATATTCCTTTGTGGCGGCGCACCGGAACGATTGGCAGGTTACGTAACAGGCATCACCCTGCTCGAACCCATTCCAGACGCTCTCCTTAGAGATCGAATCGGCGCCAGTTTAGCAGTCCAGGGCCGCCGCGAAACGCTTAGCCGTGTTCTTTTCGGTGTGAATGAAAATCAAGGCGCCAGCGTATCGCGCACATCGGGCCAAGCGGCATCGGCCAGATCAATCAAGGCAGCGGCTTCGAGAAGAAAAGCATAACGCGAGGCTTGGTCGCGAAACAAAAACACCCGTCCCCCAACAGCCAGCCACACGGCCGGGTGTCCAATGGCAACAGCGCCACGCGAAACCATCAGCGCGCCATGTCCGCCATAGGCAGGAACGAACCGTTCAGGGTCCTGGACGAAGGCTTCCATGTTGCCGGCGTTAGCAAAACGCCAGACCAACCGATCGCGGACAAGCTCAAAGTCGGGAAGCCCTTCGCGTGCCTCCCCATCGGCAAGGTAGGCAACTGGGTCAAAGCCAAACAGAGCAACGCGGTCGGAAGGATCGGAGATGATCCGCTCATTGGCCATAACAACTGGAACCGGCGCAACAAGCGTGCCCAGCAGCAAAGCGACCATCACATGACGCACGGCCCGGCAGTGCGCAAAGATCGTTTGCAAACCTGTCATCACCATTTGAACCATTTGTTCACCATGTTGCCTGTATTCTTCAGCGGAAAGCCAACGAACGGGCTGTCGCCCGTCCCAAAGCCGACCGCGGCCTTACAATGGTCAAATCTTAGCGCTGATCGTTAAGCGGTCCGTTAAGCCAAACCAGAAAACCGCCGGCAGCTGAGTAAGCCCCACGCGTGCAGCAGCAAAGCGCACGCCCCCGGGATAGATTTTGGAAGGAACCGATCATGTCCCTCGCCTTTGCCATCTCGCCATCTGCCATTGCCACCGAAAGCTGGCGCCGCGCGCAAGGCACGCTGCTTGCGATCGTGTTGGCTGCTGTTCTGACGATCCTTTCGCCGCTGATGGTCCATGCGCAACAACAATCCGGCGCGGGGAACACATTCTCCTCTCAGGAACTGGTGGATTCCGGGCACGTCTTTTTCGGCAATATGGCCCGCGGCATGGCCGACGTGGTTGAAAGCCTGACCGCACAATATGGTCAGCCGAACGGCTACATTTTGGGCGAGGAAGCCAGCGCTGCTTTCTTCGGCGGTCTGCGTTATGGCGAAGGCGTGCTCTACACGCGCAACGCCGGCAACCACCGCGTGTACTGGCAGGGCCCATCGATCGGTTTCGACATGGGCGGCGATGGCACCCGCACCATGATCCTGGTCTACAATCTGCCGTCGGTCGATACGATGTATCAGCGCTTTCCCGGCGTCAGCGGATCGGCGTTCCTTGTTGGCGGTTTGTCAGCATCAGCCAATCAGTCCGCACAGGTCGTGGTCGCGCCCATTCGTGCCGGCATCGGCGCTCGTCTTGGGATCAATGTTGGCTACTTGAAGTTCACCCGCCAACCCACCTGGAACCCGTTTTAAAGCGCTCTAAACACCGCTAAGCCGCGCCGCTTCACTGGCGCGCATGGCGTTAGGGAAAGCATCGGCGCCAAAACCACCAAATTGTGACCGCCATCACGGGACCGTCAGGCTGTTTTGTTAAGCCTGTTGGCCAGTCGGGCCTTGCGAAAAAATCGCCCATGGTTGACAGTAGATTAACAACGTTTTGGCAGGTGGTAATCCAGTGACAGTAGCCGATATCGTCGTCTTTTTGCTCGGGTTTTTCAGCGCGTGTCTCTTAGGGCTCATAGCCTGTCGGCTTGTCTGGGTCCGCGCCGTTCGCCTCACCCGCGCGCGTCTCGAACGCGACCGCCCTGAGACTTTGCGCGCCTTCGAAGCGCGCATCGCCGGTGCCCAAGCGCGGGCCGCCATCAGCATTCGTGAGTTGGAACGGGCGCTCGACCGCGAGCGGCAAATGTCCGCACAAGCCCGCTTGATGGCCGACCAAATGACGTCGTCCTCAGCTCTGGCGCTGGCCGAGCGCGACGACACGCAATCTTCGCTGGTGAATTTGAGCGATACGCTCAACACCACCCGGGAACGTCTGCGCGAACATGAAGAAACCCTCATGAGTCGCAATGCAGAACTCGCCGATCTGCGCCGCGACCTGTCCGATGTGCGCCAAGAGCTGGCAATGCGCGATGATGACATTGGGCGTTTGACGCAAGAGGCCGAAAGCCTGCGCGCCGAATTGGCGGCCCATCTGGCAGGCGACGCCGACCCCAACACAGTCTCGCAACTGGCCCAAACCGGCGATGCCGCCGCGATGGCACGCACTCAAATCGAAAGCCTGCGTGAGACCGTACGCACGTTGCGGTCAGAAAAGAATGCAGCCGAAGCGTCGGCGGCCCGTGCCCGGCTATTGCTTGATGCCCGCGACGATAATCAGGCGCTCGCTGCTGCCAAGGCTGATTTCAATGCCGAACGCGACAGCCTGATGGCAAAAATCTCCGAGCTCGAGAGCGAACTGCGCAACGCACCACGCCCTGGCCCACAATTGGTCAGTGTCGATGGCGAAGAACTCCCCGTACCGCCCCTCATGCCGCCCGCAGCCAACACCGATACGCCACCGACAGATCTCGACAGCTTGCGCGCCTCGATCGACGAGATGACCGCGTCGCTCACGGCAAATGCTGCCATCGAGCTCGATGGCCAGGATCGCATCAACGCGCTGCTCGACGAGGCCGAACAGGATGGCGCCGACAGCAACCTCGTGACCTCACTGGTCGAAGCACGCGACCGCCTGCGTTCGAAGAAAAAGACGCCGGCCCGAAGTGGCAGCAGCAAGGCCGCGACAAAAGCGTCTTCCAAGACGACCGGTAACCGAAAGACTGAAAAATCCGCATCCGGTAAGCCGAAAGACACGTCTGGATCCAAGATTGTCGCTGCAACGGCGTCGGGCGCTCCGGCTGAAAAATCGACCAGCATGCCACGCGCCAGCGAGAACGACCTTAAGGTCATTTAGCGTTGGCGGCCTTCCGGACAGGTAACTGCCACACCCGATCCACCGCCCAATCGCTCCGCTTTGTTTTGATCTTATTCGACTATCGCCGCTAAGCAACTGCACGAACCGGGTTCGCCCGACTTCCAAAGGTTTGGATTGCATGAGATGCTCTGACCATTGGCGATCCTGTGATGTGCCAATGGGTGCCTTGGCATCCATCCTCCCTTGAATCTCCTCCAGGTGCCGCAAGGCACCTTTTTTTTGCGATTGGAGGGTTGGTGCAGGACGATCGCGAACCGGCCAAGGCCTGTCGATCAGCCGGTCTGTTCCACCGGCATGCCGTTCTCATCCAGCGCCACACCGATTTGTGTGCGCAACTGGCCTTCGTTCTGGCTGCGCGGCTCCGGCCCGAAATACTCATCTGTGCTGACGAAGCGGCGCGGGTACAGAATGCAGTCGGCCATTCGGTTGTAGAGCGCCTTGGCCGAAACCGGCTTCGACAGGAAGTGATTGACGCCCAGCTTTGACGAGGCGAGCACGCGGCTGCGCTCGGTGTGCCCCGACAGCATGATGATCGGCACATAGGCGCAAACAAAGTTCGGCTGGCGGATTAGCTTCACCAGCTCTGCGCCGTCCAACACCGGCATCACCCAGTCGACAATGATCATGTCGGGCGGCTGCATCTCGATTTTTTCAAGCGCATCGGCACCGTCCTCGGCCTCATGGATACGCCGGGCGCCAAACCCGCGCAGCATGGCCGACACGATCCGGCGCATATAAGCCGAATCGTCGATTACCATGATGTCGAGAGGCGCAACGTCGATGTACATAGGCGCCAAACTAAACGACGCGCATTAAACCAACGGTAAACGAAAGGTGGTCCGAACCAACGTTTTTTAGCAAAAACGCAATCCGGCAAGGTGCGCTATGGCCCTAATCGCAAAAGAAAATCGCCATCTATGCTGCACTGCATTGACCCGCAAGTTCCGATCAGTAACGTCCCCAGCGACTGAACGCCCATGGAGATCAGTATGGCGCATTTGCCCCCCTATTCCTACGCTTCGCGAGCCGGCCTACAGGTGGAAACCAGCCTGTGCTCCTTGATCGAAGAGGACGCCCTGTCGGGCCTTGGTGTCACCGCCGATGCCTTTTGGCAGGCGCTCGCCACGCTCGTGCGCGATTTTGGGCCGCGTAATCGCGCGCTTTTGGAACAACGCGAGGAACTGCAGGCCAAGATCGATGCCTGGCACCGCGAACGCGAAGGTCAGCCCATCGACCTGGCCGCCTACAAGGCTTTCCTGTCCGACATCGGCTATGTGGTGCCCGAAGGTCCCGATTTCACTGTCGAAACCACACAGGTCGATCCGGAGATCGCTTCGATCCCCGGGCCGCAGCTTGTCGTTCCGATCATGAACGCCCGCTATGCGCTGAACGCGGCCAATGCCCGATGGGGCTCGCTTTACGATGCCCTTTACGGAACCGACGCCTTGGGCGACCTGCCGAAGGGCAAAGTCTATGATCCGCAGCGTGGCGCGCGCGTCATCGCCTGGGGACGATCCTTTCTCGACAAAACCATCCCGCTGGAAATCGGCAGCCACGCCGATGTCGTGACCTATGTCGTCGCCCATGATCGCCTTGTGCCGACGCTGGAAGACGGCACGATCACGGAGTTGAAAGAACCGGAGAAATTCAAGGGTTTTCACGGCGACCCCATGGCACCGTCCATGCTTCTCTTCCAGAACAACAGCCTGTACTTCGAGATGTGGTTCGATGCCGAAAACCCGATCGGCAAGACCGACAAGGCCAACATCGCCGGCATCAATTTGGAAGCCGCCGTTTCCACGATCATGGATTGCGAGGATTCCGTTGCCGCGGTCGATGGGCCAGATAAGGCGCTAGCCTACCGCAACTGGCTCGGCCTGATGCAAGGCGATCTGGAAGAGACGCTGGAGAAGAGCGGCAAAACGATCACCCGCAAGCTCTATGGCGATTTCGAATACAAGGCGCCAAACGGCGAGCCGTTCATGGTCAAGACCCGCGCGCTGATGCTGGTGCGCAATGTCGGGCATCTGATGACGACGCCAGCCGTCCTTGACGCCAACGGCAACGAAATCCCCGAAGGCATCTTAGACGGTCTTTGCACGGCGATGATCGCCATGCATGACCTCAACAAAGACGCGAGCCATAAGAAGCGCAACTCCACGCAAGGCTCGGTCTACATCGTCAAACCAAAAATGCATGGACCGGACGAAGTTGCCTTCGCCAACGATTTGTTTGGGGCCATCGAAAGCCATCTTGGCCTACCAGAATACACGCTCAAAATGGGCATCATGGATGAGGAACGCCGCACGACGGTGAACCTCAAGGAATGCATCCGAGCGGCCAAGAACCGCGTCGTCTTCATCAACACCGGCTTCCTCGATCGCACCGGCGATGAGATGCATACCTCCACGGAGGCCGGCGCGATGATCCGCAAAGGCGACATGACGGCGACGCCTTGGATCGCTGCCTACGAGGATCGCAATGTCGATGTCGGCCTGGCCTGCGGCCTGCCCGGTAAAGCCCAGATCGGCAAAGGCATGTGGGCGATGCCTGATCGGATGCATGCCATGTTGGAGCAAAAGGTTGGCCACCCGAAAGCCGGCGCGACGTGCGCCTGGGTGCCCTCCCCTACCGCCGCGACGCTTCACGCGACGCACTATCACGATGTCGATGTGAAAGCCCGCCAGGCCGAATTGCGTTCGCGCGCCACGGCAGGCCTCGACGACGTGCTCACCATTCCCCTGGCCGACCGACCCAACTGGCAGCCGGACGAGATCAAGGATGAGCTTGAAAACAACGCTCAAGGGATCCTGGGTTACGTTGTGCGCTGGGTGAACCAGGGCGTTGGCTGCTCCAAAGTGCCCGACATCCACGATGTCGGCCTGATGGAAGACCGCGCGACACTGCGCATATCTTCCCAGCACATGGCCAACTGGTTGCACCATGGCGTCGTCAGCGAAGCTGAGGTCATGGACGTCATGAAGCGCATGGCCAAAGTGGTCGATCAGCAGAACGCCGACGATCCAACCTACATGCCGATGGCACCCGGCTATGAGGGCGTTGCGTTCAAAGCGGCCTGCGATCTGGTCTTCAAAGGCCGTGAGCAGCCGTCTGGCTACACCGAGCCTCTGCTGCACGCAGCACGCCTTGAGCTGAAGGCGTCAGCGTAGGCACTTGTTCAAGTCCCGGCCATTGGCCGGGACGTTGCGTTCAGGAAACAGAATGTCGCAAACGATGAGCCCTTAAGAGCGGATTGGCCAAGCGGCTGCCCGCGTCAATTAAGCGGCACCGAAACGCTGACCGTCGCGCCATAGCTTTGGGCGTCATTGGCTCCAAAACCATCCATCTGACCCGAAAATGCCAGTGACGCACCACCGACCGCGTGCATCTCCAGCCCGGTCTGGACCGAGGCTGTTAGCCCATCAAAAGCTCGGGCAAGCGAACCTATGCTCGCGTTCCCACCGTCACCAAAGGTGTAAACGCCGGAAACCCTTACCCAAGGCCGCAGACGCGTGCCATCGTCGAACTTGTGCAAGTAAGAGAGCCGAGGCTCGAACCGGACATCGCCTTGCGCTACGGTTTGGCTCGGTATCGCAACGCTCAGGCTATCCACATACGCCTCTTGCCGCTCACTGAGATACTGCACCGACACGATCGGATTCAGCGTCCAACTCCCATAGGCATAGTCGCCGCCAACCGACCCGGCAATCAGCCACCGAGTGGTATCGAAACGGTCGGTGTAGGTGCCAAACGGGCTGATGTCGTTGGACGACCGCCCCCAGGCAGCGCGCAGATCGACAAAAAGCTGCTCATCGATCCGCACAGTCGCGTAGGGACCCAGCATCCAGCCTGTGCCGGAAACATCGCCAGAGTTCGCCGTGTTCGCTTGTTCGGTCCAATCGATGCTCGCCGCCAACCCGAGCAGCACCTTCTCGCTCGCGCGATAATCGACGCCAGCATGCAGAATGGCGAATAGCCCATCGTCACTGACGGCATCGTCGAAACGTGCCATATGGCCCTCGCTCCATACGTCCCAGGAGCCGATATCGCCCGACCGGGCAGCCGCATTTCCGGTCAAACCGGACAGGGTTGCGGCGTAGCTTAGGGCGTTCTCGCTGACAGCCACCTGGAACGGGAAGGCGAACGTATGGCTGAAACCGAGAACGCTGGCGGTCAGGGACGAGGGAGCATCCCCGCCGCCGTTCAATCGAGCCCAGCGGCGCGAAAACCCCGGCTGGTTGGCAAGGATCTGCGTGTTCCGCGCGCCCAGAAAATAGGCAATCATGCGACTGGTGGCAAGGCGTGTTTCAACAAGCTGCAACGTGCAGACCAGGCTTTCGCCCACACCCAGCTCAAGCGTCATGGTCAGGGCTGCCAGATCGACGGTGGAATCACCATCGGCGCAGCTGATAGACGTCCAGCCAAAGCCAAGCACTGTCAGGTCCGGCAGTGTCACAATGTGCGTGCCAGAGGCCACATTGGCGATGTTCCGTGTCGCCTGCCCGTTTGCCGTCGTGACGGCCACTGCCAGCGCTGGCGTGGGCGAGGCAAGGTTTAGCGTCGCATCGCCGCCATCGATGGACACCTCAAACGTGACATCGCCCGTCGTGACGCCCGTGCCCGTGCCCTGAATGGCGAAGGTGTAGGGGTTTTTGCCGGTGACGTTGCTGGGAATCTCCACCGTCGCCTGACGCAGGCCCGGCCCGCTGGGATCAAACTGGATCGTGAACAGAACCGCCCCTCCGGACTGTGACGCTGGCAAATCCTGCGTGACACTGAAGTCTCCGGCATGGGTGCCGGTGATCTGAACGCGCGATGGCGCGCCGGTGAAGAGGGCTGGCGCGGAGCTGCCCGCCGGTTGGACATTGAACGTGTTGGACTCGGTGCCGGCTGTCACATCGACGCCCCCGAAATCAGTCCCGTCGGCAACCCGCGGTGCCATGTCGTTGTGCGCGATCGTCGTTGAACCGCCTGCATTTCGAACCTCGAAATTGGGCGTGCCATTGGTCCCGGTGCCGGCAATGGGAAACCGCGTTTCCGCCTCACTGCCATCATTGGACGTGATGATGAGAGTGTCACCGGTGGTGACTTCGAAAGCTGGCGCGAACTGAACGGTCACAGTCGTGCTGCTTCCAGGGGCGACTGGCGAGGTTGGCGCACCGGTGATGCTGAAGACCACGCCGGACTGAAGCGACGCACCGACCGTCAGGTTGGCTGATCCGAGATTGCGGATCGTGTAGGTCCGCGTGCTTGTGGAACCTACATCGGTATTTTCAAACTGGCTGTGGTCGGCAAGCTGCGCAGCGCTGGTGCGGTCGAGAATTACCTGCCCGTTGCCACTGATCTCGATCTCCGGAGCGGGGCTAGGGCAATCTGAATCCAGCAAGGAAGGGTCAAAGGTCGTCCGCTCAACTTCGTCACCGTCGGCAACGTAAGTCGCACCGGCCGTGTAAGTTTGCGCGTTTGAAAAAACGATCGCAAACGGCGCTGCGCCCGGCGTGTTGCTGGTCACAATGCCCAAACCACTGATATCAAGAGGGCCGGAACCGATATTGACCGTATCAATGATCAGATTGTTTCCATCGATAAGATAGATGCGATCACCACCAGTTGAATCCAGTTGGACGTCAATGTTGAATCGGGTGAAATTGTTTGGCGTGCAATCGCCATCAGTTGCCAGAGTCACCGCCCTGGTGCCAGTTATGGATGTGAAATCAGCCTGCGCGGTGGATTGAAACGCAAAGACGGACAATGTGGCCAACAGCGCAACAGACGCGCGTTTGAAGCTGAGGATCGGCATCCTTCTGGCGCGCAGTTGCGCACAAAGCTTCGCCGTTCCGGGAAACGGTGCGCCACCGCCCGGCTGAGATAACTCAACTGATGTCATTGCTTGTCTTTTACGCTCCCAGCCCGCGCACGACGCCTGCCCATGCCGCGTTTGGACAGACCCAACTCCCCAACTTCAAAAGAGGGGTCAGCCCCTCTCAAATTTCTTTACGAAGCGTAAAGGGTCGCGAATAGCCCAACAATCTCAATGGTTGCTATTTGGAATCTGAATAGTTTGCCTGCTCAGCAATCAGTTCAGCGGCAGCGAGACCGCAAGGCTGCCGCCATAGCTGTGGGCATCTGTGCCAATGCCGCCATACTGTCCGGCAAGGGATGCCGAGGCGCCGCCGGGCAAGGAAAAATCCATCCCGGCGCGCAGCGTTGCGTTCAATCCGTCCAACTTTTCAGCGTAGGAGCCTGCGCTCGCGCCCGAGCTGGCAAACGCAAAATGGCCACTGCCTTCCAGCCAGGTTGTCAGATGCAAGCCACCATCAAGGGACCACCGCCGGCCAAGATAGGGTGAGAAACTCACCTGTCCTTGCGACACACTCTGGTCGGCGATCACAACGCTCAGCGAGTCGGTATAGGCTTCCTGATGATCGGCAATATACTGAACCGTCACCACCGGGCGCACGGTCCATTGTCCAAAATGAAACTGGCCAACCAGCGCAGCATCGACCATCCAGCGCGTGGTATCGAACTGATCGGTGTAGGTACCAATCGGCGAGCTATCGTTGGATGAAACGCCCCAGCTGGCGGCCACATCCAGGAACACCGTCTGGCTTAGCGCCACCGTCGCATAGGGCCCAACCATCACCCCGATACCGGACACCGTTCCATTTGTGCTTGCAAAGTCCTGCTCGCCCCAATCCACCTGCGCTCTAGCACCCATCAGAATGTTTGGGCTGATCAGATAGTCCGCCCCAAGATGCACAATGCCAAAATCGCCGCTTTGGTTCGCGCCATCGTCAAACAGCGCAAAGCGCCCTTCGGACCAGATATCCCAGCGCCCTAGTCCGGCCGTATCAGCCACCGCGCCAAGGGTTGCCACGGCGTGGCGGGCACTGCCCGAATAGGCCAGTGCATTGCCCTGCAAAGACACCGAAACCGGCAAGGTACCAGAAACAGCAAAGCTGGTCGCCATGCTGCGACGTTCACCGGCGGACGCTGGGAAATCATCAAAGCGTGCAAGCCGGCGTGACCTGTCCGGCTGATGGTTGAGGATGAAACTGTTGCGCGCGCCCAGATAGTCGCCGATCATATCGGGCGTGCTGAGTGCGGCGGCCATGCCGATGACAACCGTTGCAGAATTGATGTTGATATCGTTCACGCCATTGACCGTCACATCAACGCTCAGCGTAACCAGTGTGCCGCCGAGGCTGTTGGAGACGATGTAGCTCCCGCTGGTCATCGGGCTGGCAACACGTTCGCACTCGCCCGCGACGGTTGACCCGCCTGGGATGGTGCAGGTTTCAATGTCCGACAGAAGCTCACTCTCGGAGCCCAGAGTAGGATTTACGTAGCCGATGAAATAGTTGGCCCCCGTCGCGTAGAAAAAAAGACGCATGGAGCCGACTGCGCTGGCGCCACCCATCGTGCCATCACGGTCAATGATGCAGGTTTGAGTGTTGTTGTCGAAGATGATGCTGGAAAAAGGATTGGGGCCTGACGCCACATCGGCAGGTAGGCCAGTGGCCGATGTGCAGGTGACGCTGGTCGTCTGTGCCCAAAGGGGAGTCGCCTGAAGGACCATGACCACGACTGAGACTGTCACAAGGACCACGCCAAAACGAACCAACGCCCGCGATATCTGATCAACCCCAATGCGTTTCATGGATTGTACGCCCCTGATCCGGCCTGATTTGCAGCTCCGGACAACACCAAATTCCGCTACGTCAAAAAACGCCGCTAAGCCCCGAGCAAGGCTTTACAAGTTCTTAAAATCAAGAATAGCCAAATAATTGAAATGGCTTACATTCAGAATCTGAATAGTTAGCTGACGTAGGGGAAAATCATGAGCGTTTTGAAAGGGTTGGACCTCAATCTGCTGATCGTTTTTGAGGCCGTTTATTCCTCAGGAAACATCTCTCAAGCGGCCAAAAGCCTTGGTATGAGCCAGCCCACCATCTCCAACGCGCTTGGCCGACTGCGCGAGACGCTCGACGATCCGCTGTTTGTGCGCGAGGGCCGCGGCGTCAAACCAACAACCAAAGCGGTCACCATGATCGGCCCGATCCGCGAAGCACTTCAGATGATCGAGGGCGGCGTTTCCGGCGATGAGGGCTTCGACCCAACCACATCGCGGCGCCATTTTCGCATCGTCGCCATGGACTCCATCGAGGCGTTCATCGCCCCCTACCTCATTAAGCTGGTGCAGGACTTTCAGTCGGTAACCATCGAGAACCTGCCCATCATCAGCACCTCGATGGTCGACGGGCTCCATGATGGCTTGCTGGATGTGGTGCTCGCCAACTTTCTCAACGACAGCCAGGATTGCACCTGCCTTCCGCTGCTCACACCGGCGCTCTCGATGATTGCGCGCAAGGACCATCCCAAGATCGATGGAGCGTTCACGCTGGAGCATTTTCAGCGCCTCAGCCATATCGCCTTGGTGCCGAAGCTGCGGGCGCTGTCCCGCCTGGAAGAGGGGCTGCGCGCCCAGAACATCACCCGCCACATCGTCTACTCGGTGACCAAGTTCTGGGCCTTCCCGCACATCGTCGCCACCACCGATCTTGTCGGCATCGTGCCGACGGCATTCGCTCATGAAACGGCCAAGACCTACCCGCTGGCGATCTATCCTTTGCCGTTCGAGTATCCATCGGAAAAGCTCTACATGACCTGGAAGACCAGCCGCACCAATGATCCTGGCCACCGCTGGCTGCGCGAGGAAATCATCAAGGTCTTGACGCCACGCGGCGCAACGCCTGCCCTGCCTCTGGTCGGCGGCAG
>JBKAGN010000050.1:0-25969 GCA_046290415.1 Hyphomicrobiales bacterium
GGTCAACCACGGCGTGCCGATCCATCTGATCGATGAAGCGTTTCCGATGTCAAAGGCATTCTTTGATCTGCCGAAGGAGGTGAAGGGGCAGTACCCGATGGCGCGCGGCACAAATTCCGGCTGGGAGTACAAAGCGCAGGTTCGCCCATCCACCGGCACCGCCGATCAGAAAGAAAGCTATCAGGTTACCATCTCGCGTATGGACGAGCTTGGTCTTTGGCCAACACCAGAAGAACTCGCAGGCTTCAAAGCCTCCATGCTCACCTTTGAGCGCGCCAATTGGGGCGTCGCGATGAAGGTTCTGGGATGCTTCGCCGACAAGCTTGGTATGCCCACCGATTTCTTTACAACAGCCCATGATCCGATGAAGCCGACCTACCAATCCACCGTGCGGCTCATCCACTATCTGGCGATGAAAGATGCCAAACAGGAGGACTACAAATATTGGCGCGCCGGTGCACACAGCGACTACAATTGCCTGACGCTCCTGCATCAACGCACGGGGCAGGGCGGTCTGCAGGTCGCGCCGGGCAAGGACCAGGTGGACTGGCTCGCCTGGACGGAAGTGGAGCCGCTGGACGGCATCATCACCTGCAATATCGGCGACATGCTGATGCGCTGGTCGGATGATTTGCTGCAGTCAACGCTGCATCGGGTGCGCATGCCCAAGCCCGGTGAATATGACGGCCCGCGCTATTCCATTGCCTTCTTCGCACAGGCGAACAAGGACGCCATGATCGTCGGCCCTCACGCGAAGTACGAACCCATGTCTGCGGGTGACTATATGCAGATGCGGCTGTCGGCGAACTTCGACAAAAAGTAACGCGGTTCGCGACACATGCCAGCCAGCGTCTCTCAGAAGTGCTGCAATCCGACGATAACCGTAGCGGCCATATTGTCGGGCCAACTCGATCATGTCGGCCACCAATCGTTCTTCATCAGCACGTCCCACGGGCACTTTGCGTTGCGTGGATCGGTGTTGCCTCAAAACGCGACATGCACGGCGTTCCGAAACATTCAGTTCGCTACGCACACGATCAATGCAGGCACGGCGGCGAGCGGGGCTTAGAAGTTTCCCTTCGCAGCTTCCGCCAGGATCAACTTATCCAGCGTCAGACCAGAAACAGCCTTGCGCAATCGCTCGTTCTCTTTTTGCAGACGCTTCAGTTCCTTCAATTGGTCCGTACCCATTCCGCCGTACTTTTTCTTCAAGCGGTAATAGGTTTGTTCAGTCACGCCAATCTGCCGGATCGCATCAAGACGCGGCATGCCTTGCCCTGTCAGAACCTCAACCTGCCGTAACTTCGTAACTATCTCTTCGGGCTTTGGTCGCTTGTTTGCCATGTGTTTCCTCCGTTTTCCTAAACATAGCGGAGAACCACTTCAGTGGGGGAAGACCATGATGACGGACACCCGTATTGTTGACAATCCTACAATCTGCGAGGACATTGATGCTGTTCTCGACAACTGGAGGCTCTCCAATGCTCAAAACTCTCGGCAAAATGTTTGGCGCCGGGCTCGTTGCGTTCGCCATGATGATTGGCGCCGGTGGCGTGGCTCAGGCTCAAGACCAATCCACATGGGATGCAATTCAAGATCGCGGCTCCCTGCGGATCGGTGTCACACAAGCTCCGCCTTGGTACTTCAACAACCCTGCCACCGGCGATTGGTCTGGCCTCGGCGTTTCCATTGGTGCTGCCATGGCGGAAACCCTTGGCGTGGAGCTCGAACCGGTTGAAGTCACCTGGGGAACTGCTGTTTCAGCGCTTCAAGCAGACCAGATCGACATCATGTTCGTGCTTGATGCAACACCAGCGCGCGCCATGACCATCGACTTCCCGGCACAACCCTTGCTGTACTATGCGCTGGCGGTGCTGGCGGATGATGATCTGACCATTGAAACCTGGGATGATCTCAACAGCGCGGATATCTCCATTGCTGTCACCCAAGGCACAACCATGGACAGCTATGTCACCGCCCGTTTGAGCGAGGCGAACATTCTTCGCTTTCCTTCCAACGGTGAATCGGTTGCCGCCTTCCAGTCTGGCCGCGTGAATGCGGTGTCGCTCTTCCACCCGCCGTTGATCGCCATGCGTGAGCGCATTGGTAGGGGGCAGGTTGTCCTTCCTGCGCCTATTCGCCAGTCAGCGTCGTCTGCCGGCGTTCGCCGCGAGGATGACACGCGCTGGCGCGATTGGGTCAACACGGCCATCTCCTACTACTACGAAACTGGGCAAACGCAGGTTTGGTACGAAAACTTCCTCACCGAATTCGGTGTCGAGCCTGCCAGCGTACCGGCCATCCGCCGCGAGAACTGGTAAGCCTAATCAGCAGGGCGGGCGCAGTGAAGCGCCCGCCAACCCATTCTTCCAACGAAAGCGCGGGTGATGGGATACGAGTGGGATTTCGCCGTCGTTTTCCGAGACTTCGATCTCTTGATTTTGGGCTTGATCAACACGCTCAAAGTCACCGGATTGGCGCTGCTTTTCGGGGTTCCGCTTGGCCTGATCTTGGCTCTGCTGCGGCTCTATGGTGCCTGGCCAATCCGCATTCCAGTGGGTTTGCTGATCGAGTTCCTGCGCACCACACCACCCATCGCGCAACTGTTCTGGTTCTTCTTCGCCCTGCCGATCTTGATTGGCGTTGAGATCGATCCCTTCCGTGCAGCGGTTCTCACATTCAGCCTGCAAAGCTCAGCGTTCTTTGCAGAAGTTTTCCGCGCTGGCATCCAGTCAATCGACTGTGGTCAGTGGGAGGCGTCCAAAGCCATCGGCATGAACCGCAACGAAACCCTACGGCGGGTTATCTTGCCACAAGCCGTCAAACGCATGATCCCAGCGTTCCTGGAACGGGCCATCGAGTTGATGAAGACAACAACGCTGGTCAGCACCATTTCCTATGCCGACCTGCTCTATGAGGCCAACAACATCGCCCAGACAACCTTTCGAACCATCGAGGTCTATACGGTCGCTGCAACCATGTATTTCATTGTCATTTTCGCGTGTTCGATCGCGGTTCGGCGGCTGGAGAGGCGGCTTGCCCGCTCCGGCGAGACAGTTGTGAATTAGGGGGCTTGCGATGGAATATGCTTGGGATTTCTCACAAGTCTTCGCCAACCGCGCCCTCCTCTGGCAGGGGCTGCAAAACACGCTCATACTCGGTTTCACATGCTTGGTGCTGGGGTTGTTTTTCGGCCTTTTTGTCGGCGCTGCCAGGTTTTCCGGCAAAGGGTGGCTTTACTATCCCGCCACTGCCTTTGTTGAGGTGTTCCGCAACACACCGGTGCTGGTGCAAATCATCTGGTTCTTTTTCGCCTTCCCCATCATTGCTCCCTTTCGCATCGATGCCTTCACCGCGGCCGCATTGGGATTGACGCTCAACACGGTGGCGTTCTCCTCGGAAATCTATCGCGCCGGGCTTCAATCGATTGCCAGGGGGCAGTGGGAAGCCGGGAAGGCTCTCGGCATGAGCTATTGGGAGCAGATGCGCCGTGTTGTGCTGCCGCAGGCGATCCGCCGCATGCTGCCAGCGTTCATGAACAGGGCGGTTGAGCTGTTCAAAATGACCTCTCTGGCCTCTGTCATCGCCTATGGTGAGCTGATGCACAAAGCAAAAGTCGTTTCGACCATCGCCTTCAACCCAATCGAAATGTACACCGCCGTTGCGCTGATCTTCTTCGCCGTCCTGTTTCCGATGACGATCGTCGTGCGACGGTTTGAAAAGCGCAATGATATCGGGAGTTAAAACCATGCCCTCTGTTTTGCGCATTGAACAATTGCACAAATCCTTCGGCGAGCTGAAAGTGCTCAAGGGCATCGATCTGTCGGTTCAGAAGGGCGAGGTGATCGTTCTGATCGGCGCGTCAGGCTCCGGCAAGTCAACGATGCTGCGGTGTGTCAACTTCATGGAAATTCCTTCCGGCGGCCGCATCGTTCTCGATGAGGAAGTGGTCGGGCAAGAACACAACGGGCAGATGGTTTACAATGAACGCGAGCTGACAAAGCTGCGTGCCCGCGTCGGTATGGTGTTTCAGCACTTCAATCTTTTCCCGCACATGACGGCCATCGAGAATGTCATGGAAGGGCCTCGCACCGTTTTGAAACTGGGCGCTGATGAATGTCGGCGGCGGGGTGAAAAATACCTTGGCAAGGTTGGGCTTGACTGGAAGGCCGATGCCTTTCCTGCTCAGCTATCTGGCGGTCAGCAGCAGCGTGTCGCCGTTGCCCGCGCGCTGGCGATGGAGCCGGAGATCATGCTCTTCGACGAAGCTACATCGGCGCTGGACCCTGAACTTGTCGGCGAAGTTTTGGAGACGATGAAGGCGCTGGCCGAAGAAGGCATGACCATGATCATCGTCACCCATGAGCTGGGCTTTGCCTATGCGGTGGCTGATAAGGTTCTGTTTTTGTCAGAAGGCCGCATTCTTGAACAAGGTACGCCAGCCGACGTGCTTACCCACCCAAAAGAGGAAGGCACGAAGAACTTCCTTCGCGGCCATGGCACCTTCCGCCTTCCTGAACCACAGATCGACTAAGGATATGACACCGCAGATGGACGCCCAGGTAGAAAGGCACACCACCCACGATGCGCAGGATGATCCACGCAATCAGGACATCTTCATTTACATCAATGGCGAGCTCAAACATCGCGATGAGGCCATGGTGTCCGTCTATGATTCCGGGTTCATGCTGGGCGATGGCATGTGGGAAGGTATGCGCCTCTATGATGGGGTGTGGGCCTTTTTCGACGAGCACATGGACCGTTTTTTCGACTCCTGCAAAGCAGTGTCTTTGGACGTCGGCATGGATCGCAATGGCATCCGCGATGCGTTGGAGACTACGCGGCGCGCCAACAATATGGTCAGTGATGTACATTGCAGGTTGATGCTGACCCGAGGTGTGAAGGCCAAACCGTTTCAGCACCCATCGCTCAGCCGTTCTGGTCCAACACTCGTGATCATCATGGAGCATTCCAAGCCGATCGAGACGCTGAAGTCCGACGGGATACGCTTGGCAACAGTTCCCCAAGTTCGTGGACTACCGATGAGCCAGGATGCCAAATACAACTCGCATTCCAAACTCAACTGCGTGATTGCCTGCTTACAAGCCGAACAAGCTGGCGCCGACGAAGCGTTGATGCTTGATCCGCATGGGTTCGTGAACACAACCAACGCCTGCAATTTTTTTATCATACGACGCGGCGAGGTTTGGACCTCGACCGGCGACTACTGCATGAATGGTGTCACGCGGCAAAAGGTCATAGATGTGTGCCGGGCGGACGGTATTCCGGTATATGAAAAGAACTTTTCGCTCTACGAGGCCTACGGCGCTGAGGAAGCCTTTTTGACCGGTACATTTGGTGCACAAACCCCGGTTGCGCAGATCGATGGTAAGACCGTTGGTGATGGTTCACGCCTGGTCGCCGCATCCGAAGCCTTTACAAGCAACTGATCGAAGAGCAGGTGGCAACAACAGCATGAGCGCCATAGCGTCCCTCCACCCGATCAATGACACCACCCTGCGCGGTAAAACCGTCGATCAGATCAAGCAATTGATCGTATCGGGCCAGCTTGAAGCCGGTGCTCGTCTCACCGAAAATGATCTTGCCAGTGCTCTGGGCATCAGCCGCGGGCCGCTTCGTGAGGCCATCCGCGAACTGGTCGATATCGGGTTGCTGGTTTCGCAGCCCTATAAGGGCCTGTTTGTGCGATCGGTTACCAAGAAGGACCTTGAAGAGATCTACTCCCTGCGCACCACGCTGGAACAGTTTGCCTTTCGCCAATGCTGGGATTTGCGCACCGATAATGCGTTGGCCGACCTGCGACGTCGCAACAGCGCCCTCACGGCGGTCATTGATCAGGGTGTTGATCCATATGGGGCGATTGAGCGGGAGCTGGAGTTGCATAGCTGGTGCTACGAACTTTCCGGCCACACGCTGTTGCAGAAAAGCTGGCGCCGTCTGCTGCCCAACCTGCAATTTTACTTTGCTATGCACCAGCAGGCCCATGGCCGGGCAGGACCGATGCGCGAGGCCCATGACACCTACATCCAGCTTGCGTGCGGCGACGATCTTGATGCGATGATCGTCCACCTTGAAGACCACATGCGCCAGGGCTTGGCCAAAACAATGAGTTTCATTGCTGCGCCTGGAATATGATTGCGGACACCTCGTCGTGTCGTGAAATGGCAAAAAACAGGCCAGCCACCGCCGCAAGCAACATGACTGCCTTCATCCGGGTCGTCCTGCCCCTACTTCTTCCGACTGCATCGCCACAACGCGGCTTGTGACCTATGCGCCGATAGGCTTCTTCGCTAACTTGGCGTTGATTTGGAAGACCCGATTTCGATCTGGGAAAGCGGTGAGCCATGAACAGTAAGGCCGGTGATGTCATCGACTCAGTGTTGACCTTAACGTTCTTGGCAAAATGGTGTCAGACCCGATAGACGTTCGACTGGTCTGAGTTTCTGGCTGGGTTGCAATTGGGGGTACGGGCTGTGCTGAGCTTGAATGCGACGGTGTGGAAAAGGTGGGGATAGTTCGGAGACTTAATTGCGAACGCGATCAAACAGTCTTTGAAACGGCTTGGGGTGTTTTAGGGCTAAGTGTTTGAGATATCAGCCTCAATCATAATCCGCGTGTCGGGGGTTCAAGTCCCTCCTCCGCTACCATTCTTCCTTAAAAACGAGTTGCCAAGGCTGCGTTGCGTGCGCGTTAAAATGCCGGGCGCAAACCCTCAACTGGGGAGCAAGCAAAAAGGTGTTCGCCCATGCCCACCTTAATACTCGGGTTTTGGCGAGCGAATGATGCCAAACAGGACGTTGGACGACTGCAAGGTCTGGCGTTAGCCGATGGCCTTCATCAGATACTCGGCGCGCTCGATATGCGTTTTTGCCATGTCGAGCTTCTTTTCGAGCCGAGCCTTTTTGTCGGCCGAGTGGGCTGAGGCGATGTCGGCCTCCAAATCAATGGCCTTCTTGCGCAGTTTTCCAAGAACTTTTTCGACGTGGCTTGGCTTGATCTTTTCAGCCTTGCCGCGTTCGAACCGCTCATTGTAGTCCACGACCTTCTCGGCGAGCTTTTTCAATCCCATGACTGTGATCCCGACCTGTACGCAAGGTCCTGCACTCTAAGTCCTCTGTGCGACAGTTTTATTACCATGGTCCCCGGCCTCAAACTTAGCTGAAGTATCGGTGACCAAGCGGTTCTCGTCCAACTCTTCGTCCTCCAATGATAGTAGCCGTTCAACTTCGGCCATCGCGCTGTCGCGCTCGATATAGTATTTGCGCGCCGCTTCGATGAGGTTGCGCATGGCTGCGTAGGCATAGCCAGAATCATTCAAGAACGAGGTCGCTGCGGCGGCTTGCAGCTTGCCTTGCCGGATCAGATCATCAACGCGACGGGTGGTCGACATTGCATCGTCTTCGATCTGGGCGCGTTCTTGGTCGAGCCATAGCGCGCTGCGGTCTTCGGGATCGGTTGACTCCAGCTTATGGATTTCGACGATGATCCTGGCAATCTCGGTGCGCAGACCATCGTACAGGTTGGTCACAGCGCCCATTTCTCGGCCAGTGAAACGCAAGACATTCTTGCGCAGGTGCTTAACGGACTTGACCGCTTTGACGATGTCACCCGCTACATCGCGCAGGGCATGGACGCGTTCGTTGATCTCTGGTTCAAGGCTGCGTTCCCCAACGCGGGTGGTGAACTCGACAATAGCTGAATAGAGCGTTTTGACGCGGCGTTCGTAGCCCTCGTCCATATCGAGGTCCATCGGGGCACGGCTCTTGGTGACCGTCTCTGCGATCTTGTCGGTTTTGAAGATGTCATGCCGGTGTAGATTCAGTCCGTGGAGGATCAACTCGATTGCGTTCTCATAAAGGTGCTGCACCTCCTTGCGCAGGGCGGATTCCAAAGTCTGCGGGAAGGCATCGACGGCCTCGTTGAGGTACCGTGGGCGGGTGACATCGGGCGCCGGCTCGATGATACGCCGCTCCAGGAAGATGATCAGCCGCTTCAGCAGCGGCAACATCAGCGCAACGCCCAACACGTTGAAAATCGTGTGGAAGACGGCAAGCTTCAAAGCAAAGTCATCGTCGGCAATGCCAACTATGGCGCTGATCTGGTCCACCGCATCACGCAGCGGCGCGATGAAAATCAGAGCGACCGCCGCTGTGATGACATTGAAGATCAGATGCGCCAGCGCCAGCCGTTTACCTTGGAAATTAGCGCTCAAAGATCCGATGATGGCCGTGATTGTTGTGCCGATGTTGGCGCCGATGGCCAGAGCCAACGCGTTTTCATAGGTGATCTGTCCGGCGGCCAGGGCGGTCAGGATCAGCACCATGGTCGCGTGGCTAGACTGCATGATCACCGTCGCCGCGGTGCCGAGCAACGTGTAGACGACCAGCCCCAGAAGGCCGGGAAGCGCGAAACGCAGCAGATCAATCTGATCGCGAAAGGCCTCGAAGCCCTCTTTCATGTGGTGGATGCCCAGGAACAGGAATCCAAGGCCAGCCAGCGCATAGCCGATCCCTCGCAGCGGCTTGGCCTTCTGGAAGACCAGAATAATGCTGATCGCGATCATCGGCATCGCATAGCTGGCAATGTTGACCTTGAGGCCCAGTCCCGCAACCAGCCAGGCGCCCGTCGTCGTGCCGATATTGGCACCGAAGATGATCCCGACGCCACCGATCAGCGATATCAATCCGGCGCTCAAAAAAGAGATGGTGATGACCGAAACCAGCGAGCTGGATTGCAGAACGGTCGTTGAGACGACGCCGAAAATCAGCGCCCGTGGCGTTGAGCCCGTGGTGCGTTCCAGCATGCGCTCCAGCGTGCCGCCGCTGAACAGCTTGAACCCATCTTCCAGCATGATCATGCCGAACAGGAAGATCGCGACACCCGCGGCGATTTCCTGCGCGTCGGGGCTGAACCAGAAGGCCACCACCAGCGCGCCAATGGCGACAGGAAGATAGAACCGCCTCAAGCCTGCACCCTCACAGCCGGGGCCACAGTCGGGCTGTCAAAACGCAAAGCGGTAAGGCCCCCCGAACCGATGACGGACGGCCGTTTTTGGCTCCCTTCATGACAGTTTGATGACAGAAACATGACAGCAGGATGACACACGTCATGGACAGGTTCCAGAAATCATTCAGACACCTTTGCGTTGGCTGGAAAAAAAATAAAACTGGGAGTTGTAAGCGCCATGATGAGAACAGAGCGGATCGAATCCGCCGTGCAGCTGAACCGCGAAGAGCTGGTTCGGTTTGGTACTGCGTTAATCTTTATAGTCGGCATCATGCTGTTTACGATCGTTCGTACCGAAGGTGGTATCGACGGCATCCTGCTTGTTGTCGCTGCCATGATCGGCGGCTACATGGCGATGAACATCGGCGCCAACGATGTCGCTAACAATGTCGGCCCTGCGGTGGGCTCCCATGCCATTACCCTGACAGGTGCGATTATCATCGCGGCCTCTTTCGAGGCAGGCGGCGCGTTGATCGCTGGCGGCGATGTTGTTGGCACGATTAAGAGTGGGATTATCGATCCTGATCTGGTGGGCAACCGGGACGTCTTCATCTGGCTGATGATCGCAGCACTGCTGGCTGCGGCCGTGTGGCTTAACTTTGCGACCGCCGTGGGCGCTCCGGTCTCGACCACGCACTCCATTGTCGGCGGGGTCCTCGGCGCGGGGATCGCAGCCGCAGGCTGGGGCATTGCAGACTGGTCAGTCGTCGGTCGGATCGCCGCAAGTTGGGTGATATCGCCCTTGTTTGGCGGGCTGATCGCGGCAGGGTTTCTTTACGTCATCAAGCGAACGATCACCTACAAACCAGACGTCATGTCGGCGGCCAACCGCATGGTACCGATCCTCGTTGCCGTCATGGCCTGGGCCTTTGGCACCTATCTGATGATGAAAGGCGTGTCGAAAGTCATCAAAGTCGGTTTTCCGATCGCTGTGCTTATTGGGCTGGCTGCGGCCGCGTTGGTTTTCCTGGTCGTGCGCCCCCTAATCAACCGCCATACTGCGCGCCTGGAAAACACCAAGGCTAGCGTCAACGATCTGTTCACGATCCCGCTCATCTTCGCAGCGGCGCTTCTAAGTTTCGCTCATGGCGCCAACGACGTGGCCAATGCAGTCGGTCCGCTGGCTGCCATCAATGAGGCGGTCATGGGCGGCGGTGGCATTGCATCACGGGCGGCGATCCCGCTGTGGGTCATGGCTGTCGGCGCCATCGGCATATCGTTGGGGCTGGCGCTTTATGGGCCGAAGCTCATCAAAACTGTCGGCAGCGAGATCACCGAACTCGACAAAATGCGCGCTTTCTGCATCGCCATGGCGGCGGCGATCACCGTGATTATCGCCTCTCAGTTGGGTCTGCCTGTTAGTTCAACCCATATTGCGGTCGGTGGTGTGTTCGGCGTCGGGTTCCTGCGCGAATACATCAAGTCGAACTACGCACGGATGCTCGACGATATCCGCGCCCACCATGCCGACAATGACCCCGAAGCCGTCGAGAAATTGCTCGCCCGCTTCGAGGCTGCCGATGTCGCCATGAAGGGCCAGATGCTGCGCGAAATGAAGGCGCAGTCTTCTTCTGATCGCCTGTTGGGCAAGAAGGAGCGCCGAGGCCTGGGACGGGTGCACCGGGTGGAACTGGTGAAGCGCAACCTGCTGCTGAAGATCGCAGCCGCCTGGGTCATCACGGTTCCGATGGCAGCCCTCCTGGCAGCCATGTTCTTCTTCATGCTTCGCGGCATGCTGTTACCCTAGGTTTGGTTGCCATCTCCAGATGAACGTGAAAACCTGATGGCATCGGGCGGGCGCCTTCTCCAGAGCTGGGGCCAGGTCAAGGAGGCGCTTCGAACCGTGTATCGGACGAATGGCGCACGCAAGGTGCCGGTCGGCCGTCTGCGAACACTCACGTCTGGCCCCATTGAGGTGTGCCATGAGCCACAAGCATGGCCCGCACGATACCAGGCTATCCAACAAGGCCTATCTAGCGGAACTTGCACGTCTGCAAACCGAACTTGTGCGGATGCAAGAATGGGTCAAAGCCACCGGCCACAAGGTGGCGATCTTGTTCGAAGGGCGCGACGCGGCTGGCAAGGGCGGGACCATCAAGCGCATCATCGAAGCGTTGAATCCGCGCGGGTGCACGGTTGTCGCGCTGCCGGCGCCCACCGAGCGTGAGAAAACCCAGTGGTATTTTCAGCGCTACGTTCCGCATCTTCCGGCCGCCGGTGAAATCGTGATCTTCGATCGCTCCTGGTACAACCGAGCTGGCGTAGAGCGCGTCATGGGTTTTTGCACCGAGCAGGAGTATCTGGAGTTCCTGCGAAGCTGTCCGGAGTTCGAGCGCATGCTTGTCCGCTCGGATATCCAGCTGATCAAATATTGGTTTTCGGTCAGCGATGAGGAACAGGAGCGGCGTTTTCAAAACCGGATCAAGGATCCGAACAAGCAATGGAAGCTCAGCCCGATGGATTTGGAGAGCCGCAAGCGCTGGGTCGATTATTCAGAGGCAAAAGATGTCATGTTCTCGCATACCGATATCAAACAATGCCCCTGGTATGTCGTGGAATCGGACGTGAAGAAACATGCCCGGATCAACTGCATCACGCATCTGTTGTCGATGGTTCCCTATGAGCGGATCGATCGCGATCCGATCGTTCTGGAAGAAAGGCCGCCACAACACGATTATGTTCGACCGCCGCTCAGCGACCAGACTTTTGTGCCAGAGGTCCACTCGAAGCTGCTTTAGCATGCTTGTGGGTGCATAAAGGCCGCCCAAGTCAGAAGGCGCAGAGGGGCCAAGCCAACGGCACCATCGAAAAGTAAGACTTCCACCAGGGCACAAGAGCGGCGGCAGGGGATGCGTTCGACGCAAACGCCACGGGCGCGCAGCAAGGCGACAGCATGATTGGCCTTGGAAGGGTCTGCGGCTTTCTATCGTGGTGGAGGGGGAAGGTAAGGCGGATGAGGTTTCGTTTGCGGAAAAACGCGGCGTCACCGCTGTGCAGGGGCACGACTACGCCCGACCGGTGCCGGTCTGAGACCTAGCCGAAACCCTGGATGGCATTGCCTGGCGGGTAAGAGACCAAAAGCGAGCTGCTAAAGCGGTCGGTCGTCGCGCCATTGGCCGTGGCCAACGTGCAAGGCTTCAGCAAACGCCCAAATTGCGTTAAATTTCTGGCTCGAGTTTTTCGTAGACCGTTCAGGCGCGCTGATTGCCTGCGCCTCGCACAAGTCTTAGTCGGCAATCATCAGTTCAACGCACACCGGCGCTGCTTGATCACTTTCTGCCTTTACTGTTGCCTTGATCTGTCCCCAGATAGATGAGCGGTGTTTGGCAGGAGAGTCGGGCGCTGCGTTTCTGTTCGGATTGCTCAACTGGCGTTTGGCGCTAGGTTACCGTCGTCGGCGGTCAAGCCTGCGTATTCGCATGCGGTTTTCGACATTTGTTTTTACACCAGTTCAAAGTGCCTTCGATCATGCACCTGCGCCGCGCTTTTGCGCTTGTCATCCCCGCTTTCCTTCTTGCGATCGCGTCTGTCTCACCAAGTTTTGCCCAAGGCGGTCCCTCGCTCGTTGTGACAGAGCGGGTGGAAATGCGCACCTTGGCCGAGACCCGACCAATCTTTGGCGAGGTTGTTGCCCAACGTGACAGCGCGATCGCTGCGCGGGTGGCCGGGATCGTCGATGAGGTTCGGGTCCTTGTTGGTGATCACGTTGAGCCCGGCGATGTGTTGGCGGTGCTCGACCGTCAGTTGATCGAGATCGAACTTGCCCAGGCTGAGGCCAGTCTTGCTGAGTCTGAGGCCGGTATCGCGGTGGCGGAAGCACGCGTCATCCGCACGCAGGATGTGTTCAACCGAACCGATGCGCTGCGCGGCAGCTCGGCGTTCTCTGAAGGGCGGCTGGAAGATACGCGCGGTGCGTTTTCGGAGGCGCGCGGTCAATTGGCCGAAGCCCAGGCACGACTGCTGAATGCCCAGGCTGCCCTCGAACGCGCGCGCTACAACTTTGAACGCGCCGAGATCACGGCGCCATTTCGCGGCACCGTTTTGTCGGTGGAGACTGATCCCGGTCAGTTCATCTCGGCTGGCGAGCCGGTCGCCCGGTTGCTCGATATCACGACGCTTGAAATCGAGGCGAACGTGCCCGCGCAGTACATTGAAGGGTTGTCACCAGAGTTGGTGCTCAGCGGCGAGACCGAAGAAGGAACGCCGCTTGCCCTGACGGTCCGTGCTATTCTGCCGACGGAATTTGCCGCAACGCGCACACGTCCGGTTCGGTTCACGACTGACCTGCAAGCCCTGACACGGCGCGTTGCCGTCGGACAGTCGATCACAGTTTCGGTGCCGACCGACGCGCCGCGTGATGCGTTGTCCGTGCCCAAGGATGCGCTGACTCAAAGCGCGTCTGGCTGGTCGGTGTTCGTGGACGAAGAAGGCGTGGCGGCGCCTCGCACCGTGCAAATCGGTGTGGCGATGGGTGATCGTTTTGAAGTGCTCGGAGGGTTGAACGAGGGCGACGTCGTGGTCGTGCGCGGCAATGAGCGCCTGTTCCCTGGACAGCCGATCCAGACGACCAATTAGGGGGCGGGAACGATGGATCTTATCCGCTTCGCCATTGATCGACCGATTGCCGTGGTTGCCACGGTGATCATGGCGATCTTGTTCGGCGGCCTTGCCCTGTCGCGCATTCCCGTTCAGCTCGCGCCCGATGTCAGTTCGCCGGTGGTCACCATCACGACCAACTGGCCGGGCGCTGCGCCTGTCGAAATCGAACGCGAGATCGTCAACCCGCAGGAGGATGTGCTGCGCGGCTTGGAAGGCCTCGACATCATGACGTCGTCCTCTTCGACAGGCCAAGCTCAGATCACACTCGAATTCGCCATCGGCACCGACATGAGCCAGACCTTGCTGCTGGTTTCCAATCGCCTGGACCGGGTGAGCGACTATCCCGATGAGGCGTCTGAACCGGTGCTCAACACCTCCGGCGATGATGATAGCCCAATCGCCTGGGTGCTCGTGCTTGCTGGCGAAGGCAACACGCGCTCGCTGCCGACCTATGGCGATTTCATTGAAGACGTCGTGCAGGACCAGCTCGAACGCGTCGAGGGTGTGTCGGCCGTCAATATATTCGGCGGGGTGAGCCGCGAACTTCAGATTGTCATTGATCCGCAGCGTCTGCGCGTTTTGGCCTGACGGTGCCGGAGGTCGTCAACAGACTGCGAACTGAAAATGTTTCGCTTTCCGCCGGCGATGTCGAAGAGGGCAAGCGGCGCTATGTCGTGCGCGCGGAAGGCAATCTCAACACCATCACGGCGGTTGAAGATGTTGTGCTGCGTTCGCAAACCGACGGCGGTCCGTTGGGCCGGGTACGGATTGCTGACGTCGCGGCGGTCGCCTTTGCCTATGAGGAGCCGGCTGTCCGATTGCGCTTCAACGGCGATCCGGGCTTGGCCTTTAACGTGGTGCGCGAGCGCGGTGCCAATGTGATCGAGACAATGGAGGAAGTCCGTCAGACGCTCGACGAACTCGCCGCCGGGCCGATTGCCGAGCAAAACCTGGTGTTGCAGCAGGTCTATGACGAGACGGTCTATATCGAAGGCGCCATCGATCTGGTCACGCAGAACATCTGGATCGGCGGCGGGCTCGCGGCGATGGTGCTTCTGCTCTTTCTGCGCAGTCCGCGCGCGACGCTCGTCGTCTCGCTGGCCATCCCGGTGTCGATCGTGGCGACATTCGTCGTCATGGCCGCGACGGGGCGAACGCTGAACGTGATTTCGCTCGCCGGTATCGCATTTGCGGTTGGTATGATTGTAGATGCGGCAATTGTGGTCTTGGAGAACATCTATCGCCTACGTGAGTCCGGGATGCCGCGCCGCGAGGCTGCTTATCGCGGCGCCAAACAGGTTTGGGGCGCCATTCTTGTGTCGGCACTAACGACAGTTTTGGTGTTCGTGCCGATTTTGGTCATGCAGTTGGAAGCCGGGCAGCTTTTCCGCGATATTGCCGTGGCGATTTCCGTGTCAGTGCTGTTGTCCTTGCTTGTCGCCGTCACCGTTATCCCAGCCTTGGCAAGCCGCCTTTTGGTCCGTGGGCAGCAGAAAATGTTGCCACTGCCCGGCATCGATCATTTGGGACGCGGCTTCAAAGCGCTGGTGATGATGTATGTGCGCGCCACGGTGCGCTTGCGCGCGCTTGGGATCGTCATGGTCACGCTGATCGCTGGCACGGCCATCACTGCCAGCGTGATGTTTCTGCCGCAGCTTGAATATCTGCCGGAGGGCAATCGAAACTTGGTTTTCGGGCTCATCATTCCGCCGCCCGGCTACAATCTTGCTACAACCGAGACCATTGCCGAGCGGATCGAGCAGACGGCGCGCCCGATGTGGGAGGCGGCGCCTGCGCTGGAGCTTGAAGACGGCACGCCGGCCATCGAGAATTTCTTTTTCGTGGCAACGCCCGGCAACAGTTTCGTCGGCGCGACGGCGATGGACGGGACCCGCGCTGGCGACCTCATCCCCATTCTCTCGATGCCGATTTTTGCCGAGCCTGGAACGTTTGGCTTCATGACCCAGCCATCGCTGTTCGGGCAGGGCATTGGCGGCGGGCGAACCATTGAGCTCAATGTTTCGGGACAGGATTTGGAGGCCATTCTCGCCGTCGCTGGGCAGGCTGCTGGCATGGTCTCGGGCATCTTGCCGCGGTCCGAAGGGCACCAGTTCCGCCCGATACCGGGTCTTGAACTGGGAGCGCCCGAGGTTCGCTTGATCCCCAATCGTCTGCGGCTTGCCGATGCTGGGCTCGACGCACGCGCACTCGCCGCCACGGTGGACGCTTACAATGATGGATTGCGGGTTGCGGAGATCACCGAGGGGGCAGATCGGCTGAACCTTGTGCTGCTCGGTGACCGGTCCGCGCTATCAGGCTTGCGCACGCAAGACGTTGGCGGGTTCCCGGTCGTCACGCCGTCGGGTCAGATTATGCCAGTGTCCGCCTTGGCTGATGTCATCGTCACCGCGGGCCCTACCGAGATTCGCCACCGCGACCGGCTGCGCACCGTCACGCTTGAGGTGCGACCATCGGATGCGCTGGCGCTTGAAAGCGCCGTTGCGCTGCTTGAAAACGATGTGGTCGCGCCATTGGAAGCGCAGGGCCTGCCGCCGGGCATTCGGCTGAGCGTTTCGGGAACCGCCGACCAGTTGAGCCAGACATGGGACGCCATTCAGATCAATCTGATCGTCGCTCTGCTGATCGTTTTCTTGGTGATGGCGATCTTGTTTGAGAGCTTCATCCTGCCGCTTGTGATCTTGATTTCCGTGCCGGTTGCTGCGGCCGGCGGTGTTGGAGGGCTTGCACTCCTCAACACCTTTCAAGTGCAACCGCTCGATATGTTGACGCTGCTTGGCTTCATCATTCTCATCGGTATCGTGGTGAACAACGCGATCCTCATCGTCCACCAGACGCTGATCAACCTACGCGAAGAGGGCATGGCGCCGGTTGAGGCGATAGAAGAAGCCACCAATCACCGTATCCGTCCGATTTTCATGTCCACGCTGACAAGTATCATGGGCATGCTGCCGCTGGTCCTTATTCCCGGGGAGGGTGCCGAACTTTACCGTGGTCTGGGTGCGGTCGTGGTCGGTGGCCTTTCCATGTCAGCGTTTCTCACGCTTCTGACCGTCCCGCCTTTGCTGCGTCTGTGCCTTCGTGCGCCAGCTGCGAGCGACGCGGATGAGCCCGTTTCGGACAAGGCTGTCCCTGTTCCGGCCGAATGAAAAACCAAGTTCCCGTAACCCAGGTTTCTGTCATCTGACTGTCTTGAAAAATTGGTGTTGTCGCGCGGCGAACGGGGGACCATTATGGCCCTCACGGCGTCCGCGGTTCCGGGTTGATTCCTGAAACCAAACTGAGGCGCCGATCCTCAAGGGAGACACCTGATGAAAAAGATGATCATTGGCTCGGTCGCTGCCGCAGCCACGTTCCTTACACCCATCGCCGCCTATGCGCAGACCGAGATCGAGTTCTGGCACGCCTTTACCGGCCGTCTCGGCGAGCTGGTTGCCGCGCAGGTTGAGCAGTTCAATGCCAGCCAGAGCGACTATGTTGTGGTGCAGTCGCACAAGGGCAATTACTCTGAAACGCTGAACGCTGGCATCGCCGCTTTCCGCGCCGGCGAGCAACCGCACATCCTCATGGTCTTCGAAGTCGGCACGGCCACCATGATGGCCGCAGAGGGCGCCATTCGCCCGGTCTACGAAGTGATGACCGCGGCTGGCGCTGAGTTCGATCAGGATGCCTATATTGGCGCGGTGACGGGCTATTACACGACACCAGATGGCGACATGCTTTCGCTGCCTTTCAACTCCTCAACGCCGGTACTTTGGGTGAATCGCGACCTGTTGCAGGAAGCAGGCGTCGACCCCGATGTTGATCTATCTACCTGGGAGCAAGTTGGCGATGTGCTCGCCGAAGTGCGTGATGCTGGCATCGAATGCCCGATGACGACGGCCTGGCAGAGCTGGATCCATCTTGAGAACCTGTCAGCCTATCACGACACGCCGTTCGCGACGCAGGACAATGGTTTTGCTGGCCTGGATACCGAACTTGCCTTCAACGGGCCGATCCAAGTTCAGCACGTGCAGACGCTTGGTGACTGGGCTCAGGATGGCCGCTTCATCTATGCTGGTCGTCGCAACGAAGGCGGCGCCAACTTCCGTGCTGGCGAATGCGCTCTGTTCACCGAAAGCTCTGCTGGTTATGCCGGTATCAGCGCCGAAGCTCAGTTCGATTTCGAGGTTCGCCCACTTCCCTATTGGGCCGGTGCTGTTGACGCTCCCCAGAACACGATCATCGGTGGCGCCTCGCTTTGGGTGCTGGAAGGCCATGAGGCTGAAGAGTACGAAGGTGTTGCCGCGTTCATGAACTTCCTGTCCTCGACGGATGTTCAGGCGCAGTGGCATCAGGACACGGGCTATCTGCCGATTACGCTGGCTGCCGGCGAAGCCACACGCGCTCAGGGCTTCTACGATGAGAACCCGGGCACCGACATCTCCGTCACGCAGATGACGGCCAACGACCCAACGCCGAACTCGTCTGGCCTGCGTCTTGGATCGTTTGATCAGATTCGTGGCATCATCGATGAAGAGCTGGAAGCTGTTTGGGCCGGTGATAAGAGCGCTCAGGAG
This sequence comes from Hyphomicrobiales bacterium, assembly GCA_046290415.1. Classification (GTDB taxonomy): domain Bacteria; phylum Pseudomonadota; class Alphaproteobacteria; order Rhizobiales; family MH13; genus MH13. The sequence goes on from JBKAGN010000050.1 coordinate 18,204, forward strand.
GCACTCGACTCCGCTGTTCAACGCGGTGACCAGCTGTTGCGTCGCTTCGAGCAAGCCAACAACTAACGCCTGATTGACGGAGGCGGGCGCTCCGGTGCCCGCCTCTTTTCTGCGGGGGCAGAGTTGATGGAAAAGCGTGTCACCTTCAAAGGCTGGCTTTTGCCCTTGGCGCTTATTGCGCCACAGGTCTTCATCTCGGCAGTCTTCTTTTTCTACCCGGCGGCGCAAGCCATCTGGCAGTCTTTGTTCATCCCAGACCCGTTTGGTCTGTCGATGGAGTTTGTCGGGCTTGGGAACTTTGAGTTCCTGTTGTCTGATCCGTTTTACCGCGGTTCGTTCTGGACGACGGCGGTTTTCTCCACCCTGGTAACCGTAGTATCGATGGTACCGGCTCTGTTCCTGGCGGTCCTGGCTGACCGGCTGATCAAGGGCGCGGGGACGTATCGCACTTTGCTGATTTGGCCCTATGCCGTTGCCCCTGCGGTGGCCGGTGTGCTCTGGCTCTTCATGTTCAACACCCGTATCGGCGTGGTGTCCTTCTATCTTGGTCAGCTTGGCTACGACTGGAACCATGTGCTGAACGAGACCGAGGCCATGGGGCTGGTTGTCGTCGCCTCGGCGTGGGGGCGCATCAGCTACAACTTCCTGTTCTTTTTCGCGGCCCTTCAGGCGGTGCCGAAATCGGTGATTGAAGCAGCCGCAATCGACGGCGCGCGGTTCTGGCGGCGTTTCTTCACCATTGTGTTGCCGCTGCTCTCGCCAACAACGTTCTTCCTCCTGGTCGTGAACATCGTTTACGCGTTTTTCGAGACGTTTGGCGTGATCCACACAATCACCTCCGGTGGGCCGCAACAGGCCACCACAATCCTCGTCTACAAGGTCTATTCGGATGGGTTTGTCGGGCAGGACCTTGGTTCGTCGGCGGCCCAGTCAGTGATCCTGCTCTTCGTGGTCGGATTGTTGACCGTGTTGCAGTTCAAATACATCGAAAAACGGGTGCATTACTGATGGCGGTCGCAGCAGAACCAACTCCGGCAGTGGTGCGGGAGCCCGCACCCGGCATGGTGGAAAAGCGCGGCAGCAGCCTATGGCTGACCCATGCTCTGATGATTTTCGGCGTACTGATCGTGTTTTTCCCGATTTGGCTTGCGTTCGTTGCCTCAACGATTACCCAGCAAGAGATTGCGCAAGCGCCGATGCCCATATGGCCGGGCGAGCATTTCATCGAGAACTACACCCGTGCGCTTTTTGCCGGCGTCAATGTGCCCGTGGCGACGATGCTGATGAACTCGCTGATCATGGCGTTGGGCATCGCGATCGGCAAGATCATCATCTCGCTGCTGTCGGCTTTCGCGATTGTCTACTTTCGCTTCCCAGGCCGGAACATTTTCTTCTGGATGATCTTTATTACGCTGATGTTGCCGGTTGAGGTGCGGATCGTGCCGACCTTTGAGGTCGTCGCAGGCTTTGGCATGCTCAACAGCTATTCCGGGTTGATTTTCCCGCTCATTGCCAGTGCAACGGCCACGTTCCTCTTTCGGCAGTTCTTTCTCACCGTGCCAGATGAGCTTGCCGAAGCGGCGCGCGTCGATGGTGCCCGCCCCATGCGGTTCTTTGTCGATATTCTCCTGCCGATGAGCCGCACCAACATCGCTGCGCTCTTCGTCATTCTCTTCATTTATGGCTGGAACCAGTATCTCTGGCCGTTGCTGATCACCACCGACCCAGAGATGAACACCATCGTGATGGGTCTGAAGCAAATGTTCCCGTCCGGTGATGATCTGGCCGACTGGCCGGTGATCATGGCGACATCCATCTTGGCAATGATCCCGCCGGTGATCGTCGTCATCTCCATGCAAAAGCTCTTCATCCGCGGCCTCGTGGACAGCGAGAAATAGGACTTCAACATGGCAACCGTTGAGCTTGACGACGTCAAAAAGCGCTTTGGCACCACCCAAGTGCTGCACGGCATCACCACCTCCATCGAGGACGGTGAATTCATCGTGATTGTTGGGCCGTCGGGCTGCGGCAAGTCCACGCTGCTGCGCATGGTTGCCGGACTTGAAAGCGTGTCCTCTGGCGAAATCCGGATCGATGGCAAACGGGTCAATGAGGTTGAGCCGATGGACCGGGACATCGCGATGGTGTTCCAGAATTATGCGCTCTACCCGCATATGAGCGTGCGCCAGAACATGGGTTACGGTCTGAAGATTGCCGGTCTTTCAAAGGATAAGATTGAAAGCAAGGTGCGAGAGGCGGCCACACTGCTTCAGCTCGGCGAGTATCTGGACCGGCGTCCCAAACAGCTTTCCGGTGGTCAGCGCCAGCGGGTTGCCATGGGGCGGGCCATTGTACGCGAACCTTCGGTGTTTCTGTTCGATGAACCGCTTTCCAATCTTGACGCCAAGCTGCGTGTGCAGATGCGTGTTGAGATCAAAGAGCTGCAGTATAAACTTGGCATCACCTCGCTCTATGTGACGCACGATCAGGTCGAGGCCATGACGATGGCGGACCGGATGATCGTGATGAATGCGGGTGTCGCCGAGCAGATCGGTTCGCCGCTCGATGTGTATGAGAAGCCCGACACATTGTTTGCAGCGCAGTTCATCGGTAGCCCGTCGATGAACCTTTTATCGGCGACGGTCGCTGGCAATGTGATCCGCGTCGGTGATACCGAGCTTGGCCAACGTGATCTTCCGGATAGTCCTGTCCAGCTCGGCATTCGCCCCGAACATGTTTCCATTGCTGATACCGGGCCGCTCACCTTGCGGGTTTCCCTTGCCGAGCCTTTGGGTGCCAACACGCTGTTGCACGGCAACCTGGTCGGCAGTGGTGAGGCCTTCACGGCGGCGGTGTCAGGGGTGTACCGGGTAAGCGGGCACAATGAGGAGGTGAGACTGGCGCCCGATCCAGCCTATCTGCACCTTTTTGACCCTGAGACCGGAAAACGCTTGGTTTAAAGCGTGACCGCCTGACCGGTTCGGATGCTCTCGTCAGCGGCCAGGCAGATGCGCAGCGAGGCCACGGCGTCGCTCATATGGCGTGTCAGATCGTGGTCGTTCGCAATGGCGTGGGCGACAAAGCGCTGCTCGGCATCGCAGAGCTCTTGATGTCCGGGCTCGTCCGGCAGTTCGATCCACTGGTCACCGGAGGGTCGGTGCACCAAGAGGCCACCCACTTTGGTGTGGCCATCGATATCGGCGGAGGCGCCCTTTTCCTTGTCGGTGATGGAGACTGAGCCGTTGGGGCTGACAATGTCTTTAACGAAAAACGCCGTCTCCGACATCATTGGTCCCCAGCCGGCTTCATACCAGCCGACCGAGCCATCTTCGAAGACCACCTGCAACTGGCCGTAATTGTACATTTCGGGCGCGATCTCATCGCTAAGCCGTAGTCCCATGCCTTGCACGCGCACGGGCTTGGCGTCGGTCACCTGACACATCACATCGACATAATGCACGCCGCAGTCGACCAACGGCGAGGTGGTTTGCATGAGCGCGCGGTGGATGTCCCATTGTTCGCCTGTGGATTGCTGGTTGAGGTTCATGCGGAAGACATAGGGGCCTCCCAAGACGCGTGCCTCTTCGATCATGCGTGTCCAGGAGGGATGGTGGCGCAGGATATAGCCAACCACCAGCTTGCGACCGTGGCGTTGCGCTGTGTCCACCACCTTCTGGGCATCTGAGACGGTGGTGGCCAGAGGCTTTTCGACAAAAACATGGGCGCCGGATTCCATCGCCTGAATGGCCAGATCGGCATGGCTGTCGGAATAGGTCGCGATCACGACCAGATCGGGTTTTCGGGCCAATCCCTCTTCGACGGTGCCGAGCAGGGGATAGTCCTGAAGCGCCTGCGGAAGTTCACGAGGCGAGCGGTTGACCAGCCCAACGATTTGCGAGCTTTCGAGACCATGATGAGCAAGCGCATGGCTTTGGCCCATTTGCCCGAGACCGATCACAAGAACCTTGAGCATGCGTGCCTCCCGACTGGCTAAGTGGGCAGCGTGCGCACGCTGCCAATCGTCACCTCTTTGCCTGTGACACGGCTTTCGACGGCGGCAAAGGCCATCGCCAGACTTTGCAAGTTTTCAGCGGCTCCGTTTGAGGGCTCGCGGTCATCTTCAATGGCGCAAAGAAGCTCCCCCATTGCACCTTGGAACCCATCATTGAACCATTGACCCTCCAATGTCGGGCGGGCAATGCCATCGGGCGTGGTCATGGTGACCGTTTGCTGACCAAGGTCGGGTCCGTCCGATTGCAGGCTTCCCAGTGTGCCACCGACATAGCTGGTGTCGCGGGGGCCATGAGGAATGCCGCCGTCGAAAACCAGGCTCGCCTGCCCGCCATCGAGCCGCACCAGCGCTTGTGCCATTAGCGGCACTTTGTTGGCTTGGCCTCTGGCGTGAGACGTCGTCGCGAAGACGCTTTGCGCTCGGGCACCGACGAGCGAAGCGATGAAATCAAACCAGTGCACACCGAAATCGTAAAGCACCAGGTCCTCAATGGCGTCGAAGGGCGTGCCCGCAGTCCAGCCATGGTCCCAATGGATTGCGATATGGGCTGACAGCACATCGCCGATCAGTCCGGCGCGCACCGCTTCGCGCATGAACGCTTTGTGCGGCGCCCAGCGACCGTTCTGGTTGACGGCCAGCTTCACGCTCTTGTCCTGCGCCAGTTTTACGAGGTCTTCGCCCACCCCGAGATCGGTGACGAAAGGCTTTTGACTGAGCACATGCTTGCCCGCCTCAAGTGCTGCCTTGATGACCGGGGCGCGGTGTTCTGGGTGGAGGGTGATATCCACCACGTCGATTTCGGAATTGGCAAGGATCGCGGTCCAATCGTCCTCAATGCGGGCGTCGGGACAGTATTCAGCAGCCTTCTCCTCGGCCTTGGAGCGGGTGCGGTTCCAAAGTGCTGCCACATCCCAACCAGCCGTGCGGTAGGCATCCAGATGGCTGGCGGAAATGCCGCCGGTACCGATCATGCCAATCTTGGGTCGATAGGATTTGGAACGTGGTGGTCGGTAAGGCACCTTTGGCGCCGCGATCTCTGGCAGCTCGGCCGATTTCAGCGCATAAGTGTCGGTGTCGGCTGCATCGCCTCCGACTTGCTCTTCACTCATGAGACCAACACCAATGTGCGTTTTTCCGCCGCCGACTGGGCTGCGGTATCCACAATGCGTTGGGCTGTCAGGCAAAGCTCCGGGTCGAGCGGTCCGGCGACTTTTTCGCCCCGGTCGATGCAGCCAAGCACATACTCGATGGCATTGCTCGCGCCTGCCGGTAGAGGGTCGGCCGGGATGTCGTGGCGCTCCGGCCTTGCACGGGTTTGGACGGTCACGTGGCTGGCGTAATCGGGGCTTGAAATCGTGCCATCCGTGCCAACAAACACAAAACCGCAAGTCGGTTGTGGCTGGATCATCCAGGGATCTGTGAACGTGCCCCAGCGGGTTTCCATTTTGGAAAGACCGTGGGCATAGCGGCAGACCGTGATGGAGTGTTGGTCGACCTCGATGCCCGGTGTTTCATCCACCGTGCAGGTCACTTCCAGTGGGGCTTGCCCGTTCATGTACCAAGTGCCGAGCGTTGCGCCGTAACCCAGATAATCGAGCAAGGAACCGCCGCCGGAGGCTTTTTTGTACCACCAGCTGCCGGGCTTCTGGCGTTCCACTTCTTCCGGCGTCACCTCCACCTTGTCGGCAAGGTGATAAAGCGGGCCGCGATTGCCGTCGTAGAAATGAACCTCACGCAGGTCTCCGATCATGCCGTCGTCGATCAGGCGCTTGGCGGTGACATGGCTCTCAACCCAGCGCAGCGGCCAGTTGATGGCCATCTGTTTGCCGGTTCCTTCCATGGCCTTCATCATGCGTCGTGCATCGTCCACGGATGCCGCGAAAGGTTTTTCAACAAAGATGTGCACATTGTGGGCGGCGAGCCGCTCGGTGAACTCGGCATGGTCTGCGGTCGCGGAGCAGAGGATCGCCATGTCGTAAGGGCCAGCCGCCATGCACGCATCGAAGTCCGTGAAGACACGGTCATCGGGAACGTTGAAGTTGGCGATAGCGCCCTCCATGGCGGACCGATCCGGATCAAAGATGCCGGCGATCTCAGCGTCCGGATGCTCATGCACAAGGCGCAGCAGATCGCCCATATGCATGTGATCGAAACTAATGCCAACGATGCGAAACTTGGCCATGAAAGCCTCCTTCTAGCGGCTGTCGGTCAGGCGTACATAAAGGGCTGTGACGCCGAGGATGATCAGGCCGAACAGGGCGATGCGCGCGCCTTCGGGCATCTGCAAGAGCGTCAGTAGCGTGCCGAGAACGGTGAGGATCAACGCGCCGACAATCGCGCCGGCGTAGCTGCCGCGTCCACCGAAAATCGATGTGCCGCCGATCACCGCTGCCGCAGCCGAGGGCAGGAGAAGCGGGTTGGCCAGCGACAGTGACGGTGCGCGGATCATCCCGACATAGAGAAGCCCGGTAATCCCCGCGATCAGGCCGACAAGCGCATAAAGCGCCATGAAAACCTGCCAGCTTCGTACGCCCGATAGCTTGGTGGCATTCTCGTTGGAACCGATGGCGTAAAGCAGGCGCCCAAAGCCGGTGTAGCGTAGGCCGAGGAGGATGATCGCGGCGAACGGGATAAACAGGAACAGCCCGTTGGGAAGTCCGGCGGTGCGTCCCGTGCCGAGCCATTCCAGAAAGTCCGGAATGTCTGATCCCGTGTTGATCACAAACCGCTGGTAGACCTGCAAACAGCCGGTCGCGATGAGGCCGGTGCCCAGCGTCATGATCAGCGGATGGACGCGTGCGACGCCGACCCCAAAGCCATTGACGAGGCCGACCAGGACCGCCGCGCCCAGTGCAATGACCACACCAGCGAAGGGACCATAGAGCGGGGTGATCGAGGCGACCACGAAGGCCGACACCGTGGCCACCACGGCTGCCGACAGATCGATGCCAGCGGTCAGCATGGTCAGCATTTGACAGGCAGCGAGCATCGCCAATGGGATGGCGAATTTGATCGTGTTGCCGAACCAGAAGGGCGAGATGATGCCGGGACGCATGATTTCCAGCACGCCGACGAGAGCCAGCAAAAGGATGATCAGCGGGATGACTGGATTGTCGCCGAGGAATCGCCCGATGCGCACAAGGGTGGGGACATGGTCCTCTTGGGCGGGATGCAGCTGATCGCTCACGCTCATGCTTTGTTTCTCCGCATCACGAGGAACGCCCCGAACATCACGACGGCGACCATGATGGTCCCTTCCACGATAGTGGTCACATTGGGGTCGACGGCGGCGAGGGTCAAAATGGTCCGGATGATCCGCAATATGAAGACCGCGATGATTGGACCGAGTAGCCCGCCAACACCGCCACCGAGAACGACGCCGCCCAGTACGACTGCCGCCACGGATGCCAGAAGATACGGGCCGGGCACCGGCTCGCCGATGCCGGTCAGCATGATGAGGCTGAGGCCCCCCATGGCGCAGAACAGGCCGCAGACGCTATAGGCCGCGACTTTGGTCCAGCCGACGGCCACGCCCGAGCGGAAGGCCGCCAGTTCATCCGAACCGACCGCGTAAATGGAAAGGCCGAGCTTGGAGCGCTTCAGCGGGACCCAGACCAAGGCCACCGCGATGGCCATGACAATAAGCGCCTTGGGCACCCAGAACAGGAGCGTGCCGGCAATGCTGTCTTCCAGCCAATCATGCACCGTGCCGCCAGGCGCATTGAGGATGAGCAGCGCGGTGCCCTCCCAGACG
>JBKAGN010000051.1:0-25337 GCA_046290415.1 Hyphomicrobiales bacterium
CAGCAGAAAGGCAACGCCGCCGATCCCCATGAACGCCGACTGGCGCCCCAGCGCTTTGGCCCTCTCCGACCCGCTGTAAAGATCGGCAAACAGGGTTGTCGCCGCCGTCATATTGCAGGCCACGGCCAAACCAAGGACGGCGCGCCCAACCAACAAGCCCACCAAGCTGTCGACATAAAGCCCGCTCGTTCCAGCAACCGCATAAAGAACCAAGCCAACAATCAGGAGCGGCTTGCGACCGAACCGATCGACAAACAGGCCGGCAAGCGGCGAACCGACAACGGTGAAGATCGCTGTCACCGTCAACACCAGCCGCGTGAGCAGCTCCATGTGCGGCGTTCCAGCAAAGGTTGCCTCGATCTGCGGCAGTGCGGGGGCGATAGTGGCGCCCGCCATGACAGTGAGCGAGGACGCCAGCAACAAAGCCCAGAGCGTTGCCGCGCGGGGCGCCGAGGCGGCCGCCTGCTGAGGAAGGTCTGTCGAGGACACGAAAACTCCAGGACGCGCCCAAAACTGTGGGATGACATGCGGCGCGTCGGTGGTGACCTTACGCCCCAATTATCGCTTGGCCAAGCACCTGGGATCAGACCGTCCGCGCGCTATCGCGATCTCGCCATTTGTCCAGTGTACCGATAGAAACAGCAAGCATAAGAAGGATCGATTCGATGACAAACGCTGCCACCCTCACCCATCTTTGGCGCTGGCCGGTGAAGGGCCTTGGCGGCGAAAACCTCGATAGCGTCGACGTTGAACCCGGCGCGCTGTTTCCGTTCGACCGGGCGTTTGCGCTGGAAAACGGACCATCGGAATTCGATCCAGCCAACCCCAAACATGTCGCCAAGCTGCAGTTCGTCTGCATGGTCCATCAGCCAAGCACGGGGCGCATGAGCGCATGCTACGACGCGGCCAGCGGCAAGCTCGCCATAACCACCCTTGATGGGCGAACGCTTACCATCGATCCCAATGCACCGTCCGACCTGGAGGCGCTTGCCGAAGAGCTGGTCGATCACGGTGTGCGCGGGCCGCTACGGCTGAAAAAGGCCGATGACCTCACTTTGGGCCACGGTTTCACCGACGTGCCCGGACGTTGGATTTCCCTTCAAAACCAAGCGTCCATCGATTGGCTCGGGCAAAAGGTCGGCGCCGAGCTCGATCCTTGGCGACTGCGCGCCAACGTGCTCGTTGAAGGCTGGGAAGCATTTGAAGAAGAGGAACTGGTCGGCAAGACCATCGCGCTTGGCACGGCGGAGATCTTTGTCGAAGTGCCGATCAATCGCTGCCGTGCCATCGATGTGAATCCGGACACCGCATCGCGTGACCAAGATCTGGTCCGCGCCCTTCAGGGCCATCGCGGCAAGCCAAGCCTTGGGCTCTATGCCACAGTCAAAAAAGCCGGGCGCATGGCGCCCGGCGATCAAGTGGTCGTGCTCTAGACAAGAGCGCTAGGTGTCGTCGGAGGCCGCTTGAACAGGCGGCAGCTCATCACCTAACGACACCGGTTTTGGCGCCTCGGGCGCTGGCTTGCTTTCAGCCTCAGACGGGCTGCTTGCCTGCGTTTCCTCGCCATCGAAACGATCAGCAACGTCCACACGGGCCTTGCGCTGGCGTGGTGCGCGACGTGGCCGCTCGTCGCCATCACTGTCGTTGGATGGCGCGGTGCCGGAGCCGTTTTCGTCCACTGAAGCGGTCAAAGGTTCGGAGGATTGGTTGGCCGATGGATTGGCGTCATCGCGCGGTCGGTCAGACCCATTGCCGTCGCGGCTCGCATCGCGTTCGCCGCCATTACCATTCTCGTCGCGGCCATTGTCATCACGACCATTGTCGTCACGACGACCACCTTCTGAGCGTGCATCGGCACGCGTGTCGTCACCGCGATCATCCTCACCCCGGCCACGACGCTGGCGGCCACGGTTGCGACGCGAGCGCCGGTCGCCGTCGTCATCATCATCGCGGTTGCGATCGCGACGGTTGTCATTGCGGTTTTGACCCGATCCGTTGGCGCTGGCCTCTGGCTGCGGCGCATCCGGATCGGACGGGTCGAAACCATCCTTGCCATCGCGATCATCGCCTTCTTCGCTGTCCAGTGGATCGTCGGCGCGCTTGACATTGACCGCCTGGTTCATCTGCTGCTGCGCGGCAGCAACGATGCGATAAAAGTGCTCGGCATGCTGAAAATAGGCTTCCGACAATACCGTATCGCCGGACGATTGCGCGTCACGAGCGAGGTTGATGTATTTGTCGGCAATATGCTGAGCGGTGCCGCGAATTTTAACGTCCGGACCGTTTGACTCATAGCTGCGCGATAGCGGGCTTGGCCCCTTACGTCCGCCGCGACCGCGACCACGCTTGTTCGATTGACCAGGTCTCATTGCCAATGTCTTGTTCTCTTTTTCTCTAAAAATCCAAAAGGGTTGACGGCGTTCAACCGCAGCGCCACGCGCCACCGGTCCGTTGCCAAACCCCGCAAAGCTCCAAGCTCCACACCCCAAAGCGATCAACGGCCAAGGCCGGACCCATCCAGTGTTGTGCCAACGCGTCACGTTGCATCAAGCCTGCGATCTTGATCGCGAGCGATCGAGACCAAACCCGTTCAACTGTGAGGTTCGCTTGCTGCGCCCTACCTGGCCCACCTGCCATCATCGGGTGGTGTCTTGGCTGTCGTTTCCAGGTGCCCTGCAGCACCAACACCCCTAGCTGCTTCGTCGCGCTTTTCCAAGCTTTTTTTGGCCAAGGCCGATCACGCGGCCCTACACTGACTAGCAATCAGTGTTGAAAAACCACCACTCGGTCATGCCCGGAAAGGTCTTGCCGGGTTTCCTGGACCTGGAATCCGTGCACCCGTCCGAGCGCTTGCACTGCCTCGGCTTGATCATGACCGATCTCGACCAGAAGATGGCCACCAGGTTTCAGCTTATCCACCGCTTGTGGAAAGATCGCGCGATACGCATCCAAGCCATCATCACCAGCAACCAGGGCGCGCCGCGGGTCGTGCAACCGAACCTCCTCGTTCAGCGCGGTCATTGCAGCATGCGAGATGTAAGGTGGGTTGGAGACGATCATGTCGAGCGGGCCGTCGACCGCACGAAGCCAATCGCTTTGGGCAAACGTCAACCGGTCGGCAAGACCAAGGCCAACGGCGTTGGCGCGCGCCTGGGCCACGGCATCGGCCGCCACATCCAAACCGGTCCCAAAGATGTGGGGACGCTCACGGGCCAATGCAAGCAGGATGATGCCACTTCCCGTGCCCACATCGATGACATGGGCTGTGCTCTCCTCGGGCAGCAGCGCCAGCGCGGACTCGACCAGCGTTGCTGTATCATCGCGGGGAATGAGTGTTGCTGCGTTGAGGCCAACGTCAAAATCCCAGAAGGCCGCGCGCTCCAAAATCCGCGCCAACGGTTCCCCGGCCTCCCGCCGCGCGACCAACGCCGACAGCGTCTCCTGATCCTTCTGCGGGACCCTATGGTCTGCGACCACGATTTGCGCGGCGGTGGAATGGCCCGTGACATGCTCGACCAGAAGACGCGCCTCACGCAGACCATTGGCATGAGGCCTTGCGTCAATGCGCGTGGCAAGCTCCCGCACAAGCGCATTGAAACTTTGGTTCAATTGGCTTCGCTTTCGGCGAGCAACTCCATCTGATGCTGGGCGATCAACGGCTCGATCACCGCATCCAACCCTTCGCCTGCCAAAACTTGATCGAGCGAATAAAGCGTCAAGCCGATCCGATGATCAGTGACGCGGCCTTGCGGGAAATTGTAGGTGCGGATGCGCTCGGAGCGATCACCAGACCCCACCTGTCCCTTGCGCGCATCGGCGCGCTCGGCGGCCGCCTTTTGGCGCTCCATGTCATAGAGCCGCGCTTTCAGCACTTCCATCGCCCGCGCTCGGTTTTGGTGCTGTGATTTCTCGCTTTGCAGCACCACGATACCTGTCGGCAAATGAGTGATGCGTACGGCGGAATCCGTCGTGTTCACATGCTGACCACCGGCACCAGAGGCGCGCATCGTGTCGATGCGGATGTCCTCGTTGCGCACCTCGATATCGATGTCTTTGGCTTCGGGCAGCACCGCGACGGTTGCCGCTGAGGTATGGATACGCCCACCGGACTCGGTCTCCGGAACGCGTTGCACACGGTGAACCCCAGACTCGAACTTGAGCAGACCGTAAGCGCCCTGGCCGCGCACCTCGGCGACGATTTCCTTAAAACCACCGACTTCGCCTTCCGACGTCGACAGCACTTCGACCTTGAAGCCTTTGGACTGTGCGTAGCGCTGATACATGCGAAACAGATCACCGGCAAAAAGCGCTGCTTCGTCACCGCCCGTGCCAGCGCGCACCTCCAAAATGACGCCACCGGCATCGGCTTTGTCTTTGGGCAAAAGCGCCACTTGAAGCGCTGCCTGCAGCTCTTCGAAACGCGCTTCAAGATCCGCGATTTCGGCCTCGGTCAGCGCCTTCATCTCATCGTCGAGATCGGGGTCAGCGAGCATCTCGCGGGCTTCTTCGAGCTCATCGCGGGTTTTCTGCAACGCCTTGGCTTGCTCAGCCACCGGTTCCAGCTCGGCATAGTCGCGCGAGAGCTGGACAAACTCATCGGACTGCGCGCCCGACGCCATCTTGGCTGATATGCCTTCAAAGCGCGCAATCAGCGCATCGATTTTTTGGTCTGAGATCATGGTTAGAGGCTTATGCTATGTTCATTCGCATAGGCAACCAGAGCTTCGCGCACGGAGACGGTCGCCAGCGGATCGGCAAGCATCGCATCCATCGCTTCGGTGAGCGGCTCCATGCGCACATCGAGCACCATCGCCTTCACCGGCCCGACCGAGGCTGGCGACATGGAAAGGCGACGGAAACCAAGCCCAAGAAGCGCCAGCGCTTCAACCGGACGACCGGCCATTTCACCGCACACCGTGACCGGGCAGCGATTGCGTTCACTGGCCTCGGCGATGGCTTTGAGCGGCCTTAGGAAACTCGGTGAAAGAATATCGAAACGCCCCGAAAGCCGCGTGTTGCCGCGATCGGTGGCGGTCATGAACTGGAACAGATCGTTCGAGCCAACCGACACAAAATCGCACCGGCTCATCAGCGCATCGAGCTCATACAGCAGCGCGGGAACCTCGATCATCGAACCGATTTTCAAGTCCGTCGGCACTTTGTAGCCGTGCTTCAACAGGTGCGAGATTTCCCGCCTGACCAGTCCCTTGGCCGCATCCAGCTCGGACACATCGGTGACCATCGGGAACATCAGGCGCAGCGAGCGTCCGGCGGCCGCCATCAGCAATGCGCGGATTTGCAGGCGCATCAGGCCGGGGCGATCCAATCCAAGCCGCACGGCCCGCCAGCCAAGCGCCGGGTTCTCTTCGGCAAAGGTGCGCATATAGGGCAGCACCTTGTCGCCGCCGATGTCGAGCGTGCGAAACGTCACTGGGCGCTCGCCGGCTGCATCGAGTACGCGGGCGTAAAGATGCTCCTGCTCCTTGGTGCGCGGCAAAGAGCGCGCCACCATGAACTGAAGCTCGGTGCGAAACAGGCCGATGCCATCGGCGCCGGTTTCTTCCAGGCTCGGCAGGTCGATCAGAAGACCGGCATTGTGCTGCAACATGATCGGCACGCCGCAAGCGGTCGCGGACTCCCGGTCCTTCAGCGCGCGATATTGCGCCTGACGCCGGGCGCGGAACTTGACCTTTTCCACATAGGCCCGCTCGACATCGATCTGCGGGCGCACATGCACCGCGCCCTCATCGCCATCAAGAATGATCGGATCGCCATCTTCGACCAGCGCAACGACGCCTGCCACGCGCCCGACGACCGGCACGCCCATGGCGCGCGCAACAACGGCCACATGGCTGGTCGGCCCGCCCTCTTCGAGAACCAGTCCACGGATTTTTGCCCGCTCATAGTCAAGCAGTTCCGCCGCGCCCATCATGCGGGCGACGATCACCGCATCATCGGGCATCTGATCCTGGTGCCGGCCATTCTCACCAGAAAGCTCGCGGAACAGACGATACGCCAAATCGTCGAAATCATTCAGACGTTCGCGGATCAGCGGATCCTTCTGCCGCATGAGCTTCGCACGCGTGTCCGACTGCACGCGCTCCACCGCCGCCTCGGCGGTCAGGCCGGATTCAATGGCCTCGCGCATGCGCCGCGCCCAGCCGCGATCATAGGCGAACATGCGATAAGCTTCGAGAATATCGCGGTGCTCGCCGTGATGGGCAACGTCACCGGATTCAACAATGCTATCGATCGACAGCCGCAACCGGGCGATGGCCTGATCGAGCCGGTCGATTTCCTGATCGATGTTTTCCGCGATCATGTCGGTGACGATCAGACGCGGCTCATGCAGCACCACATGACCAAGGCCGACGCCTTCGGCAAAGCCGGAGCCTTCCAAGTGCAGCTGCCGGTTCGCTTCAAGGTCAAAGCCGGCGCGCGAAACCCCTTGCAACTCGCCCGCCGCCATCATTTCGGCAATGACCATGGCGACCGTCTGCAGCGCTTCGACCTCTTCTTCGGAGTAGCTGCGTCGCGCCTGGTTTTGTACGGTCAGGACGCCGAGCACACGGCCAACCCGCATCACCGGCACACCAAGGAAAGAGTGGTAATCCTCCTCCCCGGTTTCCGGCAGATAGGCAAAGCTTGGGTGCTTTTGTGCGTCGGCAAGGTTGAGGGGTTCGGCGCTCGCCGCGATGACGCCGACCAGACCCTCGCCAACTTTCAGGCCCGTCTGGTGCACCGCGTCCTTGTTCAGACCTTCGGTGGAGGAAAGCTCCAGCACCCCATCGGCGCGCAACAAATAGACCGAGCACACCTCAGCCACCATGTTGGCCGCGATGAGCACCGTGATCTTATCCAGCCGCTCCTGCCCGCTGATGCGCTCGGCCATAACCTCGCGCAAGCGCCGCAACAGGACACGCGGCCCCGCCAGAGAACTGCGCGTGGGCATGGGTGGCCTCGCCTGTCAGGTGGTCTATGGCGCCGTCATCTCAGAGGGAGAGGTCGGCGCCGCCGCACCGTTGCGGCAATCGGATCTGTCCGTTTATGCCGCGTCGAGTCCGTATAGCGAATGCAGCGTGCGCACGGCAAGCTCAGTATAAGCCGCATCGATCAGAACGGAAATCTTGATCTCCGAGGTCGTGATGGCGCGGATATTGATGTTTTTCTCCGACAACGCCTTGAAAGCGTCGGCGGCAACACCGGCATGGCTGCGCATGCCAATGCCGATGACCGACACCTTCACAACGTCTTTCGAACCGTTGAGCGCATCGAACTCGATCCCGCTGTCGGGATGCTCCAAAATACCGACCGCACGGTCATAATCGCCTTCCGGCAGGGTGAAGGTGATGTCGGTGGTCGCGCCATCGGCGGAGATGATCTGCACGATCATATCGACATTGATGCCGGCATCGGCCAGCGGACCGAAAACACCGGCAGCCACGCCTGGACGATCCTTCACACGGCGCAGCGAAATCTGCGCTTCATCGCGCGAAAAGGCGATGCCGGTGACGACTTGCTCTTCCATTATCTCTTCCTCATCGCAAATCAGCGTGCCGACCGGCGTATCGGTCGCAAGCTCAGGTGCATCCGGATCATCGAAGGACGAACGCACGAACACCCGCACGCCATGCACCATGGCCAGTTCAACCGAACGCACCTGCAAAACCTTGGCCCCAAGCGATGCCATTTCCAGCATCTCTTCAAAGGCGATCTTGTCCATCCGCTGCGCCTTGGAGGCAACGCGCGGATCAGTTGTGTAGACACCATCCACATCGGTGTAGATATCGCAGCGATCCGCTCCCACCGCCGCAGCAATCGCCACCGCCGAGGTGTCTGACCCACCTCGCCCAAGCGTGGCAATCCGGCCTTCGGGCGAGATGCCCTGAAAACCCGCAATGACGGCGACCTGCGGGCTGCCGGTTTCACGACCCGACATCCGGCCGACGAGCGTTTGCGCATCAATGGAATCAATCCGTGCCGCGCCATGGCTGGCATCGGTTTTCAACGGAATTTGCCAGCCTTGCCAGGAGCGCGCATCGACGCCCATGGCCTGCAAAGCGATGGCCAGAAGGCCTGATGTCACCTGCTCGCCGGAGGCCACGACCGCATCATACTCGCGGGCGTCGTAGATGGGAGCGTTCGCTCCGGCTACGCGCGGCATATCCTGCACCCAACCGACAAGTTCGTTGGTCTTGCCCGACATGGCCGACACCACGACCGCCACTTCATGCCCGGCCTCAACCTCACGCTTCACGTGACGCGCGACGGTGCGAATACGCTCCAGATCGGCGACCGACGTGCCGCCAAATTTTAGGACCAAACGAGCCATGGGCGTTGAACTGATCTTTCAATCGCAGGAAGGGCGGGGCTGGCGCGCCCCAAAACGAACCGGCGCGTGTTAGCTGCAAAGCCTGCTGAAGTCCATTGCCGCTTTGGCCACAATCTTTGACGGCAGTGGTTGGGTAACCCAACGTCACCCTAGAAAGCCCCAGCACATCGTACTTTTTTAAGAAGTTTTACGGATAAGGGACGCCTTGGGAGAGGGCCTAACGTTTTCGTCACTCGAAAGGCGCTCAATTCTGTCGTGCTCGGCGCAGCCTGTTGCGCCCAGCAAAAAGTAAACTGGGGTTCCGCGTGAAGAATTTGTCGATCGGTATGCGTCTAGGCGCACTGTCAGCTGTGTCCATGGTGGGCGTTTTGGCGCTTGCGGCCGCGTTTCTTTATTTGTCCAACCAGATGCTCAACGAGCAGCGCCAGGGCGAGCTCATCAGCTTGACTGAGAGTGCACTGTCACAGGTCGCCGCGCAGCATGCGCGCGCCGAAGCCGGTGAGATCACGATGGAACAGGCACAGACGACCTCGATGGATATCATCCGCGACGTCCGTTACCGGGATATCGAATACTTTTTCATCCACGATCTAAACGGCAACATGATCATGCATGCCGTGCGCCCCGATCTGGATGGCCAAAACCTCAGCGATCTGCAGGATCCCAACGGCAAATATCTGTTCCGAGAACTGATCGTTGCCGCATCCTCGCCAGAGCGTTCCGGCTTTGTCGACTATTACTGGCCGCGCGCCGGGTCAGATGAACCGGTCCACAAGCTGTCCTATGTTGCGCAGTTCGAACCATGGGGTTGGGCCATCGGAACCGGCCTCTACACCGACGATCTGACGGCATCATTGATGGCAAAAGCCGGCAGGTTTGCGGTGATCGGCGGCCTTATCATTCTGTTCGGCGCCGTTGCCGGCTGGTGGATCGGTCGCTCGATCTCGCGTCCTGTGCGCGCCATTACCGCGACCATGCAAGAGCTCGCAGACGGCACAACTGATCTGACTGTTCCGGCCCGCGAGGAAGCGCACGAGATAGGCGCGATGGCCAATGCCGTGGAAGTGTTCCGCGAAAATGCCGTCAAGCAGGCCGAGATGGCGGGTGTCGTGGAAGGAAATGCCAACCAGCAGATGCAACGCCAGGCTCGCATTGAGGAACTGATCGCTGGCTTCCGCGCGTCGGTTTCCGAAGTTCTCGATAGCGTCGCAGAACGCGTTGCTGAAATGGAAGAGGTTGCTGCCGGTGTTGCCGGTGTTGCCGAAGATACCGCACAGCGCGCCTCAACGGCTGCCCACGCGGCTGAAGATGCGTCCTCGAACGTTCAAACTGTGGCTAGCGCGACCGAGGAACTGACGGCATCGATTTCGGAAATCTCCCGCCAGGTGGATGAAACAACCACCACCGTTGGCCAGGCCACGACAAGCGTGCGTGCAACCAACGACAAAGTGGAAAGCCTGTCCGAGGCAGCCCAGCGCATTGGCGATGTGGTCAAACTGATCTCCGACATCGCCGAGCAAACGAACCTTCTCGCTTTGAACGCCACCATCGAAGCCGCGCGCGCGGGCGAAGCCGGCAAAGGCTTTGCGGTTGTGGCAAGCGAGGTCAAAACGCTTGCCTCACAAACAGCCAAGGCAACCGAGGATATTTCTGAGCAGATCGGCTCAATCCAGAACGCGACCGGCGAAACCGTGATCGCTATCCGCGACATCGGAACTGTGATCGAGAACATCAACGGCACGATCGATATGATCGCGCAGGCTACCCAGCAACAGGGCGCTGCACCCGCGGAGATTTCGTCTTCGGTGATGGAAGTGGTCCAAGGCACATCGAACGTGGCCGAAAATGTCGGCGTCTTGAAACAGTCCGCCGGCGAAACGTCCAACTCTGCCGGGTCGGTCCGCGCGGCGGCAAAGGATGTATCCGACAAAGCCGACAATCTGCGGCGCGAGATTGATACCTTCCTCACCGAAGTGTCGGCCGCCTAGAACTGATCAGAACACACCACTTGAAGGCGCGTCGTCCCGCACGGCGCGCCTTTTTTGTTGGACGCTTGTTTGCGCATCAGAAGGGCGCGACATGTGGCCACTGGCGCTGGCCAGCCCGCATCGGATAGATAAAGCAACCGAGACACGCACCAGGCATTCCCTTTCATGACGGACAGCGCATCCAGCACCGCCACCCCAGTCAGCTCCATCGATCCGGATGAGGTTGCGCGCTTTTCCGCTCTGGCGGCCGAGTGGTGGGACCCGAAGGGCAAGTTCGGCGTGCTCCACAAGTTTAACCCGGTGCGCCTTGCCTATATCCGCGAGAAGCTGTGCGCGCATTTCGGTCTCGACGAGAAGCTGGCCCATCCTTTCAAAGGACTGCGCATCCTCGATATCGGCTGCGGCGGTGGCTTGATCTGCGAGCCCATGGCGCGCCTTGGCGCAACCATTGTCGGTGTCGATGCCTCGCAAAAGAACATCAACACCGCATCCGTCCACGCCCGGGAACAGGGCCTTGCAATCGACTACCGCGCAACAACCGCCGAGGCCCTGCGCGCCGACGGCGAAACCTTTGATGTCGTGCTCAACATGGAAGTGGTCGAGCATGTCGCCGACGTCGACAGCTTTGTCGCCGACTGCGCCGCTATGGTCAAACCAGGTGGGCTGATGGTGATCGCCACGATTAACCGCACGGCCAAGGCCTTCTTTATGGCCATTATCGGCGCGGAACGATTGCTGCGCTGGTTGCCGGTCGGCACGCACCAGTATGAAAAGCTGGTCAAACCGGAAGAACTCGCCAGCGCTCTTGCCCCCACCGGCATGGCGATCATCGACAAGGCCGGCGTAGCATTCAATCCGCTGGAAGATCGCTGGAAACGCGTGCCCAACGATCTTGACGTCAACTACATGGTGCTAGCAGCTCGACCCAAGGCTTAGTCTCAGATCGCGTTTCTTCCGATTTCATGACGCGTCAACGGAAAGGAAGGCCATCTAATGTCAGATCACCGCGAAATTTCCGCCACGCAGCTGGGCGGTTCAGCCAACACCAAAAGTTAAATTCATCCCAGGGCACATGCCCAGCTTTAATGCCCGTCCTCTGGCAGAGGCGGGATGACGAAGACGTCGATGCCTTCCTCATCCAACGCGGCGGCCTCTTCCAAGCTGGCTTCACCACGTATTGGACGTTCTTCGACTTCGCCATGGTGCATCTTGCGCGCCTCGTCGGCAAAGCGTTTGCCGACATCTTCTGAGTTCGCTTCCACCTCCGCGCGCAGCTTGCGCACCGTTTCCACATAGGCCTTGACCGGCGCCGGAGCGTCTTTCAGCGAGGGCATCGCTGCCACAGGCGACGTGCCGGAAGGTGCAGCCTCTTTTGGCAGAACCTCACCATCGACTGGTTTGCTGGCCGCTTCAGCATCGATTGCGGCTTTCGCCTGAACCATAGCCGTGTGCACTTCGCGCGCTGCTTTTTCTTTGGTGCGCGCGGTCGATACATTGGGCGCCATCAAGGCTTTGGTAACGGCGTCACTGCCGCA
Source organism: Hyphomicrobiales bacterium (assembly GCA_046290415.1). Classification (GTDB taxonomy): domain Bacteria; phylum Pseudomonadota; class Alphaproteobacteria; order Rhizobiales; family MH13; genus MH13. The sequence goes on from JBKAGN010000051.1 coordinate 11,856, forward strand.
CACCGGACATCCAAGAAGCCCACTTTCGACCTGTCTGTCGAAGTCCTCACTCCCTCGGAACCAGCCATCAAAGGCATGATCGTTGGCACACCGAAGCGAATAGGAAATCATGCCACAGCCCTTGTTTGGGCTGCCGAAACGAGATCAAGCGTAAAATCGCGATCGTGCTTCAGCGCTGGTATCTTTTCACGGGCATCGGCAACCTTGGACATATCAAGGTCGGCGAGAAGAACACCGGGTTCATCGTCGGCCTTCTCGGCGATAACCTGACCCCACGGATCGATGACGATCGAATGACCAAAGGTCTCGCGGCCATCCTCATGGGTTCCGCCTTGCGCAGCAGCGAGGACATACGAGCCGGTTTCGATGGCGCGAGCCCGCAAGAGCACGTGCCAATGCGCCTCGCCCGTTTGACGCGTAAAGGCCGCCGGCACGGTCAAGACATCGGCTCCAGCTTTTGCTTGCGCGCGGAATAAGCCAGCAAAACGCAAATCATAGCAAATGCCCAAAGCCACACGCGCCTCACCCAAGTCCGCAACCACGCAGCGGTCGCCGGGCGCGTAGATCGCACTTTCACGCCAGCTTTCCCCACCGGCCAGATCAACATCAAACATGTGAATCTTGTCGTAGCTCGTAACCAGCGAACCGTCCGGCCCAAACAGGTGCGCGCGATTGGCAAACCGACCATCAGCCAACGGAACGGCCATGGACCCTATGTGCAATTTGATGCCCAGCGATGCGGCAAGTTCGGCAAACCGGTTCGTCGCGCGGCTGGCAGCCTCGTCCGTGACCTCGGCGGTCATGCGGGCGCGATCGCGCTCCACCAGGGTCGTCATTTCTGGCGTTTGCACGTAGGTCGCACCTTGGGCGGCGGCCTCTTCGATCAGCGCGCAAGCATCGTCGACATTGGCGGCCAAGGCGCGCTTGGAGCGCATCTGTACGAGGGCGATCTTCATCAGTGCGCTCCTTAAGCGGCGAGCAATGGGTCGAGCTTGCCGGCACGCTCCAGCGCGAACAGATCATCGCAGCCGCCAACATGATTATCACCGATGAAAATCTGCGGAAACGTCGCCGCCCCGCCAGACTTGGAAACCATTTCCGCTTTTACGGCCGGTTTCATCGTTGCGTCGTGCTCGACAAACGCGACACCTTTCTGCTTGAGCAGCGCTTTGGCGCGCGAGCAAAACCCGCACATCGCACGGGTATAGATTGTAACGTTGGCCATCAGCCTCTCCATAAACGGGGCGGGCTCACCTGTGCGAGCCCGGTTGAACGCCGTTATATGGTGCTGTTGCCGTCCTGCACAACGGTGGTCGAAAAGACCAACGCATCAACCTGTTTTGGCCGCGCCACAACGTTCTGTGATGTCAGCGTTTGGGTCAGAGCATCAAGCGTCGCCCCCGTGGTGTGCACATCGTCGATGAGCACCACATGCTTGTCGGCCAGTGCCGCCTCGCCTCTACCGGTCAGCTTGAAAGCACCGCGTACGTTGCGCAGGCGGTCACCTCGCGAAAGCGCCAATTGCTGCCGGGTGCGCTTGATGCGCCGGACACCATTGTGCACCACGGGCGCACCGGTGATGGCGCTGATGGCGCGAGCAAGCAGCGCCGACTGATTGTAACGCCGCTGCAGCTGGCGCAAGGGGTGCAAGGGCACCGGCACAAGAACCGTATCAGGCTCACCCAGCAGCGCCCGTCCGGCTCGGGCCATCATCGCGCCCAAGGCGTCGGCCAGATGGCGTTGGTTGGCAAACTTCAGGGCGTGCACAAGCTGCGGGGCGACACCCTCGTGGGTGCACACCGCGCGCATGCGGTCAAACTCAGGCGGATTGGCCAGCGCTTCAGCCGAAACGGCGCCCGGCCCGAGATCATAGGCGAGCGGCAAGCCCAGCCGGTTGCACACCGGACCGTCGATCCAAGGCACCTGACGCCAGCACGTGCCACATAGACCGCCATCCATCTGCACCAGCTGCCGGCAGATCGGGCAACTTGGCGGAACCACGAAATCAAGCGTGTTGGTGAACGTTGCCCGCGCGGCGGCAAGGGCCTGATGACCAAGCCGGGCAAATACGCCGGGCGCTGCGATAGGCGCGCCTTCACCGGTTGGGTGAACGCAGGGCGAAGAGGGATGCGACATCAAGGATGTGTGCGACGCAGCAGAGACCGAAGACCCGCCAAATGCCGATATGCGCTTCGTCATTTTCCCCCCAGAAATCGACCTCGCGCATGACCAAAAACGAGGCAATCGCCCATGAATTGGGCTGGCTGCCACCAAGGTCATACACCATTAGTCGTAGGGCATGAAATGGGTCCTGTCATGCGCAGATTCCCCATTAGGGTGCACTGCAAAAAGAACCGACTGTTGTCCGTTGGGTTCGCCGCCTCTACATGGCTGTCACACCTGGGCGCGCCCGCTCGACCGAACAGATCGCTACCGATGACACCGATTCCGCTGTCCACATCTCATTCCGGCGCACCGCGCATCTTCGACACGGACTTGTTGCGGCTGCGAAAGCGACGGGCGCTGCGTGAGGCCAAAAAGCCGAACGCGCGCGACGGCGGCTTTTTGCGCGACATGGCGGCGGCTGATGTGCGCGAGCGGCTTGATACCGTCGAGCGCCGTTTCGATCAGGCTCTCGACCTCTCCGACGATGACGGCAAAGCCGCCGCGCTTCTGGCGGCCAGCGAGCGTGTGCCAACGATGACACGGCTCGTGAGCGACCCATCCCTCATGGCTGAAAACGCGATTGATGGAATGGTTGGCGCGCAGGAACACCTGCCGGCAGCACCCAATAGCCTTAACCTCGTCACCTCGGTGCTCGGCTTGCAATGGGTGAACGATCTACCCGGTTCGCTTGTTCAAATCCGGCGTGCCTTGAAACCCGACGGTCTGTTCCTCGGCGCATTGATTGGCGGCAATTCCTTACACGAACTGCGTGATGTTCTTGCCGCCGAAGAGGATGAAGCAACAGGCGGGGCGAGCCCACGGGTCATCCCATTTGTCGATGTACGCGATTTTGGCGGTCTTCTTCAACGCGCCGGTTTTGCCTTGCCCGTGACGGACGTCGATACGCTGACGGTACGCTATGGCAATCTGTTTGTGTTGATGGCCGACCTACGAGCCATGGGGGCAACCAATCCGCTTGTCCATCGCAGCCGCCGCCCGTGGACCAAGACTCGCGCCGTCCGCGCCGCCCAAATCTACGCAGAACGCCACGCCGACCCGGATGGGCGCATACGAGCGACGTTTCAAGTTCTATCGTTTTCCGGATGGGCGCCTTCGGATGTGCAGCAGAAACCGTTGCGGCCGGGTTCAGCAAAAACCAGGCTCGCCGATGCATTAGGCACGTCAGAGAAGTCGGCGGGCGACAAGTCCGGCCCGTGACCCGTTCGCCTAGAACAGGGTGGTCATGTCTGTGAAGGCGCCGTCGTTGAGATTGGTACCGACCTGATCGACGGCGACCACGATCACAAGGGCGATGGCGAGCGCGATGATGCCGTACTCAATGGCAGTTGCACCATCGTCGTTCTTGGCAAACTTGATCAGCATTTCCATCGCGTCACCCCAACCTAATCATTCAAAAACTCTAGCCGACCGACTTCAATCTTCGGCAAAACAAACCGTTCAATTTTTAGCGATTTCTAGCCAGAGAACGCTACACGGCTCAAGCCCGGCGTTTCTCCGCTGAAGACCCCATTCCTTCCGACCCGCGCTGCTTCCAGAACACAGGATTGAATCCGTAGTCAGCCTCAATCTGTGCCGCGTCGAGGCAGGCCTCGTGAAACGGTTTCGGTTTGGCAAAGAAGAAACCCTGCACGACCTCACAACCAAGATCCGAGGTGACTTGCAGTTCGCTCTCGTTCTCAACACCTTCCACGATGATGCCAAGACCTAAGCCTTTGCCCAAACCAATAATGCCTTGCAGAAGACGCATCTTGTCCGGGTGCTGATCGCAATTGCTGATGAAGGAACGGTCGATCTTCACTTTGTCGAAGGACAGATCGTTGAGGTATTGCAGCGAGGAATAGCCGGTTCCGAAATCATCCAATGCGATTTTGACACCGAGACGTTTCAAGGCCGCAAACAGGCGCTGGATACGCGGCATCGCCTCGTCGCCGAACACCGTCTCGGTCAACTCCACGCACAACAGTTCCGGCGGAAACCCTGTTTCCTCGAGTGCGCTGGTGATATCGCTTTCAACATCACGGTGCCAAAGCTGCGCGACCGAGAGATTGACGGCCATTTCCAACGGCGCACCGCCCGCATCGAGCCATGCCCGACCTTGCCGGCAAACAGTGCGCACCATCCAAGAGCCCAAGTCAGCAATCAACCGCGAGCTCTCCGCGATGGGGATGAACGTCGAGGGTGGAATTGGTCCGCGTGTCGGATGGTTCCATCGCGCCAAGGCTTCAAAACCCTGGACCTTCCCTGCCACGACATCGACTTGAAGCTGATAATGCGCGTCCAAGCCGTCATCCTTGATGGCTTCACGAAGATCGCGTGCCAGGTTCACGCGGTCCTGCACATCTCTATCAAGACCGGCGTGGAACAAGAGCGCACGGTTGCGACCGGCGTTCTTGGCTTCGTAAAGTGCCAGATCGGCATAACGCATGCCCTCGTCTGGATCGCTCGTCTGTGCGGGCAGCATCGCCATGCCAATGCTGGTGGATATGTGAACCGCACCATCATTGAGTTTCACGGTGCCGGCGAAGGCTGAGATGATCGTCGCTGCAAGCGCACCGAGCTCTGCCGCCGAACGAGCGTTTGGAACAATGGCCGCGAATTCATCGCCGCCGAGTCGAAAAACGGTTCCTCGCCCTGTGACCGTCATAGACAGGCGCTCGGCCACACGGCGCAGCAACTCATCGCCGGCAGCGTGCCCCAGCGAGTCGTTCACCTCCTTGAAATGATCAAGGTCGAGCAACAAAAGACCGGCGTTTTGGCCGGCGTTGGCGGCGTGTTCCATCGCCGCATTGAGCTCGCGGGCAAAGTAGGAGCGGTTTCCCAGTCCCGTGAGCGGATCGTGGAAAGCCAAGGATTCCAAGGCACGTTCGGCTTGTTTGCGCTCGGTGATATCCTGAACGGTTCCGTAGACCTCGTAGACCCGGCCCTTCGCATCGCTGCGCGCCCGGGCGATCACATTCAAATCCATGGAACAACAGGGCGACGTCCAGACGACGTCAATGGTGTCCTCGCCACCGGCACGTAACACTTTGCGGAAGGACCGGCTGACAGCGATACGTGAGTCAGGCGCGAAGAAGCGCATCGCCTCATCAAGCGGCATCGTTGCATGCTTGGCAGGAAGCCCAACCAGCTCCAGATATTCAGGGCTGAGGGTCACCATCTTGGTGCGGCGGTTGAAAGACCAGGCGCCCAGGCGACCGACGCGATGCGCATCGGCCAGCTCCTGCGCCCGCCGCGCGGCCTGTTCGCGCGCTTCTATCTCTTCGGTGATGTTCGTACCGGTGCCGCGGTAGCCCAAAAACGTCCCGTCTTCGGTGAAACGCGGCTTGCCGTTGGCCCGCGCCCACATCACCCGTCCATCGTCCAGGTGCAGCTGGTAAACAAAATTGGAAAAGGGTTTGCGCGCAGCAATATCCGCCTTGTGGTCCTCCAATGTCTCCGCATTGTCCGGCGCCACAAAGAGATCAAACCGCGACGTGCCGACATAGGACGCTGGAGTTTTGCCCGTGAAATTCTCGATCGCCGGGCTCATCATCGTGATGATGTGATCAGCATCGACCTCCCACATCCAATCCGATGCGGTTTCGGCAAAATCCTCCATCGCAGCTTTCTGCTCGTCGGCTGTCCGGCGGGCTTCAACTTCAGCGGTGATGTTGGAACTCGTACCGCGATAGCCCAGAAACGCACCGGAGTCGGAAAAGCGAGGCTTGCCACTGGCACGCACCCACATGATGGTACCGTCTTCGCGAAAGCTCTTGTAGATCTGGTTGGCAAAGGGCTCGTGCGCCTCGAACGCCCGGCGCATCTCAGCAAAAACCTCAGCGTTTTCCGGCTCATTTTCCAGCTCGAACCAGTTCACGCCAATATAGCGATCGGGGTCGGCGCCGGTCTGATCGCCTATGGCCGTGCTCATATAGGTGAAGGCGTGATTGACATCGGTTTCCCACATCCAGTCGGAGGCAACCTTGGCAAAATCCTCCATGGCCGCCTTGCGCTCTTCGGCCGCTTGTCGCGCCTCAACTTCGTACTCCAGCACCGTGACGCCGAGAAAGGTCCCGTCCTTGTCGAAACGTGGAACACCGTTGATGCGCGACCAACGCAACGATCCGTCGCTGGAATAGGCACAGCAGACAAAATCGCGAAACGGCCTGCGGGCTTCAACATCCTTTCTGTGGTCATCAAAACGACCGGCGTTTTCTGGAAGTTGGTCCAGATCGCGAGGATCTTTGCCGATGAAATGGTCCGGTGAAAATCCGGATTTCAGGTGAATCGCGCCGCTGATCTTTGTGAAGCGATTGTCTGCATCGGTTTCCCACATCCAATCGGACGCCATATTGGCAAAATCTTCCATGGCGGCCTTGCGCTCTTCAAGCGCGCGTTTGGCCTCAACCTCGGCGGTGATGTTGCTGCCGGTGCCACGGTAACCCAGAAAGGCACCACCCTGATCGAAGCGCGGAACGCCATTGATACGCAACCAACGATCTTTGCCGTCAGCTCCCTTGATCTTATAGACCAAGTCGCGGAATGGCTCGTGCGCATCGACCTGTTTGCGATGGGCTTCGAAGACCGTCGCATTCTCTGGATCGTTGGCAAACGCGAAACGGCTCTTGCCAACATAGTGTGACGACGGGTGACCGGTGGCGACCTCAACCGCCTCGCTGAGCATGGTCATCCTGTGCTCGGTGTCGGACTCCCACATCCAATCGGATGCCGTGCGCGCAAAATCGGCCATTGCCTCTTTGTGGGCGTCCGCCGTCTCTCGCGCGACGATGAACTCGGTCGCATCGGTCAGCGAAAAGACCGGCTGGTTTGCGTCGCCGATTACCTTCAACTGGAAGGTCCGGCCGAACCGGTCCATGGAGTCGGGAACTTCACAGCTCAACGCAGTGATGCCGTCAGGGGTATCCTGGATCGCGCGGATTTCCTCCATAGTCAGAGGTCGGCCAAACAGATGCGTGAGCCGGTCCATCCGCTGCAACCCAAAAACATCAACCGGGTCGGACAGCGAAAGGAGCGCGAAATCAACAAGGATACCATCGTCGAGAACCGGTTCCAGGGTGCCGCCCAAAAATCCGATATCCCGCGAGAAATCGGCTAAGACATCGGCCACCAGTGCAACGGGACGCACGAACGCCAGGACACGCGGCTGCTTAAAACCATCGCCTGGGGGAATGGGAAGCAGGAGCCGTTCCCAACTATGGGTGTGATGGGTCTTATTGGCTTTGTGGACGGCGTAGATCGGCGCTTTTTGCAGCAGCGTTTCGCGGTAGCAATAGGAAAAAAAGTCTCCGACACTGGAGTTAAAGTCGGCAGTCGTCTTGCCTTGCATATCCAGACCGGAAGCCTGCGACACACGCTCACCATAGTGATGGTAGAAAAATTCACCCCGGCCATCGGATTCGACCACAACCAGGTCGCTGGCAATGGATGCCAAAGGGCCGTTTTCCAGGTCGGTGAGCCGCTCGATTGGTTCCTGATACCAGGCATCGACGACCGGCTTCAGATCAGGCGACCGATCCAGGTCGAGCGGCGCGATCGGCCTAAGCGTGCCCTGATTGCGTCTCACCGGTTTTCCCCATCCTCACTCAACCTGTGGAGGTACGGGAATTGGGTTCACGCGAGGTTAAGCCAACGGGTAAAATTCCCAATAGGCTAGAGCAAGTCTATCAACGGAGCGATCAATGGCCCGTCGGCCTCGGGCATCGGGTATTGGCGCAACTGGTTTGGACGCACCCAAGCCAGCTCCTGCCCTTCCTGCGCCGTTGGCGTGCCCTGCCAGCGGCGAATGACATAGAGTGGCATTAGCAGGTGAAACCCGTCATAGCCATGGCTTGCGAAGGTGAGTGGAGCAAGACAAGCGGTCTGCGTCTCAACGCCAAGTTCTTCACGCAGCTCGCGCAGCAGGGCCTCTTCGGGTCGCTCGCCAGCTTCAACCTTGCCACCTGGAAACTCCCAAAGCCCCGCCATGGCTTTGCCTTTGGGGCGCTTGGCGATCAGCACACGGTGATCGGCGTCCACCAGTGCGGCGGCTGCCACCAAAACGAGTTTGAGCGTCATGTGCGATAGTCGCCATTGATCGCGACATAGGCCTTGGTGAGGTCGCAGGTCCAAATCGTTGCCTTGCCATCGCCGAGCCCGAGATCGACCCGCAGCGTGATCTCGGCATGCTTCATGACCGCAGCGGCGGCCTCTTCGCTGTAGGCCACATCACGGGCGCCTTCCACGGCGACGCGTATTTCGGTGCCACCAGCGCCAAACCAAATCGCCAAACGGTCGCGGTCAGCCGGTTCGCCAGCCTTGCCGACCGCCATGACCACTCGGCCCCAATTGGCGTCCTCGCCGGCAAAAGCGGTCTTCACTAGGGGTGAGTTGCCGATGGCACGGGCGATCACATCAGCGCTTTTGTCAGACACTGCGCCTTCAACCTGGACAGTGACGAACTTTGTAAGCCCTTCGCCGTCTTTCACGATGGCATGGGCAAGCTCCAGCGACAGATCATCCAACGCCTCTTGCAGTGCAGAAAGCCGGGGGTCATCGGTCCGCGTGATCGGCGCGTCGGCCAACCGTTTGCCGGTGGCGAACAACAACACCGTGTCGGAGGTTGAGGTGTCGCTATCAATCGTGATGCGGTTGAAGCTCCCGCCAACCGCCTGGCGCACCATCATCTGCAAGACGTCGGGCGCGATGGCGGCATCTGTGGCCACAAAGGAGAGCATCGTCGCCATATCCGGCGCAATCATTCCAGCACCCTTCGCGATGCCACTGATCGTGATCGTCTCACCACCAACCATCACCTGACGCGAAACGGCCTTGGGAAAGGTGTCGGTGGTCATAATGGCGCGCGCCGCATCCACCCAGCGGTCCGAGCCACCGTCGAGATCCCCAACGAGACCCGTCATCACGCCAGCAAATTTCTCCGCTGTCAGAGGCTCGCCGATCACCCCGGTGGAGGCGAGGAAAACCTGTTCGGCCGAGACAGCAAGCGCTTCAGCCACGATGTCCGCCGAGCGCTCAACCGATTGGCGGCCCTTCATGCCGGTAAAGGCGTTGGCATTGCCGGAGTTGACCAACAGCGCCCGCGCCTGCCCGCCAGATAGCAGTGCCTTGCACCAATCGACCGGCGCCGAGGCACAGGCCGACTGCGTGAAGGTGCCCGCAACGCTCGTGCCCTCATCCAGCGCCATCAGCAACACGTCGGTGCGCCCAGCATATTTGATGCCGGCAGCTGCCGTCGCCAGACGAACGCCAGCAACCGGCAGAACCGCCGGGTCGCCGTCTGGCGTAAACGGCGAGGGAAAGTCGATCCCGCCCATGCAATCCGGTCCTTGCGGCCTATTCTGGCGCTGCCGGCGGTTCCAGGCCTTCAACCTCGTAGGTGATCGACGCCTCTTCGCGCAGACCGCCAATCGCCTCGATAAACGCTTGCTGCAACAGACCCTGTTGAATCTGCGGCGCCAGCTCAGCGAAAGAGGGCGCTTCGCTCTCGCGCACATCTTCCAGATAAATCACATGCCAGCCAAACTGGCTCTCCACCGGATCGGGCGTGTAGCCGCCAACCTCCAGAGAGAACGCAGCATCCTCAAACACCGGCACCATGCGACCGCGGCCAAAGAAACCAAGATCACCACCATTGGCTGCGCTTGGGCCGGTGGAGCGCTCGGTGGCAAGCGTGGCAAAGTCCGCGCCGCCATCAAGCTCTTCGATCACCGCGCGGGCATCCTCTTCGGTTTCCACCAGGATGTGGCGCGCTTTGCGCTCTTCTTCCGGCTCAAATCCGGCAACAGCTTCATCATAGGCGTTTTGCAATGCCTCTTCATCGACCTCTGCGGCGAGCACCTCGACCAGATAGTTGGTGCGCAGCGTGCGCGCCCGCTGATAGGCCAAGCGGCGCTGGAAAGCTTCGGAGTCGGCAAGCCCTGCTTCTTCGCCGGCGCCAGCGAGCAAATGCAGATCGATCAGCGCGTCAACAATCACCGCGCGGCGCTGTTCATTGGGAACCCGCTGCAATTGCTCGGCAAAATCTTGGCTCGCCATCAGTGCTTCATCTTCAGTGATCTCATAGCCGTTGACGGTCGCCAGCACCGTTGATGGATCAAGCTCTTCCTGCGCGACGGCGGCGCCCGAAAGCGCGCCTGACATGGCAAAGGTGGCAAACCCGGCGACCACCAGGCGAGTGAAAAAGTGCGACATGCGGACATTCCTTGAATGGGTCATGGGGAGGGAACGCGACCCTGTCCCGTTAAATCGGGCCGGACCATGGCGATGTTTCACCACGTTGACAAGCAAAAGGGCCATTCTTATCTGTGTGGCGCTTTCTCACCCGCTGCCCTGGGCTCATCCGCCGAGCAGCAAGCTTTGCTTTTCTTGTCATCGCACCCTGCCCTTGATGTGGCCCATAAGGGTGCGCGGAGATATTTCCCGCCATGCTCGGCCTCGGTTCCATCGCGTCCAAACTGTTCGGCTCATCCAACGACCGCGTCGTCAAAGGCTATCAAGCCCGCGTTGACGCCATCAACGCCCTCGAACCGGACATGGAAGCCCTCTCCGATGACGAGCTTCGCGGCAAGACGGTGGAGTTCCGCCAGCGCCTGGCCGATGGCGAGAAGCTCGACAGCCTATTGCCGGAAGCCTTTGCCGTTGTTCGTGAAGGCGGCAAGCGCGCCCTCGGCCAGCGCCATTACGATGTCCAGCTGATCGGCGGCATGGTGCTCCATGAGGGCAAGATCGCCGAGATGAAGACCGGTGAAGGTAAGACGCTGGTCGCAACCCTTGCCGTTTATCTCAACGCGCTTGAAGGCAAAGGCGTCCACGTCGTCACCGTGAACGATTATCTGGCCCGCCGCGATGCTGCCTGGATGGGCCAGGTCTATGGCTTCCTGGGTCTCACCACGGGCACGATTGTCCATGGATTGACCGACGAAGAGCGCCGCGCCGCCTATCGCTGCGACGTGACCTACGCGACCAACAACGAGCTTGGCTTTGATTATCTGCGCGACAACATGAAATATCGCCGTGCCGAAATGGCCCAACGCGCGCACAACTTTGCCATTGTCGATGAGGTGGATTCCATCCTGGTTGATGAGGCGCGTACGCCGCTCATCATTTCCGGCCCGCTGGCCGACAAATCCGAACTCTACACGGCGATCGACAAGCTGGTTCCGCAGCTCAATGAAGATGATTACGAGATCGACGAGAAACAGCGCACCGCCAACTTCTCCGAACAGGGCTCGGAATCGCTGGAAACGATCCTTGCAGAAGCCGGCCTGATCGCCGAGGGCACCAGCCTCTACGACACCGAAAACATTCAAGTGGTCCACCACATGAACCAGGCGCTGCGCGCCCATCAGCTGTTCCAGCGCGACAAAGACTACATCGTGCGCAACGGCGAAGTGGTGATCATCGATGAGTTCACCGGCCGTATGATGCCCGGACGCCGCTTCTCCGATGGCCTTCATCAGGCGCTGGAAGCCAAAGAGAATGTGGCCATCAACCCGGAAAACCAGACGCTCGCGTCAGTCACCTTCCAAAACTATTTCCGCCTCTACGACAAACTTGGCGGCATGACCGGGACGGCCTCCACCGAGGCCGAAGAGTTCGGCAACATTTATGGTCTGGAAGTGGTTGAAATCCCAACCAATGTGCCGGTTGCGCGTATCGACGATGATGACGAGGTCTACCGCACCTTCGAAGACAAATACCGTGCCATCGTCGCCTTGATTGCCGATTGCTCCCGCCGTGGACAGCCCATCCTTGTCGGCACGACCAGCATCGAAAAGTCCGAACTTCTATCGCAAATGCTGTCGGACAAAAAAGCTGTCACCGCCATCGCCGACAAGCTGATCGAGCAGGCCGACAACACCGACAAGGGCGAAGCCGACTTTGCCGATTATCTGCGCCAGGCCGGGGAGTATCTGAAAGAAACCGCCAAAGGCGTGAAGGGCAAAAAACCAGCCATCGCGCACCAGGTTTTGAACGCCCGCTTCCACGAACAAGAAGCGCTGATCGTTGCGCAAGCCGGTGTGCCCGGCGCCGTCACCATCGCCACCAACATGGCCGGTCGCGGCACCGACATTCAGCTGGGTGGCAACGCCGATATGCGCATCGTCACCGAACTGGGCGAGATGGAAGAGGGGGCCGAAAAAGAGGCCAAGGCCCAGGCCATCCGCGAAGAAGTGGCCGAACTGAAACGGAAGGCGCTCGATGCCGGCGGACTCTATGTGGTCGGAACCGAACGCCACGAAAGCCGCCGCATCGACAACCAGTTGCGCGGTCGTTCAGGCCGTCAAGGCGACCCTGGTCACTCGAAATTCTTCCTGTCCTTGCAGGACGATCTGATGCGCATCTTCGGCTCCGACCGGATGGATGGCATGCTGCAGAAGCTTGGCCTGAAGGAAGGCGAAGCGATCATCCACAATTGGATCAACAAGGCGCTGGAAAAAGCCCAGCAGAAGGTCGAAGCACGCAACTTCGACATCCGCAAGAACCTGCTGAAATATGATGACGTCATGAACGATCAGCGCCGCGTGGTCTTCGATCAGCGCCTGGAGCTGATGGAGGAAGATGATCTGGCCGAACCGGTCAAGGATATGCGCCATGACGTCATCGAAGACATGGTCGCCGCTCACATTCCGGAAAAAGCCTATCCTGAACAATGGGATACCGAAGGTCTGCAAGAGCAGGTGAAGGCCGTGCTCAACCTCGACCTGCCGATTGTCGCGTGGGCCGACGAGGAAGGCATCGCCGAAGATGATGTGATGGAGCGCCTGAAACGCGCCGCCGATGAAGCCTATGCCTCACGCGTTGCCCGCTTCGGTCCCGATGTCATGCGCCAGGTGGAGCGCGCAGTGCTGCTACAAACTTTGGACGGGCTGTGGCGCGAGCATCTGGCAACGCTCGACAATCTGCGCTCGGTGGTCGGTTTCCGCGGCTACGGCCAGCGCGACCCGCTGCAGGAATACCGCACCGAGGCCTTCCAACTGTTCGAAGCGCTGCTCGCAAACTTGCGCGAAACGGTCACCAAACATCTCATGGTCGTTGAGGTGCGCACCGAGGCCCCGCCGCAACTGCCGCGAGAAGGCGCCTTGCCAGGCGAAGCTCATCACACCAACCCGCAAACCGGTGAGGATGAGATGGCTTCCCCTGCGATGTCGCCAGCCATGGCGAAGGCCGCTGCCGGTATGGCATCCCTGCGCGGCGAATCCATGTCCGCCCAAGTAGCGCCTGAAGCACGCGATCCAGAGCGCCCGGAAACCTGGGGCAAAGTCGGCCGCAACGAGCCCTGCCCGTGCGGCTCAGGTA
>JBKAGN010000052.1:0-25201 GCA_046290415.1 Hyphomicrobiales bacterium
GTCGTTTTGGCTGACGTCATGTCTGCTGCGTTAGACGGTGCATTCGACGACGTATCAGAGGGACCAGACGCAGCGATGGCCTTCATCTTGGCGCCCAGTTCATCCTGCCGTGGGCCAAGCACCTCGCGAATGCGGGCAAGATAGGCCTCGTTCTCTGTTGGTGGAACGGTGAGATCGTAGACGTCGGCGACGCTGATCATTGCATCGCGATCAAATTCCTGGAACGCCTCGGTCATGGCATCGGCCTGTTCGCGCGACAGACCAAGCGCTTCAAACGCGGACCGCCCCATGCGCAACGAACTGTCATAGGTCTCGCGGATGATGTCGCGGCAACCAGCGGCATAGAGATGATAGACATGATCGCGGTCAATGGCCCGCGCCTGCACGTGCAGGTTGGGATAGTTCTGCAGCGCATAGCGCACGAGCTCGGTGATCTGTTCTTTGTCATCAATGGCCACCACCAGCAGCTTGGCCTCAGCGATGCCTGCTGCTGCCAACAGATCAGGCCGCGTTGCATCGCCGAAATAGGTGCGCACGCCAAACTTCTTCATGTTGTCGATTTGCTTGGACGAGAAATCGATCACCGTAGGCTTGTAGCCAGCAGCCGACAGCATCCGGTCAACGATGCCGCCAACACGGCCGCGCCCAGCGATGATGACCTGGCTCGCCTCATCAATCTCGTCCTGCTCACGTGCCTGAGCCTCATCGTAGCGCGGCGCAATCAGCTTGTCGTAGATGATGAAAAGCGCTGGCGTCAGCAACATGGACAACGCCACGACAAGCAGCAGTTGGTCGGCAAGGCCTGCCGGGATCACCGCGTTGGCAACCGTGAAGGACAAAAGCACAAAGCCAAACTCGCCCGCTTGCGCCAAACCGAGCGCGAACAGCCACCGGTCCGCGCCTCTGATCTTGAAGAGGATGGCCAGCACGAGGAGGACAGCGATCTTCAATGCCATCAAACCAAGCGTCAGCCCTATGGTGACCGCAAGATTGTCAAACAACAGCGCAAAATTGACGCCCGCGCCCACGGTCATGAAGAACAGGCCGAGCAAAAGCCCCTTGAAGGGTTCGATGTCGGATTCCAACTCGTGACGGTACTCGCTGTTGGCAAGCACAACGCCCGCGAGAAACGTGCCAAGGGCAGGTGAAAGGCCGACAAGAGACATCAACAAGGCAATGCCGACCACCATCATTAGCGCCGTGGCAGTGAACAGCTCGCGCAACTGGGCAACCGCGATGAAGCGAAAAATGGGACGGGTCAGCACACTGCCGCCAAGAATCACAAAGCCGATGGCGGCCAGCGTGACAATGGCTGCCTGCCAGCCCGGCAAACCGGCCACAAGGCTCATGCCTGAGCCGTGATCGCCTCCGTTGGCTGGCGTTTCGGCGCCGTGAGCAGCATCTGCGCCATGTCCGACGACACCAGTCGCCACATCCATCAGTTCTGGCATGGCGAGCAGCGGGATCAGCGCCAGCATCGGGATGACGGCAATGTCCTGGAATAGGAGCACCTGGAAGCTCGACTGGCCACCATCGCTTTTCATCAAGCCCTTCTCATTGAGGGTCTGCAAAACGATGGCTGTAGAAGACAGAGCGAAGACCAGGCCGACGGCTAGCGAGACCGTCCACGGTTGGCCAAGCACCATACACACGGCCATTACGGCCAGTGTTGTCAGTCCTACCTGCCCGCCACCAAGGCCCAAAAGCCGGGCGCGCATGGACCAAAGCAGTTTGGGTTCAAGCTCCAAACCCACCAAGAACAGCATCATCACCACGCCAAATTCGGCGATGTGCTGGATGGCGATCACATCCACATGCAGAACGGCAAGGACCGGAGAAATAACAATTCCAGCAATGAGATAGCCGAGCACCGAACCAAGCCCCAGCCGCGAGGCGATGGGCACGGCGACGACGCCTGCAATCAAGAATAGGAATGTTAGAAGCAATAAGTCGGTCACCAGCGTCCCCCGATCGCGAAGCGTGAACAGCGCGGCACCCTATAGCCTGCGGCAGCGATCCTACAATCGCTCTTTGCATTGCACTTGCCCTGGTCAACAACCACTTGTTGGAACGATGGCGGCTTTCAAGCTTTGCATCTTTGGCTAGCCCCATCGGTCGAACCCTAAACTTGCGAGGCAATCATGAAATCCCGAATGAAGATTTTGAAACGAGCCGGCATGGTTGCTCTGGCTCTGGCCTCGAGCGCCGGATTTAGCCAGGCGGAAGAGGTCGGCAATATCGATGTCGATTGGCTTGGCAATGACATTGTGATCGAGGCCTTCCAGGACCCGGACGTTGAGGGTGTAACCTGCCACGTTGCCTATTTTGAACGCGGCCTTATTGACCGTTTGCAGCAGGGCAACTGGTTCGAAGACCCATCCAATTCCTCCATTGCCTGCCGCCAGACTGGCGAAATCGTCATCGGCGATATCGATATGTCCGAGGAGGGGGAGTCGATCTTCTCAGAACGCCGCTCGATCATTTGGAAATCGCTGCGCGTGCGACGGATTTTCGATGAGGCCAACCAAACGCTGATCTACGTCACCCACGCTCGCGAAGTTGAGCAGGGGTCGGCGAAAATGGCGATCTCAACTGTGCCGCTCTATCAGTCTGAATAGGCGACAGGTTTTGCTATCGCCGTGTTAGCACCATACCGTTGGGCGACAGATAGGTTCCATCCCCGTTGGCCACCAGTTGTCCGCAACCCTGGCCGGCACGTGGCCCCTCTGGCATGTCGGCACAGAGCGTATCCCCCTCAATCCACCAGCGCCCCGTCATGGTGCGCATCATCGCGTGCACTTCCAAGGAGCCATCCACTCCATAAGAAATGGTCGCACGCATCATGCCGTTGCGACCGTCAAAAGTTTGCCCTGCAACGATGGATTGGAGCTGTTCGCCGGAGAGAGCCGATTGTGCCGAGACTGGCGCGGCGAGCAAGCAAATGGCGACGGCAAGAAAGACGGAAGTGGTTTTGGCAATCGGGCGCATCAGAAACATCCTGGTGGTGGGGATCACCAGTTTCTAAAACGCCGTGATGGAGCATTGGGTTACAATTTAGTCAGGAAACCACACGGCAGGTTTCAAACTGTAACCTGAACCGCTTTCAACAGCGCCCCGACCAGCGCATCCGCCAATACCTGTGGCTGGGAAACATGCGGGGCATGACCAGCGTCAAGCGCAATGCGCTGCGCACCCGGCACCAGCTTTTGCATCGCCTGCTGAATGGGGAGCAGCACCGACATGTCCTGCGCGCATTCCAAGTAGATACGCGGAATGCCACCGAAACGCTCTTGCGTCCAATAGGTCTTGAGTGTCCTGCCTGGCTCGGCCTGTGGGGTGAGGTTCTTGGCGCCACGCAAAGCCTTGTTGAACGGCATGTCATTGAGGAAAATCTTGGCCGCCGCGTCCGGTGGAACGTTGCTCACGGTGCGCTCGTCGTTCCATTCCAGATACGGCCCGATACCAAGCAGGCCGCGCTCTTCAGCGTTCTCCTCTGCCAAGACCGTTCCAAAACTCCATCCCGATGGCAGCATCATGCCTGCAATGTAGGCGATGGTTTTGATGCGCTGCGGGTAGCGCTCTCCCAACGCCGTACCAATCACGCCACCGCCCGAGTGCGCGATTATGACGATGTCGCCGTCGAGTTGCTCGATCAAGGAACCGATATGCACCAGATAAAGATCAAGGCTGACATCGCTGAGCGCGGTATCGTCCGCCCCATTGCCCGGCAGATCGATGGCGTGGGGCGTGAAACCGGCTTCTTCGAGAAAAGGTGCAAAGTCCTGCCAAACCCAACTGCCCTGCCAAGCACCGTGGATAAGGATAGCATGCGGTGAGCCGGTCATGGGCGTGATCATTATGGCGTGGACTTTCGGGTCTGATCCCAAAGGCTTAGGCCAATCAATGCCTGACCGGCTTTTGTTGTGCGAACGGGAACGATAAAATCAATGCTGCACCAGCGAAGACACAAGCGCGATAGGCAAGCCAATGCAAGCGACAGGTTTTGATCAAGCCGGATTTGACCGCTGGAAGGCGCTTGTCGACAAGGCGCTGAAAGGCACGTCGTTTGAAAGCCTGACTAGCCAAAGCGATGAGGGCATTACCCTCGACCCCATCTATGCACCTGCCAATGACCAGCCAATTGCGATGCGCGGTGGTGGCACGCCATGGGTGGTTACACAGCGGGTCGATCATCCTGATGCTGACGCCGCCTACACCCAGACAATGGCAGAACTAGAAGGTGGCGCGTCAGGCCTTGTCCTGGTGAGCCAAGGCGCAGCTGGATCGCTCGGCTACGGCATCGAGGTCAATGCACTATCCACCATCTTGGACGATGTGCTGGTGGACGCAGTACGACTGACGCTGGAACCCTCCCCTGCCCGCGCCCGTGATGCACGCGCCATGGCGACCTATCTGAACGCTCGCGCGACGCCCAATGCACATATCAGCGTGGATTTCGGATTGGACCCGGCGAGCCTTTTGGCGAGCTCCGGTGGCTTGCGTGGCGATGGTCCATCCACGCGCGAAGCACAAGCGCGTCATTTTAGTGAGCTGGCGAGCCACGGCTTCAAAGGCACGATCTATCGCGCCGATGGCCGGGTGATCCACAATGCGGGCGGCACGGACGCCGATGAGTTGGCGTTTGCTCTCGCCTCGCTCGTGTTTGCGATGAAAAGCGGCGATGACCCAACACTGTCGGCGCAGAAGACCATGATGGGCGTGGCCGTAGATGCGGACCAGTTTGCCGGTATCGCCAAGCTGCGCGCCCTGCGCGTGCTGCACGCCAAGCTGATGGAAGCTTCCAGCATCACGCCCTTCGCACCGTATATTCAGGCTGAAACGTCCTGGCGCATGCTGACCCGCCTCGACCCGCATGTGAACATGCTGCGCGCGACGACAGCAGTGTTCGCTGCCGCTGTTGGCGGGGCCGACAGCATCACTGCCCTGCCCTTCAGCCAAACCTTGGGCTATCCTGATCCATTTGCACGCCGTACCGCGCGCAACACACAACTGGTATTGATGGAAGAAAGCCATCTGCACCAGGTTGGCGACCCTGCGGCAGGCTCTGGTCTTTATGAGAGCTACACGCAGGCGCTGTGTGAAAAGGCGTGGGAAAGTTTCCAAGCGATTGAACGCGAGGGCGGCGTGATCGAAGCGTTGGTGTCTGGGCATATTCAGGCCAAGGTAAAGGCGTCTCGAGCGGCTCGAACGCAGACGCTGGCGAACGGCGAGCGACACCTGACCGGCACAACGATTTTTCAGCTCGAAACCGAGTATCCGGTGAAGGTTGAAGAGGTGGCGCCAATCACCTTTCCGCTGAAAGACGGCCTCAAAACCTATGCTGAGCCGCTGAAGCCCGCACCGCTGGAAGGAGAGGTCGCATGAGCGAACTGCCTGATTTCGCGAGCCTGCCAACGCCTGATTTTGCCGCTGAAACGTCATTTTCCCCAAGCTCTGGCACTTCGGAACAACCGCAGGACTGGCAAACGCCGGAAGGCATCAGCGTCAAACGGGCGTACGACGCAAGCGACAGGCAGGGCCTGGGCCATATCTCATCGTTGCCGGGATTGGCGCCCTATGTGCGCGGCCCCTACCCGACGATGTATGTCCAGCGCCCTTGGACCGTGCGCCAATATGCTGGCTTCTCGACCGCTGAGGCCTCAAACGCCTTTTACCGTCGCAACCTCGCGGCTGGGCAAAAGGGGCTATCGGTCGCCTTCGATCTGGCAACTCACCGTGGCTACGATTCCGACCATCCGCGCGTGGCCGGTGATGTCGGCATGGCCGGCGTGGCCATCGACTCGATCCTCGACATGCGTCAGCTGTTCGATGGCATACCGCTCGATACCATGTCGGTCTCCATGACCATGAACGGTGCGGTGCTGCCGGTGATGGCGCTCTACATTATCGCCGCAGAAGAACAGGGCGTTTCGCCGGACAAACTCGCTGGGACCATCCAGAACGACATTCTCAAAGAATTCATGGTCCGCAACACCTACATTTATCCGCCAGCGCCCTCGATGCGAATCATCTCCGATATTTTCGCTTTCACCGCTGAAAAGATGCCGAAGTTCAACTCCATCTCGATCAGCGGCTATCATATGCAGGAAGCCGGGGCGACGGCGGATTTGGAGCTTGCCTACACGCTGGCCGACGGTATCGAGTATGCCCGCCGCGGTGTCGGTGCGGGCATGGATATTGACACGTTCGCGCCGCGCCTGTCCTTCTTCTGGGCCATCGGCATGAACTTCTTCATGGAGGTCGCCAAGCTGCGCGCCGGGCGGCTGCTGTGGTCGAAACTCATGCAGGATGAGTTCGCACCGACCAACCCGAAATCGACGGCGCTGCGTACCCACAGCCAGACTTCCGGCTGGTCGCTGACCGCGCAGGATGTCTACAACAACGTCATTCGCACCTGCGTGGAGGCGATGGCCGCCACGCAAGGCCATACGCAAAGCCTCCACACCAATGCGCTGGATGAAGCGCTGGCGCTGCCGACCGATTTTTCGGCCCGCATCGCCCGTAACACACAGCTATTCTTGCAACAGGAATCGGGGACCACACGCGTGATCGACCCTTGGGGAGGGTCGTACTTCGTCGAGCGATTGACGCAGGACCTTGCCGACCGGGCGATGGAGCACATCACCGAGATCGAAGAGCTGGGAGGCATGGCCAAGGCCATTGAGGCCGGCATTCCAAAAATGCGGATCGAGGAAGCCGCGGCCAAAACCCAGGCACGCATCGATAGCGGCCAGCAGTCCATTATCGGCGTCAATGGCTACAAGCCGGAACGCGAGCAGCCGTTGGATATCCTGAAAGTCGATAACGCTGCGGTGCGTGAGCAACAGCTTGCGAAACTTGCCAAGCTGCGTGGCGAACGCGACCAAGCTGCCACCGATGCGGCGCTCACCGCGCTCTCCAACGGGGCGGCGGCGAACGGCAATCTGTTGGCGCTGTGCGTCGATGCTGCCCGCGCCGGGGCAACGGTCGGCGAAATGTCGGACGCGATGGAGAAGGTGTTCGGTCGCCACCGCGCAGAGATCAAAGCCATCTCCGGCGTCTACAAACGGGAGGCAGGCGAAATGTCAGAGTCCATCCAACGCGCCCTGGCGATGACCGATGCCTTTGAAGAAGCCGATGGCCGCCGCCCCCGCATTCTGGTCGCCAAGATGGGCCAGGACGGCCACGACCGTGGACAGAAAGTTATTGCCTCAGCCTTTGCCGATATCGGCTTCGATGTGGATATTGGTCCACTGTTTGCCACACCCGAAGAAGCGGCGCGGCAGGCCGTGGAGAACGATGTGCATATCGTTGGTGTGTCGTCGTTGGCAGCAGGTCATTTGACCCTTGTTCCAGCCTTAAAAGGCGCGCTAGCCGCTGAGGGCCGCGAGGACATCATGATCGTAGTTGGCGGCGTGATCCCGCCGCAGGACTTCGATGCGCTGAGGGAAGCCGGTGCCGCCGCTATCTTTCCGCCAGGCACGGTGATTGCCGATGCGGCGATTGAGCTTTTGGAGGATTTGAACGCCAGGCTCGGTTACGCTCAACAGGCGGCGGAGTAGACCGGCTCGCTGCCGTTAGGTCGCACCGTCGCGTTCGGCATCCAGCACCTTGCGCAGACTGGCCAGCCGATCAGTGAGTGAGGAGACGGCGTCGGCATCCACGTGCTCACTGAGCCATTGGAAGTGCGGCGCCGCGGCGGCGAGCGCATCCATTCGGGCCGTTCGCCCGGCGTCCGTGATGCCGACAAACTTGCCGCGTCCGTCTTTCGGGTTCGGGGTGACAGTCACAAAACCCTTCGCCTCTAGCCTGCCGATCGTGGACGTCATGGTGCCCTTTGACACCTGAAAGGCTTTGGCAAGTTTGAGGGGCGGCTGTGGCTCGCGCTTTGATAGATGGTTGAGCAAAGAGAACTGCGCCACGGTTAGATCGTGCGGCATGGTCCTCTCGAACAATGTTGTCGCGAGTTGGTTGATGATCCCGATTTCGGTGAACATCCGAAACAGATCGGGATCATCAGGTTTTTCAGGCATCAGGCATCTTTCAAGGTCAGGCTTGCCGTATCCGGGTCGCCACTGGCCAGCGCGGACTGGCCGTGATGACTGGACCATAACCGATACGCGCCAGCATTTGCACGGTCTGTGTTGGCCCCGCACCTAGCGCCACTTTGGCCTCATCATAGAGCGCGGCGATCTCCTCATACTCCTGAAGCGCTTGGCTGAGCGGATGCATATCGATGCCCCGCGCGGTGGCTTCAAGATGCATGCGCACATAGGCCTGGCCTGCTGCGATCTGCTCAGCACGCGTGTCGCCATCGCTGATCAGCCAAACATAGCCCATGGCCGAAAAAATCATCTCTCGGTAAGCATCCAAGCCTTGCTGGAAGGCGGTGGACGCTTGATCAGCCAGTTGCTCGCGGGTGAGCAATCCAGCCACATTCAATGCCTCAAAAAGCGGGCCGGACAGGTCGATGCCATCGGGATTGGCAATCACTTCGGCCTTGCCAATACGCATAAGATCGATGCTTTCCTGCATGGTGTGCGGTGTGAACGCTTCAATCTCATGGCCTCGCCAGGTCAGCTCTCGCAGTTGTAATATCTTGGCATCCTCAAGCGTAGACCCAGCTCGGAGTGGCCCATCAGCACCGCTGGCGGCAAGAATGGCCTGCGCATCTTCAGGGGTTACCGACCGGCTTACGTCGAAAGGTTCCTTGTTGGTGTGGCGGTTCACTATTTGTGCAAACAAGCGATCTGCGCTGCCAACGCTCGGCACCAAACGCAGATGTGCGACAGGCCGGGCATCAAGCCGTGGAGAGGGTTCACCGTCCGGGAACAGGTCCAACTCAACGCCAAAGCCCTCTTCAGCGGCGGCCAAGGTGAAAAGCTCGATGAAACACCCCAAACTCACTGTTATCTGCCGGTCAAAAGGGTCGGTTTCAGGTAGCCGTCGATCAAGATCGCAGTAAAGCATAACGGCGCCGGGCTCGGATAAGTCCACCAACCAGGGCTGACGGTTATGCGCGTTGGGGGCCAGGATTGCATAGGACAGCGTGCGTACGCGGACATCATCGCCAAAGCCTGGAAGGTCTTGTCCAGCGTCCAGCCAAGGCCCCCGTGCAGCAGCAGGGTCGCGGGTTGTCAGCCACGTACCGGCACCCAGCGCTGATGCGCCAATGATAATGCCGCCTAGTCCAAGAACACGGATAAATTTACGTCGTGAGGGGTTCGCAGGCTTTTCAGAGTTGGTGTCAGTCATAAGGATCTCCATTTGGTTCTACGCCAAACTATATAGTTTGATATCAAACTTTCAAGCTTTTGATGAACACCATGCGCTTGCTCTTTGGCGGTGCGCTGCCTAGATGCCTGGCAGCACACGGAAAAACGCCTTAAATCAGGAGATACGCCATGATCATGACCACCACCTCCACGTTGCAGGACAAGACCGTTACCGACTATCGCGGCATTGTGACCGGTGAGGCGATTTTGGGTGCCAACATTTTCAAGGACCTTTTTGCAGGCATTCGCGACATCGTGGGTGGACGTTCAGGCGCCTATGAAAAGGAGCTTGCCAAGGCGCGCGCGATCGCCATGCAGGAGATGCAGGAGCGTGCCGAGGCCATCGGTGCGAACGCAATTATCGGCATCGATTTGGATTATGAAACGGTGACCGTTGGCAGCGGCGGTGGCATGTTGATGGTCACAGCGTCGGGGACTGCTGTCTCGGTGCGCTAGGACACCAACCTTTGCGATCACCAGAGGGTATCTGCGGTCTTTTTCTCGCCGGAGAATCCGTTAGAAGGTTTGGACAATCCTTTTTCGAGTGATCTCTTTGTCCACGTTTTTGCCCCGCCTCGCCGTCCTTATTGCTTGCAGCGTCCTATTGGCTGCCTGTTCCGGTCGCGATGAGTACGCCACACCCGTCAATGTTCAACCAACCACAGTTCCAGGACTTGCGCTCAGCGAAACGGGCGTTGGGTTGGTTGACCAATCAACGCGTTTTTCTTCCAGCGCCATCTCCGAAGCGCTTGGCGGTGCACGGGTTGAAACCGTTAATGCTACCTACGAAGGCCGAGTCATTGCCCAGCTCGCCGCGTTCGGTCCGTCGGGGCTGCAGATGGCGCGGTTTCAAGGATCCGGCGGGCGTATCACGGGTGCACAGATTGTTTCTGAAGATGTTCCTGGCCCACGCGGCGCACGTGTCGGCATGACCTATCGGCAGACCGGCGGCAACGCGATGGACTGCGAAGAGGGTTCCGGCTCTTGGGAGCAGATGGCGGTCTGCAGTCGCCCCGGCAGCGCCATCACCTATGTTTATTCGGTTCCGCTTTGGCGCGAAGGCCGCATGCCCCGAGGCAATGAGTTGAACGACGCCGTGCTCAACCGTATGATTTGGGAGCCGTGACCGGCACCATCAGTCATGATGTTGAGGCGCTTGCTGCCGCGATCCTAGCAGGCGAGCGCGCGGCGCTCGCGCGCGGTATCACGCTGGTGGAATCCAAACGCGCCGATCATCGCGATCTGGCGCGCGCACTCATTCGGAAGGTCATGCCGCAGACCGGCCAGGCAATCCGCATTGGCATGACCGGCGTGCCTGGCGTTGGTAAATCCACGACCATCGATAGATTTGGCTCGATGCTGATCGAGCAAGGCCACAAGCTTTCGGTGCTCGCGGTCGATCCCTCTTCCACCCGTACCGGTGGATCGATCCTGGGTGACAAGACGCGTATGGAGCGCCTCGCCGCCTCTCAAAACGCCTACATTCGCCCTTCGCCCTCGGCGGGAACTCTTGGCGGTGTGACAGCCAAATCGCGCGAAACCATCCTGCTCTGCGAGGCAGCCGGCCACGATGTGGTGTTGGTTGAGACCGTCGGTATTGGCCAATCAGAAAC
Organism: Hyphomicrobiales bacterium; assembly: GCA_046290415.1. Taxonomy (GTDB): domain Bacteria; phylum Pseudomonadota; class Alphaproteobacteria; order Rhizobiales; family MH13; genus MH13. The sequence goes on from JBKAGN010000052.1 coordinate 10,889, forward strand.
CGCCGTGGCCGACATGGTGGATGTGTTCGTTGTGCTCATGCTTCCCGGTGCAGGCGATGAGCTTCAAGGCATCAAGAAAGGTGTTCTGGAGATCGCTGACATCATCACAATCAACAAGGCTGATGGTGAGCTTGCCGCTGCGGCGCGCAAGGCAGCCGCCCATTACCGCGCGGCGCTCGATATTCTGGCGCCCACCTCAAAGGTTTGGAAGCCGCCGGTTCTTACCCAATCTGGCCTTGAAGGTGACGGGTTGGACACACTTTGGGCGACCATCAAGGATCACCGTGCCAAGCATCAAGCCGCCGGACTTTTCAGCAAGCGGCGGGCCGACCAAAACCTTGGCTGGATGCGCGACATGTTGCGCGAACGTGCCATGGAACGGCTGACCCGAGACCCCGACTTGCGCGCGGCCATCGAGGCCGCCGAAGCACAGGTCGTCGAAGGAATACTGGCCCCCTCCATCGCTGTTGAACAGCTGGTTAAGCAAGCAGGCCTCTAGCCGTCCCACAATGGGACAGTGTTGGCTGGCACGGCCCTTGCGATTGGGCCACTATGACGAAGAAACCAGTCCTATCACGACGCACCTTCCTAACCGGGTCCATGATCGGGGCTGGGCTTGCTCTACCCGCATCGGCCAAGGCGCAAACACTTTTGGCCGATCTGCGTGGCTCGTTGGACGCAACCACTTTGGGTGTGCGACCAGGCGCGCTCGACAACCAAAGCACGTCCCTGCAAGAGGCAATCAACCGCGCTGCCCATGACGGCCAAGCCCTGTTCATGCCGGCCGGCGACTATTTGGTCAGCAACATCGATCTGCCGTCCGGCATAACCATTGTCGGCGTGCCGGGTCGCACCCGCATTCGCTACGCTGGCGACGGACATCTGATGTTTGGCACTGAGATCCGCGATGTTCGTCTGGAAGGGCTGGTGTTGGATGGCAACAACCGGCCATTGGCGGACTACACGCCGGCCCTGCTGCATATCTCAACTGGCGCGAATATCGCCGTCGAGGATTGCATCATCCAAGGTTCGCTGAAGGACGGTGTCACCTTCGATCGTGTGGCGGGGCGCATCGAGAACTGCACACTATCGGGCATTCTCGGCGCAGCGTTTCAATCCAACGATGCGCAGGGCCTAGCCATTCGCGATAATGTCGTGAGCGACTGCTCAGACAATGGCATTTTGATCTTCCGATGGAGCCAGGGCCGCGACGGCACGATCGTCAGCGGCAATCGCATCGAGCGCATTCGTGCCGTTTCCGGCGGCACAGGACCCTATGGCAACGGCATCAATGTCTTCCGCGCCAACGAAGTGATCATCTCCGGCAATGTGATTGACGATTGCGACTTTTCCGCTGTGCGCTGCAACGCCGCCTCCAATGTGCAAATGGTCGGCAACACATGCACGCGCTCTGGCGAAGTGGCGATGTTCGCCGAGTTCGGTTTCCAAGGCGCGATCGTCGCGAACAATGTGATCGATGGCGCCGCCAATGGTATTTCAATTGCAAACTTCGCCGACGATGGCCGGATGGCGATCGTGCAAGGCAACATTGTGCGCAATATTCAGGGCCCGAGCCGCTTCCCCACCGAGTCCTCGACCTACGGGACCGGCATCGGCGTTGAGGCTGATACCACTGTCACGAACAACATTATTGAGGACGTTGCGACCAACGGCATTAACGCCGGTTGGGGACCTTATCTGCGCAATGTCATCGTTTCGCAGAACCTTGTTCGGCGCACACCAATCGGTGTCATGGTATCCGTTGTCGATGGGGTTGGCCCAAGCGTGATCCGCGACAACATTTTCGATGAAACGCCCGATGGCGCCGTTGTCGGCATGCGCTGGTGGGACCGGGCGACCGGCGACCTCACCAAACAACGAAACGTGCCTGCGCCTCTGGTGGTCGAAGGTAACCGCACCGTCGTCTGAACGGGCCTAAAGCGCCGGCTTGTACCCACGTTCGCGCCAGGCGTTCAGTCGCGCCACGGCTTCATCGAGAACCTCATCGCGCTTGCAAAAACAAAACCGCAGAAGATGAGTGGGGGCCTTGCCCTGATAGAAAGCCGACATTGGTACCGTCGTAACGCCCGCCTCAACGGTCATGCGCTGAGCGGCCTCAGCGTCTGAGCCAAGGCCAAGCTGGCCGATATCAGCGATCAAGAAGTAGCTGCCATCCGCCCGCAGAGTCGGGAAGCCGATATCGGCTAGGCCCGTGGCTAGCCGATCACGCTTTGCGGCCAAGTCATTGGCCAAGCCGCTATAGTAGCTAGCCGGAAGCCCAAGCCCGAACGCCACCGCCTTCTGCAAATTCGGTGGTGTGGTGAAGGTCGTGAACTGGTGTGCCTTAGCAATAGGCTGCAGCAGCGCTTGCGGGCCGCTGATGTAACCGACCTTCCATCCCGTCAGCGAAAAGGTCTTGCCTGCTGAACCGATACGCACAGTGCGCTCCGTCATGCCGGGCAAAGTGCAAAGAGGGATGTGTTCGGCATCGCCAAAGACCAAATGCTCGTAGACCTCGTCGCAGATCGCATAGGCATCGTGGGCCACAAGTTTGGCCGCGACGCGTCCCAGTTCCCTGCGGGAGAACACTTTGGAAGCCGGATTATGCGGATTGTTGATGAGGATCGCTTTGGTCTTGCTTGAAAATGCGGCGTCCAAATCATCGTCAGAAAACGACCAGTTGGGCGGTGACAGGGGAACAACCTTCGGCACACCGCCGGCACGCCGGATCAGCGGCACATAGCAATCGTAACAAGGGTCGAACACGACCACCTCGTCGCCCGGTTCGACAATTGCCATCAATGCATCGGACAAAGCTTCTGTTGCGCCTGACGTGACGAGGACGTCGGCTGCGTCACGCTCAATGCCAAAAAAGCGCTGCTCGCTGTCAGCCACCGCCTGGCGCAACTCCGGCAGCCCCATCATAGGCGGGTATTGATTGGGGCCCTCCATGAGCGCGTCAGCAGCGGCTTGGCGAACCTCCCTTGGTCCATCGACATCGGGAAACCCCTGGCCGAGATTGACCGCCTTATGTTCGATGGCAAGGCGGCTCATCACCTCGAAGATCGTCGTCGGCATACCGGTATAGAGCGGGTGGGTCGGGCGCATAGTGTCACTTTGCAGGTCGTTGGCGAAGGCGCTTGTAGCCTCATCCTATCGCGCAGGCAAAAGGTCGAGTTTCCAACCACCAGATTTTGCTGATACATACGGCTTGTTTTGGTGTCGGCCCTTTCAACGGGTCGATGAAAAGGGAATGCGGTGCGCAGAACAACTCTCTGCAAGGCCGCAGCTGCCCCCGCAACTGTAAGCGGCGCGATGTGAGCAAAAGCCACTGCCTCCAGAAGGTGGGAAGGTGCACACAACGCCCAACGCCGTGAGCCAGGAGACCTGCCAAAGCCGGGGTCATATGCCCCATTTGAAACCCACCGGACGGGGTGTTCCGGGGCGCAACAACGGGCCGATATGGCGCCGGTGCCCCTATCCTCGCCAGCAATGTTGCGTGTGATGGCCGAAGCACCTTTTCCCTGCACCCTAGTTTTTGGCGGTATCCGCTCGGGCAAATCCCGGCATGCAGAAGCCCTCTGTCGCGCAACCGCGTTGAATCGCGTCTACATTGCTACTGCTGCTGCCTATGATGATGAGATGCACACCCGCATCGCCGGGCATCAATCGCAGCGTGCAGAAGATGGCTGGCAAACGGTTGAAGAGCAGCACGATCTTTCCAGCGCGTTGGTGCGCGAGCTTGAGCCGGAAACAATCGTCCTTGTCGATTGTTTGACGCTCTGGTTGACCAACCGACTACTCGCCGAAGCGCCCATGGACGAGGAGTTCGACCGGCTGATCGACACGCTTGCTGTGCGGCGCGGTCCGGTCGTTCTGGTGTCCAATGAAACCGGGATGGGCATTGTGCCAGAAAACGCCCTCGCACGGCGCTTTGGCGATCTCCAGGGCCGTCTCAACCAGCGCCTCGCTGCGCTTTCCACCCATGTTTATTTTGTCGCTGCGGGATTACCGCTGGCCCTCAAGGAACCATCCCAATGACAGCCCCCATCCCCGCCACGATCATCACAGGGTTTCTCGGTGCCGGGAAAACGACGCTGATCCAGAACCTTATCCGCAGCGCGGGCGGCAAGCGCATTGCGCTGGTGGTCAACGAGTTTGGCGATTTGGACTTTGATGGCGAGCAGATTGCAGGATGCGGCATTGAAGGCTGTGCCGATGAGGACGTGATTGAACTGACCAATGGCTGCATCTGCTGCACGGTGGCCGATGATTTTCTGCCGACGATGGAGATGCTGCTGGCGCGTGAGCCGGCCCCTGAGCATATCGTGATTGAAACTTCAGGCCTCGCCCTGCCCCAACCCTTGGTGCAGGCGTTTCAATGGCCAAGCGTTGCTGCGCGCACCACTGTGGATGGCGTGGTGACGGTGGCCGACGCTGAAGCGCTGGCCCATGGGCTTTATGCGCCTGACCCCGCGAAGGTGGAGGCCCAGCGCGCCGCCGATGACAGCCTGGACCATGAAACACCGGTGGAAGAACTATTCGCTGACCAGCTACGCTGCGCTGACCTTGTCGTGCTGTCCAAAACAGACCGCATCAGCAGCGACGCGCTGGATGGCGTGATGCATGCGTTAAATGGCAAACGCGCCGGGGTGGGTGTGGTGCGCTCCACTGTGGATGGCCTTCCTTCTACTCTGTTGATCGGTCTGGGTGCCAGCGCGGAACAGGACATGGCGGGACGACAGGCTGGCCATCACCATCATCAGGAGGATCATGATCACGACCATGATGGGCATCACCATCATCATGATCACAGCCATGACGAGTTTGACTCCCGGATTGTGACCCCGCCTGCCTTTGCGAGCAAATCCGAGTTGGATGCGTTTGTCAGCGCGCTCTGCGCCAAACCCGGTGTGCTGCGCGTGAAAGGCGTTGCACATGTGGAAGGCAAGGCCGCCCCGGTGATCGTGCAGGCGGTCGGGCCACGCGTGACCAGTCATTTTGACACCTCAGGCAGGCCGCAGAAGTCTGGTCTTGTGGTCATCGGCCTGAGCCCGCTGGCGGACCTTTCCGACATTCTGGGTCTGGAGAGCGCAGCCTAAATGCACGTTCTTGCGGCGCAAGCCGGCCGCGTTGATGATGGCGAGGAGCCGGTTGATCTGGCGCAGTCGCCTGGCGACATCGTGTTTCTGTCGGCCGCCGAGACAGAGCTGTCGGCTTTCGCGCTCGATGCTCGCGATACATCTCTGGGCGCCTCGCTGCGGCTGGCCAGCCTGTTGCAGCTCAAGCATCCCTACTCGGTTGATCTTTATGCGGACAACACGCTCGCCCACGCCAAGCTTATTGTTGTCAGGCTCATCGGCGGGCAGGCCTATTGGCCGTACGGCATGGAGCGGCTGATCGCACTGGGCAACCAGGGGGTGAAGCTGATCGTCACACCTCACGAGGCGCAGTGGAATGCTGACCTCGCAGCCCTCTCCACCGTGGCCATGCCGCTGGTGCGGCGTTTCTGGCAGCTATGTGTGGAGGGCGGGCCCACCAACCGGCGCAAGGCGCTGGCGCTTCTGGACGCATTGGCAAAGGGCGAAGAGCCGGAGGTGCCTGAGGTGAGCCCTCTGCCACGCTTTGGACTGTGCGACCCGCAAACCCTGCTGCCGAGCGATATACAGGCAAAGCCCGGCGCCATCCCCATCGTGTTTTACACCAGCCTTTTGCAGGCCGGGACCACTGCACCGATCCGGGATTTGTGCCAGGCATTGGCAGATCGCGGGCTGGCGACTCAACCAGTGTTCGTGCCCAGCCTGAAAGATGCCGAGGCGATTGGTTTTCTGGATTATCTGCTTAAGCAAATCGACCCCCCAGTGATCCTCAACACCACAGCGTTTGCCTCCACTGGGTCCGGCGAGGGTGCTGATGGTGGCCCGCTGAGCCTCACTGGCGCGCCCGTCATCCAGGCGGTTCTGTCCGGCCTCTCTCGAGAAGCCTGGGCGGGAAGCTCGCGGGGTCTACCGGGCACTGATCTGGTGATGCATGTGGCGATGCCGGAGCTGGATGGCCGCATCCATGGCCGTGCGATCAGCTTCAAGCGGCAAGGCGAGCGCGATCCACTGACCGAGTTCGCACCCGTGGCCTATGCGCCAGAACCAACGCATGTGGAGGCTGTGGCTTCGCTCGCCGCCCGCTGGACGAAGCTTGGTGACACGCCTGCCGCCGACAAGCGCGTGGGCATTGTGCTGGCCAACTACCCGACCAAAACCAGCCGCATCGGCAATGGCGTTGGCTTGGATACGCCCGCATCCGTCGGGCTGTTTTTAGACGCGATGGAGCAGGCTGGGTATCAAATCGGTGATGCACCGCGTTCAGCAGACGAGCTGATGGCCTTGCTGCTCTCTAAGATATCGCGCGAACGGCTTTCGCTAGCCGACTATCAGGGTTTCTTTGACACGCTGCCTGAGGCCGTGCGTAACCAAATGACGGATCGCTGGGGCCCGGCAAAGGAAGATCCATCTGTGCGTCTCAATGCTATCGAGCTGCCACTGCATCGGTTCGGCAACACGCTGATCGGCATCCAGCCAGCGCGGGGCTACAATGTTGATCCGGCAAGCACCTATCACGACCCTGATCTGGTTCCACCGCATGGCTATCTGGCCTTCTACGCCTATCTGCAACGTCACACCGATGCGCTGATCCAGTTCGGCAAACACGGGAATCTGGAATGGCTGCCCGGCAAGGCGCTGGCGCTTTCCAACAGCTGTTTTCCGGCGTCAATCCTGGGCGATCTCCCAACGCTCTACCCGTTCATCGTCAATGATCCGGGCGAGGGCTGTCAGGCCAAGAGACGCACGGCTTCGGTAATCCTTGATCACCTGACGCCACCGCTGACCCGCGCTGAGAGCCACGGCCCCTATCAGGAACTTGAAGCGTTGCTGGATGACTATGCCTTCGCTGAGGCCAGCGACCCACGCCGGGCCAAGGCCTTGGCGCGCGACATAATCGGCTTTGCGCAAGAAACTGGCTTGGCTGAGGATATCGGGCTGAAGGGCGAAGCAAGCGATGATCTCATTACGCTTGATACTGCGCTCTGCGACCTGAAAGAAATGCAGATCCGTGACGGTCTGCACATTTACGGACAGTCGCCGGGTACCCCGCAAGTTGCCGATCTTCTGGTCGCCATCGCCCGCCTTCCCAGGGGTTCAGGCGCGCAGGATGCCTCGTTGACGCGCGCGCTGGCGGAAGATTTTGGCCTGGAGTTCGATCCGCTGACCCGGGAGTTCGGACAGGCTTGGACGCTGGCCAGACCGGAAACCTTACAAGGCGACGGTGTCTGGCGAACCATCGGCGACGGCATCGAGCGGTTGGAAGCGTTTGCTCTGAGGCTGGTAAAGGGCGATGTTGAGGCTCCAGGCGCGGTCTCGGCAGCGGTCATGCATTGGATCAACACCGTGCTCAAACCGCGGATCGCTGCATCGCCTGACGCGGAAACAGCTAACCTGCTGGCCGGGCTTGCCGGTCGTTTCGTCCCGCCTGGCCCCTCCGGTGCCCCCAGCCGCGCACGCCCGGATGTGCTGCCCACGGGCCGCAATTTCTTTGCCGTCGATGTGCGCGCCGTGCCCTCGCCAACCGCATGGCGCATCGGCCAGAAAAGCGCCGAGGCACTTCTTGCGCGCCATTTTCAGGATCATGGCGAGTGGCTGCAAAGCCTGGTGATCACCTGCTGGGGTACGGCCAATATGCGCACCGGCGGCGATGACATTGCCCAGGCCCTTGCGCTGATCGGTGTCGCTCCGCAATGGGATGGTGGCTCAGGCCGCGTGACCGGATTTGATATCACGCCTTTGTCGCAGTTGCGCCGCCCACGCGTTGACGTGACGCTTCGCATCTCCGGCTTTTTCCGCGATGCGTTTCCGCACCAGATCGAGCTGTTTGACAGCGCCGTGCGCGCTGTGGCCGCACTGGATGAACCGGCAGACATGAACCCGCTTGCTGCGCGTGTCTCCGCCGATCAGGACCGGTTGCTGACCGCTGGCAAAACCATCGAGGATGCTGGCCGCATGGCAGGCTATCGCGTCTTCGGTTCGATGCCCGGCGCCTATGGCGCAGGTTTGCAAGCGCTGATCGACGAAGGCGGCTGGAGCCTACGCTCCGACTTTGCCGAGGCCTTCCTCGCCTGGGGTGGTTTTGCCTATGGCGCTGGCCGCCAAGGAGATGCTGAAAAAAGCCTCCTGAAAGATCGGTTGCGCGGCGCGCAGGCGGTGGTTCAGAACCAGGACAATCGCGAACATGATTTGCTGGATTCAGACGATTATTACCAGTTCGAAGGCGGACTGGCGGCAACCATCGAAACGCTGCGCGGCGAGGCACCAGCCAGCTATCATGTGGACCATTCACGGCCGCAAGCGCCGTTGCCACGCACCTTGAAAGAGGAGATTGGGCGGGTCGTGCGTGGCCGCGCGTCCAATCCCAAATGGATCGCGGGCGTGATGCGCCACGGCTATAAGGGCGCGTTCGAGATGGCGGCGACGCTGGATTATCTGTTTGCCTTCGCCGCAACCACGCAGGCGGTCAGCGACCATCATTTCGACGCACTGTTCGAGGCTTACATCGCCGATGAGGGCGTGCGTGACTTCATTGAAGAGGCCAATGCTCCCGCACTTGCCGACATGCTGGCGCGCTTTCAGGACGCCCTGGATCGCGGCCTTTGGACCCCGCGCCGCAACACGACACAAACTATGCTGAACGACTTGATGCACCCCAACCAGGAAGCTGCCGAATGACCGACAAACCCGCCATGACAGAGGAAGAGCTGGACGCGCGTCACGCTGAAAAGATGCGCAAGAAAAAAGCCGCGCGCGACAAGATCATCGCGACAAAAACCATCGAGAAAGGTCTTCTGATCGTCCACACCGGCAAGGGCAAAGGCAAAAGCACGGCCGCCTTCGGCATGGTGTTCCGTGCCCTTGGCCATGGCCAGCGGGTCGGCGTCATACAGTTTGTTAAAGGCAAATGGGAAACCGGCGAGCGCGCGGTGCTGGAGCGCTTTTCCGACCTCGTGACCATCAACACGATGGGTGAAGGTTTCACCTGGGAAACGCAGGACCGCCAGCGTGATATCGCTGCTGCCGAGGCGGCCTGGGAGAAAGCCAAGAGCCTGATAACCGGCGGCCAGCACAAGCTGGTGCTGCTCGATGAGCTGAACATTGTGCTGCGCTATTCTTACATCGACCCAGCTGAAGTGGTGGCCTTCTTGCGCGATGAAAAACCCGACGATGTGCATGTGACCGTCACCGGTCGCAACGCGCCGGAGGAGCTGATCGAAATCGCCGATCTGGTGACCGAGATGACGCAGGTCAAACACCCGTTCCGCTCGGGCGTGAAAGCGCAGCAAGGCATTGAGTTCTAGGTGACCAGAACCCCGGCCCTGATGATCCAAGGCACCGGCTCCAATGTCGGCAAGTCGGTGATCGTAGCGGGGCTCTGTCGGTTGCTGGCGCGGCAAGGCATGCGCGTGTTGCCGTTCAAGCCGCAGAACATGTCGAACAACGCCGCTGTGACATCAGAGGGTGGCGAGATCGGGCGGGCGCAGGCCCTTCAGGCGCAGGCCGCCAAAGTCCATGCCAGTGTGCACATGAACCCGGTGCTCCTAAAGCCACAAACTGATGTGGGCAGTCAGATCGTGGTGCAGGGAAAGGTCTGGGGCACGATGAAGGCGGTCGACTATGGCGCGCGCAAAGCCGAGCTGATGGCGCCGGTGCTGGAAAGCTTTGCGAGGCTGGAAGCTGATGCCGATATCATTCTGGTTGAAGGTGCAGGCAGTCCGGCGGAGATCAATCTGCGCGCCGGTGACATCGCCAATATGGGCTTTGCCAGCGCCGCCCAGGTGCCTGTCGTTCTGTGCGCCGATATCGACCGTGGCGGGGTGATCGCCAGCGGGGTTGGCACGCATGCACTTCTGCCGGTTGATGACCGGGCACTGGTCAAAGGTTTTTTCATCAACCGGTTTCGCGGCGACCCGTCCTTGTTTGCGGATGGCCTGGCGGAAATCATAGCACGTACCGCGTGGCCAAGCCTCGGCGTGATCCCGTGGTTTGACCCAGCCCGCGATCTGCCGGCTGAAGATGTACTTGGGCTTGCTGACGGCTCAGGCGATGGTTTGGTGATCGCGGTGCCGCGCCTTGGCCGGATCGCCAACTTTGAAGACCTTGATCCACTGCGCATGGAGCCGGGCGTGGACCTGCGGATTATCGAGCCGGGTACACCGCTTCCACCTGAGGCTGCCTGCGTTATCCTGCCGGGGTCCAAAGCCACCATCGCGGACCTTCAAGCCGTCAAGACTGAGGGCTGGGATATTGATTTGGCCGCCCATGTGCGCCGGGGTGGTGTCGTGGTCGGGCTGTGTGGCGGCTACCAGATGCTGGGGCGCAGCGTTGCGGACCCTGGCGGCATGGAAGGCGCCGCGCAGACGGTCACCGGGCTGGGCTTGCTGAACGTGGAAACCACGCTTTCAGCTTACAAGACAACCACTTTTACCACGGGTGTTCACCGGGAGACAGGAACACCTGTTGAGGGCTATGAAATTCATCTGGGCGTGACGCAGGGGCCCGACTGCCAGCGCCCCCTGATCGCCCTCGAAACTGGCACCGATGGCGCCACGTCGAACGATGGCCGGGTCATGGGCACCTATCTGCATGGCCTGTTCGCCAGCGATGCTTTCCGGGCCGCGTTCCTGAAGAGGCTGGGTGCGCGCGGCTCAGTTGCCTATCAGGCCCGCGTCGAAGCGGCTTTGGATGGTTTGGCTGATCATTTGGCAGAGCACATGGACGTGGATGGACTGCTAGCTATTGCAAAAAGCCGATAGCAGCAGTGATTAAAACCACCGCCAAAAGCGTCGCCGCGCAGGTGGCGCGGAACAGCGCCAATCCCGCCCTGATGTCGCTTGCCGAAAGCTGCTTGCGGCCAGCACCATTGATGTAGGGCGCCTCGACGGTGCCGCTTGGATAGGTGCGCGGCCCACCCAGCGCCACGCCAAGGCTGCTTGCATAGGCAGCTTCGGGCCAGCCGGCATTGGGTGAGGCGTGCGTTGGCGCATCGCGCCGGACAACGGACCAATCGGGCCGGTTGAATGGGCTGTTTGCATTGGCCAGTCTGGTGATGAGCACCGCAAGCATGATCAGTCCAACTGAAAGCCGCGCGGGCAGATAGTTCACCACATCATCGAGCTTGGCCGCGGCCCAGCCAAAGTGCAAATGGCGTTCGGTCTTGTAGCCAATCATCGAGTCGGCGGTGTTGATCGCCTTATAAAGCGCAATGCCTGGCAGGCCGCCGATCAGCATCCAGAACGCTGGCGCGACGACGCCATCCGAATGGTTTTCCGCCAGGCTTTCCAGCGCAGCGCGGGCAATGCCAGACTCATCAAGACCTTCGGTAGTGCGCCCGACGATCATCGAAAGCGCGTGGCGTGCGGCGGGCAGATCCCTGTCCGCCAAAGGCAACCGCACAGCTTCCACATGATCATGCAGCGAACGCTGGGCGAGGAAAATCGCGCCAACCAAAACGCTCACAACAAAGGCCAGTATCGGGTTGATCCACCAAGCCAGCGCCACGAGGCCAATTGCGAGCGCGGCGACAACAAAGACCACACGGATTAGCGCCGTGATGCCAGCGCGCTTTTGCCGAAACGGGGTATGCACCTGGTGGTTCATACGCCGGTCGAGCCATCCGATGAATTGCCCTATGAGAACTACCGGATGCGGCACACGTTTCCAAAGCCAACTCGGCTCACCGAAGACCGCATCTGCCATAACGGCCAAGGCCAAGGCCAGCGCGTTGAACACGAACCACTCAACCACCGGCAAGCCTTTGCTGCGCAGAATCGCGTTCATCGGCAATATGTTCGATAGCTTCGATCAGAGATGGGCCGGCGCAGAGCGTCAGACGCTCTGGCAAGACAATGCGCTGGCTCGGTGGATAGCGCTCCGTGAGCGCTGGATGGGCAAGCAGCGCCGTGCCTTGATCCTCGCTTTCGCGTTCCAGGCTGGCCGTGATCAGCACATCCGGCTCGGCGCGAATAATCGTTTCAAGATCGGCGAAGCCGCCGCGTGCGCCCACCAAATTCTCGCTAGCCAAGCGCACGCCCAATGCAGACAGAAGATCGCCGGTCAGCGAGGCGGTACCGGTGGCATAGCCGCGGCGTTGGATGATCAGTGCGCTCAGAACCCCATCCGATCGCGCCGCCGAAAGCGCGGTATTGATCTCGTCGATCAAGGCTTGCCCGCGCTGAGGATGGCCAACAATTTCAGCGACCAGACCAATCGCCTCGCGTGCGTCGTCCAAAGAGCGCACGAAGGGCACCTCTTCGACGCGATAGTCAAAACGGGTTAGCATGTCCTTGGCCGCCCGGTTGGTGAAGCGACCTGCCAAAACAAGATCCGGTTCCAGCGCAATCACCGCCTCAGCTGCGGCAGGTAGCTGTGGATACGCGGCAGCTTGCCCGGCTGCATAAGACATGCGCGCATCGCCAGCAAAACGGCTGAGACCGACGATTTGATCGGGATCGGCCAGCGCCAGAACCAACTGATCAGTGCACATGTTCAGCGAGACAATGCGCTCCGGCCGCTGCTGTGCGACGGCGGGTGCCGCAAGAAAGAGCACCATTGCGAACAAGCAAAGGCGTTGCACAGTTTTACCCCTTTGGATTGATTGCCGAACCGGTTTGAAGGGCTTAACAAAAGCTTACAGGCCCGGGACACACGCCGTGACGGGTGGTTGTGAACAACCAGATCGAAACAGTAAAGGTCTGATGATGGTACGCGTATATGTGCCCGGCTTTGTGGCCGGTTTTTTTGTTGCGGCTTTGGCCGCACCCCTTCTTTGTATCTCTCCCGCTCTCGCCCAATCAGAAATCACCGTTTTCGCGCCCTTTCGCGGTATCGCGACGCCCATTGCGAGGGCCGGCAGCGCAGTGAGCGTGATCACCCGCGAAGAGATCGAACAGGCGGGTCAGGCATCAGTTGCCGAGATCCTTCGAGCCTCTCCGGGTGTGAGCTTTAACTCCTCAGGGGGTTTTGGTTCCTCAACCGATGTGCGCATTCGTGGCGCCGAGAGCCAGCACACAATGGTGCTTGTCGACGGTGTGCCCGTGACGGACACAACATCAACGCGTAACGCGTTCGATTTCACGATGCTGCCAGTCGGGTCGATCGAGCGTATTGAGGTTCTTCGTGGGCCACAATCAGCGCTTTACGGGTCCGATGCGATCGGCGGCGTTATTGCCATCACCACGCGCCAGCCCACAAGAGGGCTTTCGGGCTCTGCAAGCGTAGAGGGCGGTAGCTTTGGGACGCATCGCGAAACCTTACGAGCCGCCTATGGCGGTGATCAGTTCGCCATAACCGGTTATGCAGAGCATTTTTTTACCGAGGGTTATTCGCGCCGCGCTGGTAATAATGAGGAGGATGGATCTCGGCAATGGACCGGCGGATTGCGCGGCAAAGCCAATCTGTCGCAGAACCTCTCGCTCGATGCGGCGTTTCACGTCACCGATCTTGAGACAGAATATGATCGTCGAGATGCCGATCCTGCTGGTGGTGCAGACCGCTTCGCTGTGACCGGGCACGCCCGCGCTAGCCAGGAAAGCTTTGATGGCAGATGGCGGCAGACAGTCACTGCTTTTGCCTCCTTAAGCGAACGGGTCTTCACCGAGAATGCCAGCGTTGAAGACTATCGCGGAAACCGGATCGGGCTGGAGTATACGGGCGAGATCCGCTGGGATGCTTTGGGTACCACCCTTTATGGCCTGACGGGCGAACAGCAGTCTGCCGAGTATGCGGACAATGGGACGGTGCAGTTCGATAGAGATGAGCTGTATTGGGGCGCATTTGCCATGCAGCAGTTCTCGATTGGACAAGCGTTGCATCTCTCAGCAGCCGTGCGGTTTGACGATTTCGCGGGCGCGGGCACGTTCCTAACCGGTCGTGGAACCGCCGTTTACGAAATCTACCAAACAGAAACCCGTTTTCACGGAAGCATTGGCACGGGCGCCAAGGCCCCAAGTCTGCGCCAACGCGCTGCCACGCCGAACCTGCGCCCCGAAGAAAGCTGGGGGGCGGACATTGGCGTGTCGCAGACCCTCTTTGATGGTCGCCTGACCGTTGATGTCACCGGGTTCTACCAAGAGATTGAAGACTTGCACGTCTACACTGGCGGGTTTGGCTCCTTTGCTGTTGAGGCCTGGGACAACATCGATGAAGCCCGGTTGATGGGTATTGAGGTCGCTGCCGATGTACGCGTGATCCCCGGTCAATTGGATGCCTCAGC
>JBKAGN010000053.1:0-24969 GCA_046290415.1 Hyphomicrobiales bacterium
GTTCATCGCCAATCCGCTGCATGGCGAGCGCATCGCGGGCCTGTTCGCCACGCACCCGCCGATGGAGCAGCGCATTGCAGCGCTGAATGCCTTGGCACAAAGCTGGGGTGATGATCCCTTTGTGATCAACGAAGCCGATCGTGGCGATAATCACTACCACGCCAAGGGCTACACCAAAGGCCCCTGGGGTTGAGCGCGCAAAACGCGCCCAGCGCCAAACGCCGCCGACCATCCTCGCCTGAAAACGGCAAACCAATGCCAGGACTGGCCGCGCGGCGACGTGCGGCTGATCTGGTTCATGGCGTGCTGGTGGAGCACAAAGCCCTGGATGGGGCGTTTCAAGGCAAAATCGGTCAAGAAGACCACGCCGCCGCGGACCGCGCGCTGACCCAGGCCCTGGTGCTCACCACCCTTCGGCGCTTGCCGACGCTTGATCACGCCATCAACGCCTGCCTCGACAAGCCACTGCATGCCAGCGCCGCCAAAGCCATGGCGATCTTGCGGGTGATGGCGGCGCAATTACTGGTGCTCGACATGGCCGACCACGCCGCCGTCACGCTGGCGGTGGAAGATGCCGCCCGTCGCAAGGACGCGCGCAAGCTAAAAGGCCTCATCAACGCTGTCGGTCGGCGCATGGTGCGCGAAAAAGATACCCTTCTAGCCGCCGCGCCCGGCTCTGACCTGCCCGCCTGGCTCGCCGAGCGTTGGACGCGAACCTATGGCGCCGAAACTGTTCAGAAGATTGCCGGTGCCATGCGGTCCCAACCGGCGATTGATCTGACGCTCAAGCCCGATGCCGACATCAACCTTTGGCTTGCGGCATTCGCTGACCATGAGCCGGTCGCCCTGGGTGATCGATCGATACGGCTCACCAAACCTGGCAGCGTTGAGCGCCTGCCCGGCTATGACGATGGTGTTTGGTGGGTGCAGGATAGTGCCGCCACGCTACCCGCACGCATCTTGCTCGAAACGCTGGCCGACCCGGTCGAAGCCAAGGTTCTTGATCTTTGCGCGGCCCCAGGCGGCAAGACGGCCCAATTGGCGAGTGCCAGATGCCAGGTGACAGCCGTTGATCAATCATCGGCGCGGATGAAGCGGCTTGCCTCCAACATGGATCGCCTGCAACTGACCGTCGAAACACAGGTGGCGGACGCTTTGGCGTACACCGCAAGCAAGCCCTATGACGCGGTGCTGCTCGACGCACCGTGTAGCGCCACAGGCACGCTGCGCCGCAATCCCGACATTGGGTATCTCCGACAGGAAAGCGACGTGCGCGCCTTGGCCAAACTGCAGGCCAACTTGCTTAGCCATGCCGCCACTCTGGTGTTGCCGGGCGGTGTTCTGGTCTTCGCAACATGCTCGCTGGAACCCGAAGAGGGCGAGGCGCAGATCAAACGGTTCTTGCGAAGCCATGACGGATGGACGCTCGTGCCGGTCGATCCGAACCTCGTACCGCCGGGCTCGGTGCAGCGTGATGGAACACTTCGCACCCTGCCGCATCTGGCCGCAAACGCGGACGGTTCGGCCGAAGGCATGGATGGCTTCTTTGCCGCCTGTTTGCGCGCACCGAATTGATCCAACCTGCCTAACCGACGTAAAGGCAAGTCGGGATCGGCATTAACCGGAAGTTCAGTTTTCTTAACCGCTTAGCTCAAATTTGAGCTATTGCGTGCCCCTCATCACAGATCGTGGGTCCAAACGACATCACAACGGCAAACTTGGTGTGATTTGGGGGCATAACAGTGGCGTTGGCATCGACCGTCCGACCACTCTTTGAAGGAATCCGGCATGCTGGCGCGTCTTTGACGAGCCGGCGGCGGGCGATCAGTGCCAGTTTTTCAACGCTCATGGTCGGCACCTGGTCTGCCCGGCGCGCCTACTTCCAACTTGTCCCGCGCGATATGCGCACGGCCGACCCAACCCGCGCCAGCGAATGGATCGAGGGCTATATCGCCCTGGCCGACGGGGTTATCGAACTCAACGGTCGCAAGCTCTTTTCCATCGATCCGCCAAGCGAGGCTTTTGCCCGCGAACTTCATGCGTTCGGTTGGCTGCACCATTTGCGCGCCTATGAGCTTGCTTCAACCAGCACCAAACAGGCCCAGACGATTGCCGCTGGTCATGCCCGTGGTCACGTCCTCGATTGGATTGCAAACCGCCGCAAGCACACCGCTTTGGCGCGCACGCCTTTGATGGCGGCAAACCGCGCCCTGGCGCTCACCCAACACGCAGCATTTCTGCTCGATGAGGCTGACCCGCAGGATTATCGCACCATCATGGGGAGTATCCTGGACGATGCGCGGTTTGCGTTTACGCACAGAGCCGAGGTCGGCGATCCAACCGAACACTGCCTGCTGGTGCTGGCCTGCGCCTCCGTCGCGCACGCCCTGCGTGAGCACCTTGCGCTGCGCCAATTGACTCGCGAGGCGCTGACGCTGGCGTTGAAAAACGCCTTCCACGCCGATGGAGGGCCGCGCACGCGCCGTCCGGGAGATCTGCCGCCGCTGCTGGCGACCATGCTGTCGCTGAAAGCACTGATGCAAGCCCGCGACATGCCAGTACCGCAAAGGCTTCTGCAATCGATCGAGAATGGCCTGCGCCTATTGCGCATGCTGCGTCATCCCGATGGCACATTGGCGCGGTTTCAAGGCACCGAAAGCATCATCGGCCTGGAAACCGACCTCATCGCAACGATCCTCTTTTTCGACACTGAGCGTGGGCCGCTGCCGATCCTCGCACCGGACACCGGTTACGCCCGCCTGGAAGCCCCTGGCTCCGTGGTGCTGCTCGATTGCGGCATAGCCCCACCACCCGACGCGAGCCGCCAGGCGCACGCTTCAACGCTCGCCTTTGAATGGAGTTTCAGCGCCACCAAGATCGTCACCAGCGCCCCGGAGATTGGCTACAGCGTCGATGCTGATCTTTTGGAACAACGGCGCACCAGCGCGCAATCAACGCTTTGTGTTGGTGGCGTGTCGTCGGCACACTTCCCCGACAATCGGCCCGATAGCGTCATGATCGCCGACGGGTTGGGTGTGACAGCTGAAAAATCGCAAGACACACCGACCCGCAGCCTGCGCGCGCGCCACACCGGCTACCGCCAGAAATTCGGCGTCGATCATGCGCGGTCCCTCACCCTGTCGGACAATGGCCGCGTGATCGAAGGCCAAGACCAACTGCTCCTGCCATCGGGGGCCATCGCGTCGAGCAATCGCAACCCTTTTGCGCTCGCCTTTCAGCTGCAGCCCGGCGCGCGCGTGCGCAGCGAGGGGGATCGGCGTCTGCGCATCACGCTTCGCCATCATACGATCATGTTTGAAACCGAGGCGGGCACCGTCTCGGTGGTTGATCCGACCGACCGGCCGACCTATCGCGGCCCAAGCCGGGCTCGCCGCATTGTGGTTGATGGCCCGGCATCGGGACCGGCCGAGATACACTGGCGTTTCATCGTCCAACTGGGTGGCGGCTTCGAGACCCCATCAAGCGCACCAGCCGAGACTGAAACATCTGCCCCGTCCCCAGATTAGGCATCCGGCCAGCTTCCGCCGAGGGTGGCGCACGTGTTAGCGCCAGACCTGAAGCATCCCGTGCAGCCACAAGCGATCGAAAGTGCCCCGCGATGAGCGACCTCGCCCCCATCCGCCGTGCCCTCCTGTCCGTGTCCGACAAAAAGGGGTTGGTGCCCTTCGCGCAGAAGCTCGCTGATCACGGCGTCGCGATCCTCTCCACCGGCGGCACCGCACGCACCCTGAAAGAAGCAGGCATCACCGTTACCGATGTGTCGGACGTGACGGGGTTTCCCGAAATCATGGATGGCCGGGTGAAAACCCTGCACCCCAGCGTCCATGGCGGTCTGCTCGCGGTGCGCGGCAACGCCGATCACCAAAAAGCGATGGATGAGCAAGGCATCGAACCGATCGATCTTCTGGTGGTGAACCTCTATCCGTTCGAGGCCACCGTCGCCGCGGATGCTGACGATGCCACGGTGATCGAGAACATCGATATTGGCGGCCCGGCGATGATCCGCGCAGCGGCGAAAAACCATGGCGACGTCACGGTCGTGACCGCGCCGGAGGATTATCAAACCGTCCTCGACGAGTTGGCCACCCATGATGGCCAGACCAGTCTTGCCACCCGAACCGCGCTTGCCGGCAAGGCCTACGCCCGCACCGCCGCCTATGATGCCGCTGTGGCAGCCTGGTTCGCGCGCGAGACGCCCGATGCTCTGCCGACGCATGTCACGCTGGGCGGCACAAAAGCGCTCGATATGCGGTATGGCGAGAACCCGCATCAGGCCGCCGCCCTCTATCTGACAGGCGAAAAGCGACCCGGTGTTGCACGCGCGGAATTGGTGCAGGGCAAGCCGCTCTCCTTCAACAACATCAACGATGCAGATGCGGCGTTTGAACTTGCCTCAAGCTTCGATCCCAAGGACGGGGCGGCCATCGCGATCATCAAGCACGCCAACCCGTGCGGCGTGGCGCAAGCGGGGTCTTTGGAAGACGCCTATGCGCTGGCGCTGCGCTGCGATCCCGTCTCGGCCTTTGGCGGTATCGTCGCGATGAACACGCCGCTGACTGGGGCAGCGGCAGCCAAGATCACCGACATCTTCACCGAGGTCATCGTCGCGCCTGATGCCGACGACGAGGCGAAGGCGTTGATCGCCAAGAAGAAGAATTTGCGCCTGTTGCTGACGGGCGGTCTGGCCGATCCACGCGCCGCCGGTCACACGATACGAACCGTTGCAGGCGGCTTTCTGGTGCAGGGCCGCGACACGGTGGAGGCCGAAGACCTGGAGCTGACGGTCGCCACGAAAATCGCGCCCACCGAGGCGCAGATGCGCGATCTGCGCTTTGCCTTCAAGGTCGCCAAGCATGTGAAGTCGAACGCCATTGTTTATGCCAAGGACGGCGCCACGGTGGGCGTCGGCGCCGGGCAGATGAACCGCCTGGATTCCTCGCGCATCGCTGCCATGAAGGCCGCCGAAGCTGCGCAGGCAGCAGGACTCGATCAATCACTGGCGATCGGATCGGTGGTGGCCTCGGACGCGTTCTTCCCCTTCCCTGATGGCTTGCTCGCCGCAGCCAAAGCCGGCGCGACAGCCGTCATCCAGCCGGGTGGATCGATGCGCGATGATGAGGTGATTAGGGCAGCCGATGACGCTGGCCTGGCGATGGTGCTAACCGGCGTGCGCCACTTCCGGCATTAGAAGGTCACCGTCAGCGTCGCCGTTCCGCGGTAAGCATCGCTATGCGCGCCGACACGATAGTCCCCGCCCAGCGCGAGCGACGCGCTGTTACCAATATCCAGCGCTGCATCAAATCCCAAATAGGCAGAACTGTCGTCCTGGCCGGATGCGCCAACGGTATTGGTCTGGCCGATCATGGCGACGGTCGTACCATCATCGCCCATCGCGGAGCGGTGCTGCCAGCCCAAGCGACCGGTGAGGTGGCCGGAAAACGTGGCCAGGTGAATGTCCCGCCTGCCGGCCAGTTCAAGCCGGGTTTCCAGCAGGGCAACGTCTCGCGCGCTGACGGTGGCATTGGCCGCAGACGGGCCGGTCTCGGTGTAACCATCCAGTGATTGCATGGCATAGCGGACCCCGGCCGATGGCGTGAAGCGCCAATCGCTTCCCATCACATCATCAAAGTCCATGCCGAGTGTCATCTCCGGTGACAGCCACCAGCTGGTATAGTCGGCACTGGCCGAGGAAACACCGAGCGGTGCCAGATTGTCGTTCACGAAGCGATTGTCGGAATGGGAAAGCAGGCCGCCGGAAAGCGCGAAATCAACGAACAGGCCATGCGTCATATCTCGCCGGCCATAGAAGGCGGCAAAAACACCATCGGCGGAATTGTCGAACGCGTTGGCAAAACGGCTGTCAGTATCAAACGAGCCCATGCCATAGCCCGCCATGACCCCAAGGGTGAGATCGGATGAGGGCTGCCAGTCATAGCCCGCGGCGACACCACTATGATCAAAGCTATGGTCCAGCGTTGCGGCGCTGCCGTCATAATCGGCAAAGGAGCCGAACCCGGAGACCCACCAACCGGTACCGGCGTCGGTGGTATCGGCAAACGCCGCTGCAATCCGGTCGATGGCTGAGACACCGGCATGCTCATCAGCAGCAGCATAGGCTGACACAAAGGACGCATCGGCCGCATCGCCGCCGCCAGATTGCGAGGCAGAAAGGCGCTGGCGCATAAGGGCGGAAAGGTTGCCAGACATGTCGCCCAGCGCGTTGGCGCTGGCTGAAAGCGCGGTGGGATCGAACGTTGCCACCTGGCGCGTGGCAGAATTATAGAAGATCGGCACCGGCCCTGAAAGCGTGGGTGCACCGCCATCCATCGTGCCCGTTGACAGGTCCCAAAGGATCGAATGGGACGGACCGGAGACGATACTCACAGTTGTACCATCCCCCAGATGGATTCGCCCGCCAAGAAATGAGGGCGCATGGAGATTCAAAACGTTGCTGCTCCCTCCTATCAGGTTGAGAGAATCTGATTGCGAGCTGACAAGGCGGCCGGAGTTGGTGATTGTTGCATCTGAACCACGAATGGCCGCTGCACCGCTGCCGGTTGTTGTGATTATACCGGTGTTGAAAATGGTGTTTTCATCAGATGCTTCGATCCCATGTGAATTGTCGCCACGTGTTAAAAGGGTTCCGGAATTTGTAATGATGTTATCAAATTCAGTAGTGATTGCGTCGGCATTATTTCCACTGGTTGTTATCACACCAGAATTTGTGATCACGTTGTCGCTGTCAGCCAAAATACCAGACGAACTATTTTCACTTGTTGTGATCGTACCGTGATTGAAGATGCGACTGTCGTCGTCCACCCGAATTCCCCGAGAAAAGTTTCCAATTGTTGATACTTCTCCGAAGTTAAATACAACATCATCATCACTCAAATATATTCCAGTCGCTTCGACCGCGAAAACAGTTCCTCGATTTATTACTAATGCATCACCCGCAAATGCAACAACGCCAAAACTGCTAGAAGGCGGCGCTATAGAGCCGGTTTCAGTAATGGTTATGCTGTCACCGTTCCCAAGGGTGTTACCGCCATTGGTCGTCGTCACCGGTGTGGAGATGACGAAATCATCGGCAAGCACCCATCCACCACCAGCGGCAACAAGCCCAACCACAGCGCAGGAAGCGTACAAAACGCGTCGACTCGGTACCATACAACGTTCCTCTGTCGCTCACCTGAGATCAGCCTTGTGCTTCGCAGGTGAACAGAAGGACGGGCGGACCCGTCCGCCCTTGTCTTAAGAAACGGTAAAAAAACAGAGTAGCCAAATAATCCAAATGCCCTATTTGATGTGCTAAATATCGCTATAAAACTTGATTGATTTATGTATTTCGCCTTTCCGCAAGGTAAGAAATGTTGGGACTATGGACGAACTGCGCAATTTTGATCTCAATCTGCTGGTTGTCTTTGAAGCGGTCTATACAGCCGGCAATGTTTCTCACGCCGCAAAGCAACTCAATCAGAGCCAGCCGACGATCTCAAACTCACTTTCCCGGCTAAGGGGCATCGTCAACGACCCGCTTTTCGTGCGCAAAAGCAACGGCGTCGAGCCGACCCCCAAAGCGATGTCCATGATTGGGCCGGTGCGCGATGCGCTTCAAATCATCCGAACCGGGGTGTCAGAAAGTGGGGCGTTTGACCCCGAGCAAGACAAGCGCCACTTCCGGCTTGCCATGCTGGACCAGCTGGAGCCAATCCTGCTGCCTGAGATCGTCCGCGCCATTCAGGGCAAACGCAATGTGACCTTTGAGATGCTGCACATCGCCTATGAGCCGGTACTAGAAGGCTTGAACGATGGCAGCCTCGATCTGGTGCTTGCTCCGCATTTTCCCGATGCCAAGGAGATCGAGCAGGAAACCATCGGTCAGGCAAATACGGTTGTGGTGGCCCGCAAGGGGCACCCCGAAATCAACGGCAAGGTGACGCTTGAGCAGTATCAGCGCCTTGGCCATATGGCGCTGATCCCCAAATTACGCGCCATGACCCGCATCGACGAGTTCCTGCGTCACGCTGGGATAACACGGCATATTGCCTATACCTCGTCAAAATTCTGGGCCTTCCCCCAGATGATAGCCAACACTGATCTGATTGCCCAAATACCCGGCGATTTCGCCCGCGAGGCTGCAAAATACTATCCGCTACAAATCTGTGACCTGCCTTTTGAGATGCCAAACCAGGAAGTTTACATGATCTGGAAGTCCAATCGCAGCAATGAGACCAGTCATCGCTGGCTGCGCGAGCAAATCCGAGAAGCCTATAAGAGCAGTATCAAGCAATAGGGCTAGTTGCTGCCCTTTGCACCGGCTTCCAAAAACTGGGCAACAAGCGGGATCGGCCCTTCGGCGTTCACCACCGCATAGCCGCGCAGCTCGTCATTGGAGAGATACCGCATATCGGCAGGCGGCACGTCGAGCGACATGTCGATGAAGCCATCGTCCACGCCCATATCGAGCGCATAGACCTTGATCATCGCCGCCACGGCCTCATCACCCGGGCGCATGATGACGCGATTGTCCGGCTCAAGATTACCCGGATAGAAACGATGCACGCCGATCACATCGTCCTCGGCATAGCGCTCAACACCGCCCAGGAAAGCGAACGTGCACGCCGATGCGCAATCGCCCGGGCGCATTGAATAACCACCGCGCGGCAACCGCTGGGGAAAGCCGACCTGGGTGTTAAACCCCTGTTCGCGAATTTCGCGGCCCAAACGAAGACCAGCGATCACATCACCGCCAGGCGAACTAAAAACCACGGTCAGCCCCTGGCCTTCCAAACGATAAGCTTTGATGAAGTCGCGGAACTGCGCAGCGGTGAAATCTTCGATGTCACCCACGGCGCGAATGTAGCGGCAGGTGTCACAATCGACATCATCATCGACCAGCAGAAACCGCATCGGCTGAAGCGGCGGCGGCAGCTGTTCCTGCGCGATGGCCTTGCTGGCGATAGGGGCATAGGCGATCGCCATCGCTCCGAGGAGTGTGGCAATCGAGCGCTGAAAGATCATCAAACGGCATCCCCTGCTTCGGCCCTTGCGCCAAGGTTTGGCCAAAATACGCTGCGGATCAAGCCTCTATCCGCTTGCACCGCGCACGTTCACCCGCAAAAGCAACAAGCCACCGGCGACAAAAAACAGGATAAGCACCGAAATACCGGCGCGTTGGTCGAGCGTCAAAGCCGTGATCGTGGCGACAGCCCATGGCCCGACAAAGCTCGTGACCTTGCCGGACAGGGCAAACAGCCCAAAGGTTCGCGCCCGCGCTTCAACCGGCGCCAGACGGGCAAGCAGGGCGCGCGAGGATGCCTGCAACGGTCCTGCGGCAGCGCCCATCAGACCACCGAGTAGCAGGTAGAGTTTTTCCGGGGTGGTCGCGAACAGGCCCTCGGCTGGCGCAACCGGGATGACGAAGAACATGCGCTCAGCACTGAGGCTGACCACCGAAAGACTGGCCAACGTCAGCACCACAAGGCTGCTGAGGATCACAGGCTTGGCGCCAACCCTGTCCTCCAGCGGACCACCGATCAGCGCACCAACAGTCCCGGTCAGTGTCAACAGAATGCCGAACAAACCAACCTCCGTGATCGTCCAGCCAAAGACGCCGGTGCCATAGATGCCGCCAAAGGCAAACAGCGCCACCAACCCATCGGCATAGATCATGTGGGCGATCAGAAAGGTCGTCAGCGGCTTATCGCCCTTCAGCGCTGCCAGCCCGGCGCGCAGATCGGCAAGGCCTTGGCCGACGGCCTGGCGCATCGGCATCATCACCGGCCGGTCGGGGGTAAACAGCATCAAAGGCAGCACGAGAAACGCAAACCAGATCGCCGTCATCGGCCCGACGGCCCGGTCACCCTCCCGCGTAGCTGGATCAAGGCCGAACAGCGGCTCCAGCCCGAGGATCGTCAAGCCAGTGTCAGGCGCGCCGACCAGCAGCCCAAGCGCGACGAGGATCGACAGCACCGCGGCGATGTAGCCGGATGCCCAGCCGTGAGCCGACAAGCGGCCAAGCCGGTGTGCCGGAACAAGGCTCGGCATCATCGCATTGTTGAAGACGCCGGCCATTTCAGCAGCGACCGTGCCGACCGCGAACAGGACCAGCGCCAGCGTCAATCCGTAGGGCACTCGCGGTTCGGCGAACCAAAGGCCGCAGGCACATATCGCCATGATCAGGCCGAGCATCGCAATCCAGGGTTTGCGCGGACCGGCAGCATCGGCAATGGCGCCGAGCGGGGGTGAGAGAAGCGCGATCGTCAGGCCGGCGAAACCAGCCGCATAGCCCCACATGGCTTGGCCTTCGGCAGGCGACGCGGCGAGCGCCGACACCACATAGGGACCGAACACGAAGGTGGTGACCAGCGTGAACCAGGGCTGCATGGCTGCATCGAAAAAGATCCAGCCAAAGACGCCTTTCCGGTCCGCCGGGGGATCGGAAAGGCTGTCGGCCACTTCCGCCATATGGTCCAAGTGAGGATCAGGAGAGGTCGTCAAGCAGCCCGCCCGCCACCGAGAGCTTGGAAACCGTCAACGCCCCGCCATCAATGATGTCGCCCATCGCGCGAGCAACACGGTCGATCTTTGAGGCACGCTCAGCCTTCCAGGCTTCCAGCCCGCCTTCATGTTGCAGGATGTCGATGGTGAGGCGTCGCCGTACTGAAGCGAGCGATTGGCGGGCCCGATCAAGCGCCAAAGCGTCATAATAGTCAGTGACCTGAAGATCGCGAGCCGCGGCATCCACACGCCCCAGACCGAAGATCGCGCCAAGCTCGAAATAGGTTTTGGCAACTTCTTCGGTCTCAAGACCACAAGCATCGCGCACCAAAATCATATCCGGCAAGATGGAATAAACCGCCATAGACGCAATGCGCGCAGACAGGTCCTCCGGAACGCCGCGTTCAACCAGCTCCTGCGTATCGCCGGCGATTCGCTCGGCCACTGGGCGGGCCATTGTGCGCTCCAGCACCGGCGCGAAGGCAGCAATACCATCACGATAGTGATCGACAACGCCGGCAAGACCCTCGCTGAAATCGACATTGGTCAAGAACCAGCCGATCCGGTCGATTACCAGACGCTGAACCGCGCCGTAGAGCGAGAGTTGCAACGCTCCACCGATCTTGGTGTCGAGGGCATCAATGTCTTCGTTCAGCGCCGTCAGCTGATAGGCATCACGCACGATGGCAAAGGCGCAGGCGATATCCGCCTTCGACGCACCAGTGGTGTCGGAAACGATCTGAATGAGCGTCGCACCGCCACGATTGATCATCGAGTTGGAAAGCTGCGTGGCGATGATCTCACGGCGCAGGCGATGGTTCTCGATTTCCTCGCTGAACGGCTCGTGCATGGGTGTCGGGAAATAGCGATACATCTCCCGCCCGAGGTAAGGGTCATCGGGCACACCGCTGTCGAGCAGCGAGGAGAAAAGATCGATCTTGGCATAAGCGAGCAACACAGCCAGCTCAGGCCGCGTCAGCCAATGGCCGGCCTCACGGCGTTCGGCAAGCACCATCGCGTCAGGCAGAAACTCAACCTCTCGGTCCAACTGACCGGACGTCTCCAGCGTGTTCATCAGCCGGGCTTGATAGCCAAAATCGTTCTCGTTCTTGGCTTCCGTCAGCGAGACCGACAGAGTCTGCAGATAGTTGTTGCGCAGAACGAGCGCCGCAACCTCTTCGGTCATATCCACCAAGAGCGTGTTGCGGTCCTCGCGCGTCAGCTTGCCAGCTGCTTCGGCCGCGCCGAGCGCAATCTTGATGTTTACCTCAAGGTCGGAGGAGTTGACGCCGGCGGAGTTATCGATGGCATCGGTGTTGAGCCGCACGCCGTGCAGCCCGGCTTCGATCCGCGCCTTCTGGGTGATGCCAAGATTGGCACCCTCGCCCATCACCTTGACGCGCAACTGCGGTGCATTGATGCGGATCGCATCATTGGCCCGGTCACCGGCTTCAGCCTGACTTTCGCCGGTCGCTTTGATGTAGGTGCCGATACCGCCGAACCAGAGCAGATCGGCCTCGGCTTTCAGGATCGCCGTCATCAGCGCATTCGGCGTTACGGTTGCCTGCTCCAAACCGAGCACAGCCTGCGCCTCGCTCGAAAGCGTGATCGATTTCGAAGCCCGCGGGAAAACACCGCCGCCCTTGGAGATCAGATCGGGATTGTAGTCCTGCCAGCTGGATCGACCCAGATCGAACAAGCGCTGACGTTCAGCAAAACTCATCGACGGATCGGGATCCGGATCGATGAAGATGTCGCGGTGGTCGAAGGCCGCGAGCAGCTTGATTGCTGGTGAAAGCAGCATACCATTACCAAAAACATCGCCCGACATATCGCCGACACCAACAACGGTGAACGGCTCGGTCTGGATATCGACATCCATCTCCCGGAAATGGCGCTTCACCGCCTCCCAACCGCCACGGGCGGTGATGCCCATCTTCTTGTGGTCGTAACCCTGGCTCCCGCCGGAGGCGAACGCATCGCCGAGCCAGAATCCACGCGCTTCAGAAATGCTGTTGGCGGTGTCGGAGAAGGTTGCCGTGCCCTTGTCGGCAGCGACAACAAGATAAGGGTCATCGCCATCGAGGCGGACCACCGCGTCAGGCGGTTCGATGCCATCAAGCGAAAGATTGTCAGTTACATCGAGCAGCGAAGAGATGAAGATCTTGTAAGCCTCCGTGCCTTCCGCAAACCAGGCCTCGCGATCATCGCGCGACGGCAACTGCTTGGGCACGAACCCGCCCTTGGCGCCGAATGGCACGATGACGGCATTCTTCACCTGCTGCGCTTTGGCCAAACCAAGCACTTCGGTGCGGAAATCCTGCGGGCGGTCCGACCAACGCAGGCCGCCACGGGCGATCATCCCTCCGCGCAGATGTACCCCTTCCACGCGCGGCGAATAGACCGAGATTTCGCGCAATGGCCGCGGCTCTGGCAGCCCATCGACATTCTTGGAATCGATTTTGAAGGCAAAGGTTGGCTTGGGTTTGCCGTCTTTGTCAGGTTGGAAGAAGTTCGTGCGAAGGATCGACTGGATCAGGTTCAGGAACCGGCGAAGGATCGTGTCTTCATCAAGGCTTGAGACGTCTTCCAGCGCCATGGTGATGGCCGCGGCAATCTTCTCCGACTGCTGATCACGTTCCGCCTCGGTTTTGCGCGGATCAAGCCGGGCGTGAAACAAATCGACCAGCGATGTCGTAATCGGCTCATGCTTGATCAGTGTTTCCCAGACATAGTCCGGGCTGAAGGCGAGCAACGCCTGGCGCAGATAGCGGGCCAGAGCGCGCAACATCGCCACATCACGCCAAGGCAGATTGGCGCTGGCGATCAGTGTGTTGAACCCGTCATTTTCCGCTTGGCCGTACCAGACTGCCAGGAACCCGGCCTTCAGCGGTTCGGCCAGCGTTTCCAGATCGATGGCCTCACCGTTGGCGCGTTCCAGCAGAATATCGTGGATCCACACCGCCTCCGCGTCGCGGCGCTCGACGCGATAGGTCCGCTCATTGATCGCCCGGAAGCCCATGGCTTCGATGATCGGCATGCGGTCCGACAGCGCGATCGGCTTGCCGACATGATAGAGCTTCAAATCGATGCGCTTGCCGTCGGTTTCCTCGCGGCCGCGAAAGGCCAATTGCAGGCTGCGGTTCTCGCCAAGACTTTCCATCATCAGCGCGTCATCGAGCGCTGCCTCGCCGGAAAACGCTTCGCGGTAAGCGCCGGTGAACGCATCCGAATAGCGCGTCAGAAGCAGGGCGCCACGCACGCTGTCCTGGCTCGCCCGCACCGCCGAGCGGAACGCATCGGCCCAAGTGCGCACGATCTCCGAGACACCCTCTTCGAGCAACTCTTGCGCGATTTCCGGCGTTTCGCCTTCGGAACGCCCGATGATGAAATGCACCCGCGCCAACGGACCTTCGGGATAGGCGACGTACCAGGCCGACACGCGCCCCTGATACTGTTCGGCCAGCCACTCGCCGATCTTCATGCGGATGCTGGTGGAATAGCGTTCGCGCGGCACATAGACGAGCGAGGACACAAAACGATCGAACTTGTCGATGCGCGACAGCACACGCACGCGGGGCCGCTCGCCAAGCTGCAGGATCGCGGTCGAGAACCGGTGCAGCGTTTCAAGATCGAGTTGGAACAGCTCATCGCGCGGATAGCTTTCCAGCACGTTGGCCAGCGCGCGACCCGAATGACTGTCGGGATCGTAACCGGCCCGCTCCATTACCTGATCGGTCTTGCGCCGCAGATAGGGAATGTTGCGCGTCGAACGCGTGTAGGCCGTCGCCGAGAAGAGCCCGACAATGCGCAACTCGCCAAACAGCGTGCCGTCTTCGGCATAGGTCTTCAGCCCGATGTAATCCATATAGGTGCGCCGGTGGACGCGGCTGCGAATATTCGCCTTGGTCACCAGAAGCGGCTCGGGCCGGCGCATGAAATCCAAGAGTTCCGGCGTGTGCGTGACGAAGGTCGCGCCCTTGCGCAGCACCATCAGATCCGGATCGGACAAAAGCCCAAGCCCGGGAACATCGACACGCTCCAGCGACCCGCCCTCACCATCATTGATGAACTTGTAGTCGCGCATACCAAGAAACGTGAAGTTGTCGTCCAGCACCCAGTCGATGAACTGAATGCCTTCGGCCAACTCGTCGACCGGCAGCGAAGGCGGATCCGATTTATAGCCCATCACCACCTGGTTGACGCGGTGGCGCATCGCCTTCCAGTCGCGCACCGCCACACGCACATCGCGCAGAACGGCGTGAATGCCTTCTTCCAAGGCATCACGGTCGGAGACGCTGTCCATCTGCTCGACATGAAACAGGATCACGCTTTCGCGGATCGCCGATTCATCGCCTTCCGGCCGCTGGTGGCCATGCACTTCGCTCAAATGGCCATTGCCGTCGCGCGTCACCCAAAGCACTGGGTGCAACACAAGGCGCAGGTCAACGCTCGCACCCTGCAACTCGCTCATAACCGAGTCGACCAAAAACGGCATGTTGTCGTTGACGATCTCGACCGCCGAGATATCGCTCAACACACCATCGGAAGCGACCGGCTTGGGATTGTACACGCGCACAAACGCATCGCCCGACCGCCGGTCCGCCATACGCTCGAAAGCATCGCGCGCAATCGAGGCCAGCTCAGCCGCCGTATAGGTGACCAAATCCTCCGCCGCCCCTTCGCGAAAGAGCGCCGCGGCAAACTTCGAAAGCGCCTCACCAACCTCGCCCTCCTCGCCAAGCACCTTGATAGCGCCTTCGATGAGTTTGCGTTTTTGGACTTGTGCGGATTGGCTCATGGCACATCCCCTCCCGAATTGCCGAGCGTCACGTTTCTGCCCGCGGCGGGCAAGGGGGAACGCTTTGGTGTTGTTTTATGCGCCGCACTGATTCCTTCGGCGCTGGTCCCTGGCGGCGACTATTGACGAAGCGGCCAACCCTGTCGAGATGCCATGCCCCTTGCAGAACAGCTGAAGTGCGCTTGAAGCGCCCCAATCACGTCTTTATGTAGCCTTGTGAGGCGTAAACAGCTGATCGCACTGATAGCCTGCGCGGCCTATCAGTCTGTTTTGACCGCCAAGACCGGAACCACCATGGGCCAGAAGCTCCCCGATTTCCCAGCCAATCGCTGGGCCGATGCGATGGCGCCAACGCTGGATGATTTTGCCGCCATGGCCCGCGATGCGTTGCGCGAGCTGCCCGCACCGTTTGCCGATTTGGCCTCCCAAGTGGCGGTGCGTATCGATGATTTCGCCGACGCCGAAACGCTCGCCCATTTCGACATGGAGTCGCCTTTTGAACTGCTCGGCCTGTTCGTCGGTGAGGGTATCGCGCAGGGTGGTGCGTTGATGGAGTCGGGGCAATTGGACAACGCCATTTGGCTTTATCGCCGCCCGATCCTCGATTATTGGGCTGAACATGAAGAGACGCTGGGCGCCGTCGTTCGCCACGTCTTCATTCATGAGATGGGGCATCACATCGGCCTGTCCGATGATGACATGGATCGTATCGAGGCTGAGAGTCCCTAAGCCAGAAACAAAGTGAACCCTGCCGCGAACGCCATGGCGGCGAAAATCGCCCAAATCGCGCTGCGGGTGGCCAGCATCACCAGAATGGCAACGCCGACGGCGATCGCTTCGCGCGTGCCATTGTTGACGATGAAGGTCACCACAATCGCCGCCAGCACGGAGGCCGACATCGCTTCCAGAAAGCCGGTCACACGTGGCGACAGGGTGACGAACCGCATGACGAAGGCACCGCCAAGCCGTGTGCCGAGCGTGACCAGGGTCATCATGGCGATCGCAAGATAGGCTGTGGGTGCATCGACCATCAAGGCATCGCCTCGCTCTTGGCCGGAAACACCGCGCCGATCAGCCCGCCCGCCAAGGCTGCAGCGATGATGTTCCAGCCGGTCGGCAGGATTGGCAGCGTGACAACCGCGACAACGCACGAAACAGCCACCGGCATGGCTGCCTTCAAGTTCGGCACCATGCCAACGGCCAGCGCGCCGAAAAACGCCGCCATCACAACGTCAACGCCGAAACGCTCCAAATCGCCAAGCAGCGTGCCAGCAAAGACGCCAACGGTCGTGGCCACTGCCCAGACCGCCCAAAGCACCAGCCCGCCGCCGAGAATGTGGGCCGCGTCGCGCTCGCCATCCTTCATGGCCTGATAGCTGTCGGCAAAATTGACGTCGGACAACAGCATCAAAGACCCAAACCAGTGGCGCGTCGGCAAAGGGTTCACATAGGGCGAAATCGCGGCACCAAGGATGAAATGGCGGGCATTCACCGCCAGCACCACAAGCGCCAGCGACAGGAACGGCAGCGGACTTTGCCAGAGGTCGAGCGCGGCAAACTGGGAGGCACCAGCAAACACCACCAGGCTCATCACGATGGCCTGATCAGCCGAAAGACCGGTTTCGATCGCAGCGGCCCCATAGGCGACGCCAAACGGCAAAACGAACACCGAAACAGGCAGCAGTCTTTGCCCGCCACGCACCAATCCATGAGCGGTGAAACGCGGACCATTTCCAGCAGTCGAAGTAGCATCGGGCATACAGTGCCAGTGTCAGAGACAGGAGGTCCGGTCAAGCAACCTACGGTACAGTCTTGTGGCGCCGTGTCGGCCTTGCTAACAGGACGGCTTATCAGGAGAATTTGCGTCTAATGGAAAAGTTCACAACGCTGACCTCGGTCGCCGCGCCCATGCCCGTGATCAATGTCGATACCGACATGATCATCCCCAAACAGTTCTTGAAAACGATCAAGCGTACCGGCCTCGGCAAGAGCCTTTTCTACGAAATGCGCTTCAATGAGGATGGCACCGAGAACGCCGATTTCGTTCTCAACAAGCCGGCCTATCGCGGCGCCAACATTTTGGTGGCAGGCGACAATTTCGGCTGCGGGTCGAGCCGTGAGCATGCACCTTGGGCGCTGCTGGACTATGGCATTCGCTGCGTGATTTCGACGAGCTTCGCCGATATCTTCTACAACAACTGCTTCAAGAACGGCATTCTGCCCATCGTCGTCACGCCCGAAGAGCTCGACAAGCTGATGGACGATGCGCAGCGCGGCTCCAACGCCACCTTGAGCATCGACCTGGAAAGCCAAACAATCAAAGGCCCCGACGGCGGCACGATCACCTTTGAGATCGATCCGTTCCGCAAACACTGCCTGATGAACGGTCTGGATGATATCGGCCTGACGATGGAAAAAGCGCCGCACATCGATAGCTTTGAGGGCACGATGGAAGCGGACCGTCCCTGGGTCTGATCCGTCCCGGGCCGAACCAACCGGGGAACCTCCCGCTGCCAGTGCAGGTTGCTTGATGGGCAGGGCCAGGCTGCGCTATCGCTGGGCGGCATCCCCTCGGCCATAGAGTCTGCCCGTGCCCGTTCTGCTTGCCGCCTTGCCTCTCGTCTGCGTGCTCATCGGCATGGCCGTGCTGCACACCTCGGCGATCCTTGCAGGGCTGGCGGGCTTTGCCATCGCTGCTGGACTCGCCCTTTTCGGGCCCTTCGATCTTTCCGACGCAGTGGGCCTACCCTTGGGGTCGGCCACAGCGGGAACACTGGCCGAGGCTGCGCATTCCACCGGCACCATTCTCTGGATCATCTTTCCCGCTCTTGCGCTTTATGCCTATCAAAGCCGCGTTGGCGCCATCGATCGCATCCGCGACGCGCTGGCCGGTCTCACAGATAATAAGCGCTTCCAAGCGCTGCTGATCGCTTGGTTTTTCGGCCTTTTCATCGAAGGCGCGGCGGGCTTTGGCACGCCCGTTGCGCTCGCCGCACCTTTGCTGCTTGGCATTGGATACTCGCCCATCCGCGCCGTCACGTTGGCACTGCTCGGGCACGCGGCTGGCGTTTCCTTCGGCGCGGTCGGCACACCAACGCTGGCCCAGTTGGAACTCACGGGTCTCGGCGCCGAAGCGCTCGCCGGGCATGTCGCATTGCTTCATGCCTGTCTTGGCTGGATCCCGCTTTTTGCCATGGTGCGCCTGGCCGATGATGGCCCCGTCACGCGCAGCGAAATCGGCTGGACGCTGCTGGCTGGCGGCTGTTTCTTCGTGCCGTTTTTGGGGCTGGCCTTTTTGGCCGGGCCTGAACTGCCGTCGCTTGCCGGCGCCCTCATTGGCACGGCGCTCTTTGTCACGCTGCTTCGTCGGCGCGGCGCCAAAGCGTCCATCGACCTGCGGTCTTTGTCCGCTGACCTCACGCCTTATCTCATCATTGTCGGTCTGGTTCTTGCGACGCGATTGATCGAGCCGCTGCGCGTGGCAACCAGTGAGGCCGCGCTGTCTTGGTCACTGTTCAATCAGTTCTCAGGTAGCTTCGCACCGCTTTATCACCCCGGCACGCTGCTTTGGGGCGGGTTGATCCTCGGGGCGTTAATCACGAGCCGAACCAGCGCGATATGGCCCGCAACGCGTGAAGCGTTGAAGCGATTGATCGCTGTCGCCATGGCCCTGTTCGTGATGCTGGCGCTGTCGCGTCTCATGGTCCAGTCGGGCATGATTACGACGCTCGCCGATGCGGCAGCCACCACCGGCACGTTCTGGCCGCTCTTTGCGCCTGCGGTCGGCGTGCTCGGCACGTTCATCACGGGCTCGGCGACGACGTCGAACATTCTGTTCACTGAGCTTCAGGTCTCGGCGGCGCAGGCGCTTAGCCTGCCGATAACGACCATGGTCGCGGCCCAAGGATTTGGGTCGGCCATCGGCAACATCATCGCACCCCACAACATCATTGCAGGCGCGGCGACGGTTGGACTTGTTGGCAACGAGGGGAGCGTGCTGGCCCGCACGGTGCTCTGGTGCGCGCTCTACACAGGGTTGGGCGGGGCCGCCATCTTGATGGCGACCCAGCTTTTTTGAGACGCCGATTAGGCGGCGCGCAGATTCACGGCTGTGAGCTTGCCGCGCTTTTCTTCGGCCAGTTCGTAGTGGAACGTCTGACCTTCATTGACGGCTTTCAGGCCAGCCTTTTCCAATGCGCTGATGTGCACGAAAACATCCGGCCCGCCATTATCCTGCGCGAGGAAGCCATAACCTTTGCGGTTGTTGAACCATTTCACCGCACCGGATGACCCATCGCCAGCGCGGCCAGCTGGACCGCTGGCTTTGCGCTCTTGGCGGGATGGCTTTTTGCCCTGAGCCGCCACTTCAGCTGGGTTCAGCGGATCGAAGCCAAAGGTTTCCTGCTTGCCGCCTTTTTTCATCGACGGTTTGGTCACCTGGGCATCACGGCGGGACTCACCGCTCGGCGCGCGGCGCTTGCCTTTGTCTTTCGCATTCACGCGGTCACGATGACGGTCTTTTTTCTTCCCGCCCCTGTCGGCCTGCGGCTGCGTGGCAACCTCAAACTTCACGCGCTCCACCTCATCAACGTCGCCATGCACCGGCACGCTCTGCTTGATCAGGCGTTCGATGTCGCGCAGCAATTTGCGCTCAGCCGGATCAACCAGCGAGATCGCAATGCCACTGGCACCAGCGCGCGCGGTGCGGCCAATGCGGTGCACATAAGCTTCGGGCACATTCGGCAACTCGAAGTTCACCACATGCGAGACGCCATCGATATCAATGCCGCGTGCGGCAACATCGGTGGCGATCAAAGCTTTCACATCACCGCGCTTGAACGCCTGCAATGCCTTTTCGCGCTGACCCTGGCTGCGATTGCCATGGATGACTGCGTTCTTAAGCCCGTAGGACGTCAGAAACTTCGCCACCTTATCGGCGCCATGCTTGGTGCGGGTGAAAACGATCGCCCGTTCCACCTCAAGCGGAGCAAGCAGATCAAGCAGCTTGTCGCGTTTTTGCGCGGCTGGAATGTGCAGCACCGATTGCGCGATGCGGTCAATCGGTTTGGACTGCGGCGCAACGGAGATCTTGTCTGGGTTCTCCTGAAAATCCTTTGCCAGGGCCGCCAGCGGTTTGGGCATGGTCGCCGAGAGCAGCGCCGTCTGGCGGGGGCTGGCTACGGCACCCAGGATGCGGCGCATCGCCGGAATAAAGCCCATATCAAGCATCTGATCGGCTTCATCCAGCACAACCAGATCGGTGTCGCTCAGACACACCGCGCCGGTGCGCATATGGTCTTCCAATCGACCTGGCGTTGCGACCAAAATGTCGATGCCATCGGCCATGGCTTTGGCCTGCACCGAGGCGCTGGCGCCGCCGACAATCACAGCCACAACGGGCTTCAGATTGCGGCCATAGGTTTTTGCCGCCACGGAAATCTGTTGGGCCAGCTCGCGCGTCGGCACCAGGATCAACGCCTTGGCGGTCTTGGGTTTGCGCGGCACATAGGCCTTGTGAACGCGCTTGTCGTTCAAATCGCTCTGCTTCAGCTCAGCTTTTTCAAGCGCCAGTGCATGCAGCAGTGGCAGCACAAAGGCCGCTGTCTTGCCAGTGCCTGTTTGGGCGATACCGAGCACGTCGCGCCCGGCTAACATGGAGGGGATCACCTGGCCCTGGATGGGCGTCGCGGTGGAATATCCTTCACCCGAAACGGCATGAAGGATGGGCTCGGCGAGGCCGAGGTCCGAAAACTGTGTCAAATCTGTTCTTTCAAGTGGGTTGGCGCCGCTGCGCCTTCAGTCGGGCAAACAGCGCGTGGAACACCGGGTCGTACTCGTTGGTGAGCACGAAGAGTGCGCCAAAGATCGAAATCTCAAGCGCAGCCGGTGCTCGCATACGGATCGTCTGTATGCTTCAGGGGGATAGTGCCCGAGAACTGTTAAATCTTTGGGCAAAACGCCTTGGCGTTGATGTCTATCTGGCGATGCGCCGGTGAAACGTCAAGCAAGGCTTGGGCGACTGGTGGACCATCGCCGGCACTAAGTCAATGAAATTCAAGGCATCTGCCGGTCAATCGATCAAACCGTATTGGCGTGCCTTGCCGCGCAGGAAGGGCAGCCCTTCGCCGATCACTTCTTCGGTGCTGTCGGCAACAGGTCGCCAGACCGAAAGCCCAAAGGCGATTTCCGGCGGCATGTTCATGAAGCTTTCCATCGCCAGGCCGCCCTTGAAGTCGATGGCGGCAAGCGTTGCGTAGATTTCGTCCCAGTCGCAGGTGCCTTTGCCCGGCACGCCGCGATCGGACTCCGAGAGGTGGATGTAGCGAAGATGGTCGCGCGCCGCCAAAATGCCGTTGGCCGCGCCCTTCTCCTCAATGTTCATGTGGTAGGTGTCGAGGTGGATGAAGAGGTTATCCGCCCCGACCCTGTCCAGCATTTCCACCGCTTGCCATCCTGTGTTGATAAGATGGGTTTCGTAGCGGTTCACCGGCTCGATCCCAAACGCGATGCCCAGCGATTTGGCGTGCTTGGCAGTCGCCTCCAGGCAGCGCGCGACATTGTCCAGCTCCCGTTCCGTCGGCGGCGCGCCGCTGCGCTCGCCGATCCCGCCATAGGTCACGCCGGTCAGCGCCTGCGCGCCCATGGCGGCGGTTTTTTCCAACGCAATTCTCAGGAAATCGATGCCCGGCTGCGGATCACGCGACGGCCAGCAAGCCTCCGGCAGACCCAGCGAGCAGACGGCTTTCACGCCAGCGGTCTCGAACAGCTTGGCGCTGTGGGCGGCATCGACGATGGCCGGGTCGAGAAGCGCCACCTCGACAAAATCAAAGCCGTGGCGCACCGCCTCGCCGACCGCCTGCTCAGCAGCCTGCGGCGTCCAACGCATGGTCCAGATCGAGGAGTGAATGCCAAAGCCCTGCATCGTGCGACCTCCTTAGGCGAAGGTGGCTGGATCGGGACCCAGCCGATCCCCAGCATCCAAGCTGGCAATCGCCGCCATGTCATCGGCGGAAAGTTCGAAATCGAACAGCGCGATGTTTTGCGCCATGCGCTCGGCATTCGTCGAGCGCGGAATGACGGAACACCCCAATTGCACATGCCAACGCAGAATCATCTGCGCCGGTGTTTTGCCAAGACGGCCCGCAATGGACGTGATCACCGGATCATCGAAGCTTTTCGATTTGCCCAGCGGCGTCCAGCTTTGGGTGATGATGTTGTGCTTGGCGTGGAAGGCGCGATGCTCACCCTGCTGAAACCTTGGATGCAGCTCGATCTGGTTGAGCACCGGCGTCACGCCGGTCTCGCCGATGATCCGCTCAAGATGGTCCGGAGTGAAATTCGACACGCCGATGGACCGCAGCTTGCCCTCCTCCTTGGCGCGGATAAAGGCTTTCCATGTGTCGATATAGAGCCCCTTGTCCGGGCACGGCCAATGGATAAGGCAAAGGTCGACGGCATCCATCGAGAGCCGTTCAAGGCTCTCGTCGATAGCCCGCAGCGTGCTGTCGAAGCCTTGATTGTCGTTCCACACCTTGGTGGTCACGAACACATCATCGCGCGGCAGCCCGGAGGCGCGCACGCCCTCGCCCTGGCCGACTTCATTGCCATAGATCGCGGCGCCATCAAGCAGGCGGTAACCAGTTTTCAGGGCCTGCTGCACGACATCGCCGGCGATGTCCTTGGGCACTTCCCAAAGGCCAAAACCAAGCTGCGGGATCGACCGGCCGTCGAGAAGAGAAAGGGAGGGAATGGCTGTCATCGGACTGTCTTTCGTCTCAGAGGGAAAGGGCATCAAGGCGCGCGTAAAAAGGCTGCGCGGCCTTATAGAGATCGGAGTAAATCGGCATCATGGCATCATAGAGCGCGACAGTGCGTGGGTCGGGATGCACATCCTCAACAAACCGCACCATGCTGTGCGTGGCCTCGGCAACATCACCGTTGTGGCCTGCCGCAATGGACGCCAGCATGGCAGCGCCCACCACGCCGCACTCAAGTTCCTCAGGCACAGCATAAGGCACATTGTACATGCTTGCCTTGATCTCAAGCCAGAGGCGCGATTTCGCGCCGCCGCTGGCCGCCACGATCCTGTCGGGGCGTCCATGTCCGCCCTGCAAATCGTCAAGCCGGTGGCGCACCGAGAACGCGACGCCTTCCAGCACCGCGCGGTGAAGGTCCGGCAGTCCGTGGGAGGCTGTCAGCCCAAAAAACTGCGCGCGCGAGTTGGCGTGATCACCAAAGCGTTCGCCAGTTAGATAGGGCAGGAAAAACAGGCCGTTTGATCCAGCACTGGCCTGCGTCGCGGCTTGCGCCACGTCCTCATAGCTGCGGCGATTGTCGTGAAACGCCCGCCGTGCCCAGCGCACGGCATCGCCGCCGGCATCGAGCAAAGTAAAACTGCCCCATGTGCCGCCAGCGCCGATCACGTTGGAGACGCTAGGATCAAGCACCGGCGTCTCGTGCATCAAGGTGATGATGGTCGAGGTGCCGGTGACATCCGATCCGGTGCCCGGTTCGGTTACACCGGAGCCAAGCAGCGCCAACGGATAATCGCCGGCGCCAACCAGCACGGGAATGTCGGCACTCAGACCAAGCAGATTGGCAGCCTCCTCCGACAAACCCGCTAGCACGTCGTGTGGATTGTGCAGCGGCGGGAGCAGGTCACCGGGAACGCCGGTTAGGGACACCATCTCATCTGACCAGGAGCGCGTCTTCCAATCCATCAGGAAACTCAGCGAGGCCTCAGTAACGTCCTGCGCGCGTTCCCCTGTCAGCTTGTAGTTGATCCAATCCTTCGGCATCAGCAGGCTCGACGCCCGCGCCACGCTTTGTGGATCGTTCTCCATCAACCAGGCAAGCTTGAACGCGGGCCAGGCGGGCGAAGGCGCGTTGGCCGTGCGGCGCACACCGTCTTCCGTCGGCACTCTGGCGGCAAAGGCTTCGACCTGTGGTACGGTGCGCTTGTCGTTCCAGAGCAGCGCCGCCTCGCGGGTCAGTTCACCATCATCATCGATGAGCACCGACCCATGCATCTGACCACAGGCACAGATCGCGGCAACGCGACGCGGCGCGTTTTCCACCTTGCCCAGAACCTTGAGGATGCTTTCCACGGTGCCGGTCCACCAGTCGGCGGGGCGCTGCTCCGACCAGCCATGCTGCGGTACGATTTGATCGTGCTCACGGCTGGCAAAGGCAAGAATCCGTCCCGACCGATCGACCAGTGCCGCCCGCAGGCTACCCGTACCGACATCGATGGCCAGATAAAGATCCCGCATTAGAGGCGCAGCTCGGTATCCGGATCGAAGAAATGCGCTTGGGTCATATCGACCGTGATCGGGCAGGATTCGTTGACCGTCACGTCAAACCGCGGATCGACCTGCGCGGTAACTTTCTCGCCATTCACGGTACCAAGCACCAGCGTGTGGGCGCCAAGCGGCTCGATCACCACCGGGTCGATGGTCAGCGTCGCGGCATGGGCCGACTGGCGCATATGTTCCGGGCGAATGCCAAACATCACCGCCCCGCGATTGCCGAGGCGCTGCGCTTCCTGCGGCGGCAAAGGCAAGGATTGGCCACCCAATTTCACCGCGCCATCTTCAATCACAGCCTTGAAGACATTCATCGACGGTGAGCCGATGAAATCAGCAACA
>JBKAGN010000054.1:0-24840 GCA_046290415.1 Hyphomicrobiales bacterium
TCGGCATGGATCGGGCTGGACGCCTGCGCGCTTGCGCTCTTCGCGCCGAATCTCGTCAAGGGACTTGCCGGAAAGCCCGCCGCGCCGCGCCTGCTCGGTCCTCGGTTCCAGGAAGTTGGCCAACGCCATGAAAGCCTCGTCTTCGCTCATGCCGTCGAGGGCAGGAGCATCGCCAAGAGCGCGGGCCATGACATACTCTTTGATGCTCTGCCCCTTCAGAGCAGCGATGGCCTTCAACTTCTGGTGTTCTTCCTGCGAGATGTCGATCGAGAGTCTGGGCATATAAGGTATGTAACCAAGTGTGTCACACACTACAAAATTTGTTGGAGCGCTCGGTTCGGTTGCGCCCCAATTATCAATCCAGACCCACCTAAACACCGCCGTCTACCTGCCTTTGTACGTGGTAGGGTGGCGCGTTACACATCGTGTGCGTATGGTGTGTGCACTGCGGGTCCGCCTCAATTGCTGACGGAGCCGAGGAGATCGCTGAATGCCCTTGAACGCAGCCACCGCGGCAGCGCGCTTGTCCATTGCCCCCATGATGGACTGGACGGATCGTCATTGCCGCTATTTCCATCGGCTGATGTCGGCCCATACGGTGCTCTACACCGAGATGGTGACGGCCGATGCTGTGATCCATGGCGATCGCGATCGACTGCTCGGTTTTTCGCCGCAAGAGCATCCGGTTGTGCTGCAACTGGGGGGCTCCGACCCGATCAAACTGGCTGAAGCCACGCGCATCGGCGCCGATCGCGGTTATGATGCGATCAATCTCAATTGCGGTTGCCCGTCCGACCGCGTGCAGTCGGGCACCTTCGGCGCGTATCTGATGCGCGATCCGGCCCATGTTGCGCGTTTGATCGAGGCTATGAAAGGCGCTACCGACATCGCGGTCACCGTTAAATGCCGCATCGGCGTGGATGAACAAGACCCGCATAAAGTGCTGCCCGATTTCATCACCAAGGTTCGTGATGCCGGTGTCGATGCGGTGATCGTTCACGCCCGAAAGGCCTGGCTGGAAGGGCTGTCGCCGAAGGAAAACCGTGATGTGCCGCCCCTCGATTACGGTCTGGTGCTGGCAATGAAGGCCGCGTTCCCCGCCCTTTGGATGGGCATCAATGGCGGCATTGCGACCTTGGAGGACGCCAAGGCGCTGCTCGATCAAGGTATGGATGAGGTGATGATCGGCCGCGCGGCCTATCAGACACCCGGCGACATTCTCTTGCACGCCGACGAGTTAATATTCGGCGATCCACCATCCACCCAATCACGAGGCGATGTGGCGCGCGCGATGCTACCCTATATCGAAAACCACCTCACCAAGGGTGGTCGTCTCAATCAGATCACGCGGCATATGATCGGCCTGTTCTCGGGTCTTCCTGGCGCACGCCAATGGCGGCGCATCCTCTCAGAGGGCGCGCATTTGGATGGTGCCGGACCAGACCTCGTGCTCCACGCGCTCAGCGCCGTCGAGAGCCAAGAAACGCAAAAGGCCACAGCGGCTTAAACCTGCTGCAGCCTTTTGAATGTCCTATCGAGAACATCTGAGTCACGTTCGACCAAAACGCGTTAGCCAGCGCACTTTACAGCTTTGTGTTGACGCTATTTCGGACGGAAAACCGGTTCCCACTTTTCCTGAAACAGCTTTAGGTGAACTGATCCATGCCTGGGATCTGTGCCACGATCTGGCTGACGACATCATCGCCTGCCTTTTCGCGAGCAAAGCCAACAACTTCCTGCGTAACGCCCTGGATCTGGCCCATGTCGAGCCCGGCACTCATCAACTCGCTGGCCGCCGACATCAAACCACCGGACTGACCGCCCATGAGGCCACCGACAGCTCCGGCCAGCCCTCCAAGACCACCGCCTGAACCGCCCATCAGACCGCCCAGCGCACCGGCCAGACCGCCGCCGGTCTCACCGCCACCGTCGCCGAGACTGGCAATGAACGTATCGGCGCCAGGAATGGCCTCCACAAGCTGGGCCATCGCATCGTCCGGGCCTTCTTTGTTGAGGAACCCAAGGATCACCCCTATGGCCGTCTGCGCCGTTTGTTCATCGATCCCAACGGCGTCGGTGATACGGCCAATCAGTTCTTCCATGCTCAAACCTTTCCTGTCGCGAGCGAGTGCGTTGGGCGCACCCTTGCGTCGCTCGCACGCGGATTTCAAGGCATTTCCTGGGCAAAGCCCTTGCATCGCGGGACAAATCCCAAGACAAAGCGGTCATCTCGCAGGTCATACCTGATCAGCCTTCACCAATGAGACCACCATGTACAAAGACGATGCCATCTACCTTGGAACCGCAGGCTCCGACAGCGACACCCCTGCACCGCAATATTTGGCGCTGAAGCTTGCCAACCGGCACGGGCTGATTACCGGCGCGACCGGCACCGGCAAAACGGTGACC
Source organism: Hyphomicrobiales bacterium (assembly GCA_046290415.1). Classification (GTDB taxonomy): domain Bacteria; phylum Pseudomonadota; class Alphaproteobacteria; order Rhizobiales; family MH13; genus MH13. The sequence continues at coordinate 2,410 of JBKAGN010000054.1, forward strand.
TTGCAGATCATGGCCGAAGGTTTCTCGCGCGCTGGCGTCCCTGTCTTCTGCGCCGATGTGAAGGGCGATCTGTCCGGCATTGCAACCGCTGGGACAGTCAAGGATTTCTTGGAAGCGCGGGCTGAAAAAATCGGTTTCGCCGAGGACTACGATTACGACGCGACGCCGACGATCTTCTGGGATTTGTTTGGCGAAAAAGGCCATCCGATCCGCACAACCATATCGGAGATGGGGCCGCTGCTGCTGTCGCGCCTGATGGACCTTAACGAGACGCAAGAGGGCGTGCTCAACATTGCCTTCCGCATCGCCGATGAAGAAGGCTTGATGCTGCTGGACCTCAAAGACCTGCGCGCCATGCTGCTCAGCCTGGATGGTCGCAAGGATGAGATTTCGGCCAAATATGGCAATGTCTCCACCGCCTCCATCGGCGCGATCCAGCGGCGTCTGCTGGTGCTGGAAGATCAGGGCGGCGCGAACTTCTTCGGCGAACCTGCCCTGAAGATCGCCGATTTCATGCGCACCCACACCGATGGTCGCGGTATCGTCTCGGTGCTTGCTGCCGATAAGCTGATGAACAATCCGCGCCTCTACGCGACGTTTTTGCTCTGGTTGCTCTCAGAACTGTTCGAGGAACTGCCGGAGGTCGGCAATCCCGACAAACCTCGCGTCGTGTTCTTCTTCGATGAAGCGCATTTGCTGTTCGATGAGGCGCCCAAAGCACTCCTGGAACGCGTCGAGCAGGTCTGCCGCCTAATCCGCTCCAAGGGCGTCGGCGTCTACTTTGTCACGCAGAACCCGTTGGATGTGCCCGACGAGGTGCTCAGCCAGATTGGCAACCGGGTGCAGCATGCCCTGCGTGCTTTCACGCCCCGCGACCAGCGGGCGGTCAAAGCTGCAGCAGAGACATTCCGCCCCAACCCGGACCTTGATGCCTTCGAGGTGATCACCCAGCTTGGGGTCGGCGAGGCACTGGTCTCAACGCTGGAGAAAAAGGGTGTGCCGTCGATCGTGCAGCGCACATTGATCCGCCCACCATCGTCGCGCCTCGGTCCGCTGGAAGACAATGAGCGCGCTGAACACATCAAAACGTCTCCCATTCTCGGCCAGTATGACGAGACGGTGGATCGGGAGTCGGCCTACGAGATTCTGAAAAAGCGTGGCGAGGATGCCGCCGCTGCTGAAGCCCAAGCCCTGCAAGAGGAAGAAGAGCGCAAAGCGCGCGAAAAAGAAGAAAAAGAACGCGCGCGCCGCCGCGACGATTACGAAGACGATGACGACTACGATGATCGACGCTCCGGCAGCCGCCGCACGCGCTCCGGCTTTGACATTCCCGAGTTTGGACCGCGCAGCCGCAACTACGATTACGGCGAGCGCGATAGCCGCCGAACCGAGCGGCGGACATCCTCGCGCTCCAGCTCTTCGCGCCGCCGTCGATCCACGCGGCAAACGCCGACCGAAGCCATGGTGAAATCGATCATGCGCTCAGCCGGCACACAGATTGGCCGTGCTGTGGTGCGCGGGATTTTGGGCAGCTTGCGACGGTAGCAGTACAGGAATGTCATCCCGGAAGCGCATTGGGCTATCCGGGATCTGCCTCAACTTTTACCAACCCGATCCCCGCTCGCTCCGACCACCGGGTCGGTTTGGCCAGGATGACACCACGTGCCGTGAACTTAACTGCCGGCCAGCGGATACATCTTGCCCAAATCATCAAGCCCGGCGCGGACCAGTTCCTTTAGGACGTTGGTGTCAACGTCGTCGAGCTTGTTGATGTAGAGGCAACTCTTTCCCAGCGCATGTTTACCGAGCCGATCCAGGATGGCGCCATAGTCCTGATAGCCAGGCATGATGTAGATGCTGAGCTTGGCTTTGCGTGGAGAAAATCCGGTTGCGAAGAAAGAGCCGGAGCGCCCGCTCTTGTACTGGTAGTCATAGCGACCATAGCCAACCATCGCTGAGGTCGGGCTCGCCCCCCAAAGCACTGGCTCCCATCCCGTGACATCACGAAACAGAGCATCGAGCGCGAGACCTTCCTCGCGCCGACGTTCCGGTTCAACGGCGCGCAGATAGTCGGCGACACTTGCGTCCAAGGTCTGTGTCTTGTTCTCTGCCATCCCAACCTCCGGTTCTGGAGCCGATTCTATCATGACAAGCCAATCCCCGTCACTCGACGCCGCCTTGAGCGCGGCCGACACGCAGTTCAATGCGAGCCTTGAACGGCTTTTTGCGCTGCTGCGCATCCCTTCCATCTCGACCGATCCGGCCTATGATGGCGACGTTAAAAAGACGGCCGCCCATGTGCACAGCGAGCTGGAAAGTCTGGGTTTCCAGGTGACCACGCACACGACGCCTGGCCATCCAATGATCGTTGCCAAGTGGGATGAAGCGGCAAGCGACGGACCGCGTGCGCTGTTCTACGGGCACTATGACGTGCAGCCCGTCGACCCGCTCGAACTCTGGGATCGCGACCCGTTCGATCCAGCCGTCGAAACCCGTGCTGATGGCTCAAAAAAGATCGTCGCGCGCGGGGCTTGCGACGATAAAGGTCAGATCATGACCTTTATCGAGGCGTGTCGCGCCTGCATCGACGCGACCGGCAGACTGCCGATCCCGATCACCATCATCTTTGAGGGCGAAGAGGAATCAGGCAGCCCATCCCTGCCAGGGTTTCTGGACGCTCATACCGAGGATCTGAAAGCCGATGTCGCGCTCGTCTGCGACACCAATATGTGGGACGCCCAGACGCCCGCCATCACCACGCGCCTGCGCGGTCTTTTCGGGACCGAGGTGGTCATCAAAGCTGCCGACAAAGACCTGCACTCGGGCCTGTTCGGTGGGCCGGCGCGCAACCCCGCCCATGTGTTGGCATCGATCATCGCTGACCTGCACGACAAAAATGGGCGCATCACCTTGCCGGGGTTTTATGACGGCGTAGCCGAAGTGCCCGACGATGTGATGGTCAGTTGGAACCAGCTTGGATTCTCTGCGGACGATTTCCTCGGCGCCGTCGGTCTTTCTGTACCTGCCGGTGAAACCGATCGCACGGCGCTTGAGCAGATGTGGTCGCGCCCGACACTGGAAGTCAATGGCATGACGTCTGGCTACACGGGGCAGGGGTTCAAAACCGTTCTCCCCGCCCAGGCGTCGGCGAAGATTTCCTGCCGCCTTGTCAAAGGCCAGGACCCGGAGAAAATTCGCCAGAGCTTCGAAGCGTTCGTGACCGAACGCCTGCCCGCCGATTGCACCGCCGAGTTCCACCCCCATGGCATGAGTACGGGTATCGAACTTGATGTCACCGGTCCGGCGTTTCAGGCGGCCAAACGGGCGCTGACCGACGAATGGCCGAACCCAGCCTCCTTCACCGGCATTGGCGGCTCGATCCCCATTGTCGGCCAGTTTCAGGACCGGCTCGGCCTCGACAGTGTGCTCGTTGGCTTTGGCCTGGCAGACGATCAAATTCACTCGCCCAACGAAAAATACGAGCTGGAAAGCTATCGCAAGGGCATCCGCTCTTGGGTGCGCATCCTGCACGCCCTGGCGGACGCCGAATGAAGGGAGCGAGCATGAAGGCTGTCTGTGTTTTTTGCGGCTCCAACCCGGGCAATCATCCGGACTACGCCGCTGCTGCCGAAGCGCTCGGCCAAGCCATTGCAAAGCGCGGCGCAACGCTGGTTTATGGCGGCGCCGAAGTCGGCCTGATGGGGATCACTGCCGACGCCGCCTTGGCGGCGGGCGGCGAGGTGATCGGCATCATCCCCAAGGCGCTGATGGACAAAGAGATTGGCCACAAAGGTCTAACCCGCCTGGAAGCGGTTGGATCCATGCATGAACGCAAAGCACGCATGGCTGAACTCTCCGACGGCTTCGTCAATCTGCCGGGCGGCACCGGCACGCTGGAAGAGATGTTCGAGGTGTGGACTTGGGGTCAGCTTGGCTTTCATACCAAGCCGATCGGCGTCGTGAACGTGCGCGGGTTCTACGACCCGCTGATGGCGTTTCTTGATCACCAGCGCGATGAGGGTTTTGTCAAACCGGGCCTGCGCGACACGCTTCTATCCGCCGATCGCCCGGATGCGCTTCTTGACGCCATGGAGGTTTACGAGGCGCCTGTCGTTCAAAAATGGGTGGAGCGCGAAACGCTTTAGAGCGCAGCAAGCCCGTTCAAATCGGCCAAGACGGCCGCTGGGGACAGGTCGAGATACTCGTCTGGCATCCCCGCCCGATTGATCCAAACCGTGCGGAATCCAAACGCGGTCCCGCCGGCAATATCCCACCGGTTTGACGACTGGAACGATACTTTGTCGGGGAAGGTGCGGAACTGGCTCGTCGCCATGTCATAGACGTCAGGATGCGCCTTGTAGGTGCGCAACTGATCCACCGACAGCACCGCGTCCAGGAGCGGGCCAATGCCGGCAGCTTCCACGGCACCTTCAAGCATGGACGGCGACCCGTTGGAAAGAATTGCCAGCTTCGCGCCTCCCTCTGACAGTGTACGCAGCACAGCAGGCACTTCGGGATAACAGTCGAGGCGCGAATAGGCGGTCAACAGATCATCGCGATAGGCCCGGTCGACACTTGGAACGAGCGCGAAGGCCGTGTCGAGAGCCTCTTCGGTCAGCTGCCAAAAATCCTTGTAGCGCCCGGCCAGTGCCCGGACCCAGGAATATTCAAGCTGCTTGTCGCGCCAGATCTGCGAGAGCTTCGCGCCGTCGGGGCCAATCTGATCGGCGTAGCGGCGCACCGCCGCGTGAACGTCGAACAGGGTGCCATAGGCGTCGAAGATATAGACCGGATAGGGCATGCAGTGGGCTCTCAAAGCGGGGAGGGCGAGCAGGAGAATGCCGGCGCAGTTCTAGGGGCATGGCAAGCAAGGTCAAGCCTTGCCTATGGCCCATAGGCTTGCGAAGAAGAAAGCAACGCTGTGCTGTCCTCCAACCTTTGGCGCCGTCATGAACCACCACACGCACGCTTCCAGCCACCATCACGCGCACCACGGAGCATCGATTTTGCCCAATTGCTGGACGTTCTTTGACGGCAAGTGGCAGGAAGGCAATACGCCAGTCGCCGGCCCAATGACGCATGCACTGTGGTGCGGTTCTTCGGTGTTCGATGGTGGGCGCATCTATGATGGCATCGCGCCGGATCTTTTGGCGCATTGCGCGCGGGTGAACCGCTCGGCCAAAGCGCTCAACCTTGCCCCGATGATGGACGCCGAGGAGATCATGGCGCTGGCGCTGGAAGGGGCGAAGAACTTCTCCGCCGACCAGGCGCTCTATGTGCGCCCGATGTACTATGCCGAAGGCGGTGGCTTCATGGGCGTACCGCCGGACGCCAGCACGACGCGCTTCATCATGGTGCTGTTTCACGCCGCGATGCCGGAAGTGGATGCAGGCATGTCGGTTTGCGTGTCGAGCTTCCGTCGTCCGACGCTCGAAACCATGCCGACCAACGCCAAGGCGGGCTGTCTCTACCCGAACAATGGCCGGGCGATTTTGGAAGCGCAGCAGCGCGGCTTTCAGAACGCGCTCGTGCTCGACATGCTCGGCAATGTTGCCGAGTTAGCAACGTCAAACATCTTCATCGCCAAGGATGGCGTGGTGCGCACCCCGGCGCCCAATGACACCTTCTTGAACGGCATCACACGCCAGCGGATCATCGCTCTGCTCCGCGACGATGGCGTGGCAGTGGAGGAAGTGAAACTGACCGTCCAAGACTTCCACGAGGCGGACGAAATTTTCTCCACCGGCAACTATTCCAAGGTCATGCCGATCACCCGGTTTGAAGATCGTGAGCTGCAGCCTGGACCGGCAGCCGGTAAGGCCCGCGCCCTCTACACCGCATTCGCGCTTGATGGATCGCACGCCCTGTGAGCGCTGCGATCATGAAGGCAGACCGCAGCCAGTTGCTGCTGATCGATGTGCAAGAGCGCCTGGTTCCGGCGATGCAAGACGCCGACGAAGTCGTCTCAGCGTGCGCTTTTCTTGCCCAGGCCGCAGGTCATTGCGGCGTCCCGGTGGTGATCTCCGAGCAATACCCAAAGGGTCTCGGTCACACGGTGCCGCCCCTGCTGGAAGCTGCCACGCGCCCGGTCGTGATGGAGAAGACGGCGTTTTCGGTGGCGCAAGAAAAGAAGCTTCTTGATAAGCTGCGCAAAAAACGCAGTGACCAAAGGCGCAATCAGATCATCATCGGCGGGGTGGAAGCCCATGTGTGCGTGCTGCAATCAGCACTGGAGCTTTCCACATCAGGCTTTGAAGTCTTCGTTGTGGCTGACGCGGTTTCCTCGCGGCACATCGGCTCGCGTGATATCGCGCTATCGCGGCTTGCCCATGCCGGTGTTGTGCCGGTGACCAGCGAAATGGTGGCCTTTGAATGGCTCGGCGATGCGAAAGCCAAGGCTTTCAAACCGATCAGCGCCTTGGTGCGGGTGCGCTGATCGATCTGCCTGCCATTTTTCGATTTCCATGCAACGCAAGGCGCTATCGGAGCGTTTTGCCATTGTCGGCCTATCCGATCAGCCTTAAGTAAAGACCCCAAGGTGGCTGGCCTGTGCCGCCGATCCCTTTCAACCATCATTTGGAGACCTGTTATGGCCTTTGAACTGCCTGATCTTCCCTATGCTTACGACGCGCTCGGCCCTTATATGTCGGCTGAAACGCTTGAGTTTCACCACGACAAGCACCACCAGGCCTACGTCTCCAAAGGCAACGAGCTGGCTGAAGCCGCCGGTATGGCCGACAAGTCGCTGGACGAGATCATGAAGGCAAGCTTCGGATCCAACGCGGCGCTTTTCAACAATGCCGGTCAGCACTTCAACCACATCCACTTCTGGAAATGGATGAAGCCAAACGGTGGTGGCACCTCGCTTCCGGGCGCTCTCCAGTCCGCTATCGACTCTGATCTTGGCGGCTACGACAAGATGCGTTCCGATTTCATCGCTGCTGGCGTTGGTCAGTTTGGCTCCGGTTGGGCCTGGATCGCGGTCAAAGACGGCAAGCTGGAAATCATGAAAACGCCGAATGGTGAAAACCCGGTCGTGCACGGCGCGGCACCGATCCTCGGCTGCGATGTGTGGGAGCATTCCTATTACATCGACTACCGCAATGCCCGTCCGAAATACCTCGAAGCGTTCATCGACAACATGGTCAACTGGGACTATGTCGCCGAACTTCTCGAAGCGGCCAGCTAAGCGCAAAAATCCAACGTAGCGTCGGCCCGGCTGACGCTACGTTTATCGGTTGTTAGGTCCGATCAGGTAAGTTCATTTGCATGCCTGGGGACTCACACTATTTGAACAAGTCGGCAATCGTGCTCGACGACAATCCGCAGATGCGCAGCATCTTGCGCTCCATTCTCAACGCAATGGGCTTGCGCTCTGTTGCTGAGTTTTCCGACGCCATATCTGCCCGAAACTATCTGCAAGGCCATCATGTCGATGTGGCCGTGCTCGACCTCGTGCTTGGCAGCGACATGGATGGTTTGGAACTCGCCAGCACCATCCGCCACGATCCTATGATCATTAATCCAACAATGCCGATCATTCTGGTGACGGGCTATGCCAATGTCGCGGTGATCGATCAGGCGATCAATGTTGGCGTCGATGAGTTGGTGACCAAGCCTTTGCGCGCCCGTGATCTGATCGCGCGCGTGGAAAAAGCGATCTTGCGGCCCGCTCTTACATTCGCACGCCATCTGGCTATTTCGGCCCCGACCGCCGCCGTCGCGCGGACCCAAGGTATGAGGGTCCCGAAAGGCGCCATGTCGATTTGGCTGACGTCGTCGGCGCGCAGGCCGAAGCCCGCAAAGCGATCAAGCTGTTGCGCCCCGATCCGATCGTCGAGCAGCGCTCGATTGATGAAGCTGTTGTCGTACTCGACTAAGCTGAAACGTTCTGATCGGCGGTCGCCAGAGCGAACGCAAAAACCTCGCCAATCTCATCCAGCCGATCAAAACGACCCGCTGCACCGCCATGGCCTGCGTCCATGTTGGTTTTCAGCAGGATCGGCGCCTCAGAGGTGCTGTGCTCGCGCAGCCTTGCCACCCATTTTGCAGGCTCCCAGTAGGTGACGCGCGGATCGGTCAGGCCGGCCAAAGCGAAGATCGCCGGGTAGGGCTGAGCGGTCACCGCATCATAGGGCGAGAAGTCCTTGATACGGTGGAAGGCTGCCTCATCCTCGATGGGGTTGCCCCATTCGGGCCATTCAGGCGGCGTCAGCGGCAAGGTGTCATCGAGCATCGTGTTGAGCACATCGACGAACGGTACCTGCGCGATGATACCGGTGAACTTTTCCGGCGCCATGTTGGCAACTGCGCCCATCAGCATGCCGCCTGCCGATCCGCCCTGCGCGATGATCTTGGCGTCATTGGCAATTCCAGCGCTGACCAGATGGTCGCGCGCCGCGATGAAATCGGTGAACGTGTTCACCTTGTGCTCGGCCTTGCCTTGTTTGTACCAAGCAAAGCCCTTGTCCTTGCCGCCGCGAATGTGGGCGATGGCGTAGACGAAACCCCGATCGACCAGCGAAAGCCCATTGGTGGAAAAGCTGGCCGGAATCGAGATGCCGTAGGAGCCGTACCCGTAAAGCAGGCAGGGCGCTGAGCCATCGTCTGCATGGTTGGCGCGCGAGAGGACGGTGATCGGAACCTCGGCCCCATCCCCGGCGGTGGCGAAGAGCCGCCGCACGCGATAGTCGGCCGGATCATGGCCGGATGGCACCTCCTGCACCTTGCGCACGGTCTGTTCGCCGGTTTTAAGGTTCACGTCGACCGTGCTCTGCGGCGTGGTCGGTGAGGAATAGGAGAATCGCAGCGTGTCGGTCGCGAACTCGAAATTCGTGCCGATCCCCAGCGCATAGGCCTCCTCATCGAAGGCCACCGTATCCGTCGTTCCCTCGGCACCACGGTAGCAAAGTCGCGGCAATCCGTCGGCGCGTTCGAGCCAAATGAGCCAGTCGGCGAACGCCAGATGGCCAAGGATCAGCCGACCAGGCTCATGCGCGACGAAATCGGTCCATTGGGCTTTGCCAGGGGAGGCGATGGGCGCAGCGACGATTTTGAAATCTTCGGCGCCGTCGGCATTGGTGAGGATCACAAGCCGGTCGCCCTGGTGCTCGACGGAATATTCATGGCCTACGTCGCGCTGCGCCACGCAGGTCAACGCCGCGTCGTCGGCCTCTAGATCGAGAAGCCACACTTCGCTGGTTTGGTGGTCATGGCAGTCGACAACGAGAAAGCGGCCTGATTGCGTGCGCCCGATGCCAACGAAAAACCCCGGATCGGCCTCTTCGTAGATCAGTGCATCGTTCGAAGGATCATCGCCAATCTGGTGGCGAAACACTTTCGACGGCCGGTGATTGTCATCAAGGCGGGTGTAGAAAACCGATTTCCCGTCGGCAGACCAGACGCCGCCGCTGCTTGTCTCTTCAATTGTGTCGGGAAGGTCTTCGCCAGTGGCAAGATCACGGATGCGCAGCGTGTATTTTTCTGAGCCCTTATCGTCAGCCGACCAAGCCATCTTGGTATGATCATCGCTGTGGGAGGCGCCACCAAACTTGAAATAGGCTTTGCCGTCCGCCAAGGCGTCGCCATCGAGAAGAACCGTCTCGTCTCCGCCGTGGCGGGTGTTGCGCACAAAAAGCGGATGCTGGCCGCCCTCGCGATAGCGCGTGCCATAGGCGTACTCGCCATCGGGTGCAGGCACGGACGCATCATCTTCCTTGATCCGCCCACGCATTTCCTTGACCAGCGCCTCTTTCAAGCCCTGCAAGGGCGAGAGCGCGGCTTCGGCATAGGCATTTTCGGATTCCAGATGGGCGCGAATATCGGCGGCCAGCGTGTCTGGCTTACGCATGACCTCTTGCCAATTGTCAGCCCGCAGCCAGGCATAGGGGTCGGACAGCGTAACGCCATGAACAACACGGTTCGTCTCGCGCTTGGCAGCCACCGGCGCGGTAAGATCAGGGGCAGAAAAAGGCAAAGTTCGCGTCCTTAGCTGTCGGACTCTTCGGGTTCGAAATGCAGCGCCACGCCGTTCATACAGTAGCGCAGCCCCGTTGGTTGCGGCCCGTCGGTGAACACGTGACCCAAATGCGCGTCGCAGCGCGAGCAACGGTTTTCCACCCGGCGCATGAAGAATGAGCGGTCCTCGTGATCCTCGACCGCGCCTTCACCAATCGGCTGGAAAAAGCTTGGCCATCCGGTGCCGGAATCGAACTTGCTCGCGGACGAAAACAATGGCTGACCACAACAGACGCAGCTGAAAACACCCTCACGCTTTTCTTCATTGTATGGGTGGCTGAACGCCCGTTCGGTCCCGTGCTTGCGCGCCACCTTGAAGGCTTCCGGCGTCAACCGCTCTTTCCATTCAGCCTCCGACAGGCTCTTCGGATCGACGTCTGCGGGCAAGGGATCGTAGGTTTTGGACATGGGGTCCTCATGGCGAATGGGAGAGCAAAGTGAGCAGCGAACATAAGCGCTTACAAGCGAACAACAAGCAGGCAAAGCGACAGCCCACCATTAGAAAATGTCACCCAGAGGCGGCGAAAGCCTGTGAACCAATCCAATGGGTTACTTGTGGCAAGGCGTTAACTTGTGCATTTCAGGCACAGGTGCGGCGCTATGTCGTCCTTTTTGAACCGAAAACCATTGACCGGAGGCGCAGGGCGTATAGGTAAACTTCCGAAGGAAAGCCTCCTTCGCCTGCCCGATTCGCGTGCAGTTCGTCCCGCCATTGTTGTCACTAAGATAGGCCCGTACGCTCCGTGATCGGACCCGACAGCCCTGCAGGTTTTTACCTCGCGCTTGCCGCGCCGTTCATAGCCGCCGCCATTGCCCCTTTCGCCCACAAATGGCTGGGGCATAAGGCTGCTTGGCTGCTGGCCCTCGCGCCGGCCTACATCGTCTTTCATTTTTTGGGCTACATGGTGCCGACCGAAACGGCCGATGGCGTGTTGCCGTCGGTGGCCGAGGGCGGGCGCTATCTGTTCACCTTGCCATGGGTTCCCTCGCTAGGCATCGGTGCTGACTTCTATGTTGACGGCCTGGCGCACACCTTTGCGCTCCTCATTTCCGGCATCGGCTTTTTCATCGTTCTCTATGCTGGTGGCTATCTGAAGGGCCATGAGCATCTCGGGCGCTTCTTCTCCTTCATCCTACTTTTCATGGGCTCGATGCTCGGCGTGGTGCTCGCCGATGATGTCATCACCCTGTTCGTCTATTGGGAGCTGACGTCGATCACATCGTTCTTGTTGATCGGGTTCAACCATAAGTCCGAGCGCTCCCGCCGCGCCGCCATCCAGGCGCTGATCGTCACCGGCGGCGGCGGCCTGGCCCTGCTTGCCGGCTTGCTGTTGATGGCATCCTACACCGGCACTTTCTCGCTGTCGGAAATGGCAACGATGGCGCCCGCCATCAAAGGCAGCGCGCTTTACGTGCCGATCCTGCTGTTGGTGCTTGGCGGCGCTTTCACCAAGTCCGCGCAGTTCCCATTCCACTTCTGGTTGCCCAACGCCATGGAAGCGCCGACGCCTGTCTCGGCCTATCTGCACTCGGCCACCATGGTGAAGGCTGGTGTCTATCTGTTGATGCGGCTCAACCCGACGCTGGGCGACACCATTCTCTGGTCGACCATCCTACCCATCTTCGGCTGCGTGACGCTTTTGGTCGGCGCGATTCTTGCTCTGCGCCAGACCGATTTGAAACTGATGCTGGCTTACACGACGGTGGCCTCGCTCGGCCTGCTCGTTGCGCTAACCGGCACGTCCGACGAAGCCATTATCAAGGGCGCCGCGCTTTATCTCGTCGCTCATGCGCTCTTCAAGGCTGCGCTCTTCATGGTCGCCGGCACCATTGATCACGAGGCTGGCACGCGCGATCTCACCAAGCTGGGCGGTCTGCGTTCGGCCATGCCGATTACGGCGGCAGCCGCGCTGCTTGCGGCGCTGTCGATGGGCGGTCTGCCGCCCTTTATCGGGTTCCTCGCCAAGGAATACATGTACAAGGGCGCGGCCTATCCCGATCTGCAGTCAATCTTGCTGACGACGTCGCTGGTGCTTGGCAACGCAATGATGTTTGCCGCCGGGTTCGCCGTCGCGCTGCGCCCCTTCTATGGGCAGAAAAAAGAAACACCGAAAAACGCGCATGAAGGCCCGCTTATGTTGTGGGCCGGACCGGTGACGCTGGCAACGCTCAGCCTGATCGGCGGGCTGTTGGCCGCCACCACCGGCAACATCGTCATCCAGCCGCTGCTTTCGGCGATCCTCGGCGAAGATGTTTCGGTTAGCCTGCACCTGTGGGAAGGCTTCAACATAGCCGTGATCCTCTCGCTGGTGACCATCGCCATTGGCACGACGCTCTACCTCCTCCTCGATCGCGTGCGCGCCATGATCGCCGGCATTTTGGATTTCATCGGCTGGGGACCGGACAAGGGCTTCGACCAGGCGATCGCCGGTCTGGTATCCATTTGCTATGCCATCACGCGGCGCATCCAGTTCGGCCGCATGGAAGGCTATATGACGATCACCTTCGCGCTCGTCGCGGTGGCTTTGATCGTCCCGCTGACCGTCTTTGGCGAGTGGCCGACGCTGACGGAGCTTCCCGATATCAGCGATGTGACGTTCTACGAACTGGCGGTTGTCATCATCGCGCTCATCGGCATTGCCGCCGTGCTGACCGCGTCCAACCGCCTGACCGCCATCGTGTCGCTCGGTATCCAGGGTTTTGCGGTGGCGCTGATCTTCATGCTGTTCGGCGCGCCCGATCTGTCCTTCACCCAGTTCATGGTGGAGACATTGTCGGTCGTGATCCTCGCTCTCGTTCTGACCCGGCTCGCGCTCTTCAAGCGCGATCATCGCTCGTTCTGGCAGTCGATGATGGATGGCGTGATCGCGATCGCCTGCGGCATCGGCCTCACCGGACTTCTGCTCTCGGTGCTCTCGCATCCGTTTGAAACACGTCTGGCCGAATTCTTTACCGAGCACTCCTATCCGATTGCGCAAGGCCGCAACATCGTGAACGTCATCATCGTGGACTATCGTGGTCTTGATACGCTCGGCGAAATTGGCGTTGTGCTGATCGCTGGTCTGGCGATCTTGGCCTTGGTTCGGTTGAAGCCAAAAACCAAGAAACCGGCCACCACTGATCCAGCCGCTGAGCAACCCGTTCGGGAGGCCGCTGAATGAACACCGTGATCTTCCGGGCTTTGGCGCCCTACCTCACGACGCTGATGATTCTCTTTTCTATTTTCATCTTGCTGCGCGGCCACAATGAGCCGGGCGGTGGGTTTATCGGCGGCCTCATCGCAGCATCCGCCCTGGCGATTTACGGTATCTCCAATGGCGTGCCTGCGGTTCGTCGCGCCATCTGGGCGCACCCCATGCACATCGCTGCGTTCGGCCTTTTTCTGTCCGGCCTGTCCGGCCTGCCATCGATGATGGTCAACGCGCCGTTCCTCACCGGGCTTTGGACGTCGCCAGTGATCTTCGGCGTTGAGCTGAAGCTCTCCACGATCCTGATCTTCGACATCGGGGTCTATTTGGTGGTGCTCGGCACAATCGGCGGCATTGCACTGGCCCTTGAAGAGCGGACGGACAACTGACCATGGAGTTTGTGCTTTCTCTCCTGATTGGCGTCTATTTCGCGGCATCGGTCTATTTGATGCTCTCGCGCCATGTGATCCGCCTTCTGCTCGGCGCGGCCTTGCTGTCGAACGCGGTCAACCTGCTGATCTTCACCGCTGGCCGCCTGACCCACGAAGTGCCGGCGTTCATCCCGCTTGGCCTAACGGCGCCGCCAACCGTCACGGCCAACCCGTTGCCGCAGGCGCTGGTGCTGACCGCGATCGTGATCGCCTTTTCGATTTTCGCCTTCCTCCTTGTGCTCGCGATGCGCGCCTACCAGGAGCTGGGCACCGACGACACCGACCATATGCGTGTGGCTGAGCCGGTCGATGCGCCGCGCCCACCGCAGGGATACTGAGGACTTGAACACCCATGGCCGGTGAAACTGACTCTTCCTCTTATGTCGATCTGAGCGTCGCCTATGTCGACGCGACGGTGACGGCTGCCGACTATTTGGTCGTGCTGCCGGTCGCTGGGCCTTTGATCATGTCGGCCTTGGCGCTGATGATGCGTCGCCAGCCGCACCTCCAGCCTTGGATCGCCGGCATCACGCTTGGGGTCGTCTTCATTGGCAATCTGGCGCTGACCGCCCGTGTGCTCGACACCGGACCGGTGTTTATGGCCATGGGCCGGTGGTTGCCGCCTTTCGGCATTTCGTTCAACGCCGATGCCCTCAGCGTCATCATGGTGCTGACATCCTCATTGGTGGCGCTGGTCAGTGTCCTCTATTCAGCCAAAAGCGTGGATGGCGACGGGCGACGTTATGGATTTTACCCGTTCCTTTTGATGCTGACCTCCGGTGTTTCCGGCGCTTTTCTGACTGCTGACCTGTTCAACCTTTATGTGTGGTTTGAGGTCCTGCTGATCTCGTCTTTTGGCCTCATCGTGCTCGGCAACTCGCATGCCCAGCTCGATGGTGCGGTGAAGTACGCCTTCTTGAACCTGGTGGCGACCACGCTGTTTCTGATTGGTGTCGGCTACACGTACGGCCTGTTCGGCACGCTCAATATGGCCGATCTGACGTTGCGCATCGCCGAGAGCCAAGCGGCTGGAAATGGCATGCCACTGGCGACGATCGGTGCATTGTTCATCTTCGCCTTTGCGATGAAAGCTGCGGCCTTTCCGCTGAATTTCTGGTTGCCGGCGAGTTATCACACGCCGAACATCGTCACGTCCGCGGTCTTCGCGGCGCTGCTCACCAAGGTTGGCGTCTACGCCCTGCTGCGCGTGGCTGGCATGCTTTATCCCGGCACCTTCGATACGTTCCAAGAGGTTCTGGTTTGGATCGCCGCGCTGACATCTCTGCTTGGTGCAGCCGGTGCGCTGGCAAGCACCGACATACGCAAGGTGCTTGGTTTCCTGGTGCTTTCCGGCATCGGGGCGATGTTCGTCGGCATCGCGGTCGCAACGCCGGATGGTCTTCGCGGCGCGATCCTTTATGCCGTTCATTCCATTTTGGTGATGGCCGCGCTGTATCTGGCTGCCGGTGTTATCGGGCGCATGAACGGGTCCTTCGATCTGCGCTCGGTCGGCGGCCTCTATCGGGTTAGCCCTTTCTTTGCTGCCCTGTTCCTCATCCTTGTGTTTGCCATCTCCGGCCTGCCACCCTTTTCAGGCTTTTGGCCGAAGGTCATTCTCGTGCGCGCTTCCATGGATGCCGGCGAGGGATGGCTGACGGCAGCCTATCTGGTATCCAGCTTCATCGCGATGATCGCCATCGGCCGGGTTTGGTTGTTCGCCTTTTGGCGCAATGATCTGGATGGTGCGGCGGTGCCGGTCACCGGCCTATCCCTTGATGAAGCGCGCGCCTATCTGACGCCGATTGCCATTCTGGTTGTGGTGATTGTCGGCATTGGCATCATCGCCAATCCAGCCGTTCACCTTGCCAGCCTGGCAGCGGTTGGGCTGGTCGATCCGTCAGCTTACATCACCGCCATATCGCCGGTCGCGCCATGACGATCAGAAACACCAACGCAGTGCAGGGAGCCCAAACATGACCGGTATGTTTCTCGTCAACGTGCTGTTGGCTGTCGCCTGGGTCTTCGTCACCGGAGGGTTTTCCTTCCTCAACGGCCTGTTTGGGTTCGTCCTTGGGCTCGGCGCGCTGTCGCTCATCCGCGAACAGATCGGAACGATCGGATATGTACGCCGCGTGCGCCGTATCTCATCGCTCGCCGTCCTATTCCTGTACGAGCTGACAATGTCGGCCATTCGTGTCTTTAAGCTGGTGCTGACGCCGGACCTGTCCAAGCTGGAGCCGGGTTTCATTGCCTATCCGCTAACAGTCGACCGGGATTTTGAGATCAGCTTGCTTGCCAATCTGATCACGCTGACACCGGGCACGCTGTCGGTCGATGTCTCCGACAATCGCCGCACGCTCTACATTCATGCGATCCACGTGCCGGATCCTGAGGGACTGAAGGAAGATATTGCCACCGGCTTTGAGCGGAAGATCATGGAGGCGTTTCGATGACGACGCAGGATTTTCTGTACGCTTGCACGCTCATTGCTTTGGGCGTTCTGGTGATTGCTTTCCTGGTTATCGCCGCGCGCATCATCATCGGGCCGACGCTGCCGGACCGGGTCCTTGGCCTCGATATGCTGGTTGCGACTGGCATTGGCTTCATCGCCGTTGTTGCGGTGAAGACCGGTTACTTTCTTTTTCTTGATATCGCCATTGCGCTTGGACTTGTCGGCTTTCTGGCGACGGTTGCCTTTGCGCGCTTCATCCTCAAACGCGACGGCCCACCGGAAGTCGATCCGAACATCGTCGATACAGTTCATCCGGCTCATCCGCCGCGCAGCACGCCAGTTAAGCCCAAACAAACCGTGCGCGCGCGCGCCGGAGGCAGCCCATCATGAGCGGCATCATCGATATTTTGACTGGCCTGATCATTATTGTGGGCGCTGTTTTTACCCTCGTTGCTGCGCTTGGCATCCTACGTTTTCCTGATCTTTACAGTCGCAGCCACGCCGCTTCGAAGGCCGGAACCTTGGGATCAGGTCTTTTGCTGGCGGCCTTGGCGCTTCACTCGGGCGAGTTGGGCGTTGTCACCCGTGCGCTTGCCGCCTTCGTCTTTCTAATTTTGACGGCCCCGATTGCTGCCCATTTGCTTGCGCGTGCCGCCTATTATGTTGGCCACAAGCCCTGGGAAGGCACCCGTATTGACGATCTGGCCGGTAAATATAAAGATGATGGACGAACATTGCGGTGCGATAGCCACGATTGACCTTCGCACTTTTTGCGAATGCCTTTGTTGTTTGCGTTTCATTAGGTAAATTCGTTTCAACAGTTTGAATAGCAGTCAGACCATACTTATCTTTGCCTTTGGCGGTTGCTGAAGCTAATAAGTAATTGTTTCGTTGTCTGAGAATCAGCCTCAAAACGCATTTTTCGACCCTTTGGTCACAAATTTGCCTGCCCCGCGCCGTTGGATAATCGAACGGGCGCGTGCACGCGTGAAAGGAATAATTATGAGCGAAGAAACAGCTGAAGCTGTCGATACCTCCGGTGCACTTGTGGATCTGACGGCGGACATCGTGTCGGCCTATGTCAGCCACAATGTCATCCCGGCGGCTGACTTGCCCAATTTGATCAATGACGTGCACGGCGCACTTGGCACCCTTGTTGGCTTGCCTGCAGAGCCTCCGAAGGAGGAGCAGAAGCCTGCCGTTCCTCCCAAAAAGTCGATCACACCAGATTATCTGATCTGCTTGGAAGACGGGAAGCGCTTCAAGTCGCTCAAGCGTCATCTGAAAACCCATTACGATCTGTCGCCTGAGCAGTATCGCGAAAAATGGGGCCTGCCGTCGGACTACCCGATGGTTGCACCGAACTATGCTGAAGCGCGCTCGCGCCTGGCCAAGGAAATGGGCCTTGGACAGCGTCGTGCCAAAGCAAGCTAGCTAGCGCGATACCGCTCAGCTTGGGGGTCCGCTGATCGGCGGGCATCCAGGTCCTGAGTTCGCGGGCCGATAGCCGCCCAATCAAAAACGCCGTGGGATAGCCCGCGGCGTTTTTTCTTGTTGGAATGCGATCATAAACTTATCCCCGCCGAACTTCTGATGGATAATTTAGGAATTAATACCTAAGATGTCTAAGAGGAGGTTCATGTGACGAATAGGGTCGTTCAGTTTACATCCGCTGATCCAGCGGCGATCGCCACTTTGCCCAAACCACCAAGAAATGGCGGGCAAACCGCAATCATTGGCAAGCAACGTTTGCGCGAAAAGGGCGTCGTGCAAGCCCGCGTACGACAGGTTGAGGCCTGCGTTGCCAGCGTGTTTGGCGTTCCTCACGAATCGCTGCGTGCCTCGACCCGTGGAAAAGCCGATGTCGCGCGGGCGCGGCAGGTGGCCATGTACCTCTGCCACACGGTGCTTGGCTTTTCCTTGACCACGGTTGGCGATCTGTTTGAACGCGACCGGACCACCGTCGGCCATGCCTGCCGCCTGGTTGAGGATCTGCGCGATCGGTCGGTTTTCGATGATCAGATTGCCTATCTGGAACGTGCGGTCCTGGCTGGTTGCCTGACCCTGGTCGTTCGCACTGATCGGCCTAACGCAACCCGGTCGCGTGAGCATGCCTATGCCTAAATCGGAGTTTCGGGACCAAAGCAGCGCGGCACCGACCTTGGCGACAGAGTTTCGCCGCCTGCTTCAGCGCGTTCAAAACGGCAATGCCATAGCCTCGCGCCAAGCCAAGGCGCTGAAAGCAGAGGGGCTGGTCGGCGAGACCGCCGGCGGATTGAGCCTGACAGCGAAGGGCAGCGCGTTGCTCGATGCCCCTCACATGGCAACCGGTGGCGACGGACCTATCCAGCTCCCTGACGCGATGGACCGACTCGCCAACCCTCGCAAAGGCGAGACCGCATTGATCGAGACCTGCGATCTGGTGGCCGCGCGAAAATTTCAAAGCGATCTTCAACGCGCCGGTCTGCGTCAACGGATCACCCAAAACTGGTCGCTCGCCTCGCTCAGCCACGGCGGTGCGAAATCCACGGCCAGCTCAGCCCGCCACGAACCAATTTCCATGCTCGATGCGCGCGACCGGGTGAACCGAGCTTGCGCATCCATCGGTCCGGAGTTTTCAGGCCTTTTGATCGATGTCTGCTTGTTTGAGAAATCGCTGACCGGAGTCGAGCGCGAACGTCATTGGCCGGCGCGGTCAGCCAAGCTTGCCATTGCGCTCGGACTGCGCGCGCTCGCTCGCCACTATGGCCTGACCCGGACCGCGCAAGGCGTGGTGCGTTAGATCAGCGCCCAAAATCGAGTATCAAGCCGCCTTCGCGGTGCTCGCTTCGTGACGGATACGCTCGATCATCGAGCGTAGTCCGTTCGAGCGCTGCGGAGACAAATGTTCGTCGAGCCCAAGAACCGACAGCCTTTCAAGCGCATCGATGTCGAGGGCTTCGCTGGGCGAATGGCCATTGTAGAGCGCCAGCACGATGGCCACCAAACCGCGAACGATGTGCGCATCGCTGTCACCGCGAAAATGCAGATTGCCCGACTCGCCAAGCGGATCGCGAACCAGCCACACCTGACTGGCACAGCCGAGCACCTTCGAGCTGTCGTTGCGTTCGTCATCCTTCAGGGGCTCAAGCGTGCGCCCGAGTTCGATCACATAGCGATAGCGATCTTCCCAATCATTCAGGAACTCGAAATTGTCGCGAATTTCGGAAAAATCAGCCATGGGCCTGTCATCCACATTTGGAGCCGCTCCGACCGAGGTCGTGATCGCCTCCATGCAGATAGCTCTCCCGGGTCCACTCGGCAAGCCGACCAAACGCCAGATTGATCAGACAAGCGGACCAAACCTCAAAGCGGCGGCGCGTCGCTGGCCGGGATGCGATTGTCAGCGGCCATGATCAGCGCGGCGACATCGTCGCGATCAACCGAGCTTGGTGGCACGGGCGCGGTATCGTCCAGGCGCACATGCATCGTTGGCGCACCATTGCCATCGGCAAGCCACCCTTGAACCACACCGGCGGAATACACCGCCTTCTGGCGCAAGACATCGACCGTCGCCGAGCCAGTGGCACAAGCGCCGGGGTTGCGATCGCAAAAGCCGCGCATATCGCTGACGACCGTTTGCATGGCCGACAGAGTTTCCAGCGCGCCTGGTCCACCGGCGATGCCGGCCTCTTCGCGGTCAATAGGCAGCACCAGCAAAATCAAGGTGAGCCAAAAAGCTGTTCGTATCAAAAACATGGTGGAGCGTCCGTCCCGTTGAAGCTCAATTGCCCTGAAACTACCAGCCAGCCGTGAAATGCCGGTGCAAACTAGAGCCAGTCTTTGAGGCAAAGTTGAGCCAATTGCGAGCGAACGGCGAAACCAAGGGTTAACCATGGTCCTTGGAAAGCGGTGGTTTAAAGCGCCCAAATGAGCCGCAGGGCGATGCCCTTTACAGTTCATTCAAGGCTGCCTGCGAGCGTGAACGGCGAAGGGGTTTGCACTGGGAACGTGTAACTCTGCCCACAGGCAAGACGCGGTTTGATGAGTATCAGCGTACAGACCGATCACGCACCAACTGGTGCAGATGGCGGCGATGCGGCAGTCGCCAAGCGGACAAAGCGTGCGCGCCTATCCCGGCGCGAAACGCCGCGTTACGCTCCCCTTTTCTATCTTTCATCCATCGGATCTTTGGTGTGCCTGGCGATTGCCATGCCTGCCGCGATCGCTGCAATGCGTGATACGGCACAACTGGTGCTCGTTGCGGCGCTATCGGCGCATCTGGTGGCGCTCGGCCTGTTCACGTTGGCAAGGCGGGTTCGCGAAGGCGCATTTCTATCGGCCATGTGCTTCATCGGCCTTTTGTCTTGGGGCACGGCGCTCACTGGTGGGCTTTCCTCACCTCTAATGGTGCTGTTCATGCTTGCGCCGATTGAGGCGATGCTGACGCGGCGCGCCGGTTACACGCAGCTTGTCTTCATGGCGACGCTGGTTGGCCTTGTTCTGGCAACGATGCTTGCCTCGCCAATGGGCGCGGGCTTTACGATGTCATCGTTTCAAGCGACGCTAATGACGACGCTTGGCGTGCTCTACGCACTCAGCCTGGCCGCGCGCATCCTGCGGGCCAACTCCCTGAAGGATGTTCGTGCGCAGGCCGCTCGCCGCGCCATAGAACAGTTTCACCGGGTAACCCACGACGTCTTTTTGATCGTCCAGCGCGACGGCACAGTGCTGCAGGCGTTTGGCGCTCTACGCTCGGTGCTGGATTGCGACGCTGGCGGTATGGCGCGCTCTGGTCTTATGCAACGCATCCACGTTTCTGATCGTCCAAGCTTTTTGGCAACGCTTGACCGGGTAAGTGCGACTGGCGATCGCGACACGGTGGACGTTCGGCTTCGCACTGGCGATGACAACACGCCACAGCGGTTCATCTGGGCTGAGATCGACCTTTCGATGTTGCCGGGGTCAAACGCAGCGGGCGAAATCTGCGCGCTGGTACGCGACATCAGCGCCGTCAAACAACGTGCCTCGGAGCTGACGCTGGCCCGCGAAAAAGCCGAAGCATCCGATGCTGCGAAAGGCCGCTTCCTTGCGACGATGAGCCATGAACTGCGCACGCCGCTCAACGCGATTATCGGGTTTGCTGACATTCTCGATGAAGAGGTTTTCGGTGCTTTGGGCAATGATCAGCAGCGCGAATATGTCGGTCTTATCCGTGAGTCCGGCGGTCATCTCCTGCAGCTCGTCAACGATTTGCTCGACATGTCGAAGCTCGATGCTGGACATTTCCAGATCGTCGCCGAGCCGTTTTCGCTTACCACCGTTGTCGATCGCTGCACGCGGCTGGTCAGCCAGCAGATCGAAAAGGCTGGCCTGACACTGACAATCGATGTGCCCGATGCGCTCCCAGAGCTTATCGCCGATCAGCGCGCGATTCGTCAGGTTCTGATCAACCTGTTGTCGAACGCCTGTAAGTTCACCCCCCAAGGTGGCACGGTCACGCTGCGCGCGCGAAAAGACGCCGGCAATTTGGTGCTATCGGTCATCGACACGGGCATTGGGATCGCCGCCAAGGATCTGGGCAAGATCGGCCAGCCATTCTTCCAGGCCAACAATGCCTATGACCGTGATCACCAGGGCACCGGCCTTGGGCTTTCGGTGGTCAAAGGGCTTTGCGAACTCCACACCGGGTCACTCTCGATCTCAAGCGTTGAGGGCGAGGGAACAACTGTGACCGTGCGCATTCCGTTCAATGGCCCAAAGACCAGCGAGAATGGCCAAATCGACACCAATGTTGCCAACACGGTGGTCCTTGCCAAGCTCCAGCGTGAACGCTCTGCCGCCAATCCCGACCCGCACAAGGCTGGCGAGAAGATGCCGGACGCCGGCTCACCGCAACAAGATCTGTTTGAAGAAGAAGGGCAGCGCGCTCATGGTTAGGCACGAACCCACCCTGGATGGTCGCGAAGACGCCCACGATCAGCGCTATGTGTACCATCGGCCCGGGCGCGGCGCACAAGGCCACGACGCTTTTGGCGATGATGGTTATGAGGACGGCTACGGTTATGACGAGGAGCCTTACGGCCTTATCGACCGCATTCTAGCAGCGCCCGGAAAGCTTGCCGTCACAACCGTCGCGCTGGTTGCGTTCGCCGTGGTTGGTGTCAACGCGGCCTATATGCAGCCAGGCGCCCATCCTGCGCCACTTCTTTCGACGCGCGACCAAGCGCCTGCACTGGCTTTGCCGCAAGATGGCAGTCGGTTGCAGGAACGCGCGATCACGATGGCCCCGGCACCAATCGTGCCGCCGTCGCGCAGCTATGACGCCACCGCCTCGATCCCCTCGCAAACGGCAACGGCGCAC
>JBKAGN010000055.1:0-24597 GCA_046290415.1 Hyphomicrobiales bacterium
GAATCTGGACGCCGTGCCGCTTTCGATCATCGGTTGGCGCGCCTGGCTGCAATGGCTTGGCGGATTGGCAACACTGATGTCGATCATCGTTGTTCTGGCACCGGCCGGGGCAGGGGGCACGCCTCTGTTGCGTCTGGGCGGTGATTCCCAACAGATCTTGGAAAACCGGGTGCGCGGCGTTTTCGGCGCCTATGTCGCGGTCACACTTGCCTGTTTTGCCCTACTGCTGGCCGCCAATATCGGCGCGTTCGATGCATTTGCCTTGTCTCTGTCCACGGTTTCGACCGGCGGGATGATGCCGCGCCCGGGAACGCTCAGCGACTATGGTGCGCCGCTGGCGGAGTGGGCCGTTGGGCTGTTCATGCTGGTCGGGGCGTCCAGCATCATGTGGCACAGATTGGTGGCGACTGGGCGCTTAGGTCGATCAATCACGTTGATCGAGAGCGTTTCGGTCGGCGGGCTCGCCTGTGTCCTTGGGGTCGCCTACGCCATTGCTTTCGCGCTTGCGGCAGGATCGGGCAGCGTGTTGGGCCCGTTGACAGCCTTGCGCGAAGGCTTTGTCACCGCTGCATCGCTGGTCTCAACCACCGGCTTTGAAGCACGAAACGCCGGCGCGTCGGTTTTGCCGTTATCGCTGGCACTGGTCGTCATTCTGGTCGGCGGCGGCATGTTTTCCACAGCCGGCGGTATCAAGCTCTATCGTGTCGCCCTGATGGCGCGGCACAGCCTCAAGGAGCTGGAGCACATCATTTATCCGCACGCGGTGCACACCGACCATCTTGGCCGGTTTGCCTATGATACGGACGGTATGCGCGCCATCTGGACAGCTTTCGTGCTCTTTCTCGTCGTCTGGGCCGGATGTGGCGTGGTTCTGGCTCTCTCAGGCCTGCCGCCGGAGGCTGCGCTGGTCGCGTCTTTGAGTGCTTTAGTGAATGCTGGCCCGGTTTACACTTTCGGCTGGGCACCGCCGCAGGAATGGCCGGGCTATTATGAGCTTGAGCCGCTCGCCAGCGGTGCGTTGAGCCTGACGATGGTGGCAGGGCGGCTTGAGATCATTGGTCTTGTGGCGGGCTTTAGTGTCTTGTTTTTTAGGCGTTAGTTGCCCAAATGCTGATCTTTAGGAAAGGCTAATTCAACGCCCAAAGCTCTTTGGCTTGTGAAAAAGCCGTGCTAGCGTGGCGCGAGGGCGCATGAGGGTGCGTTCGACATGTGCGGCCAAGAAACAACAACGACCAGGGGGTAACCATGGCAAACGAACGAACCCAGAATCTGCAAGACGCCTTCCTCAACCATGTGCGCAAGCAGAAAGCCTCGCTGACCATTTTTTTGGTCAATGGGGTGAAGCTCCAGGGCATTGTGACCTGGTTTGACAATTTTTGCATTCTCTTGCGCCGTGATGGCCATTCGCAGCTGGTCTACAAGCATGCGATTTCGACCATTATGCCGGCGCAACCGGTGCAACTTTTTGATCCGTCTGACGAAGAGCGTACGGACGGGTAAAAGGATCATCCTTGACCGTTGAAACTGGCGATGAAGATCGCAAACCTGCTGGCAAGCCGCGCTTCCAGATCGAAGATACGCGCGCCAAAGAAACTCGCACCGCCGTCATCGTACCGGTCATCTCCGGCCGTGCCGCAAGGCGGGCAGGGGATGCGGGCGGGCGCGCCGTTGGCGAGCAGCGCTCACTCGATGCACGCCGGGAAGAGGCGGTTGGTCTTGCCGCCGCCATCAGCCTTGATGTTGTTTTCGTTGAGCTTTTGACCCTCCAGGCGCCGCGACCGGCCACCTTGCTCGGCGTCGGTAAGGTTGAGGAGATCGCGCAGCGTGTCGCCGAACACGATGTCGAACTGGTGGTTGTTGACCACGAACTAACGCCGATCCAACAGCGCAACCTGGAACGCGCCTTGAAGGCAAAGGTGGTGGACCGTACCGGGCTCATCCTGGAGATCTTTGGCCGCCGCGCACAAACACGAGAGGGCACGCTGCAGGTCGACCTTGCCCATCTAAGCTACCAAAAAAGTCGTTTGGTGCGGTCTTGGACCCACCTTGAACGGCAGCGTGGCGGCAAGGGTTTTCTTGGTGGACCAGGTGAGACGCAGATCGAGTCCGATCGTCGTGTGATCCAGGAGAAGATCACGCGTCTCAAAGGCCAATTGGAAGAGGTCCGACGCATGCGGACGCTGCACCGCTCCCGCCGTCAGGAAGTCCCGGCGCCGACGGTTGCTTTGGTCGGCTACACAAACGCTGGCAAATCCACCCTTTTCAATCGGATCGTCGATGAAAAAGTGATGGCCAAGGACCTGTTGTTTGCCACGCTCGACCCAACCTTGCGCAAGGTACAGTTGCCCAAGGGAACCGAGGTCATTCTCTCCGACACGGTGGGTTTTATCTCCAATCTGCCTACATCGTTGATTGCGGCTTTTCGCGCGACGCTCGAAGAAGTTCTCGAAGCTGATTTGATCGTGCATGTCCGCGATATCACGCATCCTGAAACGGACGCGCAGCGCGCTGATGTGCTTGATGTTCTTGCGCAATTGGGCGTGGTTGATCGCGACGGACAGAGTGATCGTGCGATAATCGAGGCCTGGAACAAGATTGATTTGTTGGACGCCGAAACCTTAGCCGTCACGCGGCGCCAGGCGGATGTGCAGGGTGAACGCGTGCTCGCCGTATCGGCTGTGAGCGGGCAGGGGATTGATGCGCTCTTGGCCCAGATTGAGGAAGAGATAGCCACGACGCGCCAGGAAGAGACCTTCCATATCCCGGTTCAAGACGGCGAGGGGCGGGCCTGGGTCTTTGCCAATGCGACTGTGCTTGACGAAACGGTTATGGACGATGGCTCGACCAAAATCCGCGTTGCCATGACGCCGCGACGGATGGCGCACGCGCGGGCACGATTTGGTGTTGCGGCAGCCGTTGAGTGAAGTCCACCGGGGTCAGTTAGGCGCGTGTCTTGGCTTGCTGCCAGGCCGCTTCCATCGCTTCCAGTGACGCTTTGCCAACGGGCGTACCGCTGTGCGACAGGCTTTCTTCAACCCATTGAAAGCGTTTGATGAATTTCTGATTGGTCCGTTCCAAGGCGACGGATGGATCTATGTCGAGCTTGCGCGCTAGATTTGTGACAACGAATAGAACATCGCCGATCTCGTCTTCCAGCCGGGCGCGATCCTGCGGCGTTGCCGAAAGCTCGTCGGCGACTTCGGCGGTTTCTTCAGCGAGCTTCTCCATCACCGCCTGCGGTGTCGGCCAGTCGAAGCCGACACGTGCTGCTTTGGCTTGGAGTTTGAAGGCACGTTGTAACGCGGGCAGGGTGGTTGGCACCCCCTCTATGGCGCTGTGTGGTTGAGGTTCATGCCCCTCGCCTGATGTGCCGTTCTTGGTGGTCAAACGCGCACGTTTGGCGGCTTTTTCCTCCGCTTTGATCTCCTCCCAGCGGGCTTTGACGGCCTTTGAATCATCGCGATCAATGTCGCCGAAAACGTGAGGATGGCGACGGATCATCTTGGTTGTGACCGCCGCCACAACGTCTTCAAAGGCAAACGAACCTTCTTCCTTGGCCATCTGGGCGTGAAAGACGACCTGCAGGAGGAGGTCGCCCAGTTCATCGCAGAGGTCGTCACGATCCTCGCGCTGGATGGCGTCGGCCACCTCATAGGCCTCTTCGATTGTGTAGGGCGCGATGGAGGCAAAGTCTTGCTCAATATCCCATGGGCAGCCGGTTTCGGGATCCCGAAGCTTGGCCATGATGGCGAGCAGCGTCGAGAGCTCGCCAGGTGGGCCGTCAGTCGATCCTTCGGTGCTCATGGCTCAGCTCCTTGCAAATTGCCGCTGGGTTTTGACGGCAGGTCAGCCTAACGCGGCAACAGGCGGTTGGATGAGCTTCACATTTAGCCAAGGGGATAGCCCACAAGAAAAACCACCATTGGTCCGATAAGATATATTATGGAACAAAAAAACATCCGGAAAGGCGGTGATGCTAGGCAATGCTGACTTGCAGCCCATCAAAGGCAGGCTCCACGGCGTCCGGCGTTTCAGCGAGCACCGTCTCGTAGTCCAGATCATTGTGCAGATTGGTCAGAATAGTGCGCTTGGGTTTCACGTCGGCGACAAGCGCCAAGGCTTGCTCCAGATTGAAATGGCTTGGATGCGGCCGTCGGCGCAGGCTATCGATGATCAGCGTGTCGAGGTTCTTGAAATGCGCCATGCTCGTCGCCGGTATGGCACTGACGTCCGGCAGATAAAGCGTGTCGCCGATGCGGAAGCCTAGGGCGCTGATGTCGCCATGATCCACAGGCACGGGCGTCATCTCAATTCGCCCGCCGGCGCCGTCGACTGAAACAGGTTTGCTGATATCGATGGAATGGCGATCGAGGATCGGCGGGTAGGTCGAACCAGGCGGGGTTTGAAACACATAACCAAAGGCTGCGTTGGCCCGCGCAAACGTGCGATCATCCATGAACACCGGGATATGGGCGCGCTGGATCAACGCAAACGGCCGCATATCGTCGATGCCGTGCAAATGATCGGCGTGCTCATGCGTGTAAACAACGCCATCAAGGCGCGGGACCTCAGCCTCCAGCATCTGCGCGCGAAAATCTGGGCCAGTATCGATGACACAGTAGGTGGAGCCGCCAGGACCGGTTTTCGTGAGGAGCACTGAACAGCGGCGGCGATGGTTTTTTGTATTGTTGGGATCGCAGGTGCCCCAGCGTTCTTCATGGGTTGTGCCCCCTACCCTGGGCACACCTGCCGACGACGCGCAGCCGAGAATGGTGAGCGTCAATGTCATCCAAGCGCTACCTTTTTGAAAAGGCGTTGGAAATTATGGGTTGTAAGATCGGCCAGGCGTGCAGAATCCATGCCTCGCACATCGGCCAACACTTTGGCTGTATGCGTCACAAAGGCCGGTTCGTTGCGTTTTCCTCGATAGGGTACTGGCGCAAGGTAAGGCGCATCCGTCTCGACCAAAAGTCGCTCTTCTGGAAGTTCGGCTGCGATGTCGCGCAGTTCCTGCGCGGTTTTGAACGTCAAAATGCCGGAAAACGACACATAGGCGCCAAGCGCGACGCCACGCCTGGCCAGATCAAGACCAGAGGAGAAACAATGCAACACCATCGGAAACGCACCGTCGGAGGCGTGCGCCTCTTCCAAAATTACCGCCATATCTTCGTCTGCTGATCGGGCGTGGATAACCAGTGGCAACCCCGTGATGCGCGCAGCCTTGATGTGGCGTTTTAGCCCTTCTGCCTGTGCATCGCGCGGCGCATTGTCATAGTGATAGTCTAGCCCGGCTTCGCCAATGGCCACGACCTTGGGGTGATCGGCCAACGCGACCAAATCTTCGACCGTGACGTCGAGTTCCTCGTCAGCGTTATGCGGGTGCGTGCCGACCGAGCAGGTCACTGACTCATAGGTCTCCGCGACCGCTTTGATCTGAGCAAATTTCTTCACCCGTGTGCAGATGGTCACCATGTGGCCGATGCCAGCGTCGCGGGCGCGCTCGATGACGGCGTCACGTTCCGGCTCGAAGTCGGGAAAATCCAGATGGCAGTGGCTATCGACGAGCATGGAGGGTCAGGCCCCCTTCCCTGTCGCCGCCTGCCCTCCGGTCGTTTGGCCAGCCTCTTCCTCGATATAGCGCGGAAAAATCGGCGTCGGTTTCGGCAAGTCTGTACCGGCTTGCAGGCAGTTGTCCGCGCCAAGATGCGCGAAGTGACGTGCGTCGTTTGGCACGCTGAGGGCGTCAAGCAGTTTGCCAGCGCTTTCGGGCATGACAGGTTGCACGAGAATGGCGATCTTCCGGATCGTCTCGGCTGTTGCCCAAAGGACAGTCGCCATACGCGCCGGATCAGTTTTCTTCAGCGCCCACGGCTCTTGGCTGGCGAAATAGCGGTTGGCGTCGGCAACCACGGCCCAGATCGATGTGAGGACCGAGTGCAGTTCCTGCTTGTCAACTGCCGTGCGCGCCTGATCAATAAGCGCATCCGCAGACGCGATCAGGGCCTCATCGTCTTTGGTCAACGCCCCAGCTTTAGGAACTTTGCCGTCGCAATTTTTGCCGATCATCGAGAGCGATCGTTGCGCTAAGTTCCCGAGATCGTTGGCCAAATCGGCGTTGATGCGACCGACGATGGCCTCGTGGCTGTAGTTGCCGTCGCGTCCAAACGGTACCTCACGCAGGAAGAAGTAGCGCACTTGGTCGCGGCCATAATGTTCGACCATCGTGAAAGGATCGATCACATTGCCGACAGACTTCGACATCTTCTCGCCCTTGTTGAACAGGAAGCCGTGGCCGAACACGCGTTTGGGCAAAGGAATGCCCGCCGACATCAAGAAGGCTGGCCAATAGACAGTGTGAAACCGCACGATGTCCTTGCCGATCACGTGCAAATCCGCTGGCCAATATTGCCACAGTGGATCGCTTTCGTCGGGAAAGCCGAGCGCGGTGATGTAGTTGGTCAACGCGTCGACCCAGACATACATCACATGGGCCTCATCGCCCGGGACCTTGATTCCCCAATCGAAGGTGGTGCGTGAGATGGAAAGATCTTTCAGCCCACCTTCAACAAACTTCATCACCTCGTTACGGCGCTCATCCGGTCCGATGAAGGAGGGGTTGTCGGTGTAGTGCTTCAGCAGGCGGTCTTGGAAGGCTGACAGTCGGAAGAAATAGCTTTCCTCCTCGACCCATTCCACCGGTGTTCCTTGTGGTCCGAGGCGCACGCCATCATCGTT
Organism: Hyphomicrobiales bacterium; assembly: GCA_046290415.1. Classification (GTDB taxonomy): domain Bacteria; phylum Pseudomonadota; class Alphaproteobacteria; order Rhizobiales; family MH13; genus MH13. The sequence goes on from JBKAGN010000055.1 coordinate 6,736, forward strand.
GAGATGCGTCTCGTCATCGCCGTAATAGGCCTCGTCGCGCACCGAGTACCAGCCGGCATAGCTATCTTTGTAGATATCGCCGGCGTCCTGCATCCGCTGCCAGATTGCCTGGCTGGCCGCATGATGGCGCGGTTCGGTGGTACGGATGAAATCATCATTGGAACAGCCAAGCGCCTCGACCATCGCTTGAAACCGCGGTGCATTCTGGTCGGCCAACTGCGCCGGGGTCATGCCGGCCTCACGCGCTGTCTTGTCCATTTTCAGACCGTGCTCATCGGTGCCGGTCAGGAACCGTACATCGTAGCCATCCAAGCGCTTGAAGCGGGCCAGTGCATCGGTGGCCAGCGCCTCGTAGGCGTGGCCTATATGCGGTGTGCCATTGGGATAGGAAATGGCGGTCGTGATGTAATAGCGATTGGGCATAGGGTGGTGGAGGGCTTTCTGGAAGTCATTCGGCACGCAGGGATTTACCCGTGGCTATAGACCTGATCCAGCTGGTCGAAAAGCACCATGATGCGTTCCGAAACGTTGAGGTTGATGGCAACATGCGTTCGGATCGCCGCTGTGTGCTCGCTCCAAAGGTCAGCCAGTGCTTTTTGCGCCCGCAAATCCGACAGGAAGGGCGGTGTTGGCAAGTCGGATGGCTCAGCTTCTTTCCGCACGCGACGCGATAACCAATCTTCAACAAGGCCGAGCAGGAGATCTCGCGATTCCGGGGGCATTGCACCTATCATCCCGGAAAGCGCAAGCCGATCAGACAAGGTGCGGCTATTCGTTTGCCCACCAGCGTCTGCGGCCAGCGCACAAAAGCTCTGGTAGGCGGTCATGACGTCAGAATCATGGGCAAGCGTGAGCATGTGCCCTGCCCTTCCGTCAGATAGGCCAATGAGGGTTTCTGACATGTCGGTTTTTGAGAAAGCGCGCGCCAAACTTTGCATGTCCGAACCATTTAAAGGCCCGAAGGCCAGGTGGCGGCAGCGCGACCGGATGGTTGGCAGGACTTGATTGAGCGCATGAGCAACCAGCAGCAACACGGTCTGATGTGACGGTTCTTCAAGTGGTTTCAGGAGCGCGTTGGCGCCTTCGACATTGAGCTCGTCAACCGCATCGATCACCAAAACACGCCACCCACCATAAGCAGCCGTCGACTGCAGTTTCTGCAGCGTGGATCGGACGGCGCCGACCGGAATGGTTTTGGGAAGTTTTTTGCCCTCACTACCGGTCTTTCGATCGATCCAATGTAGGTCCGGATGCGCGCCCTGGGCCACCAGCCGTGCATCGGGATGAGCTAGATCGACCGCGAGGCTGCCGGCGCCTTGGCGCGCGTTTTCGGCAATAAGGTAGGCGGCCGCCTGGGCGGCAAATCGGGCCTTGCCAACCCCTTTTGGTCCGTGCAGGAGCCAACCGTGGTGCATCCGTCCGCCTAAAAAGGCGTCCAAGAATGCCGACTGAGGTCCAGAGTGACCAACGAGCGGGGTATCAAGCTGCAATCCAGCAGAGGTTTCAGGTTCCTTAGTGGCAGCTTTTCGGGCCATGGATCAAATCAGGCCACGTAGGCGCAGGCTGTCACGGATGGTGACGGCAACGGAGTTTGGCTTTCCATTGCCATCGATCAGGATACAGCGATGCGGTTTGGCTTCGCACAAGCGGCGAAACCCTTCGGCGACTTTGTTGTGGAAGCTTTGATCTTCCTTTTCGAAACGATCATCGGCATCGCCCTTCGTGGCCAGGCGGGCTTGTCGGCGTATCTTGGCCACGTCCTCGGTGACATCAAGAACAAAAGTTATCTCCGGCATCAAACCATCGGTGGCAACGGCTTCCAGCCGGTCGATGGTGGCCGTTGGCAGTCCGCCGACATAGCCTTGGTAGATGCGGGTGGAATCAGCAAAGCGGTCACAGAGAACCACCTGGTCTCGGTCTAAGGCCGGCTTAATGACGTGATCGACATGTTCGCGGCGTGCGGATGTCAGCAGGCAGGCCTCGGCAAGCGGGCCTTTTTCGGCTGCATGACCGCCGAGCAGAACTTCGCGAACAATCGCGCCGCCAGGTGAACCGCCCGGCTCTCGCGTTTCTAGGACGTCATAGCCTTCTGCTCGTAAAGCTTCGCCAAGCATAGCGGCCTGAGTTGATTTGCCGGAGCCCTCTCCGCCCTCAAAAGAGATGAAGAAGCCACCCTTGGGCTGTTTGGACCTGGTCTTTTTGGCAGCCATCGGCTCAGAACGTTCCGGCAAAAGAGATAGGTGGGATCCAGCCGAGTACGAGTTCCAAAAACCCGTCTCGTGCGCGCTGTACCATGGACCCTGTTTCCACAGTCGAAGCGGCGACCAGCGCTGTCTCCTGGATAATCGTGCCGTCGCGTTCGACCAAGAGGCGGCCGAGAGGCTGGCCTTCCACAATGGGCGTTGGAATGGGGCTGTTATAGACGACGCGGGCGCGCACCCGGTCAACGCCTTCTCGCGGCAGCAAAAGCTCCAGCGCGCCATTGTCGGCGGCAACCAGACCGACTTCGCGAGAAGACCCTCCGTAAGCCCGTGCAAAGGCGATGGGCTCGCCAGGCTCGGCGACACGAACCGTGCGGAAATCCTCATAGGCATAGCGGACCAAGCGGCGCGCCTCATCCACCCTGCCCTCTGGCGTATCGACGCCAGAAAGCGCAAATACAATACGCCGACCTTCACGCTCGACTGAACCGATTAGGCCATACAGCGCCTCGTCACTGAAGCCAGCAAACAGGCCGTCTGCGCCTTCGATTTGGTTGTAGATCGGATTGCGGTTGCGCTGTGTGATGTCGTTCCAAGAAAACTGATCCTCGCCAAACATGGCGTAAAGGTCAGGGTGGGCGTCTATCAGAGCCGTCGTAATAACAACCATGTCGCGCACCGTGGTGCGCATGCCGCGTTCCGGCTGACCGGTCGCGTTGGTGAACCGGCTGTTGCTCGCGCCAAGCTCTGTGGCGAGGTCCGTCATCCGCTCGGCAAAGGCCCGTTCACTAACGGCGACACCCTCCGATAGGGCTATAGCGGCGTCGTTACCAGCAATGATGGTAAGGCCGCGCAGAAGGTCAGCGATCGCCACATCGCTGCCCAACTCGGCGAACATTGCAGCGCGTCCCGATGGTCCACCGCCGCGGCGCCAGGCATCCTCACTGATGGTGAAAGGTGTATCGAGGCTCACCGTTCCGTTCGCAATTGCATCGAAAACGACAGCAGCCGTCAGCGTCTTGGCCATTGAGGCCGGCTCAAAGGCTTCATCGGCCAACTGTGTGTAGAGAACCGTGCGCGAGTTCACGTCATAGAGGAAAGCGCGTGGTGCGCGGCTTTCAAAAGCCTGGGCAAGAGCGCCTTCGGCAAAGCTAAGACACGCCAGAAGCAGGGCCAGCGTTGCAAGAGCCCACCAACGTGCCAATGCACGAAGGCTGCGCGCTTGCGTCGCTCTTGCTTGCACCATGGACGATTGCTCCTACGCCGTGCCGACCCGGCTGCGACAGACCGGATCAACCGTTGGCGTCTGTCACATACGCGTCGGTGTAGCCTTGGCCGGCCAGCCTGCGCAAGAGGTCGTCTTCAGCCTGGCGCGTCGGTGCGGCAGCGCGCAGGCGCACCTGCGTCAATTCACGGCCTCGCGATTGAATTGGCTGCGTAACCACCTCTCCCAGGCTCGACAACTCGCTGCGAAGGCGGGCGACATTGGCTGGGTCACCAAAGATGCCAATCTGGATGAGCGCGGTTCGACCGGTCGGAGAGCTTTCGGTGGGCGCAAGCGCTAAGACCGGTGCGTTCTGAGCCTCACTCAAACGGGCAATCGCTTGAGATTGCAGTGCCATGCGGCTGGCGGCATCAAGGGCATTGGCGGATGCTGCGCGGTGGGCAAGCTCAATACGCGCGGTTTGCGCCAAGGAAGACTGATTACGCTGGGTAAAACCGGTTTCCAAATCGGTCGCCATGAACCCAATAGCGGCGCTTGGGATCGGCGCATTGGGCACGAGGCCTGCTGAAGGTTGGGATTGGGCCGGTGCGAAAGCTGGTGTCACGGAAGCCTGAGACCCAGTTGGCGGCGCGAGAACCATTGGGGACCCGGCAGGCACCACGGCTGGCGTTATTGCCGGCGCGCGCTGGACCTGTGGCTGTTGAGGCTGACCGAACAGCGTGTCTAGGAACGATGAGCGCTGCGGCACGCCTTGTTGCGGGACGGGTGCGGCGTCCGAGGTCGCCACAAAGGCCGCCTGGGCAGGCGCTGCGACAGGTGTTGGTGCGGGGACCGGCGCGCGGGCAAGCATGATGTTAGGATCGCCACCGTTAAGCGGCCGACCGTTGATTTCGGCCGATGCCTCAAGCCAGGCCACGTCTTGGCCATGAAGGGGTGCACGGCCTTCATATTGCACGCGGACGCGCGCTATACCGTCTCCGCGAAAAGCCAAAACATCTGCCGCACGCTTGGATAGATCGATGATGCGATCATGGGCGAAAGGCCCGCGATCATTAACGCGGACCATAACCGAGCGATCGTTTTCCAGGTTCGTGACCCGCACATAGCTCGGCAAGGGCAGCGTCGGGTGTGCCGCCGACAGGGTGTATTGGTCAAAAACCTCGCCATTGGCAGTCAAACGCCCATGGAAACCTGGTCCATACCAAGATGCGATGCCGGTGCGGTCGTAGTTCGGGTCCTCGCGAGGCGTATAAAGGCGGCCAGCAATGCGATAGGGGCGGCCGACTTGGGCCCTGCCCCCGCCGCGCGGCAAATTGGTTTCCTGATCGGTGACCCGTGGGCTGGCGGCTACGCCAAGCGCGGCGTCATTGATCCCATCACCGCCGCCGCCATCGCTGGTTGTCACAGCATTGCAGCCAGCAAGCGCCAAGGCACAAACGCCGGAGACGGCGACCGCGCGACCAAAGGCCGTTCGAACCGGGAAAGCGGCTGCGGAGCGCACAGCCGAAAAGGCGCCTGAAAGCGCCGTCAACCATTTCATCATCACGCCATACTCGATACAAACTGGCGGCCCCACCGGCAAGCACAACAAGCAGCTTGATCGATGCGGCATACTTCACAAACAGTGAAACTCTGCTGCCAAAGTGGAGCATAAGCGTGAAGAGGGCGTTAAGTCTGGGCCTTTCTACGGGCGCATTACTCGCCGTAGGGGATCCAAATGTTTTTGATTTCACACGCTTTTCGCAACCATTCGAGGCCTTCTGCCGCAGGTGCGAACCAGTCGATGGCCTGCCCATAGTCCACAAAGGTGCGTTTCAAATTGCCAGCCGATAGCGCCTCGACCTTGGTCGACAACTCCGGCGTGCCGAAGGCCCACACGGCATCAACGTCGCCATGACTTGCCAAAACCTCCGCCATCTCCTGCGAGTCGCCGGTAACGATATTGAGTACGCCACCGGGCAAATCGGACGTTTCCAGCACGGAGTAGAAGTCGGTCATTGCCAGCGGATTGGCTGGGCTCGGAATCAGGACAACGCGGTTGCCCATGGCGATCAGGGGGGCTGCCAGGCTGATCGCGCCGAGCAGAGGCGCTTCATCAGGGCAAACCACCCCGACCACGCCAACCGGTTCATTCATCGCCAGGGCAACACCGCGCAAAGGGGGAACGTGCACCCGGCCATCATTCTTGTCGGCATAGGCTGCATAGGTAAACAGGCGATCGATGGCAGCATTGACCTCCTTAGCGGCCTTTGACGCTGTCGCTCCAGCGACACTGGCCAGGCGGGCGGCAAACTCGTCGGCGCGCACCGACAGGTTTTCGGCGATGTAATACATTACTTGGGCACGGTTGTGCTCGGTGGCAGCCGGCCAACCGGTCGCTTTGCGCGCAGCTTCTACGGCATTGCGGATGTCTTTGCGATTGCCGACGCCGACGTCGCCGATGATCTCACCCTTCGGCGAGACGACTTGGCGGGAATAATTGCCGTCTGGACGCGCTTGCTTGCCACCGATGTAGAGCTTCGCCGTGCGGTCGATGGTTGGCAGATCAAACCCGCCAGCGTGTGCCTTGGGTTCAGGTAGACTTATCGGAGCGCGTTGTTTGGCACCCTTCCAGAACTTTGGCTTGAGGTACTCGAAAGCCCCTTCCCGTCCCCCTTCCCGGCCAAAACCGGATTCTTTTTTGCCGCCAAACCCAGCAGACGCATCGAACATGTTGGTGGCGTTCACCCAGACCACACCGCTGTCGAGCTTGGCGGCCACGTTGAGCGCCAGTCCGATGGTCTCCGACCAGATGGAGGCGGCAAGTCCGTAGCGGGAATGATTGGCCAGCTGCACGGCTTCGTCTGGCGTGCGGAAGGTCATCGACACGGCAACGGGCCCGAAAATTTCCTCAGTGGCAACCGTGGAGGATGTGCCGACATTGGAGAGAAGCGTTGGTGGGAAATAGCTACCGGTCGCCGGAATCGTTCCGGAGGGTTGATGCAGTGTCGCGCCTTCCTTCACACCCTGATCGACGAGCCTCTTAATGCGGTCCAGTTGCACCGGCGCAACAATGGCGCCCATATCGATGGCTTTGTCGAGTGGCGCGCCGACCCGCAGCGTTTCCATACGTCGCGTCAGCTTGGCGATGAAAGCCTCAGCGATGCCTTCGTGCAGCAAGAGCCGCGATCCTGCGCAGCAGACCTGGCCTTGGTTGAACCAGATGGCGTCGACGACGCCTTCGACCGCGCCGTCCAGATCAGCGTCGTCAAAGATGATGAACGGTGATTTGCCACCCAGCTCGAGTGTCAGCGATTTTCCGCTGCCGGCGGTTTGTTTGCGGATGATGCGGCCGACTTCCGTCGAGCCGGTGAAGGCGACTTTGTCCACGTCGGGATGATCGACAAGCGCGGCGCCGGTGTCGCCCTCGCCCGTCACGATGTTGAGGACTCCGGCGGGCAGACCGGCAGCTTGGGCTAACTCGGCAATGAGCAGCGCGGTGAGAGAGGTAAACTCGGCAGGCTTCAAGACTACGGTGTTCCCGAGCGCCAGCGCCGGAGCGATCTTCCAGGCGAGCATGAGAACCGGAAAGTTCCACGGGATGATTTGTCCGACGACGCCGACAGGATCGTAGTCTGGGAACTCCTTGTCCTGCAGTTGCGCCCATCCGGCATGATGATAGAAATGCCGCGCGGCGAGCGGCACATCAATATCGCGTGTTTCGCGGATCGGCTTGCCGTTGTCGAGCGCTTCGATGACCGCGATCAGCCGGGCGTTGCGCTGGATGGCGCGGGCGAGCGCATAAAGATGGCGCGCGCGCGCATGGCCCGGCAGTGCCGCCCATTTCTTTTGGGCTTTGCGCGCCGCTTTGACCGCCGCATCCACTTCGTCGGACGACCCTTGCGCGAGTTTTGCCAGATGCTCGCCAGACGCCGGCGCGTGGCTGTCGAAGGTGGTTGAACCTTGGACAAATTTGCCATCGATGAAATGGCCGAACTTGGCGTCATGCTTGGCGATCCAGTCGCGCGCATCACCGTCAGCCTCAGGTGCCGGGCCGTAGTCCATCGTGTCGAAATAGTCAGCAACGCTCATGATCGACTCATCCAATCGGGTGGCGGAGGAAGGCGGAGTACGCGCCGGTGACGTGATGTTCAAGCTGCCGTTCAATATCGGCCAGCAGGCTGGAGGCGCCAATGCGGAAGAGATCAGGTTCCAGCCATTCCCGGCCGAGCTCTTCTTTCATCAGGAATTGGTAGTTCAGCACATCCTTGGCCGTCGAGATGCCGCCAGCGGGCTTGTAGCCGACCTTGAATCCGGTGCGCTCTTCATAGGCGCGGATACAGCGCAGCATGGTCAGCGATACCGCCAAGGTGGCGTTGACACCTTCCTTGCCGGTGGACGTCTTGATGAAATCCGCGCCGGCCATCATGCAGACCAGAGAGGCGCGCGCGACGTTGCGCAGTGTCTTGATGTCGCCAGTGGCCAAAATTGCCTTCACATGGGCATCGCCACAGGCTTCGCGATACTCCAGCATTTCATTGTAAAGGGCTTGCCAATTGCCAGTCAGCACATGCTCGCGGGTGATTACGATGTCGATTTCCTGTGCACCATCGGCAACCGACTCGCGGATTTCCTGAACTTTCAGATGGTGCGGCGAGAGCCCGGCGGGAAAGCCAGTGGAGACGGCGGCAACGGGGATGCCGGTGCCCTGTAAGGCATCGACGGCAGTGGCAACAAAGCGATGGTAGACGCACACCGCGCCGGTGGTGAGATTGCGCTCCGCCATGCCCAGCGCTTCAAGCAAATCCGGACGGACAGGCCGCGCGGCCTTGGCACAAAGACGGCGAACACGGCCGTCGGTGTCATCACCGTTGAGCGTCGTCAGATCGATGCATGCCAGAGCCTTGAGAAGCCAGGCGGCTTGCGCATCTTTCTTGACTGTGCGGCGTCCAGGAAGCGTCGCGACACGGCGTTCGGTGGCCGACAGATTGACGCGAACGTCGCGCACCCATCCAAGATCGAGTGGCATCGCCTCATTGCGTGGATGATGCGGCGCGTTGTGGCCAAGGTGGGCATCTGGCGTGATGGGTGTGACATTGGATGTCATCGGTTCGACCCGCTTGTGTGTATGTAGCCGTTGAGGACTGGTGAGCGCCCTGCTTAGCATGCCAGATTGATGCGGGGCCAGCACTGTGACCTGGTTGGCGGTGGCCCGGTTTCGATTTTTGGAAGGTTGATGAATGGAAACGCCGACATCCCTGTCGCCAACCACCGTTTTTGCCCGTACCGCGTGTTGCGAAGTGGGCGTTGATCCTGCGGTCGGCAACCTGCCGGTTCTGACATTTCACTGGCAGGGCAAAACCCTGGCGCCCCTGCACAGGGCACCGTGGGTCGATGATCGGTCGTTTCCGGACGACATGCCGCTGGTTGATCGCAAGCTCTCTGGTGATTTTGCTTGCGCGCCGTTTGGAAAAAGCGATGTCGAGCCCGCCCCGCCGCATGGGTGGAGTACGAACAGCGGATGGTCATTGGATCGCGATGATGAATTAGGGCTGCATTTTACGCTGGATCGCCCGATCATGGGTGCCAAGCTCACAAAGCACGTGCGCCCTGCCCCCGATGCGCCGTTGCTCTATCAGGTTCATAAGGTCGTCGGCGGCGCCGGCGGATTGACCTTTGCTCACCACCCGATGATGCGCGTGGCAGGCGGAGCGCACCTGTTCACCTCGCCCAAGCGCCTTGCGGTTACACCCGATGTGCCGATCGTCCAAGGTCGCCATGCCTTGGCCAACGGAACAGCCGTCGATGACTACACGAAGATCCCGGCAACAAAGGGCGGGACGATCGATGTCTCTCAGCTTCCAATTTCCGACGGGGGCGAAGACTTCGTCGCGTTGGTTGAGGCCGAGGCCTCTGCGCTAGGCTGGACCGCGGTCATTCGCGAGGCCTTTGATGACATTGTCTTCGTGTTGAAAGACCCGTCGGTGCTGCCGCTCACCATGCTTTGGCATTCGAATGGCGGCCGCGAGGATGCGCCGTGGAGCGGGCGCCATCGCGGTGTGTTGGGGATCGAAGATGGAATTGCCGCAGGTGCCGCAGGTCATAAGGCCGCTCTCGGCGAGACCGTCTTTTCCAAGGCCGGTGTGCCAACGGTACTGAACTTGGCGGAGGGCGTGACTCACCGGATTGGCCATGTGATCGGTGCAGTTCCGCGCCCGACTGGCTGGTCGGTCATTGAGTCGATCGCACTGGAAAGTGGGCGTCTTACGATACGCGAAGCCGATGGCAGGACCATCGAGATGCCCTTCGAGGCTAGTTTCTTTTTGCCTTCGGCATAGGCCTCACCGGCGCTGTTTGATGTGTTTTCAAGGTGGCGTCTGAGAATTGCCACGGACCGCGAAGACCTGGCACGCCCTCCGGGGCGATCCGCATGCCGCGTGCCGCAATTTGCTCGTCCTTCAGAGCCTCACCGACGCTGTTGATTGGGCCAGCGGGAACCGTGGCGGCCTCGAAAGCGGCAAGAAGGTCAGCCGACAATCGCGTCCGCGTTGCCTCGGTCATTTGGCCGATCAGCAACGCACGATTAGCGACCCGTGCGGCATTGGTTGCAAAACGCGAATCATCGGCCAGGCCATCCAACCCAAGAACCTGACAGCAACGCGCGAACTGGCCATCATTACCGACCGCGATGTTGATGTGCCCATCTTTCGTTTCGAAGGTCTGATAAGGTGCAATGTTTGGGTGGGCATTGCCGAGGCCGGACGGGCTGACGCCGCTCGCCAGATAGTTCATCGCTTGGTTGGCGAGCAAGGCAACCGAACAATCGAATAGCGACATATCGATATGCTGGCCGCGGCCCGTTCGGTGACGCTGTTCGACGGCGGCAAGAATGCCCATGCCGCTATAAAGGCCGGTCACCAAGTCGGAGATCGCAACCCCGGTCTTTTGCGGGCCACTTTCAGCATCGCCTGTGATCGACATGAGGCCGGACATGCCCTGAATCATAAAGTCATAGCCGGCGCGCTGCGCATAAGGGCCGGTTTGGCCGAACCCTGTGATCGAACAGTAGATGAGGCGCGGGTTACGGGCAGCCAACGACTCATAGTCCAATCCGAACTTGGCCAGTGTGCCGACTTTGAAGTTCTCGATAAGGATGTCGGCATCGTCGATGAGGTCCAGGACGCGCTGGCGCCCCTCCTCGGTTTTGAAGTCTGCAAAGATCGATGTCTTGCCGCGGTTGCAAGCATAGTAGTAGGCGGCTGATGTGTCGCCGTCGCGTTCGATGAAGGGCGGCCCCCATGTGCGGGTATCGTCTCCGCCAGGCCCCTCGACTTTGATGACCTCCGCCCCAAGGTCGGCCAAGGCCTGCCCGGCCCAGGGACCGGCCAAGATGCGCGCCAGTTCGATGACTTTGAGGCCTGCCAAAGGCGCGGATTTCTGTCGCATAAGCATGCCCCTATTCTTCGTGCGCCTGGCACTGCGAACGACCGATCAAAAACGCAAAAAGCCCGCCATTTCGGCGGGCTCTTGATGATGGCGGGCACGGAGGGATTCGAACCCTCGATACGGCTCAACACCGTATACTCCCTTAGCAGGGGAGCGCCTTCAGCCACTCGGCCACGTGCCCGTTCGCCGTCGCTTGTCAAACGGGAACGGGACTTTGTCAACCGCGCGATCGCGGCTTGCGTGACCGGTGTTTGGCTGGTGGCTTAGATGCCACCGCAACGCTTAACAATGGCGTTGTAGTAGTAGAAATCAGGCGAGCCTGGCTCGGCGCGAACGCGCATTTCACGAGCGAACTGAAGCTCGGTCAGACGCTCTTCTTCAGCGCGGACACGCTGCTGGTTGTATTTGGCAATAGCACGTTCAACGCTGGACGTGATGGCTTTGATCATTGGCATGGCTGTTCTTCCTCAGTTTTTGAAGTGTCCGGGGGGAGTGGACAGAACCGATATAGACTCCCTCGCCCCACACTTGCAGAACCAAAAAAGCACCTCTGCTATGCATATTGTGCAGAGCAGCATTAACGCCGATTTACCTTTGCCATCCGGCCTCTAGGCTTTGTTGCTCGCCAGGAATGTCCGTGCCGATTGCAGTGCTTGTGCCAGCTGCGACTTCGACAGCTCGCCAGCGATTTCTTCGCGGTAGGTCTTGGCTGCCTGCTTGCCGCGCAGGCATGCCAGGTTGAACCATTTGTGCGCCGCGACGAGATCGACGGCAACCGAACGACCGGTCGCGTACATCATGCCGAGATCGAAGAACAGATCGCCTTCGTCGGCGCGCTGACCGAGGTAGCCAGCTTCGAATTCATTGACTGCTAAACGTGCCATTTTGTGTGCCTCCCATGTGGCGTATTGGCCGTGACGTCCCCAAAACGTCGATGAGAGGCAGTATGGCGATGGGGTTTGAATCGGTCGCTAAAATTTGAGATTAATTGAAAGCAAATCAGGTCTTTAGGCTTCGCTAACGCTGCGGCAGGCGGTAACCATGCAAAGCTAGCTGTTGCGGACTTTAATAAAGGCGCGCGGTCACGCGCCTTTACTTTTGCCGGCCCAGAATTTTACTGCTCGTCAAGCATGGCGAGCATTGCAGCAGCGCCGGAATCGTCGGCTTTGCCCGGTGCGTCCTCGATTGCGATCGCTTTCACGACGCCATTGTCGATGAGGGCCGAAAAGCGCTTCGTCCGCATTCCCATGCCGAAATCGGTGCCATCAAGAACCATGTCAGCGGCCTTGGTCCAGATTGCACTGCCGTCGGCTAGAAAGAGCACGACCTCGCCAGCTCCGGAGGCTTTTTTCCACGCCTTCATGACATGGACATCATTGACCGAAACGACCGCAATGGTGTCGACGCCTTTGGCCTTGATTGCATCGGCGTGTTCGACATAACCCGGCAAATGGTTGTTGTTGCAGGTTGGGGTGAAAGCCCCCGGAACCCCAAACAGAACAACTTTTTTACCGGCAAAGAGCGCGTCTTTGCTGCGCTCCTCCGGGCCATCATCGGTGATTGCGGCAAGAGGAACATCGGGAAGGGTTTGGCCAACGGTTAGCGGCATGAAAGTCTCCAAGGTTGATGTGATGGACTGACATGTAAGGCGTGCCCCGCCCCCGACCAGAGGCTGCGTGGCGAAATACCTGCCCGATTACGGCGTGGAGGTCATTTGCCCTGTGTAGACATGCATTGCGGCGCCAGGTTCGATAACCGTGACGCGCGTGATTGGTGTTGGCCAGGTCCATGGGCCACTCATGATTGGAGCTTCTCCAAAACGGCTCTCGGCTGGATGCAGAACGCTGTGTCTGCCACCCGCATCTTCGACAACTGCGAACCGTTCAAGGCCGCGCCTATTTTGGGCAGGCTCGTTTTGCGATATCATAGGGCTGCCGGCGACTGAGATTTGATCGTCGCCCCGCTCCAAAGACAACGCGGACAGGGGTTGCGTGCCCTGCGCCAAGTCATCGTGGAGCGCAAAAATCTTCGCCAAGGCGATGTCTTGATCGACGCTGGAGGAATCAGAAGGGGCCGATAGCTCTACCCTTTCCGGCAGGCAAAGCACGGCGCACAGGCCTATCTCCAAGGACAGTCGATAGGTCATCGGGCGGTCGGAATCCTCAGGCTGCAGGACAATCGGCCAAACCGTCGGTGCGGCATAGCCAATGGACGTGCCATCGCCCTCGTCGAACAAGATGGGTGCGGGAAAATGGGCTGTCGCGGCGGCGACATTATCGCTGCGTTGCCAATCGAGATCTGGTGCGAGCCCAAACCGTCCCGGTAGGCGCCAATAGGTTTTCCAGCCTTCGTTGAGATCGATGGACAGGAACACGAGCTGCTCATCTGCGCCAAGCGGGATTAGGTCAGCAAGCAACGCCGCGGCCATAGATGGGCCGGTATGAAGGCTTATCGTTGCGCCTTCCAAGGTGACGGAGGCCCGCGTTTCGCCGAGTGCATCGATCGGCGCGGATGCCCAAGCAAAGGGTGTTGCCACCATCAAGGCGGCGATCTTCATCACGATCGTAACTTTGGGCTGGCCTTTGGCGTCAGGAGCAGCAAACATTGGCATTGAGCGCGGCGCTCCGACCTTTTGCCGGTGCCGTTTCCTTTTGCATTCAGTGAAGCGTTTCATAATGGATGAGTTTCCAAGCCTTGCCGGTCAAGTCCTGATCGCCATGCCATCTATTGGCGATCCCCGATTTGAGCGCACGGTCATCTATCTTTGTGTCCATGATGAGCACGGTGCCATGGGTATCGTCGTGAACCGACCCGATGCCGCGCAGACTGTTGGCAATGTCCTTGGCGAGCTTGGGTTGATCGAAAGGGAAACTGGCACCAGCGATGCCGGTGCGCAGGTTGATCAGAAGTTGCAATCGCGGCTGGATTCGCGGGTCTTGCTCGGCGGGCCGGTGGAAACAACCCGAGGCTTTGTGCTGCATTCGCCGGACGTTGTCGAACGCGATGGCACAGTCGCCGTTACCGATGATGTTCATCTCAGCACGAAAATCGATGTGCTGCGGGACATCGGTCTTGGCAAAGGTCCTGACCAGTTTCTGTTGGCGCTTGGCCTTGCCAATTGGGGCGAAGGCCAGCTTGATCAAGAGATATTACAGAATGCCTGGTTACACGCGCCGATGGGCGCCAAGGCCCTGTTCGAAACGCCGCCGGAACTGCACTATGCGGCGAGCCTCTCCAACCTCGGTGTCGACGTGACCAAGCTTTCGCCGGTGGCCGGTCGCGGCTGATCGTCTTTGACCGACCGCGACCACCGTCTAGCAAAGCTGGCTAACTGGCGCGCTGGTTGAAGAGCACTTTCTTGTCACTGTCAGACATGGGTTTGCGCCATTCAGCACCGACCGCGAACCCTTTTTCCACAGCGGGACGGGCCATCATGGTGTCGATCCAGCGACCAACATGCGGGAACTCCGCAAGGTCCATCTGCTGGCGTTCCCAGCCGCGCGCCCAACCAATGCAAGCCATGTCGGCAATCGTGTAGTCGCCAATGATGTAGTCCTTGCCTTCAAGCTGTTTGTTGAGCACGCCGTAGAGGCGATGGGTCTCATCGGTGTAGCGCTTCTTGGCGTAGGGCACGTCTTCCGGTGCGTATTGGTTGAAATGGTGGTTCTGGCCGAGCATTGGGCCGAACCCGCCCATCTGCCACATCAGCCATTCTTCGGTTTTTACGCGACCGCGCTCGTCCGTGGGATAGAAAGCACCGAACTTGCGGCCGAGATATTGCAGGATAGCGCCCGACTCGAACACCGACACCGGATCGCCACCAGGACCTTCAGGATCGATGATGGCCGGCATGCGATTGTTCGGTGAAAAGGCCAAAAATTCTGGCTTGAACTGATCGCCCTTGCCGATGTTGATCGGATGGACGTTGTAGGGAATGTCCAGCTCTTCCAGATAGATGGTGACTTTGAAGCCATTCGGCGTTGGCCAGAAGTAAAGGTCGATGGGCTGCGTTTGGGTCGTCATGACGCCATCCTTCATTCATTTCGGGGAGCGGCAAGGACGACAAGCGTTGCGCACGGTCCATACCAAGAGATGGCCCCAATCTATGTCCTCAGCGATGAATGAAAAGGTCGAAATCCGGCATTAGCGCCGGTTGCTCACAAAGCTGTGATCTGTCCCGGTGCAAAAATCTGCAGACCGTAAGGATTTGCTGATCCTTTTCTTCGATTCTTGATGCCGCTTTTTGTCGAGGTTCCGCCGGTTGGAAATGGCATCCGCTCTTTCTGCTCCGCTTGCCGCGCCGCGCAGCCCTTCGGCTGACGCGGGGCTTGGTGCTGGCAGGGATGCTACGGGTACAAAGCCCGAGAAATCCACCCAACCCGGCGCGACATCGTCAACGGGGGAGCCGCTTTCCAAAGAGCAAGAGGCGCAAGTCCGTGAGCTTAAGAAGCGCGATGCCGAGGTTAAAGCGCACGAACAGGCGCATGCGGCGGTTGGTGGTGCGTATGCCAGTGCCCCGAAATACACCTACACGCGTGGCCCTGATGGCAAGAAATACGCCGTGGGCGGCGAGGTGCAGATCGATACCTCGCCTGAGCGCACGCCCGACGCGACGATCCGCAAGATGGACATTGTCATTCGCGCCGCCCTCGCCCCGGCAGAGCCATCCTCCCAGGATCGCGCCGTTGCCCGGCAGGCGCAGCAGCAACGCCTGGAAGCGCAACAACAGTTGGCGCAGCAACACACCAACGAGCGGAAACCAGGTGCACCGGCGGAGGGTGAAAGTGCTGACGCGGTGGGCATGGATGCGGGTCTTTTGGCGCAAATCATGAGCCAGGCCAATGAGGCGACATCCGCCCAGGTCAACGGATCAAGCGCTGCGAGCGTCGCGTCTGCCTATCAAACGATGGCAGGGCTGGCAGAGCAGCTTTTTGGGGGAGCAAGCTAGGTATTGGCTAGCTAGGCTCTGCCAGCGTTGCGACAGAGAACAGCACACTGAACTGTTCGCACCAAATGACCACCGAGCCGAACTGGCTGACATCGACATCGTCAGGGATCGTGTAGGTTTGATCGCCGATATTGCCCTTCAACTGTCCGAGCGAAACCCATTCGCTGGCGAGCACCGCGCCAGAGGAAAACGGTGCATCGTCGGCAACCAGCCAGACCTCCAGGTCCGGGCCGTTGGTCACCTCAAACTCGGTGAACCGCATCAAATGGGACCCGGTCGCCGTTTGTAGGAGCATGGCGTTGCCGGCCCCTTGGTGCGCCCGGTCGGCATCCTGGAAGGTGCCTTCACTGACAACTGAGACCATCAGTTCGTCTGGCAAGGCTTCTGAAACGACGTTGTCGATCCAAAGCGGCGAGGCAAGGTACCAGAACGCGTTGCCGGCGATGAATCCAATAAGAAAAACCGGGATGGCGATGATCAGAAATCGTTTCATGGTCCCGGTCCTTCTCTTCAGAGCTGAAGTAGGAAAGCCTACAACCCTAGCTTCTCTCGCACAATCGCCTGCACCGCCTGAGGGTTGGCTTTGCCACCGGTCGCCTTCATCACCTGGCCAACAAACCAACCAGCAAGATTGGGCTTTGCCTTGGCCTGTTCGACCTTATCGGGGTTGGCAGCGATGACCTCATCCACGGCGGCCTCAATGGCGCCGGTGTCAGTGACCTGTTTCATGCCGCGATCTTCCACGATCTGGCGCGGGTCACCGCCTTCCGACCAGACGATTTCAAACACCTCTTTGGCGATCTTGCCGGAAATCACCTTTTCGCCGATGAGATCGATGATGGCGCCCAACTGCTCGGCGTTCACCGGGCTGTCGGCGATGGCGACGCCCTCTTTGTTGAGCCGGCCAAACAGTTCGTTGATCGTCCAGTTGGCGGCCAGTTTGCCGTCACGACCATGAGCAACAGCGTCGAAGAAGTCAGCGGTTTCTTTTTCGGCGACAAGCACCGAGGCGTCATAAGGCGTGATGCCATAGGCCTCGATGAAGCGGTTCTTTTTGTCGTCGGGCAGCTCCGGCAGTTCGGCGGCCAAGGCATCGACGAAGGCCTGGTCGAACTCAAGCGGCAGCAAATCGGGGTCCGGGAAGTAGCGGTAATCGTGCGCTTCTTCCTTCGATCGCATGGATCGGGTCTCGCCTTTGACCGAGTCGAAAAGCCGCGTTTCTTGATCGATGGTGCCACCATCTTCCAGGATCGCAATTTGGCGGCGCGCTTCATACTCGATGGCTTGAACCGCAAAACGCATGGAGTTGACGTTCTTGATCTCGCAGCGCGTGCCAAGCGGATCGCCCGGTCGGCGCACGGAGACATTGATATCGGCGCGCATGGAGCCTTCTTCCATGTTGCCGTCGCATGTGCCGAGATAACGCAGGATTGACCGCAGCTTGGTGAGGTAGGCTCGCGCTTCTTCCGACGAGCGAATGTCCGGCTTGGACACAATTTCCATCAGCGCGACGCCGGACCGGTTAAGGTCCACGAAGCTCATCGTCGGGTGCTGATCGTGGAGCGATTTGCCGGCATCCTGCTCCAAATGCAGGCGCTCAACGCCCACTTGGAAGGATGATCCACCAACAAGATCCACCGTTACGATCCCCTCGCCCACGATCGGGTCGAGGAATTGCGAAATCTGGTAGCCCTGCGGCAGATCGGGATAGAAATAGTTCTTGCGGTCGAAGACCGAGCGCAGGTTGATTTTGGCGTTGAGACCAAGGCCGGTCCGCACGGCCTGCTTCACGCACTCTTCGTTGATCACCGGCAGCATGCCGGGCATCGCCGCATCGACGAGCGAGACGTTCGAATTGGGCGCCGAGCCGAATTGTGTCGAGGCGCCGGAAAACAGCTTTGAGTTGCTGGTCACCTGCGCGTGAACTTCCAGGCCGATGATCAGTTCCCAATCGCCGGTGGCGCCAGGGATGAATTTAGCCGGATCAGCTTCGCGGACGACTGTGGGGGTTACGTGCTCATTCATAACGGTCTTTCCTGTGCCAACACTGATGTGCAGATTGG
>JBKAGN010000056.1:0-22706 GCA_046290415.1 Hyphomicrobiales bacterium
AAAACAATAAGTTAGAGCGTTTCGAGTGACTCGGTGTTCATGAGAAACGCTCTAGTCGCGCGCTGGAATGTTGCGCCCGCGCTGGACGGCTGGACGCGCACTGAAGCGATCCACATAGGCCGTCACATTGGTGAAGTCGTCCCAGCCGACCAAGTCCTTGGCGCCGTAGAAGTCGAGCGCGCCCAGCCAGGGGGCAATGGCGATATCGGCGATCGAGTAGTCGCCAGCGACCCATTCGCGGCCCTCAAGATGGCCATTGAGGACGCCCAGAAGGCGTTTGGCCTCACCCACATAGCGTTCACGCGGGCGCGGGTCGTCGATCTGCGCTCCGGCAAATTTCACGAAGAAGCCCACTTGACCGAACATCGGGCCGAGGCCGCCCATCTGCCACATAAGCCATTGCGTGATGCGCGCGCGTTCATGGGCATTGGCGCCGCCGAGCTTGCCGGTCTTGTCAGCCAGATAAAGCAGGATCGCGCCGCTCTCGAACAGGCCGATGGGTTCGCCGTTTGGGCCATTGGGGTCAATGATCGCGGGGATCTTGTTGTTCGGATTAAGCGAGAGAAAAGCCGGGCTTTTCACATCTGCATCAGACAGCGTCACCTTGTGGGGTTCATACTCCAGTCCAAGCTCTTCCAGCGCGATGGATGCTTTGACGCCATTGGGTGTGGGGAACGAGTAGAGCTGGAGGATGGAAGGGTTCTTGGGCGCCCAGTGCTCGGTGATGGGGAAGGAAGAAAGATCAGTCATGGTCAACCAATTCGGTGATGGGAAAAGAACGATGTGGCCGCGCAAATAGGGGTTGTGCGCGCCGACATCCAGCAACCTCTTCAAATTGTGATCGGTTCAGCCGACTTCGGGGCTCTCAACCCGGCGCAGGGCCGGCATGACACCGGCGTTTCACTGCTCGCTTTCGGGCAGCAGCGCCATTACCGTTTCCAACGTGTCGGCTTCACGCGGCGGCTTGTCCCAGCGCAGCCGTGAAATGCGTGGAAAACGCATGGCAATGCCGCTCTTGTGACGGGTCGAGCGCTGCAGCCCTTCAAAGGCCACCTCGAACACCATTCCGGCATCCTCGCCATGGATGACCTCGCGCACGGGCCCAAAGCGATTGACGGTGTGCTTGCGCACGAAAGTGTCGATCTGCTTCAGTTCATCGTCTGTGAAGCCGAAATAGGCCTTGCCGACCGGCACCAGCATGCGCCCCTCGCCATCCTCTTTCCAAACACCGAACGTGTAGTCCGAGTAAAGGCTGGAGCGTTTGCCGTGGCCGCGCTGGGCATACATCAACACCGCGTCGATCAACATGGGGTCGCGCTTCCATTTCCACCACGGCCCCTTGGGTCGGCCCGGCACATAGGCGCTGTCGGCGCGCTTGATCATCACCCCTTCAACAGCGTCGGCATCGCCCCCCGCGCCGTGACCGGCCGGGTCGGCGCGTGCGTCGGCAAGTTTTTGCCAATCTTCAAAAGGCACCATGGTAGAGAGATCAAGGCGCGGGTGGCCATGCTCCAAAACCAGGGTCTGGAGGCGGGATCGCCGTTCGGCAAAGGGCAGAGGTCGAAGGTCTTCACCGCCTAGTCTCAGCACGTCATAGACCCGCATATGGGCCGGGTGACTTTCCAGCAGTTTTTTCGAAACGGTCTTGCGGTTGAGACGCTGTTGCAACGTGTTGAATGTCTGCACCCGCCCATCGATCAACACCAGAAGCTCGCCATCCAGCGTCGCGTTCTCGGGCAGTGCCTCGACGAGATCGGGAAAGGCGCGCGAGATATCATCGCCGGTGCGCGAGTAGAGCCGCCGCACCAACTGACCATCCTTGCCCGTCCCGCTGGCTGCCTGCACGCGGATGCCATCCCACTTCCATTCGGCCCAAAACGCCGAAGGATCGAGTTTGTCGAAATCACCCTCCTCGATAGGATGGGCGAGCATGGCGGGCGCAAAGGGAGCCGGGTCATCGTTTTCCGGTCGCTCGCCTTTGCCTTCCGCCCACGCAAACAAGCTGGCATAGGGCGGTTTCAGACCGTGCCAAACCTCTTCAATATCGTCGGGCTTCAAATCACCGAGGCCTGCAACGGCAGTTTTGGCAAGCCGCGCCGATACGCCAATCCGTAAGCCGCCGGTAATCAGCTTCAACAGTGCCCACCGGCCTGTTTCGTCGAGCGTGTCGAGCCAGCGGGTGATCAGCGCCGGCATCTCCGCTTTGCCGGTCGTTGCCAGCGCCTCCACGACCTCAGTCAGCGTCGGCGGTGGCATGTT
Organism: Hyphomicrobiales bacterium; assembly: GCA_046290415.1. Classification (GTDB taxonomy): domain Bacteria; phylum Pseudomonadota; class Alphaproteobacteria; order Rhizobiales; family MH13; genus MH13. Next base: position 2,260 of record JBKAGN010000056.1, read on the forward strand.
GACCCCGTGATCCACCGGCCAAATCAGCGCCACCGTTTCGGACATGTCGCCGACATAGTCATAGGAAAGCCGAAAGAGCACCGGGTCGGTCCGGGCTTCCACCAGACCGCGAATGAGCGCGGGCTTGGCGTTCTTGAAATCAAGCCCACCGGTGATGGCCGCAAGCGCAATGCCGCGCTCGGGATCGGGTGTCGCGGCGAAATACTGCACCAACAGGCGCAGCTTGCCATTGCGGCGCGGTTCGTAGGCGAGGCGGTCAAGGAGCTCGGCAAAAGCCTTCATGATGGCGCAGCCTCGACAGGTTCGCTCACCTCTTCGCCTTCGTCGCCATAGCCGATCATGTTGAGCGGGCGGGCGTCGATGCCTTGCGTTCCGCACCAATGCACCAGCCCATCTTCCTGGCCGTGCGTCACCCAGATTTCGTTGGCGCCGGTGTCGAGGATCGTTGCGCAGAGATCGTCCCAGTCGGCATGGTCGGACATGACCAGAGGCAGCTCAACGCCGCGCTGACGCGCGCGAGCCCGCACCCGCATCCAACCCGATGCAAAACAGGTGACCGTCTCGCCGAACTTTTGCGACCAGCGATCCGCCATCGACCCTGGTGGACAGAGCACGATCTGACCGGCGACGTCCTTTGCCTTCAAGCCTGCAACGGGTTGGAGGTCGCCCAACCGGATGCCCTGGCTTTGGTAAAACGCGCAGAGCTTCTCCATCGCACCGTGCAAGTAGATCGGTGCATCGTAGCCTGCGGTCCGGATTTCAGCGATCACCCGTTGTGCTTTGCCGAGCGAATAGGCGCCGACCAGATGCGGTCTATCGGTGAAGAGCGAAAGCGAGGCAAGCAGCTTGGCGACCTCATCGGCGCCCGGCGGGTGGCGGAAGACCGGCAGGCCAAAGGTTGCTTCGGTGATGAAGGTGTCACAGGGCACGACCTCAAATGGTGTGACAGTGGGATCAGCATGGCGTTTGTAGTCGCCCGAGGCCACCAGCCGATGGCCGCCATGCTCCACCAAAATCTGCGCCGAACCGAGCACGTGGCCTGCCGGATGCAGGCTGACGCGCGCATCACCAACCTCGATCACCTCGCCAAGGGCGGCGCTCTGCGTGCGACCGGCGAAGTCGGCGCCATAGCGCACGGCCATGATCATCAGCGTTTCAGCCGTCGCCAGCACGGCGCCGTGGCCGGGGCGGGCATGATCGGCGTGGCCGTGGGTGATCACGGCGCGATCCACGGGTCGGACGGGATCGATAAAGAAGTCGCCCGGAATGCAATAAAGGCCTTCCGGGCGAAGGATCATGAACTGGTCGGCGCGAGTGATCATGCCCGACAATGTGGGGCAGGACTGACCCATGCCAAGCGCCTATTCGGCAGGTGAGGGAACCTTCCTGCCATCACTTTCTTCTGGACCCGATTCCGGTGTCGCCAGCGCTGCCTTCTCAAACGCGTTGAGACGTTTGTAGACCGACATCAGTTCCACGATCGTCGTCCAGGAGTTGACCAGATACTGGAATGAGCCTTCCACACGCCCGAACGCCCGCATGATCTGCTGCATTGTGCCCAGCGTTATGGTGCCAGCGATGATCGTTGGACCAAGCGCAATGAATGGCACCAGATTGCCGATCTGGAGATAGAAAATCCGCACGACATTGAAATACATGTAGTTGAAATAGAGCCGGAAATAGTTGCGGCGCACATCGGAAAAAAGTTCGGTCAGCGACTGCGGTTGAGCGCGCTCGGGAAAGTCCTCGCCCATAACGAGTTCTTTGCGGTAGGCCGCCTCAACCTTCTGATTGTTGAACTCAAGGCCTGGCAGTTTGATGCCAACAACGGCCAGCAAAACCGTGCCAAGTATCGACCAGATAATGGCGACGAACACGAGCCCCTGGCTGACCTCGCCGATAAGTGGCAGGTGTGTGACGGCAGCCGAAAGGCCCCACAGCAAGGGAAGGAACGCGATAAGCGTCATCACAGAATCGAGCAGCGCAACGCCCAGGCCCTCGGTAATGGAGGCGAAGCGCATCGTGTCTTCTTGCACACGCTGCGAGGCACCTTCGATCTTGCGCACCCGCTTCCACATGTTGGTGTAATAATTGTTCATCGCCGTGCGCCAGCGGAACACATAGTGGCTGACAAAAAAGCGGAACAGGACCGCCACGAAAACATAGACCAGCGCGATCTGCAGGAACGTCGCGATGCCCAGATAGTAGTCGCGACCATCGATTGAGCCTGGTTCGGCCAGGGCCTGCTGAATCAGGTCGTAAAATCCCCCGAACCACTCATTGATCATCACATCCAGCTGCACCAGGAACCAGTTGGTGAAGAAGATCAGCGCCGAACCGGCGACCGACCACAGCTGCCAGGGATGTGGCGCGTACCACATCCAAAAGCCGACAAACAATGCGATGGCTGCCAGCATATACTGGTAGAACCAGAAGGTCTGCGGGTCAGCCCAGCCAGTGTCCGCCTCTTGCGGGGCGACCGCTTCGCTGCCCGGCAACTCAACATCCGGGGCAATGCCAGGCTCGAGTGTTACTGCACTTTCCACGCCGAAGATCGGTCCAAGCGAGAGGAATTGCAGCCTGTCGCCAGCGACTTGCCAGAGCACCACCATCACGATGGCGTAGATCGCAAAGGACAGGAAAAACAGCTTCGGTTTGGGAAAGAAGGAATGGAACATGGGGGCTTCCGTTCGGTGGATCAAAACCGGTTGTGCGTAAATCCTGCCCAAGTGGGCGGAAAGATGACTTAGCCGGGCATGTACGGGCCGCGGCCTGAGGCGAGAGCATGGTCCAGATAGTCCACGCGGTCCTGGCCCCAAAACGGCTCACCGTTTAACACGTAAACCGGTGCGCCGACGGCACCGGCAGCGATGGCCGCTTCGGTGTTCTGCGCCATTGCGGCAATGATCTCATCAGAGGTTGCAGCCACCATGATGGCCGCCGCATCGTGGCCGGCCGCTTCGAGCAACTCACGCACCGTTTCCGGCTGGCCGATGTCGCGGTCTTCGCTCCAGCAGGCCTGGAAGGCGGCAAACATAAAATCAGCCGGGTCGCCGCCGGAGGCAGCAATCGCCGCGACCGCGCCATTGGCTAGAGCAGGGTTGGTTGGGAAATGCGCCGGCCGCAGGGTCAGCGGCAATTGGCGGATGTCGGCGATGCGCTGAAGTTCGATCAATCGGTAGTTCTGACGCGAGACCGGTCGCTCGGGAATAGGCACCGCACCAGACGTTGCAAAGACGCCGGCAAGGTTCATCGGCTTGTAGCGAACCGCAGCGCCGTGCTTGGCAGCGACATCTAAGAACGCCTTGTGCCCCAGGTAGGAGAAAGGCGAAATCAGGGTGAAGTAATAATCGATCGTCGGCGCCATCGGCAGCATCCTTTGCGTGTGGGCAGGACTGCCCAAGGCATCAAAGGAACCCGATCTAGGCCGCTAGGCCGTGCCGCGCAAGCGTTGGACACGGTCTATCGCGTGTTCGTGAGTGGGCGTGAGACTTGGCAAGCGCCGATCAATCGCTACCGGTGGCTGCCAGAGGTGGCGTTTCGGCCTCGCCGTCACCATCCAAGTCTTGCTGTTTTTCCTTCAGCATGCCGGTGACAACCTCAACTGTCCGCTCCAGTTCGACGATGGCCTGCTCAATGTCGGTTTTTTGCTGATTGAGCACCGCAATCTGCTCCAAAAACCGGCTGCGGGCGACCTTCAACTGGCCGGCCTGACCGTCTTTCAAATCGTAAAGGTCGAGCATCTCGCCGATTTCCTGCAGCGAGAAACCAACCCGTTTGCCCATCACGATGAGTTTGAGCCGCGCTTTGTCGCGGCGCGAATAGATGCGCTGCATCCCCACCCGGCGCGGCCGCAATAGACCTCGATCTTCGTAAAAACGAAGCGTTCGCAACGTCAAACCATACTCACGGGCCAGTTCACCAATGCTGTATTCGGTCTCTCGAGTTGCAGTATCCATCAGTACCTCTGCCGGTTAGCGCCGCGCCATTACGCAGTATGACGAATCGTTCTTCCGTCACGATTGCCAACAAATCTATCGCAAGTGCAAGCGCGTAGCAACTTTTGGTTGTATTAACGTCAGGCACTATCCAAAACGTGTCTTGTTCACCGGCTCGTCAAGGCCTCAGCTCGTTGTGTCAGATCCAGCCGATGCCAAGCCGGGTCATTTACAATCCGGTTATCTTTACGGCTCGTTTACCATGTTGGGTTCACTGTAGGGCCAAGCAATAAGGGCCGGGGTGCGCCGTGCCTTGAGCGTACGCACCACAGAGTAATCGGGGTCGGGATGGCTCAACAGTCCCAAAACACCTGGCAACAGGCCACTCATCGAACCGACCATGGCTCAGCATCCTACGCTGCACAGCCAACGGTCGGTGAATGGATGCAAAATGTGCTTGGGCAGCAGGCGCCGAATGCTCAAGCTGCGCAAGCGCCAACCGCTGTATCTACGCAGCAAGGGCCGGACCAACCGCAACCAGCTGAGCCCGCTCCCGATCTTCAGTCGCGCCTTGCTGCCATCGCCAAGAACATCGAAACGCTCGAATCCAAGGTCTCGGGTGGCTCGGTTGCCCCCGCGCCCGTGGTGGCAACGACCGCAGAACAAGCCTCAGCGCCGAGCCCGCAGCGCAGCTTCGATCCGTTGGAGGCCTTACGCCGCCGCAAACATGAGCTTGAGCACGGGCATGTGCCCACTGCGGCGCCCGCACCGGTTGAGGTGCCCGCTGCCCCCCAGCAGGGTGCGCCCGAACCCTCTGCACCGCCGCCTGCACCAGAGCAACCGGTGCACGCTCCCGCGCCAAGTGCCACGTTGCCAGAACCCGCTTCCACTCCTGATTCATCAGGGTTGGATCAACTCATCAGCCGACTGGACGAACAGTTTTCCCGTTTGACCGACGCGGTTGTGGATGTTCGATCCATCGCTGAATCGAGTGCTGCCGACCAAGCCGGGCTCCATCAACAAATGGCAGCGCTCCAGGCGCGCGTTGACAACGGCTCATCGTCCGCAACGGTCTCTGACAGGCCGCAAGCGGTCAGCGGACCCGATCTTGCGCAACTCAGCGATCAGATCCGCGCTGTTCAGGATACGATTGCGGCGATGCCGAAACCAGCGGCGATCCAGTCTCTGGAAGACGGCTATCGCCACGTTCTCTCCCGCCTCGACACGTTGAAAGATGTCGGCGCGCATGATGAAAAAATCGACGCGCTTTATGGTGAGGTCACCAGCTTGCGTGAGGTGCTGGACAACCTTAGCGAGAACAACACCGGCGCGCTGGTCGGCGAAATGCGCTCGATGATCGCGCAACTGGAAAATGATCCGCACAGTGGTGCCGATCGCATCACCGAGGCGCTGGAAAGCGTTAAGGCGATGGCGGCGAACGCCGCGCAGGAGCCGAACGTTGTCAACGAAGCGATCGGCGCGGTGGTTGAACGCCTGGTGGCGCTTGAAGCGCGCATCGAGGCCTTGGCGAGCGGTGCCGACGACAGCGCGGTCACACAGCGCCTGGATGCCATCCAAACCGAGATGGCCAGACTTTCCACCTTCCAGGACGAAGCCCGGGGCTTGACCAGTGCGCTGGACACGATCCGCGAAGAAATGCGCAACGCCGCGCCTGCTATCGATATGGCCGGCATCGACCAACGCTTTTCCGCGCTCGATCGTATTGAAGAGATGACCGGCGGTTATGCGGCGCAGGTGGCTGACCTTTCGGAACGGTTGAATGCGCTCGACGGTCGCCTTGCCAATCAAACGGACATGGCGCGCGAGGTTGCTGCGCTTTCCCGCCAGATGGATAGCTTCAGCTCCACCATGCCAGTGCGCGAGATCGAGCATGCCTTGCTCGACCTGACCGGCCGCGTCACGGCTTTGCAGGAAAATGATGGCACAGCGCGGCTTGGCATGGCCGTGCGCGAGCTTGGCGAGCGGGTCGAGTCCTGCCTGAAATCCATTCCGAAGACCGAGGCAATTATCGAGGCGGTCGAAGCGAAGATCGACAGCCGTCTGTCGAGCACCATCGAACCTCTGGCTTCCCGCCTTGATACTGTTGATGAGCGCTTGGACGGCATTCAGCGGGCGATCTCCGCCGCCGATGCGCCGTTGATCGATCATATGTCGAACCGCCTGGAAGGTCTTATCCAGGCAATGCCGACGCCGCTGGCCGACGTTGCGCTGGCGTCGCTGGAAAGCCAGTTGGTCGAGCTTAACAAGCGCCATTCAGAAGCTGGCATCATTTCCCGCGACGATGTGAACCGATTGCACGCGGAGTTGGCCCGCGCCCGCGCCAGCGTTGAACTGGGTTCCAATCGCGATCTGCAGCGCGCCATCGTTGATCAGGTCCGGCACCTGGCGGCCCGCTTCGACACCGCACGGTCCACCGGCGATGCAGGAATCCTGCCGGAGATCGAGAGCGAGATAAACGATCTTGCCAACCGCGTTCAGTCGCTGGGGTTGTTCGACCCGCAAGCTGAAACGCAAGACGCATTGGGTATGCAGGCGTTGCAGGGTGAGTTGGTTGCCCTGCGCGAGAACGCCAGCGACCAGGACCAGCGCATGCTGGACACGCTGGAAAGCGTTCAGAGCGCGTTGGAAACGGTCATCGACCGTATCGATGCGTTGGAGACCGACGATCTGGCGGCGCGACACCTTGCCGTAAAGGCTGCGGTCGATACGCTAACACCGAAGCCCCAGCCGCCATTGGAAGAGACGGCGCATGCCTTCGACCGGCCGTCGGAGTCGGCGCGAAAGCCGCAACCGGCAACAACCGAGGCTGACGCACAACCCGTTCAGACCTTTTCGTCGCTTGATGATGTCCCGCCAAGAGCAAGCCTTCCCGAAGAGGAAGATCTGCCTTCGCTGGATCTGTCGTCGATGGCCGTAGGCAGCTACGCCTCGAACGACGAAATCGAAGACGACAAGCCGGACCCGGACAGCGCGCCCAATGTCATACCGGCGCCCGGCGATGCGCAAACGCTGCTGCGTCAATTGTCCGGCGCCATCAACGCGGCGCCGCAACGGTCTGCTCGCTCCTCGCACCGCGCGAAGGCCACAGCGGCGACACCGCCGGACGCCAACGCCCAAGGCGACACCGGTAATCAGCGCGCGAGTTTCATCGCCGCCGCGCGCCGCGCAGCGCAGGCAGCAGCCCTTCAGGCTGGCGGCGGGTCGCCAGCGGGAGCGGCACCGCAGGGATCCAATGGCGCCGACGCCATGCCCCGACCCAACCTGGCCGGTTCACGAGGCCGTCAGCATGGTGAAGCCAGGATCGAGCCAGGGCTCGACGAACCAGGGCTCGACGAACCAGGGTTGAACGCGCCGGCATCCTCACCGACCACCCCCTCCGCAGACTTATCGGACAACCCGATGAGCGCCTTTGGCGGGGCGGCCAAAACCGCGCGCAAGCAGCAAACCGAGCCGAAGGCGGGGGATGAGAAACGCCAGCGCGTCCTCTCCCGCACCATGTTGTTTGCCCTCGTTCTCATCACGCTTGGCCTGGGTCTCTTCGTTGTCAATCTGATCATGCCAGGCGACCGTGCTGCCGATATCGTGATCGCGCCCATCGCACCCACTGAGGCGCCGGTCTCCGATGCCTCGGGTGCCGATGTTAGCACCGCGCCCGATGAAACCGTGCGCACGGTTGGCGACGAGGTGAGCCTAGCGACCAGCGATGATGCCCTGCCGCCAGAACAGTCACCACTTGAAAGTGCCGATGGCGCTGCTGAAGCAGGCGCGCCCGTCGAGTCTGAGCTGGCAACCGATTCACCGCGTGTCTCCGAAGACGCTCTCACGCGCGATGGTGTCGTCGGCAGCGGCTTCGAGCGCGATCGCGGCCCTGTCATGGCCCAAACACCACAAATGGCCGAGGCGGCCACAGACGAGCTCGCCGCCCTCCAAGATGCGCGCCAGCCAACGGCGCCGCAGATCGCATCGCAGGAGTCCGTGCTACCTCCGCCTGCCAACGACCTCGGCCCCCTGCTCAACCTGCCCACGCCATCGCTGCCGGCGGCTAACGCTGATGCGTTGCCAGAAGCGATTGGTTCGCCCCGTCTACGTGTTGCTGCTGCAAGCGGTGACCCTGCCGCAGCCTTTGAGATCGCCACGCGGTTCATGGAAGGCCGCTTCGTGGCGCAGGATTTGGGCGCCGCCGCCCATTGGTACGGCCGTGCGGCGGCCCAAGGCGTCATACCCGCCGCCTATCGTCTGGGAAGCTTCTACGAACAGGGTCGCGGCGTCGATCGTGATCGCAACGGCGCCATCGCCTGGTACGAGCGTGCGGCGCTTGGCGGCAATCCCCGCGCCATGCACAACCTGGCCGTGATGGCGGCTGAAGGCGGCGGGCAATCGCCTGATTTCGCCCGCGCTGCCGGTTGGTTCATCCCAGCGGCCAATCGCGGCCTTGCCGACAGTCAATTCAACCTTGCCGTTCTCTATGCGCGCGGCATGGGGGTCGAACGCGACCTGATGGAATCCTACAAATGGTTCGCTCTTGCCACCAACGCCGGTGACAATGAAGCCGTCGCGCGCCGTGATGAGGTTGCTGGCGTGTTGGGCGAACAGGCTTTGGCGCTCGCGCGCGCACGGGTCGATAATTGGCGCGCCGTTCCGGTGGAAACGGCTGCTGTTGCCGTTCAAGGACCAGAGGGCGGCTGGGACGATGTAGCCGAAAGCGCCGGCGCGACACCGACTCAGCGCCTGATCGCCGAGGCGCAGGCTCTGCTGACCGAACGTGGCTATAACCCCGGTCCCGCGGACGGATTGCTTGGTCCAAGGACCAATGAAGCGGTGCGCGCCTTCCGCCAGTCGGTCGGGCTCGGTGACTCTGATACCATTGATCAGGCGCTTCTCGATGCCCTGCGACAGGGCCGTAGCCTCTAGCGCTCGACCGAGAAAACGGCCGGCAGCGCCCGAACGCACACACCTTTAGTCGTAGGCAGGCGACAACAAGCCCTGCGTTGATTGACCCCCAGCCAATGCCGGGGTCATACACAACCAGCCGGACCGTGTTCGTTTGCGCCGTTTGGCGCCATTTTTGCCTGCCCGAAAGTCAGCCCACCCCATGCAGATTTATCTGCCCATCGCCGAATTGGCCGTCAACGTGTTCCTGATCCTGGGCATGGGCGGCGCGGTGGGCTTCGTCTCGGGGCTATTCGGCGTTGGCGGCGGTTTTTTGCTGACCCCGCTTCTCATCTTTTCCGGCATTCCGCCGTCTGTTGCCGTGGCCACGGTGACCAGCCAGGTTGTCGCTTCTTCGACTTCCGGTGTGTTGAGCTATTGGCGCAAGGGCGGCGTCGATTTCAAACTGGCCGGCGTCCTCTTATGCGGCGGCGTCATCGGCTCTTCGCTCGGCGTTTGGCTGTTTTCGATTTTGCGCGCCCTCGGCCAGCTCGATCTCATTATTTCCGTCTCCTACATGCTGTTTTTGGGCACGATTGGCGGCATGATGTTTTTCGAAAGCGCCCGCTCGGTCTGGCGCGGCGCACGCGGTCGGACGGTTTCGACCCGCAAACCCGGTCAGCACACCTGGGTGCATGGGCTGCCACTGAAGACCGCGTTCAAGAAATCTCGGCTCTACATTTCCGTCATCCCGGTGATTGCCCTTGGGCTGAGCATCGGTTTCGTCGGCGCCATACTCGGCATTGGCGGCGGCTTCATCATGGTGCCAGCGTTGATTTATCTTTTGCGGGTTCCAGGCAATGTGGTGATCGGCACCTCGCTGGTGCAGATCCTAGTGACGATGGCAGTCGCCACCGTCTTGCATGCATTGACCACCGGTTCGGTCGACATCATCCTGGGACTGATCCTGATGGTTGGTGGGGTGCTTGGCGCCCAGTTTGGTGCCTCGGCGGGTCAAAAGCTGAAAGGCGAGCAGTTGCGCTTGCTGTTGGCGCTGCTCATCCTGTCGGTCGGCGCAAGGTTCTTGTTTGATCTGGCCATCGAACCGGCAGAACTCTTCTCCGTGACGGAGATCGGCGGATGATGCGGATAGCCCTAATCTTTCTGTTGACACTTCTGGCAGCCGCGCCGGTGCGCGCGGAATCGCTCATCGTCACATTGTCCGAGCGCACGGTCGATATCACCTCCAACTTCACCGGCTCGGCAATCACCGTATTTGGCGCGGTACGCCGTGACGCGGCGACCGTCCCCCGGGCGTCCGACTATGATGTCGTTGTGACGGTCACCGGCCCGCAATCCGATCGTGTGACACGGCTGAAGGAGCGGGTTTTGGGTGTTTGGGTGAACACCCGCGCGCGCACCTTTGAGGATGTGCCCAGTGCCTACACAGTGCTCTCCAATCGGCCGGTTTCGGAGATCGCGCATTCCTCGCTGCTTCGTCGGTTTCAAATCGGTATCGAACAGGTTCTGCCGCAGGACGACGATGCCGTCTCCACTGACAATGACAGCCAAGGCGGCGACGACAGTCAGGTCGAAGCGCCAGAGCCCGACGGGATCGATCAACGGGTTTTTGAGCGGGCTTTTCTGCGATTGCAAAGACAAGCGCGCGTCTATCAGGAAGATCCCAACGCCGTCGCCGTGATCGACAATACCTTGTTCCGCGCCCGCGCCACCTTTCCTGCCGACGTGCCGCTTGGCCTTTTTGATGTAAATGTCTACCTGTTTTCCGGTGGCGTCTTGCTCGCCGAGGAGCGTGTAGGCATTCTGGTCCGCAAGACAGGATTCGAACAGTTCATCTTCCGCATGTCGCAGCGTGATCAACTGATGTATGGCGGCCTTGCCGTGGTCCTGGCCTTGTTTACCGGGTGGCTGGGCTCCGTGGTCTTCCGCCGCTCGTGATCGCAGACGAAGGACCGCCGATGCGCGTGCTCAATGCCCTTCAAACCGTGCCCAAGGCGCCGCTGTGGCTTGGTTTGACCGGCGCCATACCGTTTGTTGTAGGCGTGATCATCTTTGGGCTTGGCGGCCTTTGGGTTGTCAGCGCGGACTTGGCGCTGCGCTCCACGGTCGTTTATGGCGCGGTCATTCTCTCGTTCCTTGGCGGTGTACGCTGGGGGATGGGTTTGCTGTTGTCCAATCCCGAAGTCCGCGATGCGCGCTTCACCCTGTCGGTGATCCCGTCATTGATTGGCTGGGTGGCCGTTCTGCTGCCAGCATTTCCCGCACTGGTCCTGTTGGCCGTAGCGTTTGCCGCGCAAGGCGCGTGGGACGTGGGCGATGCTGAAGACGATGGAGCACCGGCCTGGTTTGGTCATTTGCGCACTATGCTGACGGCGCTCGTCTGCTCGCTGCTGAGCGTCATGGCTGTGCTGACAATCGTCTAAAACCGGGCGCGTTTAGCGCCAGCCCAAGATGCGGCTCCCAGGCACGGTAAACATGCGAGTGCGTCCACAGACCGACGCCCGCATGCTTGCTTTTCGCAGCAATGGTCGAAAGGGCTCGGCGGAAAGACAAAGCCCACCGGCATAGGCCCCAAAGGCTGGCAGAATGAGCCGTTGGCCGTCATGGGCAAAGGCTGGCCGGCGCGCCGATCCGCCCTTGCCGATCACCCGCGCGGCTGGATGCAGATGACCGGCGACCTCGGCCTGCCTTGTGTTGATGTCGCCGCCCGGCTCATGGCGAAACACCAGAGATCCAATCACCAGTTCTTGGGCGCTCCGACCGGGGACACCAACCGGCGGTTCAGGATCATGATTGCCTGCGATCCAAACCCAGTCCTCCACCCGATGGCAAAGGTCGCTGAGGCTATCGCGATCAAAGTCCGAGAGGCGTTCCCACGCACCACGATCATGCACGCTGTCGCCAAGCGCAATGAGCCGTACCGGCCGATAGGCATCGACCATCGCGGCAAGCTGGCGGAGCGTCGCGGCCGTATCGTAGGGCGGCAGATGATTGCGGAACCGCGCGAAGGACGAACCCTTTTCAAGGTGTAGATCGGCCACGACAAGTGTTGCTTCATCGGGCCAGTAGAGCGCGCCGCAGCGGTCCGCGACCAGCGTTTCGCGCGCCAAGGTTATGGTCGCGCTGGTGGTTTCGTCGCTTGCTGTCGCGGTTTGGCTAAGCCAGGCAGACACGGTTCGCTTTCAGTCCTCACGTCGGCGGCTTAGGAACCGCCCATCGCTTCTTCGAGCAGGCTTTCGGCATCTTCCAGGACCTGATCGCGCGCCTCGCCGAACACCGGCTCCTTGCCGACTTCCAGCATGATCGGCACCGCCAGAGGGGAGATGCGGTTGAGCCTCTGATGGGTGATTCGCCCTTCAATCCTCGCCAGCATAGAGCCGATGCGAGCGATGTCGAGCAACCCGGATGCCGCATCGGCCCAGGTCGATTGCATCAGGATATGATCGGGCTCGTGCTGACGCAGGACGTCGTAGATGAGGTCCGATGACACGGTCATTTGCCGCCCGGACTTTTCTTGGCCGGGATGCCGACGCTCGATAAGTCCCGAGATCAGGGCGCAGGCACGAAACGTACGCTTGAGAAGATAGCTCTCGCCCATCCACTCTTCCAGATCATCGCCAAGCATGGTCTGGGCGAAGAGGTCATCCAGCGGCATCGAGCCATCGGCGATTTTCTGACCAAAGTCTGCCAGACCCCAAACGCCGAGCACGTAATCGGTCGCAACGAAGCCCAATGGCTTGGCGCGGGCCCGCTCCATCCGGCGGGTCAGCAGCATGCCAAGCGTTTGATGCGCAAGCCGTCCTTCGAATGGGTAACAGATCATGTAATGGCGATTGCCACGAGGAAACGTCTCCACCAGCAGGCCGTCGCGCCCTGGCAGCGCGGATTTCTCACGCTGCATGCGCAGCCAATCGCCTACCTGATCGGGCAGTTGATCCCAACTGTCCGGATCGGCGAGCATCGCGCGGACGCCGTCGGCCAGATAGGTCGAGAGAGGAAACTTGCCGCCGGCATAGGAGGGAATTTTGGGCTCACCGGATTCGGTGCGCGAAACGAGCGCATCCTGCTCGTGAATGCCCTCGAACTTCACCACCTCGCCGCCGAATAGAAAGCTGTCGCCGGGCACCAGCGTTTCGAGGAAATACTCTTCCACCTGGCCGAGAATGCGTCCACCGCGAAGCGCACCGGATGAGCGTTGCGCCGCCTGTTTGGCTGACACCAACCGCACCGTCAGCACCGGCATTTCGATGATGGTGCCGACATTCAGCCGGTACTGCTGCGCGACATCGGGATTGGCCACGCGCCACAAACCGTCCTTGCGCTGGCGAATGCGGGCGTAGCGCTCATAGCTTTTGAGCGCATAGCCGCCTGTGGCAACGAACTGAACGACTCGGTCGAAGCTTTCCCGCATCAGCAGACGGTAGGGGTAGGCCGAGCGTATCTCATCAAACAGATCATCGCTGGCAAACGCATCCGAGCAGGCCATGCCAAGAACGTGCTGGGAAAGAACATCGAGTGCCCCATCGCGGATCGGCGCGGTGTCTTGGGCGCGGTCGTAATTGGCCTCCAGTGCTGCACGGCATTCCAGCACCTCAAACCGGTTGGCAGGAACGAGAATGGCTTTGGAGGGCTCATCCATCCGGTGATTGGAACGCCCGATCCGCTGTGCCAGGCGGCTGGCGCCCTTCGGCGCGCCAACATGGATGACCAGGTCCACATCGCCCCAATCGATCCCCAGATCGAGCGTGGATGTCGCGACCACTGCGCGCAGGGCGTTCTTGGCCATCGCCTCTTCGACCTTGCGGCGCTGAGCGACATCCAGCGACCCGTGGTGCAACGCGATGGGAAGCGAGTCCTCGTTGATCGACCAGAGCTCGCGAAACACCAGTTCGGCCTGCGCCCGTGTGTTGACGAACACCAAGGTCGTTTGGTGCTTGGCGATGGCTTCCAGAACCTCCGGAAAGGCGTAACGCGCCATGTGCCCTGACCACGGCAGGCGCTCTTCGCTCTCCAGAATCGTAATCTCAGGGCGCGCGCCGCCGGCGACGGTCACGATGTCGGCTTGTGCGCGCGCGTCGGTGTTCTGTGGCGCGAGCCAACCGGCCAGTGCCTGCGGGTCGGCAACCGTCGCCGAAAGCCCCGTCGCCACTAGGTCGGGCGCGTGCTTGCGCAGTCTTGCTAGCCCTAGCGCCAGGAGGTCGCCGCGCTTTGAGGTCACAAGCGCATGCAGCTCATCAAAGATCACCCGTTTCACGCCGCCGAACATCCGGTCGGCATCGACGTGCGAGAGCAAGAGCGACAACTGTTCTGGTGTCGTTAGGAGGATGTTTGGCGGGTTGCGTTTCTGCCGCTGACGACGCGAGGGCGGCGTATCGCCGGTTCGGGTCTCGATCCGGATTGGCAGATCCATCTCTTCGGCGGGCGTGGTGAGATTGCGCGCGACGTCGACTGCCAACGCCTTCAGCGGCGAGATGTAGAGCGTGTGCAACCCGCCAGGACGATTTGATCGGCGCGACGTCGTATTGCCAGCAAGATCGACAAGCGAGGGTAGGAACCCTGCCAATGTCTTGCCCGCGCCCGTGGGTGCGATCAACAGTGCGTCACGCCGTGCTTCGGCGCGCGCCAGCAATTCCAACTGGTGCGCGCGGGGCTGCCATCCTTTGCTGCCAAACCAGGTGGCAAATGCCGGTGGAAGCTCAGGAACCGGGAAGCTGGGTTGAACGTTCAAGAAGAGCCGTACCTTGCAAGTTGAATGGTCATACCTTTGCCGTGCGGCTATGAAAGTAAAGGCACCACCCCGCGTGAACACAAGGGATACTGACATGCGCCTCGCCCTCGCCCTGCTCACATCGGCCTGCCTGATGGCTGGCCCGGCGTCCGCCCAACTCGTCACCGATCCGTTGGACGGTGACCAATATCTGATTGTCGAGGTCGATGATGGCGTTCTGCGGATTGACCGGCATTCGGGCGACATCAGCGAGTGCCAGGAAACCCAAAACGGATGGATCTGCCGTCTGACGGCCGACGATCGCTTGGCCTATGAGGCGGAGATCAATCGCTTGGACGCCGAGGTGGAACGGCTCGAACAGGAACTGCTGGCCGCTCGCGAGTCTGCTCCCACCGAAGAGCGCGATTTGTCCTTGGTTCCAGATGATGGCGTGGATGAGCCATCGGTGCGCGAACGCCTTGACTTGCCAACAGATGAGGAGCTGGACGCCGTTATGGACACTGCTGAAGAGGTGATGCGTCGGTTCTTCGATATGGTTCAGGGGCTACGCGAAGACATCGAAGCCGAGCGCAATCTCTAGGCTCCTGGCCGCAGGATCATGGCGCGCGTTCGAAGGCCTCGATCTGCGCATCAAGCGCCGGAAGTTTTTCGTCCGGCCACACCATCGCCCGCCGGGTGTCGAGATTGAGCATCAAGGATGTGATGTCGGCGATGGCAACAAGCTCCTCGCGCATAACGTTCACCACATGGTGACGGTAGCTGATCGTTTTGGCTGAGCGTGCGCGCAATCCGGTCTTGATCACCACCACATCGCCAGCGATCGGCCGGTTGCCATAGGTCAGGTTCAACTGCACCGCTGCCCGGCCCCACCCACGAGATCGCAACCAGGCATCATCGGCGCCGGCAAGCGCCCAGGCGTGAGTGGCCGCATCGGAAATCATGCCTACCAGATGTTCATCGCGCAGCATGGGTCCGTTGGCGCTTTCATTGTCCGCGGCAAACGCTGTCGGTGGGATAACGCCCCGGTAGGTGGTCGCCAAACCCTCAAGTGAGGCCAGATCGACAGATGTTGCAAACGACAAGGGCCCGGATTTCGGCAGGACATCAGAACCTGGCGCTGGCAGATCAAAGGCCGACAAATCCTCCCGCGAAACGTCGGGCAGCACATCGAGCGCCGTCGCGCTTAAGGGCGAACCGGGCTGCTGGGTCGCATAAAGCCGATGTTCCAGCGCCACGTGGCCATTCTCCAGCGCAACCATACCCGTCGTCCCGTGCACCGGCTCACCGCCACGCAGTTCGGCGTGATAGCGGATTAGGCGCCCGAGCCGATGCGGCACCTGCCAACCGGCCTTGACCAGAAAGTTACGCACGGCGATGTCGAACCGCGCGGCATAAGCTTTGACATTGATGTGGTCGTTCTCATCGCACTCCCAGCTATTGGCTGTGTCGCGGATGGATTCAATCGGGCCAATCATACGTCACCATCGAGCACGCGATTAAGGAACATGTGGGTAGCCGCCTCAGCCTCACGGGAAATCTGAATGTCAAACGCTTGGAAAAAATGGCAGCCGCCAGGCGCAATGGCCAGATCGCTTTGCACCCCGGCGGCCAGCAGGCGCTGATGCAGGAACAGGCTGTCATCGATCAGCGGGTCGTTGGTCCCCACACTCAAGAAGCAAGGCGGCAGACCATCAAGATGGGCGTAAAGCGGCGAAACAGTCGGCGCGCGTGCATCCATGAAACTGGGCACGCAGTGATCAACGAAATTGGCGATGTCGCGGGTGTTGAGGATCAGTTTTTCCGACCCCCAACTGCGCACTGACGGTGTCAGCGTCAGGTCGTAGCACCCGGCAATCAGCAGAAGGCCCGCCGTTTCAATGCCGGCATCGCGCAGCGACAGCGCGGTGAGAAGCGAAAGGTGTGCACCAGCGGATTCACGCCCATGACACGGCACCCCTGCATGGATATGCAGCGCCAGACAATCGCTCGACCAGGTAGAACGGATGTGTGCGCCAGCCGGTGTAACGGACGGCGGCAAGACCTGTCGCCTGCAAGGCCGCCAGCATTGCCCCTAAAATCAGGTTGCAGGGATCCACCACCACCATGGATATGCAGAAAAATGCCGCGCGTGTCCCGGGTCTGCGGCTCCAAGATGCGAAGCCGCACGCCCTCATGCTCTTCCCATCGGGCATGGTCGAGCTTGGGTTCAAGCGGAAACGGACCCTCACCCTTGGCCCTGGCCTTGCGCACAACATGTGGCGGCACGGACCAGCTATCGGGCAGCTTGGCAAACCGTGCCAAGATGTCTTCATTCAAAGCCTGGGTTTCCAGCAGCACCAGCGCCGGGTCGAAGGGATTGATCGCAGCTTCGGCGCCATGGGCGTCGTGGTAGGGTGTAAAGAAGGAAGGCGTCATCGATACTCCAAGGCGGAAGGCAACAAATGATCAGCACCAGGGCGGACATTTGCCAAGCGAACCAATCGCCCGCTCACTCGTAGACAATGCATCGCCCATCGAAAACCGGCAAAAGGCCTCGATCCGTGGAAAAATTCTCTTCATCTTCTTCAATGTGGCGTGTTGTCTTTGGTGCCTTGGGCGTCGGTTTCGCAGCCCTCATCGTCTGGGCGTCGATGAACGCCAATTTCGGCGAAAGCTTCAGCACCATCGCCGCCGACCCGTGGGGCATCGTCTCGCTCGCCGATCTTTACCTCGGGTTTCTCATCTTCGCAGTTTTTGTGTTTCTGGTTGATGGCGCTCGTCCAGCAAGCTTCGCCTGGGTGATCGCATTGATGTTTCTTGGCAATGTCTTGGCAGTCATCTGGCTTGTGCTGCGCTGGCCGGTTTTGACGGAGCGTTTGTCTGGGAGGGTTGCCTGAAATTTGCGCTTTGTTGACGGCAGCGCAGAACTCTTTGGCGCCTTTTTCGTAAGGGATACACCTACCAACGGCGTATATGACTTGAAAAAACTGTCACAATCCTGAGTATGCCCATACCGGTTTCGGGAGCGGAACCTGCAGCCGCCCATCATTTGGGCAGGGGATACAAAAAGAGGGCAGTGCATCCATGGCTTCAACGCATCATTTCATCATTGCAGATGACCATCCGCTGTTTCGCGATGCTCTCAAGACGATCGTCGCGTCCCGGTTCGAACACGCGCGTGTCTCTGAGGCCGGTGATATTGACGAAGTAACGGCCCAACTTCAGACCGACGCCGATGTCGATCTGGTTCTGCTCGACCTCAACATGCCTGGCGTGCGCGGGTTTTCCGGCCTGATGTATCTGCGCGCGCAGTATCCCGGCGTTCCGGTCTGCATTGTTTCGGCGACTGAAGACCAGGCAATTATCCGCCGGGCGCTCGACTTTGGCGCCGCCGGTTTCATGCCGAAATCACTGCCGGTCGATGACATCACAGCCGGCATTGAAGCGATCTTGGATGGCGACATCTGGACGCCGGCGGACATGGACCTTGCCAATGCACCCGATGATGACGAGGCCGCGGCGCTCGCCAAGCGCTTGTCATCGCTGACGCCGCAACAGGTCCGCGTGCTGATGATGCTAAGCCAAGGCTTGCTCAACAAGCAGATCGCCTATGAGCTCGGCGTGTCGGAAGCGACGGTGAAGGCACATGTCTCGGCGATCCTGCAGAAGCTCAATGTGGAAAGCCGTACGCAGGCCGTCATTGCCGCATCGCGCATCGAGATGGGCAACTGGCAGGAAGCCGTCGCCGAATTGGCGCACTAAACTCAAGCCGCGAGATTGTCATCCTCGCCCTTGTGGCGGGGATCCATGCCAGTGCGCGGTCCGTGCCATCGATTTTGCGATCACGTTCGTTGGAATAAACCCTTGCCGCAAGGGCGAGGGTGGCGTCTGGTGAACCGGCACCTTGCCTGCCTAAGGCACGTTGTGTGACGCCACTACTCCGCCGCCTCCGGCACAGCGCGGAACTGCGCCACCATGGCCCTTAGGGCGGCTGGTTTCACTGGCTTGTTGAGAATGGCGATGCCGGCAGCCTCGGCGCGCGCCTGCATCTCCACCGAACGGTCGGCTGTCACCAGCACGGCAGGCAGGCTGGCGCCGAACTTCCAGCGCAGCTCTTTCACCGCCTCAATGCCGGTGCTGTCGTCCAGATGATAGTCAGCCAGCACCATCTCAGGTACCGCGCCACGCCTTTGCAAGGCCTTGCCCACCTCAGCGGCCGTTGCACCCGTTACGGCGACGGCACCCCAGCGCGACAACAACCCGCTCATTCCTTCCAGGATCGTCGGTTCATTGTCGATGCAGCAGACAATGACGCCAGTGAGATCGGTCTGGTGAGCCCGGCTCGGACGGGCGGCCTTGGCGTTCTCAATCGCCATCGCCGCATCAACGCTGGCACGCGCCACATGCGGAACAGTCACGCTGAAGCACGATCCGGCGCCTGGTTGCGAGGCAATGCTGACCGAAAGGCCAAGGACGCCGGCAATCCGGTCGACAATCGATAGGCCGAGCCCGAGGCCGCCAGCGGTGCGCGCGCCATCGTCAAGACGCTTGAACTCATCGAACACTTGGCGCTGCTCGCGCCGGCCCATGCCAATGCCCGTGTCATAGACCGCGACCCGATAGCCCGATTTGGCTGAACCTTGGCCATCACGCCGCATGCCGATCGCAACCCCGCCCGAACGCGTGTATTTCACAGCATTTGACACAAGGTTTTGCAGCAACCGTTTGAGAAGCTTGCGATCAGACCGCACCATCACGCTGGTCTTTACAAAGCGTAGCGACAGGCCCTTCTCCGCAGCCGCCGGCCCAAACTCCACCTGCAATTGCTCAAACAGCTCTTGCAGCGCGAACACCGAAGGTTCGGGTTTCATAGCGCCGGCGTCGAGGCGGGAAATGTCCAGCAACGCTCCAAGAATGTCCTCCACGGCCTCCAAAGAGCGGTCGATGTTGGCGGCATATTTCGTAGCGTCCGGCGGCATCTCCGTTTCGTTGAGCGTCGAGGCATAGAGCCGGGCCGCGTTGAGCGGCTGCAAAATATCGTGGCTGGCTGCTGCCAAGAACCGGGTCTTGGAAATGTTGGCGTTCTCAGCGACTTGTCGCGCCAGTTCCAGTTCCTGGTTCACCCGCGTCAGCTCTTCGGTGCGTTCGCGTACCCGCTGTTCCAGCTCTTCGTTGATCTGCGCCAACTCTTCGGCCGCCCGTTCCCGATCGGTGATGTCGGTGTAGGTCGTCACGATGCCACCGTCGGGCATCGGGTTGGTGCGCACCTCAAGCACCAGCCCGGAAGGTTGCAGTGTTTCGGTGAAAGTGGACATATCGACCACCATCCGCTCCACGCGCTCCGCCACCTGGCCGGACGGGCTGCCTTTGCCAAAGGCGCCGCGTTCGGCGTTGTGACGCAGGATCGTGTGCAGCGATGTGCCCACTTGCCCGAAGTCGGCAGGCAGATTGAGCAGGTCGCGGAACTGCCGGTTCCAGCAGATCAGGTTCAAATCGCGGTCGAACACGCTGATGCCCTGCCGGACCTGATCGAGCGCGGTTTGCAGCAAATCGCGATTGTATTGGATTGCCGACGATGCTTCGTCGAGCAGCTTCATCGCTTCGCGTGAGGATGTTTGGTGGCGGCGAAGCATCAAGGTCATCACAAGGCGAGACGATGCCGCGCCGATGGCGCTCGCCAGAAGTTGCTCGGCAAAGCGCAGCGCGTGAATGTCCGCCTCACCATGGCTCTTGATCGGTTCGCCACGCTCACGCGCAAAGCGCTGGAATGACCGGTCAGTCCGCTGTTCACCCAAATACCGCGCGACCACCCCTTGCAGTTCGGCAAAGGTGACGCGGGTGCGCGACATGCGCAGCGCCGGCGTTGGCGTCAGGTCGGAGGGAACAAACAC
>JBKAGN010000057.1:0-22645 GCA_046290415.1 Hyphomicrobiales bacterium
GTTGATGTGCCACCCAGAGTGATGGAATCACCCGCGGAGTCAGCGGTCACGTTAAGCTCACCGTTGGCATCGACAGATGCTGCGCCGCCGGACAGGCTTTGCAGTGCCGAGTTCAGCTCAGCCAAGGTCGAAATCTGACCGGTGGCATCACCGAAGGTGAGATCCAGCGCGGTGCCGGAACCAACTTGGATGCTCAGCGTGTCACCAGCCGAGAAGTCCTGTGACAACAGGTTGGTTGCCTGAGCCGTTGCAGCGGTTCCGCCTACGGAATCTGGCGTGTAGCCAAGTGCCGTTTCCAGCGTGGCGTTGCTGTCGCCCGTTACGCGGATCTGTGTGTCAGCATCGGTGCTGTCCGAGGTGGTCAGCTCGATGGTGTTGCCGACAGTTGCAGATGCATCGATACCCGTCAGGTTGTTGAGGGCAGTGACCAACTGGTCACGGTTCGACACTTCACCTGCGCCGGTACCAAACGTGATAGCCGTACCAACGTTGGAGAAGGTGCTGCTGGAAGAGTTTGGAGCCGTGCTAACCTGCAACGTACCACCCGATGCAACAAGATCGTCGATCGCGCTGTTGCGGGTGAGGGTCCGCTCAGTCGCTGGTGCACCGTTTTCGTTGACACCAACGCCGTTAAGGCCGGCACGTGTCAAAGAACCTGCGACGGTCTCGTCGAACTTGATGACATCGACCGATGACGCAGCTGTGAAGGTTAGCGTACCGTTGGATTCACCGACGGTGACGTCAGCACCAAGCAACGAGTTGATGGCAGTTGCAGCTTCAGCAACTGTCGCATCGGTATCGATGGACAGTGCGTTGCCGACCGGGGCCCCTGTGTCATTGCCAACGGTGTTGGCGTCGTTGGTGAAGTCGATGGTGTAGGTCGTACCATCAACGTCGATCGTGATTGTATCACCTTCGTTCAGCGAACCGCCCGCATCATCCAGAGCAATTGCCGAGTTGCCGGCACCCGACAAGTCGCCAGAGGCAACGGTGATGTCAGCATCGGCAGCCACAACACCGGAAGCCAGGACCGCCGAAGCGTCAGCTGTAATGCCGCCAGCGTTCGTACCAGTGACCGTGTTGTCACCAGCAACCGTCGTCAAAGACTGCGGGTTGAAGGTGGCGCTATCAGCACCGGTAACAACCGACGTGGTTTGCTGACCGCGAGCCTGAAGTGCCTGACGGGCGGATGCCTGTGCAGACTCAACAAGGTCGGTGATGGCAGCGATACCGTTGTCGGCAGCTTCGAGTGTTTGGGTGGCGTTGGCAACACCATCCAGAAGACGACCAAGATCACCAGCGCGGCTGTTCAAAGACGATGCGGTGAAGAAGTTGGTCGGGTTGTCGAGAGCAGAGTTGACTTTCAGACCGGTCGACAAACGCTCTTGCGTTTTGGCCAGCAGGTCGGCGGTGTTCTGCAACGATAGAAGATTGGAGCGGACTGCGCTCGAGAGAGTAATATCAGACATTTCTTGTCCTTTCCTGGGTACTAAATACGCTTCTTCCTGAAGACGTGCGGCGACCCTGCCACCCCCGGCTCTAAGAGGAGGTTAACGCAGCGACTAAAATGCCGCGCTTTCTGCAGGTTTGCTGTTGGAGTTTCGCGATGCTTAAAAGGGCCCTAACGACATCGCAAATTGCCGCGCAGGCGGCGGTTGCAGATCGGCGTCGTTTGCCTCGGTTGGCCGATGGCGGGTTCAGACGGTCCGGCGAATGGCAGGCGCGCCTTGCACAGCTTCGTAGCGCGCGATGGCGCGGCTCTTTAGTGTTGCGTTGTTGGGGAACTGGTGGCGCAGTTCGCCTGTGTCGCCGGCAAGCGTTTGGATGACCAGCGTGCCGGTGGCTTCGTGGGTTTTGACATCCATTTCCGATTGCGCCCGCAAAGCCTCTGCCGTTGCCTTCTGTTTGGCGCGGCGCGCTTCATCCTGGGCAATTTGCTCACTGCCGGCCCGTGCGGCCTTGGCGCTGGGCTCAACGGTTTTGGGTTTTGGCAGATCGGTCGCGGTCGAACCGCGTTTTGCTTTGGGTTCGACAGCGGCAACGAGGGGCACAAAACCCTGTGGTGCTCGCGTATCCATTGTCCTGTCCTCGGTACTCACTACTCAAGAGGCGAACCTGTACTATTGTGAGTCAGGATAGGACGAACGCGTGAATCTTCTGTTAAGGGTTCCGTTAGGTATTGTGCCGTAACGGCAAGGTTTCAGAGAGCACGATCGACCGAGATTGCGGCTGCCTGACCGGTCCGCGTCATGGTACCCGATGCGCCGTAGGTCTTGGGTTGGCGGTTGCCTGAAACCTGGTCGGAGAGCCGCGAAAGCAGGTGTTCGGAGACGGCCTTGGCGGTTGAAACCGTGGCCAGGTTCTTCTGGAGCTCGGCCTGAAACTCATCGTTCAGACGGCGCAGTTCATCGAGCTTCACCGGAACAAAGCGGGAGATGATCTCTTTGTGCGCCTGCATATGCTGAAGCGCTGACCGGTAGGCGAACATCAGTTCGCTTTTGGTGTCGTGATCGATCGTCGTTCGGGTCAGGGCGCCGTCGCGAAGCGCCTCGGTTTCCCGGCGCAAATGCTGGGTGAGGGCGATCATCAAGCCGTGCAAACGTTCAGCGAAGCTGGTGGCGCTTTCGCGGTCGGTGATGGGTGTGTCGGGCGTCAAAACAGCGTCTGTCATGGTGTCTTCTTAGTTCACGGCTTCTTCTTGGATGCGCAGAAGTTCTGAGCGCACTTGATCGGCAATGCCGATGCCGCCCGAGGCTGCCATCTCCTTGGCGTACTCCTCGACCAGCAGCCCTTTCCACATTTTCTCGCCTTCGCCACCGCCAAAGGGTTCTGAGATTTCCACGCCCTCGAAGATCGGCTTGAGCATGGCGGTCAACATCACGGCTTCGAACTCTTCGGCAGCTGCATTGACCGCTTCCGGGTCGCCTTGCGTCGCGGCGGCCATGCGCTGAAGCGCTTGCTCGGAGGTGCCAGTGGCAAACGTGGACGCTTGGGTCTGGAGACTGGCTTCCATTACATCACCTCGATGTCGGCTTGCAGCGCACCGGCTGCTTTGATGGCGTGGAGGATGGCGATCAAGTCACGCGGGCCGATGCCCAGCGCGTTGAGGCCGTCAACCAACTCGCGAAGCGTGACGGTCTGCTCGACAATGCCAAGCTGGGTTTCTTGGCCCTCAACCACATCAATGGCAGTGCGTGGCACGACGACGGTCTCGCCATTTTCGGCAAAGGGCAGGGCTTGGCTGACCTGCGGTTCTTCGGTGATCGTGACCGTGAGATTGCCCTGCGCGATGGCGACCGTTGAGACGCGCACATCGCGGCCAAGAACGATAATACCTGAGCTTTCATCAACCACGATACGGGCGGATTGGTCGGGTTCGATCAGGAGCTGTTCAATGTCGGTCAAAAGCTCGACCATCGATGTGTTGTAATGCTCGGGCAGCGACAGTTGCACGGTTCCAGGATCGGTGCTGACCGCCAACTCCTCGCCGAGCAGAGCATTGATGGCGAGCGCCATGCGGCGAGCGGTTGTGAGGTCCGGGTTGCGCAGCGCCAGTCGAATGGTGCTCATGCTGGCAAGGTCGAAATGGACCTCACGCTCCACCAGGGCGCCATTGGCGATGCGCCCCGTTGTTGGAACGCCGCGGGTGATGGATGCGGCAGCGCCTTGAGCTTCAAATCCGGCAATCGCGACCGGGCCCTGGCCGATGGCATAGACCTCGCCATCGGCGCCCAAAAGTGGGGTCACCAAAAGCGTGCCACCCTGGAGGCTGTCCGCGTCACCGAGGGCCGATACCGTGATGTCAATACGTGTGCCTTGCGTTGCGAACGCGGGAAGATTGGCCGTCACCATTACGGCGGCAACGTTGGCGGTGCGCAGTTCAGCGCTTGGCGTGTTGACGCCAAGACGTTCCAGCATGGCGCGCAGCGACTGCCTGGTGAACGGCGCGTTGTTCAGCGTGTCGCCGGTTCCATTCAGGCCAACCACCAGGCCGTATCCCACCAGCTGGTTTTCGCGAACGCCCTCGAAATCGGCAATGTCTTTGATGCGCGAGGTGGCGCCTGCGGGAATCGCAAGGGCTAGTGTCAGCGCAATGGCGAAGATGAGCGTTGTAATGGAAAGGACGTGGGCGCGCATGTGCGGTTCCTAATGGCAGCGGTTTGCCCTATCCCATACAAGCGCCGTGCCAACGGTCGATGCCTTCAGCAAGTCTCTGATTTCGTTATGGAAAGCGAGGGAAAATGCGGCCAGACGGGGGCTGCAAGATGGTCGAACCATGGCGCGCCTTGCCGGTAGCTGGGCCAATTATGCCGAGCTCTTAAGGGTTGGTTAACCAAAATGGCAGGACAAGGAGGGTGGGCAAACAAGGGGCTGGAGGGCCTATGCGGGTCGAAGGGCCAAAGACTTCTGCAGGCGTTGGCAAGTCGCGAAAGAGCGGCGAGGCGGCGCGTGCTTTTGTCGTTCCTTCGCAAGGTTCAAGTGCGACCACTTCTTCCGCGTCTTCCTCGGCAGGCATGGCCGGTGTCCAGAGCCTCGACGCAATCTTGGCGCTGCAATCTGTGGACAATCAAGAAGAACGGGAACGCCGTGCGGTGCGCCATGGCCATGACCTTCTGGATCAATTGGAAGCCTTGCGCGCTGATCTTTTGGCCGGGCAGATCTCGCCTCAACGCGTTAACGCGCTTCTCTCCTTGATCCGTGCCAAACAGGCCGCCGAGAACCCGGAATTGGCGGCACTCATCGATGACATAGCGCTGCGCGCGCGGGTCGAATTGGCCAAGCTTGGTATCGACGCCTAGTCACCGCCAATAAACGCAGCGGTCATCATAATTCTGTCGCGCACCACTTGCTAACAGCCTCACATCGGCTTCACACACCGCTCGCGAAGGCGTTGCTTGTGGCGCAAGAAGCTATGGCGTATAGCCTGCCCAATCTGAACCTTGGCGACAGGCCGAATCTGGGCGGAGGGAGCGTTATGTTGGACGTACAAGATGACTACCGGCCATCTGAGGATGAGCCCTTTATGAACGAGCGCCAGCGCAACTATTTCCGGAAAAAGTTGATCGCTTGGAAAGAAGATATCCTGGCTGAAGCGCGCGATACGCTGGCGCATATGCAGGATGATACGGTTAATCATCCCGACCTGACGGACCGTGCATCCTCTGAGACCGATCGTTCGATTGAACTGCGCGCACGTGATCGCCAACGCAAGCTGATTTCCAAGATTGATGCTGCTTTGCGCCGGATCGAGGATGGCACCTACGGCTACTGCGAAGAGACCGGCGAGCCGATCACGCTGAAACGGCTTGATGCCCGGCCTATCGCAACCTTGTCGCTGGAAGCGCAGGAAGCCCATGAACGCCGCGAGAAGGTATATCGCGACGACTGATCAATCCGGTTCGTTATCCAACGCAACAAGGCGCGGCATCTGTTCTGGATGCCGCGCCTTTTTTGTCTGGCACGCGCCGAGATGGGCTGAAAATTGGGGAGCTTCAACGCATCGATGGGAGAGAGCGTGCCATGGGAGGTCGCCGCACGGGTTGGGATCCGCGCGGCGACAGCAACTTCGTTAGAATGGCATCAGAATGTCGAACAGCTGTTGCCCGTAACGTGGCTGTTGAACGTCGGTGATCTGGCCGCGCCCACCGTAGGCAATGCGCGCTTCGGCGATCTTGGAGGATTCGATGGTGTTGGAAGCGTCAATATCCTCCGGCCGCACCACACCGGCGACGATCAGCTCGCGCACCTCGAAATTGACGCGCACTTCCTGGCGGCCTTCGATGACCATGTTGCCGTTGGGGAGAACCTGCGTGACGACGGCGGCGACGGTGGTCGTTAGACTTTCAGAGCGGTTCACGGAACCCTGGCCGCCCGAGGATGAATTGGTGTCAAAATCGGCAATGACTTCGGCGGTCGGACCAGGTGGCAAAAGGCGTTCAAGCTGGTAACCCACAATGCCGGAACCACCCAGTTCCTCATTCGCGGTGCGGTTTCGCGAGGTTTGGTTGGCGATTTGGGCGCTGTCGGTGATTTCGACGCGCACCGTAACCAGGTCACCAACGCGGGAGGCGCGTTGATCGTTGAAGAAGGCTCGCGAGCCGGAGCGCCAGAGCGAGTTGGGGCTGTAGGTTGCCACAACAGGTTCGGGCATCGGCATGGAAACGGGGCGATAGCCAGGCTGCGTCGTTGGGTTCTGAATGGCCGAGAGCGCGGGTTGTTCGCCGATGTTGGCGACGCGATCGGCAGCCGAACAGCCGGCAAGTGCGACTCCGGTCAGGATGATCACTGCCAGGCGCTGATACTTGGAAATCGAGGTCATTGGATGCGCTCCGCTGTGCCAGCATTTGAAAGAGAAAGGCGAGTTGAGGCTGCGATGTCCTGCATCGGGCCAAGAACATGGACGAGGCCGTGGCCCGCCACGACGCCGCGAACAATGCGGTTGGATTGGAGGTTCATCACGTCAATGGACTGACCTTCGGCACCCTCATCCATGGCACGGGCACGCACAGTCAGCGCCAGGGCGCCGTGGCGATAGATCAACGTCACCAGTTCTTGACGCTCGACCATCAAAGGTTCGGTGAGATCATCTGGATTGATAGGTGCGCCGGCACGAAGCGACCGGCGCGCTGCCTGGCCGATAATGTCGGCAGTTTCGATGAGCGTCGGCGTGCCGACTGTGCGGCTGTAAGGCACGTCTTGGAGGCGCAGATCGGAGGCGCGCACCACATCACCGCGGGCAATCGGGCGGCCGAGCACTGGAATCATGACCCGGTGTTCAGCACGGCCGGAGAGACGGGCAACTTCCTGACCCGATGGAGTGCGAATGACAGCGGAAAAACGCTCGGACCGACCGGATGGCGCGGCCAGTAGATCAACACGCAAACGGCTGGCAATCTCTGCGGGAAGCGTTGTCGGCGCTGGGCTTGATGCCAGCGTAATGGCATAGCGCCCGGCATTTACGCCGCGTTGATCGGTCAGGCGCGTTTGCAGGGCCTCTTCAAGAAGCTGTTCAAAGTCCACCGCGTGAAGGCGAACGCCGGAGCGTTCCACGGTGATCTCAGTAAGCCCGGCCAAATCGACCATGTCGAGGCCCGCCTGACGCGCGGCGTCGAGCACGGTGTGAGCTTGCACACGACCGCGTGTTCCTGGCGCAGGCGCACGGAAAACCGGCGTTTCAGCGAACATACCTGCGTGATCGAAAAGATCGCCGAGCGTGACCAAGTCCGATGTCACAATGACTTGCGGACGAAGCAGCGGCATGGGCGTATCGAACTGGCCGGCGAGGCGCGTTTCGATGGTGGACTGGGCTGCGGAAAACGGCGCGGCCACGAAAAAGAAAAGCAGGGCGAGAAGCAAACGCGTGATCATGGTTCAGCTCCCCCCTAGCGCATCATCTGCGAGGTGTTCGACAGCATCTCATCGGCTGCACGAACCACACGGGCGTTCATCTCATAGGCGCGTTGCGCGGCGATGAGATCGGAGATTTCGGTGACCGAGTTCACATTGGCGAGCTCAATATAACCCTGCCGTACCGAGCCAAAGCCTTCGTCGCCCGGATTGCCTGTGACTGGGGCGCCGCTGGAGGCTGTTTCCATGAACAGGTTATCACCGATGGCTTGAAGTCCACTTTGGTTGATGAAGCGGGCCAGTTCGATCTGGCCAATGTTGGTGGCTGCGCCGCCGGTTCCTAGGATTGCGGTCACCGTTCCATCGATACCGATAGCAAGACCGCGTGCGTTATCCGGGATGGTGATGCCAGGCTCGACGGTGAAGCCATCGGCTGTGACCATCGTGCCGTTGGCATCACGCTCAAAGGTGCCGGCGCGGGTGTAAGCGGTCCCACCGTCAGGCAACTGGATCTGGAAAAAGCCGTCGCCGGAGATTGCCATATCCAACTCTTTGTCGGTCGGTTGAATGGACCCTTGGCTCATGATGCGCGGCGTTGCTGCTGTCATCACACCAGAGCCGATCTGCACGCCTGATGGCACCAGCGTGCCTTGCTCGGATGTCTCGGCGCCGACGCGGCGAAGGTTTTGATACAGCAGGTCCTGGAACTCGGCGCGCTGCTTCTTGAAGCCCGCGGTGCGCATGTTGGCGATGTTGTTGGAGATGACCTCGACGTTTGTCTCTTGGGCCATCATGCCGGTGGATGCGATGTAAAGCGCTTGCATGGGATCGATCTCCTGGAAGCGTTAGCTCAGGCGGCCAAGGAGGCGAATGGCCTCCTGGCGCATCTGATCGGATTGGCGAAGCATGTTCGATTGCATTTCATAGGCGCGCTGGACTTCCACCAGGCGGGACATTTCCCGCACGGGCTGCACGTTGGAGGTCTCCAGCACGCCCTGGGTAAGGCGGACGGTGGGGTCCGGGTTGGCCTCTTCGGGCGCCGCATAAAGATTGGAGCCGCGCTTTTCCAGCTCTTGCTCGTTGGGAAACGATACCAACTGCAGCGTGCCACGGGCGCCATTGTTGGTGGTGACCTCACCGGTGCCGGTGATGGTGATGTCGCTGTCGGCTGGGGTGAAGAGGATCGGCGTGCCACCCAGCGAGATGACAGGGTGCCCGCGTTGCGTCACCAGTTGTCCCTGATCGTTGATTTGCAGGGCACCATCGCGGGTGTAGCGAATGCCTTGCGGTGTCTCGACGGTTAGAAAACCGCCCGGCGAAAGCGCAACATCCAGCTGATTGCCGGTGACCTCTCGGGCGCCGGGTTCCATATCGCGGTAGGTCGCCCAGTCCTGAACAAACGCCACATCATGGTCGCGGTTCTGAAAAGCGGAGGCCTCGGCGCGCGGCATGAGATAGTCTTCAAAGGCCACACGCTCAGCCTGGAAGGCGGTGGTGTTCATGTTGGCCAGATTGTTGGCGATGACATCCAGTTCGCGGCGCAGCGCGACTTCGCGGGACAGTGCGACAAGCTGTGCGTTCATCATGACGGGCGATTCCTCTCCTTGAATCGTTAAGACACACCGCCAAAAACCGGTGATGTGGGTCTCGTTCTAGCCACGATGCCGAGCTCCCCAGCGGGCAACATGGTGAACGATGCGTTACCCGTTGCAGGAGCCGTGCCAGTTTGGAAAAATCATAAAATTCAATTGTTTATGAGATTATGGCCTTCCTTTCACGCCGTTGATGGTGTGATGTTGCCGCCCGCGACCGGTTCTCGCCCGGCAATTCTGACCGGGTCGTCAACACTTCGTTAACCAACCGCGCCCATTGGTTAATGCGTGAGGAAATTCGATAGGGCGTAGTCCATGGCGAATGCAGACGTAACACCTGATGATATGGACGCCGACGCTGCGGCGGACGGTGAGGGTGCGCCTGAAGACGGCGGCAAACGCAAGCTTTCCAAAAAGATGCTGATGATCATCGGCGGTGGCGCTGTGGTGATGCTTCTTGGTGGCGGAGCCGGTGCAGCGTTCATGCTTGGATGGGTTGGTGGGTCCTCGCCTGAGGAGGTTGCCCTTGAGCAAGCGCAGGTGCCGAAATTCTATTATGATTTGCCTGAGATCACGGTGAACCTCGCCAATGCTGAGCAGCGTGCGCAATATCTTCGCCTGATTGTGGCGCTGGAGATTGGCAACGAGGAAATTGCTGGCGTCATTGAACCCAACTTGCCGCGTATTCTCGATGTTTTTCAAACATACCTGCGCGAATTGCGCGTGTCGGATCTTGAAGGTTCAGCAGGCCTGTTTCGTCTGAAGCATGAGCTTCAGCGGCGCGTTAATCTTGCGATCTTTCCTGCCGAGGTCGATGCCGTTCTTTTCCGCGAAATCATCGTTCAATAGGAGCCCCTTGTGATGGCCGAAGAAGACGATTGGGACGATGAGGACGACGCCGATGATATGGCCGCCCAATGGGCGGCGATGTTGGATGACGAGGATGAGGAAGATTCTGAATCCCAGCAAAAGGGCGCCGACCGTGTTCTAAGCCAGGATGAAATCGACAATCTGCTCGGCTTTAACGCCGAGCAAGGCCATGACGGTGAAACGTCCGGTGTTCGCGCGATCATCAACTCCGCGCTGGTTTCCTATGAACGTCTGCCGATGTTGGAGATCATCTTCGACCGGTTGGTGCGGTTGACCACCACAAGCCTGCGCAATTTTACCTCCGACAACGTTGAAGTCTCGTTGGACGGCATTACGTCGGTGCGTTTCGGCGATTACCTCAATTCCATTCCCTTGCCGGCCATCCTTTCGGTTTTCAAAGCCGAAGAATGGGACAATTTCGGTCTGATCACAGTCGATTCCAGCCTGATCTACTCAGTCATCGATGTGCTTCTAGGCGGTCGTCGTTCCTCGTCGTCAATGCGCGTTGAAGGCCGCCCTTACACGACGATTGAGATGAACCTTGTTCGCCGCATGGTCGAGGTGTTGATCAATGATGCCGAAGCGGCCTTTGCGCCGCTTTCCAAGGTCACTTTCAATGTTGATCGCTTGGAGACCAATCCGCGCTTCGCCACGATCTGCCGGCCTGCCAACGCGGCGATCCTGGTTGAGATGCGCGTTGATATGGAAGATCGCGGCGGCAAGGTTGAGCTGTTGATCCCCTACGCGACGATCGAGCCGATCCGCGAACTTCTCCTGCAGATGTTCATGGGTGAAAAATTCGGTCGCGACTCCATCTGGGAAGGTCATCTGGCCACCGAGATCTATTCCGCCAAGATCGGTGTCGATGCCGTTATCTACGAAGAGATGATGCCGCTTTCCAAGGTCATGTCCTTCAAAGAGGGGCAGACCTTGATGTTTGAAACCGCGCCGACTGATCCGATCTATCTGAAATGCGGTGAGACGGTCCTGACCGAAGGCCAATTGGGCCAGCGCGATCGCAATGTTGCGGTTCGCGTGACCCGCAATCTGCGCAAGCCAAAAACAACGCTCGCTTCGTTTGAACATGCCGAGCAACCCAACCCGATGGAGTCGTGATGTTGAACCTTCCTTTGAGCCTGGTGATCGAAGGTCTTGTGGCCATCCTCCTGGTGATCACCATCGCCTATTGCATCCTTCTCAACAGTCGGTTGAAACGCTTGCGAGCTGATGAGGAAGGCCTGCGCGCCACGATCGCTGAGCTGCTGACTGCCACCGAGATCGCTGAACGGGCCATCCAGGGACTGCGCACGACATCGGCGCAATGCGATCAAACGCTTGGCCAGCGTCTGCATCAGGCCAATCAGGTGTCCGAAGAGCTTTCCATAAAACTGAACTCGGCCGGTGCCGTGGTTGAGCGTCTCGGCAAGATGGCTGGATTGCCGATGGGTGATTTGACAACGTCAGCGGCATCGCCGCGGCCGGTTCAACCCGCCGCCAATCGTGGGTCCGCTGCGCAGATTGCACAGGCTGTTCAGTCTGGGCCGGCCGCGCCCAGCCCTAGCCAACGCCTGGATGACGCCGCACGCGCGTTGCAAGACCGTCTTCAACGGGTGGCCTCTTAAGCCATCGATAGGAGTTAAACGATGCGCTCGATCCGTCTGCTCCCGGTTGTCATTTTGACGTCGTTGATGCTGCTTGGCATGAAGGGCTTCAACCTTATTGCCGGTCCAGGCAACACGGTCACCGGCGTGGACGTGGCGATCGCGCAGGAAGAACCAGACGCAGAGCCAGTTGCCGAGTCCACCGCCGACCAGATTTCAGAATCTGCAGCAGCTTTGCGTGCGGCGGCCGAGGCCGCCCGCGACGCCCAGGATGCGCAAGGTGTGAACGTTGAGGATTTGCAGATCGAAACGTCGCGCGATGCCCTGTTGGATCGGCTCGGTGAACGCCGCGTTTTGATGGAAGAACGCGAGCAGGATTTGCGCGTCCGCGAGCAATTGCTTGCCGCCGCTGAGCGCCGCCTAGAGGAACGTCTTTCAGAACTGGAAGCCCTTGAAGCGCGGGTGACTGCTGTTGCAGACGCCGAAGATGAGCGCGAAAGTCAGGAGATCGGTCGCCTGGTTCAAGTCTACTCGGCGATGCGCGCCAAGGATGCCGCTGCGATCTTCGACCTTCTCGACCTGCCGATCCTGGTGGAAGTCGCCAATGCGATGAACCCGCGCAAAATGGCTGATATTTTGGGCGAAATGACACCAGAATCGGCGCGCCGTTTAACGATCGCCTTGGCAGGCTCGCCAGTGCAGGCGCCGCTCGAAACCAACGCCATGAACACCGAACTGCCGCGCATTGAAGGCGTGCCGATTCAATAGGCGCGTAGTAAGCGCTTCTTAAGGCGTGGAATTTATGGTCGCCAGACAAGGAGTCTGGTGGTCCTAAAGTTGTTGTCCCTACCTGCCTTTCTGCGTGATCCATCCTTATCTCGATCGACCCGATTTCATGGTCTTTTGGGAGCGTTTCTGCTCGCCATCGCAACTGCCTTGGCGACCACGGCTGCGGTGCCTGTACATGCCCAGTCGCTGGAGGCTGTGGCCGTCGCGGAACGCGAGCGCGATTTCGGGCGGCTGACCTTGCGGTTCCGCGACCGCCTTGACCTGCCACCCTACGAACTCGATGCCGAAAACGGTGTGCTGCGGATCGTTTTTGAAGAGTCGGTCGATACCGATATTCGCGATGCGATGCGCGTGCTGTCCGATTTTGTGACCATTGCTCGCCGCGACCCCGACGGTCGTGCGCTTCGGTTTGGTCTGTCGCGCGCGGTACGGATCAACACGATGGAAGCCGGCGAAACGCTGTTCATCGATTTTCTGCCGACGACATGGCAGGGCTTTCCGCCGCCCTTGCCGGAAGAGGTCGTCACCCGGCTCGCCGAACGCGCCGAACAGGCTGCTCGCGAAGCCGCCGAAGCCGAGCGCCGTCGATTGCTCGGCGAACTGGAGCCGGAAGTGACGCTACGCATTGGCGCGGCGCCCACCTTCACGCGCTACGCATTCAACTGGAACGTTCCGTTCAATGTCGCGGTGGCCCAGTCAGGCCCGGAACTGACGATGGAGTTCGACTATGATGTTCCCATCGATCTGTCGGACGCGTTTGTCGATCAGCCTTCGGAACTGGTGAATCTCGATTACGATCGCGACGGCGCAAGCCTGTCCATCACCATGGAAGTGACGCCGGGTTCTGGGCTCCGATGGTTTGAGGATGATCAGCGCTTTGTTGTCGATCTAGAGCGCGAAACGCCGCTCGATAGGGAAGGCGTCGATCAGGAAGAACTCGACCGTGTGATGGCGACGCTATCGCCAGCGATCGATGGCGTAACGGACGACACCACGCGGTTTTCGACGGTCGGTGCGCGAACGGATGATGTGGTCGAGCCAGAGGAAGATGTGCAGGTCGCCGACGCGACGCGTCCTTTGGATCCGAGCAGTCTGACGCGCATCGATCCAGAGCCTGAAGCCGACATGGCCAATGATCCTGCGGCGATGGGCGAGGGCGGTTTGGCTGACGGTGAGTCCGCGCCGTCGGCAGACGTCCCGTTGCTTTCTGATGGCACGCCGGCAACGAGCGAAGAAAACCTGGAAATTCTGGCGCAGCGTCCCGATGTGGTGACCGCTCGCGCGCTGCAAGGTGGACGGGCGCCTGAGGTTGGCGAAGCCATGGAAGAGGCCGTCGATCCCAACGTCATTCGCGTTGAAGTGCGGATGGAAGGCGATGAGACGCGGTTGCTTTTCCCGTTTTCGCAGCCAACGCCAGCCGCCGCGTTCCGGCGCGAGTCGTTTGTCACCTTGGTTTTTCAGAACCCCATCCCGTTTGATTTGCGGGCGATGCGGCTGGAACTCAACGATTTGGTTCGGTCCATTCGCCCGGTGCGCGTGAACGATCTCAATCTCATCCATCTTGAGATGCGCGACAGTGCACTTGTTTCGATGGTGCCGTCCGGCGATCGCAGGATCGTGGTGCTCGGGCCATCCATCGTGGAGCCGCCGCAGGGCCTGGATGTTGGCCGAGGCACTTTGCCCGACGGCAAAGCATTTGCCGAAGTCCTAGGTGAGGGCTTCGGTCGCATGCGCCGGATCATTCATCCCCATGTCGGGGATGAACTGTTGGTCGTGCCGATGCTCGCGCCATCGCAAGGTAGCTTGGCGCGGCAGGAGCTGGTCGAGTTCGAGATCCTTCCCTCTTCCCAGGGTTTGGTTGTTCGTCCGAAAACCGATGCACTGGCCTTGGATGTCGAGCGCAATCGTGTCGTCATCACCCGCGAACAGGGTTTGACGCTTTCCGAAGTTGGCTTGTCGCTCGGCTCGTTTGGATTCTCGCCTGATGAGCGGCCTGGCTACTTCGATCTGCGTGCCTATGCCGGAGAAGGTGCGTCGGGATTTCGCGATCGCTATGAGGACTTCCAAGAATCCGTGGCGGCCGCCGAAGGCGCCGTGCGGATTGAAAGGCTAATGGCCTTTGCGCGCTTTCTCTTGGCGTTCGATCTTGGCCAGGAAGCCAACGGCATCCTCGATATCGTCGTTTCGGAAGCCTCCGCGCTTGAGCATGATGAGGCCTATTTGATGGTGCGCGCGGCTGCCTTAACCCTTGCCGGGCGCAGCGATGAGGCGCTGGCCATTATCGACTCTCATGTAATGGATGGCGTCGCCGATGCCGGCTTTTGGGGATTGCTTGCCAACGCGTCGCTGCGCGACTGGCCAGCAGTGAACGCTGCTTACGACGATGTCGCAGCGCTATTTGATGGCTATCCGTCGGACCTGGTTGCGCAAGCCCGCCTTGATGGCGTTGAGGCGGCGTTGAACGTGCAAGCCATTGATTTGGCAACCGAGCGTCTGTCGCAGATTGACCCGACGCGGTTGATGGGCAGCCCGCTGGAAGATCGTTTGGCGTTGTTGCAGGGGCAGGTCGCGCTTGCCAAAGGCCGTATGGAAGAGGCGTTGGATGTGTTCGATACAATCCGCGCAGAAAATGAAGGCCCGCTGGGCGCCCAGGCGACCTTGCTTGGCATTGAGACACGCGTCCTCAACGAAGAGCTGACGCTTGCCGAGGGCCTGGATCAGCTTGAGAACCTGGCGGTTGCCTGGCGCGGCGATGATACTGAGGTGCGCACGCGTCGATTTCTCGGTGAGCTCTATGTGGAGCAGGGGCGCTACAGCGATGCGCTGACGGCCCTGAAGGGCATCTTGATCGCCCAGCCTGATCATTCCGAGGCCAATGATGTGTCTGACGATATGCAGGCGATCTTTGTTGACCTCTATTTGAATGGCGAGGCCGATCAAATGCCGGCCATCGATGCCTTGAGCCTGTTCTACGACTTCCGGGAACTGACGCCGATCGGCCGGCGCGGTGATGAGCTTGTGCGACGCCTCACGGACCGTTTGGTCAGTATTGATCTGCTCGATCAGGCTGCCGATCTGTTGCTGCATCAGGTCGACAACCGATTGACCGGAACGGCGAAGGCGCAGATTGCCGCCGATTTGGCGCTTATCTATCTGATGGATTATCGCCCGTCGGAGGCGGTGGCCGTTTTGCAGCGCTCACGTGTGTCGCAGGCGCCCCAATCCATCGAACGCGGTCGTCGCGTGATCGAGGCCCGCGCGCTTTCTGAACTTGGCCGCCATGAACTGGCATTGGAAATGCTGCGTAACCTGGACGGCAACGACATCGATGCGGTGCGCGCCGACGTTCTTTGGAATGCTGAACGCTGGGCCGAGGCTGGCGAAGTCTTGGAGCGCTCGCTTGCCGACCGGTGGCGCGATCGCGTCCCGCTTGATGAAGACGAAATGCAGCAGGTGTTGCGCGCCTCGATCGCCTTCAGCTTCGCCAATGACGAATACGCGCTGGAGCGCTTGCGCGCCCGTTTCGATGGCAAGATGTCGGAAGGCATTTATGCCAGCGCCTTCGATGTGGTGACCGCGCCTATCGAAACCCAAGGCAGCGCGTTTCGCGATGTGGCGCGCGGCATTGCCGGGCTCAACACGTTGAACCGGTTCCTCGCTGACTATCGTTCGACCTTTTCCTCGCAAACCACGCCGATCGTTTCGCCAGGCGCTTAAGGCTGCGCGTGAGGACGGACTCAGCCTGGCTATAAGCCGGGCGGCGGCCCGTAACTCTGCACCAGAGAGCCTGCGACGAGATTCCAGCCGTCGACGAGAACGAAAAAGATCAGCTTGAACGGAAGCGAGATGATCACCGGCGGCAGCATCATCATACCCATCGACATCAGCACGGACGCAACCACCAGATCGATGATGATGAACGGTACGAACAGCAAGAAGCCGATCTCGAAAGCCCGACGGAGTTCCGAAATCATGAAGGCTGGGACAAGCACCGTCAGCGGGATGGCCTCCGGGCCTTCCGGTGTCGGTGTCTGCGACAGATCGAGGAAAAGCCGCAGGTCGTTCTCTCGCACATGCGCGCGCATAAAGACGTGGAAGGGTTCGGACGCGCGCTCAAAAGCCTGATCAAGATCGATCGTTTCATCGATCAGCGGCTGTATGCCAGCCTCATAGGCTTCCTGGAAGGTTGGCGCCATGATGAACGCGGTCAGGAACAGCGCCAGTGAGATGATGACCGTGTTGGGCGGCGCGGTCTGCAGGCCAATGGCCGTGCGCAACAGCGACAGAACAACGACGATCCGCGTGAACGACGTCACCATCACCAGAATCGAAGGCGCCAGCGACAGGATGGTGATGAGTAGGATGATCTGAACGGCGCGTTCGGTGACACCGATATCATCGCCCAGCGAAATCGAGATGTCTTGCGCCAGGCTTTCGGGGGCCATCGCAACGAGCGAGGCCAGCACAAGCGGCAGCAGTGCCACGCCCCACCAGACCGCTCGACGGCTCAGCAGACGCGTTCGGGCGGCCTGGACGCGCGCGCCTCGTTCACCGTTCCTATTGCGGGCCAGACCGCTCACTTCTGCTCCGGATCTCCGGCAATTTCTCCGAGCAGTCGGCGCATTTCATCGTCAAGATCGTCGGACTTGCCGCCCTTTGGTTCACCGTCCGCTTTGCCACCGCCTGACGGCTGCAGCATGGATGAGATATCGACCGCGTCATCGCCACTGGTCTCTGGTGCCGCCGTGGTTTTTTCGTCATCGGCTTTGGCCAGCGTGGTCGCGTTGGCGGCCGGTCCGCGGCTTGGAATGGCTACGGGTATCGGAGGATCGTCGCGGCCGGACAGCGCCACGGGGATATCGGGCGCCGGCGGCGATTCATTGGCCGGTTGGTCGTCAGATTTGGCGTCCTGATCAGCAGAGGCCGGTTCGTCGGCTGTGGTTGGTGAGGTGGCGGGCGCGGCTTCACGAACGCTGGAAAGCTTAAGCGGATCGGGCTTGTCCTCGCTTTCAGGTTCTTTGCTCGCCAGCTCGCCTGCTTTCGCTTCGGCGGCTTTCGGCTCGGCAGGCGCCTCATTGCCATTGCCGGTAAGTGTCGATAGGTCGGGCAGGTCCGGCAAATAATCGAGCGGTGGAAGGTCGATCGGCGCATGGCCTGAGCCGCCCGCAGACGGTGTTCGTTCAAACGCATCCAGCTCAAGCGCTGCTTCTAGTTCCCGCTCAAGGCTGAGATCATCCACGGTCGTGCTCGGCGCAGCCGGGGCTGGTTCAGCCGGTGGAGCTGAGTCCTTTTTCGCGGTTTTTGGTGCCAAGGGATCTGGTTTCGCAGGCTCAACCGCAGGTGCTGCAGGCAAGGGCATGTCATCGAGCAGCGATGCCGACAAGGCCTCGTCCAGCGAACGGTCGATGGCGGCGCGTTCGTCGTCCTGCGCCGATGGCGTCGGTTCAGCCGGCTTGGCTTTTGCCGTTTCCGTGACAGGCGGCCTAGGTTCGGTGGCCTTGGTGCCGCCGCTGGACGGTGGTGCAGGTGTTGCGGGCCTGGTGCTCGCAGCGGCAACGGCCGCGGTGGCTGCCGCTGCGCCGGCGGTTGCGGCGGTGGCAGCCTTTTGGGCGTTGTCGGACTGCGGTGTTTCGCTGGAGCGAGAAAGCGATGGCGGACGCTCGCTCGTTTCTTCAGCTGCCTTGCTCCGCAGAAGCGCGGACGAAAAGCGGTTGGACGTGCGGAACCGATCAGCCGGGCGCGAATAGGATTCGTCTTCCTGCTTTTCCTGGGCCTTGCTCGCCTGCATGCGTGCGGCCAGCGGAATGCCGCCAATCATAGAGCGCTCGATCACCGCGTCCGATCCGCCGCCAATCAACAGGAGGTGCTCCAATTTGCCATGACGCACCAAAACAAGTTTGCGTTTTGGATCGATGGCAAGCGTCGACACAACTTGCAATTCGGCTTCATCGCCATGGTGGCCGCCAAAGCGCGAGCCACCGAAGCGTTTCACCACCCAAGCCACCAGGAAGATCAAGGCAACGACGACGATGAGCGACAGCCCGAATTGGGCGATGGTTCCGCCGGTTTCCCCTAACTGTTCTTCGAACACAACCTTACCCCTCCAACGCGCGACGCAGGCTCCAAGACGCCTCTTCTGCTTGCGAGGCTGGGACTGGGTCCGTCGATCAATCCGTTCGCACGCCGGGTTTGGCCAGCTGTCGCGATTCGGCACACTTGGTGATCAAGAGTACCGAATTGGGCAAGACTTGTCGCCATCGCCAGCGCCCAAGCCCCCAACTACTTGCCGAGAATTCTTAAGCTATTCCAAGGGGTCAGCGAAATCAGCGATAGACCATTAACAGCTTGTTAACCGTCAAGGCGGCACATTCTGCCCAGATTGATACGTCCCGTTAACCATAAACCGCTGGTGGCTTCGGCTCGATGCTTCGTGATCTGCCCTTCTTTTCGGCGCTACGTACGCAGATGCAATGGCATTCGGCGCGCCAGTCTGTTCTGGCTGAAAACATCGCCAATGCCGACACGCCCGGTTACGCGGCGCGTGACCTCCAGCGCGTGGATCACGAGGCACAGTTTTCGGTTGCCCGTCCTATGGCGACGGCACCGGTGCGCACCGATGCCAAACATATTGCCGGGCGCGCTGTTGCCGACACGACGGGTTTTGAGAATGACCGGCAGCCGACATTTGAAGTGACGCCGGAAGGCAATTCGGTCGTCTTGGAAGAAGAGGTCATGAAAATGACCGCCAACCAACTCGACTACCAAACGGTAGCGACGCTCTATCAGAAATCCCTTGGCATGCTGCGCACGGCTGTTGGCCGGCGCTAGCCTCGATAACGGAAGGATAAACGCATGGACTTCCTCAAAAGCTTGGTGACGGCGGCCTCGGGTCTGCAAGCCCAATCAGGGCGGATGCGCATCATTGCCGAAAACATCGCCAATGCTGATTCCACTGCGCAGACGCCGGACGGTGACCCGTACCGGCGGCAGATCCCAACGTTCCGGGCCGCTCTTGATCGTGAGACCGACTCGCGGACCGTGGAGCTCGGCCCAGTGCGGCCCGATCGCGGCGAGTTCCGCCTGCGCTACGATCCAAGCCACCCGGCGGCCAATGATGAAGGTTATGTCGCCATGCCGAACGTCAACCGATTGGTGGAAGCGATGGATATGCGCAACGCCCAACGGTCCTATGAGGCCAACCTCAACGTCGTGCAATCGACGCGCCAGATGATCTCGCGCACGCTCGATATTTTGCGCGCTTAGGAAAGTAGGCCAGCATGACCAGCATCCCAACCAATCAGGCCATCCAGGCTTATGCGCAGGCCGCCCAAGCGCTGTCCGGCAACGGGCAGGGCGGCGCCCAACCGGCCGCTTCGGATGCCGCCGAAGGGTTTGGCGCGCTGATCGAGCAGCAGGCCACCAACTTGGTCAATGAGGGCCAAGCCTTTGAGGCCGCCGGTATGGACCTGGTTCAAGGCCGCGCCGACGTTGTCGATGTTGTGACGGCTGTCGCCGAGACCGAGGTGCTTCTGGAGACGGTTGTGACCGTCCGCGATCGGGTGATCCAGGCCTATCAAGAAATCTTGCGCATGCCGATTTAGGCCAGTTTCTCCGCTCTTTTTTCTAGGATGTTTCCATGACCGGACCTGAAGTTCTCGATGTTGCACGCGATGGTGTTGTGACGCTGATTTATGTCTGTGGCCCAATGATGATCGTCGGTCTGGGCGTCGGGGTTGCCATCGGTCTTATTCAGGCGCTGACGCAAATCCAGGAAATGACGCTGGTGTTCGTGCCGAAGATCATGGCGATCTTCGTCACCTTCATGCTTACGCTTCCGTTCATGGGCAGCCTCATGGCAGGCTACATGAACCGCGTCGCTGAACGAATCATTGCCGGTTAAGGCCAGCGCGGTGGCTGGATCGGCAAGGATGATGGACACCGTCCTTGGACATATCGCTTCTGCCGGAACTTGCTTGGCTCGCGCTTCTACTGTTCGCCCGGCTCGGCACGCTGTTCCTGCTGATGCCAGGCATCGGCGAGCAAACGGTTCCGGTGCGCGTGCGGCTGGTCTTGGCTTTGGCGACGCTCCTGGTCGTTTATCCGACCGTTTCTGGGGTCCTGCCAGAGGTGCCGCAAAGCGCGGTGGAGGTATTCGGCCTCATCATCTGGGAAATCTTGATCGGTCTGGCATTGGGCCTTGCGGTGCGTTTCGTGCTGTCGGTGATGCAGGTCGCAGGCACGACAATCGCCTTCCAAATGGGTCTGGGTTTCGCGCTCAACGTCGATCCGTCTCAGGGCACGCAGGGCGTTTTGCTCGGCAACTTTCTTGGGCTGCTTGGCATCACACTCATATTTTCATCCGACCTGCACCATTTGGCCGTCGCCGGGATTGTGCGCAGCTACGATGTGTTTTCGGTCGGCAGCGTCGTGCCGATTGGCGACTTCACGCAGTACGGCCTAATGAGCATGGCGAAGGCCTTCGAGGTTGCGATCCAGATATCCGCGCCCTTTATGGTGTTCGGGCTGATTTTCTATTTGGGTCTTGGCATTCTCTCGCGGCTGATGCCGCAATTGCAGATTTTCATGATTGCCATGCCGGTAAACATTCTCGGCGGGTTCATTCTCTTGGCGGCGATGTTGAGTGCCTTGATGGCGCTCTACATCGACCATGTGCGCGAGGTCATGATGGTGCTCTTTCCCTCTTAGAGGTTAGCACCAGCAGGCCGCAGGAGGCCTGATGTCGGAAGAAGCCGACCAGTCAGAAAAGACTGAGGACCCCTCCCATAAACGTTTAGAAGATGCCCATCAGAAGGGCGACGTTCCCAAATCCCAAGAACTGTCCTCGGCTTTCGTTCTGCTCGGCGGCACGATGGTCGTCGGTCTGATGATCGGACCGGCGATGGCCAATCTCACGCCGATGTTTGCCAACATGATGCAACAGGCGGCGCTCATCCCAGTCGATGGCGGCGCCATTGTTGATCTCACAGGCGCGCTCGGTCCGGCGATCGCGCTGGCTGTTGCCGTGCCCTTCCTGTTTCTGATGGCGATGGCCGTGCTCGGCAACGTCGTGCAGCATCGCCCGGTGCTTTCCATCGAGCCGATCACGCCGAAACTCTCCAAAATTTCTCCGATCGCTGGGTTCAAGCGGCTTTTTTCCAGCGAAAGCCTGATGAACTTCGTCAAAGGCCTGCTGAAAGTCTGCCTCATCAGCGTGCTGATGGTGCTGATCCTGTTGCCACGCCAGGATGAATTGGACGCCATCCTGTTCACCGATCTTTCGCAGTTTCTGCCGGCTGTCCTGGAGTTGGCTGTGGCGCTTTTGCTCGCCAGCGCGGCGGTGATGATCGTGATTGGTGTCGCCGACTATCTCTACCAACGCCACCGTTGGTTCGAACGCCAGAAAATGACGGTCAAAGAGGTCCGAGACGAATACAAGCAGCAAGAAGGCGATCCTACGGTCAAAGCCAAGCTGCGTCAGGTGCGTATGGAGCGTTCACGCAAACGCATGATGGCCGCCGTGCCGGACGCGACGGTGGTGGTGACCAACCCGACCCATTTTGCGGTGGCGCTGAAGTATGAGAGCGGGATGCAGGCGCCGCTCTGTGTCGCCAAAGGCGTCGATGCCTTGGCGTTGTCGATCCGCCAGGTGGCGCGCGAACATGAAGTCACAATCGTTGAGAACCCGCCGCTTGCCCGCGCACTGCATGCAAGCGTGGAAGTCGATCAGTCTATTCCGGCTGAGCATTTTGAGGCTGTGGCGAAGGTCATCGGCTTTGTCATGCGCATGCGCGAGAAACGCTCAGCACGCCTTTGATTGACCCATCCAACAGCTTTTGCCGGCACTTCGACAGCCTCGTGCTGGCCGAAGCCCGGCGCAGCGCGGTAGTTTGGGCTGGCCGAATCGTTGCGTTTGGTAAAGCCTGTTTCCGTCCCTTCGCCATGGTGCCCACCGTTCTGTGACCCAGCCACTCATTGACCTGCGCAATGCTGATGCGCCGCGTTCCTCGCGCAGCCGACCGCACCAAGGGTTGGTCGCTGTCACGCTTGTCGGCATGCTGGCGCTTTTGTTTTTCCTTGGCTTTTCCGACTTTGGGGGCAACCCGACCGCGCTCTTGATCGTGCTTGGCGGCTTTGCCGCGCTCGGCATCGCGGCCTTGTTGGCCTTGGTGCTTGGTTTTTTGCAAATCGCCGGACGTGCACCGCCACCAAGTTGGGCCGATCAGTTCATGGATGAGGACGTGCAGGGCGTTCTTTCGACCAACTCGCAGGGCCAGATCGTCTACGCCAACGGCGCCTATGGTGCGCTCACCGGTGTCGATGACCCGCAGATGATCCGTTTACCGGACCGCGTGTTTGGAACCGAGGCCGACGCCGCCGACACGATGTTCCAGCTTTTGCGAACCGTGGCCGAGGGCAAAGTCGGTGAGGCTGATGTACGCCTGGCGC